>CAVOTL010000008.1:0-9844 GCA_963699345.1 uncultured Acidimicrobiaceae bacterium | reverse complement strand
GCGTGTCGACATTCTCCACCCGGCCGAGCGCCTCGATGGTGCCCTCGGACAGGAGCTCACTCCGGTAGCCGGTGCGTTCGACGACGGCGACGGCCAGGTCGCCGGGACTCAGGAAGGGGACGGCCCCGACCGCCTCGTCGAACGGCGGCGACGCGTCCGCTCCACCCCCGCCGGCCGCCGGGGGGCCCTCGGAGCCCTCGAGGGGCCCCGGGGCCAACGCGTCGCCGTTCTCGTCGACGAGGGCGGGCACCGCCATCTGCGAACGGAGCTCGGCCAGCAGGTCGGCGAGATCCTCCAGCGCCTTCCCCGCCTTTCCGCCGATGCCCGCCTCGCCGGCGTCGGCGACGGCGTCCCCGAAGGAGATCTCCCGCATGGCCGCGAACCCCGCCAACTTCGCCACCGAGGTGTCACCCACCCCGCGTTTGGGCACGTTGACGATGCGCCGCCAACTGACCTCGTCGTCCGGATTCACCAGGACCCGGAGATAGGCGAGGACGTCCTTGATCTCCTTGCGGTCGTAGAACTTCGTGCCGCCGACGACCTTGTAGGGGATCTCGGCCCGGGCCATCCCCTCTTCCAGGGCGGCACTCTGGGCGTTGGTCCGGTAGAAGACGGCGACGTCGCCCCACCGCAGGCCCTGGTCAGAGCGCAGCCGGGCGATCTCATGGGCGACCCACTCGGCCTCGTCGTGCTCGTCCTCGGCCCGGTAGCGCACGATCTGGGCGCCCGCCCCCTGGTCCGTCCACAGCGTCTTCGGCTTGCGGGACACGTTGTTGGTGATGACGGCGTTGGCGGCGTCGAGGATGGTCTGGGTGGAGCGGAAGTTCTGGTCCAGGGTGATGGCCGTGGCATCCGGGAAGGCCTGCTCGAAGTCGAGGATGTTCGAGATGTCGGCTCCCCGGAACCGGTAGACCGACTGGTCGCTGTCCCCCACCACGACGATGTTGCGGTGACCGCCCGCCAGTTGCACGGCGAGCGCGTTCTGCACGGCGTTGGTGTCCTGGTACTCGTCGATGAGGATGTGGGTGAAGCGGGTGCGGTAGTGCTCGAGCACGTCGGGATGCTCGTCGAAGAGACGTACCGCGTTGAGCAGCAGGTCGTCGAAGTCCATGGCGTTGGCCGCCAGCATCCGCTGCTGGTAGAGGTCGTACACGTCGGCGATGCGCCGGTCGAAGATCGAGATGGCGGCGGCCCGGAAGGCGATCGGGCCCATCTGCTTGGACTTGGCCTGGCTGATCTGGCCCAGGATCGAGCGGGGCGACATCTTCTTGGTGTCGATGTCGAGCTCCCGGGCGATGATCTCGACGAGGCGCCGCGAGTCGGCGTCGTCGTAGATGGTGAAGCTGCCCTTGTAGCCCAGCCGGTCACCGTGGGCCCGCAGGATCCGTACGCAGGCCGAGTGGAACGTCGACACCCACATCCGCTCGGCCCGGGGGCCGACCAGCTCGGCGACCCGGTGGCGCATCTCGTCCGCCGCCTTGTTGGTGAAGGTGATGGCCAGGATCTGCCACGGCGCGGCGTCACCGGTGGCGATGAGGTGGGCGATGCGCCGGGTCAGCACGCGCGTCTTGCCCGATCCGGCACCGGCCACGATGAGCAGCGGCCCCCCGCGGTGGACCACGGAGGCCAGCTGGGAGGGGGTCAGCCCCTCCAGCAGTTCGGCGGTCGAGCGCGCCGCCGGCCGGCCCGACGGGGTGAAGCTCAGCTGCCCGTCGTCGGGGTGGTCGCCCGGGCCCCCGCCCCTCGTGGTCATTCCCACTCGATGGTGCCGGGCGGCTTGGACGTGATGTCCAGGGCGACCCGGTTGACGCCGTCGACCTCGTTGATGATCCGCGAGCTGAGGCGCTCGAGGAGGTCGTAGGGCAGACGGGCCCAGTCGGCGGTCATGGCGTCGTCGGAGGTGACGGCCCGGATGACGACCGGATAGGCGTAGGTGCGGCCGTCGCCCATCACCCCGACGGTGCGCACGGCCGGCAGGACGGCGAAGCTCTGCCACAGCTCGCGGTAGAGCCCGGCCTTGCGCACCTCCTCCACCACGATGGCGTCGGCCGCCCTCAGGATCTCGGCCCGCTCGGGCGTGACCTCGCCCACGATGCGCACGGCCAGACCCGGCCCCGGGAAGGGCTGGCGCCACACGATCTCGTGGGGCAGTCCGAGTTCTTCGCCGACGGCCCGGACCTCGTCCTTGAACAGCAGGCGGAGGGGCTCGACGAGATCGAAGGCCAGGTCGTCGGGCAGGCCTCCCACGTTGTGGTGGGACTTGATGGTGGCGGCCGTGCCCGAACCGGACTCGATGACATCGGGGTAGAGGGTGCCCTGGACGAGGTAGCCGGCCGCCTCGCCGTCGGAGCCGTCCTCGAGGTTCCCCTTCTCGACCACCAGGTCGCGGGCGACCTCCTCGAAGATGCGGATGAACAGCTCACCGATGATCTTGCGCTTGGCCTCGGGGTCGACCACGCCGGCCAGGGCCTCGAAGAAGCGGTCAGCGGCCTTCACGTGCACGAGGTCGATGTGGAACTGGCGCCGGAACGTCTCCTCCACCTGCTCGCTCTCGTTGGCCCGCATGAGTCCGGTGTCGACGTAGACGCACGTGAGCTGCTCGCCGATGGCCTTGTGCACCAGGGCGGCGGCCACCGCCGAGTCGACGCCGCCGGACAGCGCGCACAGCACGGGGGAGGCGCCCACCTGGGCCCGCACCGCCGCCACCTGGCTCTCGATGATCGAGGTGTGCGTCCACAGCGGAGGGCAGTGGCAGACGTCGTAGAGGAAGCGCTCGAGGAGGTCCCGGCCGTGCTCGGTGTGCACCACCTCGGGATGGAACTGCACGCCGAAGATGGCGCGGTCCGGATCGTGGAGGGCGGCGACCGGCGCGTCGGGACTGGTGGCGGTAGCCACGAATCCGTCCGGCACGCCGGTGATGGCGTCACCGTGGCTCATCCACACCTCGCAGGACTCCGGCCAGTCCGAGAAGAGCGGCGAGGTACCGGTCACCGTCAGCGGTGTCCGCCCGTACTCGCCCCGTCCGGTCCGGTCGACGATCCCGCCGAGCTGGCGGGCCAGCAGCTGGGCGCCGTAGCAGATACCGAGGATCGGGATCCCGAGGTCGTAGATGGCCGGGTCGACGGAGGGCGCGGGGGTCTCGTTGACGGACTTCGGGCCCCCGGAGAGGATGATGCCCGCGGGGCGCCGGGCGGCCAGGTCGGCCGCCGAGGCCGTGTGGGGGACGATCTCGGAGTAGACGTGGGCCTCGCGGACCCGGCGGGCGATCAGCTGGGCGTACTGGGCGCCGAAGTCGACGACCAGTACCGGCCCCTCGCGGGGGTCGTCAGAGGTGTCGGACGGGCTCAATGGCCCATGCCGACGCCCTGCGAGCGCTGCAGGTCCTTGCCCTCGGTCTGCAGGGCCGGGGCCACCATGACCTCGGCCTTCTGGAACTCCTTGACGGTCTGGTAGCCGCAGGTGGCCATGGCCGTGCGCAGGGCCCCGAAGAGGTTCATGCGACCGTCGTTCTCGTGGGCGGGGCCGAGCAGGATCTCCTGCAGCGTGCCCCGGGTGGTGGTCTTGACCCGGGCGCCGCGGGGCAGTGTCGGGTGGAACGTGGCCATGCCCCAGTGGTACCCGCGGGCCGGGGCCTCCACCGCCGAGGAGAGGGGCGAGCCGAGCATGACGGCGTCGGCCCCGCAGGCCACGGCCTTGGCGATGTCGCCACCCTTGGACATGCCGCCGTCGGCGATCACGTGGCAGTAGACACCCGTCTCGTCGAGGTGGCGCATCCGGGCACCGGCCACGTCGGCGATGGCGGTGGCCTGGGGCACGCCGATGCCGAGCACCCCGCGCGTGGTGCAGGCGTTGCCGGGTCCCACGCCGACGAGCACGCCCACCGCACCGGTCCGCATGAGGTGGAGGCCGGCCTGGTACGAGGCGCAGCCCCCGACGATCACGGGGACCTCGAACTCGCGGATGAAGCGCTTGAGGTTGAGGGGCTCGGCCGTCTTGGAGACGTGCTCGGCCGACACGACGGTGCCCTGGATGACCAGGATGTCGAGTTCGGCGGCCAGCAGGGCCGGGGCGAACTGCTCGGTCTTCTGCGGGGTGACCGAGGCGGCCGTCGTGATCCCGGCGGCCTTCAGCTCCTTGATCCGCTGGGTGACCAGCTCGAGCTGGACCGGCTCGGCGTACATCTGCTGCATCCGCGAGGTGGCCTTCTCGGCCGGCAGCTCCCGGATCTCGTCGAACAGCGGGGTCGGGTCCTCGTAGCGGGTCCAGAGTCCCTCGAGGTTGAGGACCCCGAGTCCTCCGAGCCGGCCGATCTCGATGGCGGTGGCCGGGCTGACCACGCCGTCCATGGCCGAGGCCAGGAGCGGCAGCTCGAACTCGTAGGCGTCGATCTGCCAGGAGATGTCGACATCCTCGGGGTCGCGGGTCCGGCGGCTGGGGACGATGGCGATGTCGTCGAACCCGTAGGCCCTCCGCCCCGACTTGAAGATGCCGATCTCTAGCTCAGCCACTGAATTGCCCTCCGGACCCTGGTTGCAGTTGGACGTACCTCCGAGGCGGTGGCAGCTCCGACGCGCCCTCACCGACCATCCCCCACGATACCGCCTGGGCAGAGGGGCCGTAGCGGCTCCGGAGGGCCCCGTCCGCCCGGGTCGGGCCGCCTCAGCGCAGCCGAGGCTGGGACGGCGCGGCCACGTCGAGCACGAGGCAGAGCAGCTCGGTGAGCACCCGGGCGGTGGCGCCCCAGATGACCTCCCCCCCGGCGGCGAAGAACCAGACGGGGAACTCGCCCCCGGGCACGCCGTCCGCCCCCCGGCGCCCCGGGACGGCCCACAGCTCCTCGGCCCACACGTCGTCCCCCACCAGGTCGGCCAGCGCCACGTCGAACACCCGGGACACCTCGTCGGCGGCCGGGACCGTGGCCGGCCGGGCGGCCAGCGTGGCCACCACCGGGGTCATCAGCGTGTTCGACGAGACCGTCGGCATGGCCGTCAGGTGCCCCACGACCGTGACGGTCGCGGGGTCGAGGGCGACCTCCTCCTCGGCCTCTCGGAGGGCGGCGCCGTCGATCCCCTCCCCGGGGTCGAGCTTGCCTCCCGGGAAGGCCACCTCGCCCTGGTGGGAGCGGAGCCGGGACGACCGCACCGTCAGCAGCACCCGGGCCTCCCCCTCCTCCTCGAAGAGTGCCACCAGCACGGCCGCCGGGTTGGTGTCGGGAAAGGCGTCGGCGAAGCTGCGGGTGAACTCCGACACGGCCGCCGCCGTGGTGGCGGCGTCGGCGGAACGATCGCGACCGCGCACGGCGGCGACCACCCGGGCGAGCGGCAGCGGGGACCGGGACGCCGACGGGAGGGTGGACCAGGGAGCCGGCCCACCGGGCCGGTGGGAGGGCGGTCGCGGGATGACCTGGGGGCCGGCGCGGTGCGGGGGCACGGGAGTCGGCATCGGGGTCGACACTAGGGGCGGCGACGGCCCGGCGGTACCGCGGTCCGGCGCCGGGCGGGGTCGACAGATCCGAAGATCCGGCGGACAATCGACGACATGGACAAGACGTTCCGCGCCACGATGCGCAAGAGCGACAGCCCGGGCGGTTGGACGTACGTCGTGATGGAGGGGTCGGCCGAGTACTTCGGGACCCGGGGACTGGTGAAGGTGCGGGGGACGGTGGACGGCGAGTCCTTCCAGAGCTCCTTCATGGCCCTGGGCGACGGCACGCACAAACTCCCGATCCGATCCGATCTCCGCGAGCGGATCGGCAAAGCGGCGGGCGACGAGGTGGTCGTGCGTATCACCGAGCGACTGACCCCGTAGGACGCCTACGGTCCGGGCCGCGGACCGCCCGAGGCATCACCCGACGACCGCGCCCCCTCCTGGGCCCTTCTGTACAGACGGACATCCAGGGCACCGGAGACGACGACGAAGACCGCGGTGGCGATGGCCGCCTGGCCCGGTCGGTGGGGATGCTCGCCGAAGGCGACGACGGCGAAGATCACCACCGCGAGGACGATGGTCCCGATGAGGCTCACCACGAAGCGGACGCGGTCGCTCCGGGCGGCACCGTGGCCGGGGGGCGCCGCCTCACCGGGCACGTCGTCGGCCTCGGCGCCCCTCCCGGGCAGCATCCCGAGCATCACCCTCAGGTCGTGGACATCGGGCTCGATGTCGTCCCCGTGTCTCCGGATCAGGCCTTCCAGAGGCACCTGGCGCCCGGAGCGGAGGCGCAGTCTGACGAACGACCGACCATCGGGCCGTCGGATCGGGACCAGGTCGACGATCTCGGAACGGGGTAGCACCCGACGGGTCCCCAGCGAGGTGCGCACGGTGACGCCGGTCGGCGTCACCGTGGTCTCGGACCGGGCCACCGTCCAGGCGATCCACACGAAGAGCGCGGCGATGGCCAGGAGGATCGGGGCCAGCGCGAACTTGTCGTTCCCGGGGACCTGTGACGACGCCAGGTTCAGTGCGAGGACGAGGAGCAGGAAGAGCGCGACTCCGGCGAGCAGGAAACGGACGAACCGCAGGCCGGCCCCCACGTCGTGATAGACGAGCGCCCCCGACGGGCCGTCTGGTTCGAACCGCCGATCGCCCGTCATCACCCGCGGCGAGCGTACAACGCGGGGCCTCCGCCGTCCCGGTCGACGCCGCGGCGTGCGCCCACCAGGAGCCCGGCCCCGCCACGCGACAGAGGCCGGGTCCGTCCGGACCCGACCTCTGATCGCACATGGGTGCCGTTCGAACGGCGTGCCGGCCCCGGGACTGCGGACCGGCGGTACGGCTACATCATGCCGCCCATGCCACCCATTCCACCCATGCCCCCGCCCATGGCGGCGGCAGCGGCGGCGGCGGCGGCCGGATCGGCCTTCTCGGGCTTGTCGGCCACGAGCGCCTCGGTGGTGAGGAGCAGTCCGGCGATGGAGGCGGCGTTCTGCAGCGCGGAACGGGTCACCTTGGCGGGGTCGATGACGCCGGCCTTGACCAGGTCCTCGAGCTCACCGGTGGCGGCGTTGAGGCCGATGTGGCCCTTCTTGCCCTCCACCTCCCTCACGTACACGGTGCCCTCGAGGCCGGCGTTGTTGGCGATGGCCTCCAACGGGGCGGCCAGCGCCTTCAGCACGATGGCGGCACCGGTGGCCTCGTCCCCCTCGAGGGAGTCGACCACGGTCTGCACGGCCGTACGGGAGCGCACCAGCGCGGTACCGCCGCCGGCCACGATGCCCTCTTCGACCGCGGCCCGGGTGGCGGACAGCGCGTCCTCGATGCGGTGCTTCTTCTCCTTGAGCTCCACCTCGGTGGCCGCTCCGACCTTGACCACGGCCACGCCGCCGGCCAGCTTGGCCAGCCGCTCCTGCAGCTTCTCGCGGTCCCAGTCGGAGTCCGTCTCGTCGATCTCCCGCTTGATCTGCGCGATCCGGCCCTTGACCTCGTCCTCGGAGCCACCGCCCTCGACGATGGTGGTGTCGTCCTTGGTCACGATGACCCGGCGGGCCTTGCCCAGCAGGTCGACGGTGGTGCTGTCGAGCTTCAGGCCGATCTCCTCGGAGATCACCTGGGCGCCGGTCAGCACGGCCATGTCCTGGAGCATCGCCTTGCGGCGCTCACCGAAGCCGGGGGCCTTGACGGCCACCGAGGTGAACGTGCCCCGGATCTTGTTGACGACCAGGGTGGCCAGCGCCTCGCCCTCGATGTCCTCGGCGACGATCAGCAGCGGCTTGCCGGTCTGCATGACCTTCTCGAGAACCGGTACGAGGTCGTGGACGGCGCTGATCTTCGAGTTCACGAAGATGATCAGCGGGTCGTCCAGAACGGCCTCCTGGCGCTCGGCGTCGGTCACGAAGTACGGCGACAGGTAGCCCTTGTCGAACTGCATGCCCTCGGTGAACTCGAGCTCGATGCCGAACGTGTTCGACTCCTCGACGGTCACGGTGCCGTCCTTGCCGACGCGGTCGATGGCGTCGGCCAGCACCTCACCGATGGCGGTGTCGGCGGCGGAGATGGACGCCACCTGGGCGATCTCGTGCTTCGAGTCGATCTCCTTGGCCTGCTTGTGGATCGAGCCGACGGCGGCGGCCACGGCCTTGTCGATCCCCTTGCGGAGGCCGAGCGGGTTGGCGCCGGCGGCCACGTTGCGCAGCCCCTGGCGGATGAGGGCCTGGGCCAGCACCGTGGCGGTGGTGGTGCCGTCACCGGCGACGTCGTTCGTCTTGGTGGCGACCTCCTTCACCAGCTGGGCGCCCATGTTCTCGAAGACGTCCTCGAGCTCCACCTCACGGGCGATGGACACGCCGTCGTTGGTGATGGTGGGAGCACCGAACTTCTTCTCGATCACGACGTTGCGGCCCTTCGGGCCGAGGGTGACCTTGACCACGTCGGCCAGCTTGTTGACACCGGCCTCGAGGCCGCGGTCGGGCGGACTCGTCGAACTTGAGGATCTTGGGCATTACTTGGTCACCTTGGCGAGGATGTCACGGCTCGACAGGATCAGCAGGTCCTTGCCGTCGGAGCTGATCTCGGTGCCGCCGTACTTCGAGTACACGACGGTGTCGCCCACGGCGATATCGAGCGGGATGAGCTCACCGGTCGTCTCGGAGCGACGACCCGGGCCCACGGCCAGGACCTCACCCTGCTGGGGCTTCTCCTTGGCGGTATCGGGGATGACGAGACCGGACGCGGTGGTCTCCTCGGACTCGCCGGGCTGGACGACGATGCGGTCGTCGAGGGGCTGCAGACTCATGTTCGGGGCCTCCTGTGGGGCATTAGCAGTCGAAGGTTGAGAGTGCTAACGATACCCGGATCGCCCCCGGTTGGCAAACGCGCCCCCCGAGTGCCAATCCCGGTGGGCACCCGCCCGGCTCAGCGCGTCGAGACGAGCCGGAGGTTGGGGTCCGCGCCCAGGTCGAGCCCGCTGCGGTCCCCCCGGGTGAGCCGCCAGTGCCCGGCGGCGGCGACCATGGCGGCGTTGTCGGTGCACAGCGCCCGGCTCGGCAGGAAGGCCCCGATGCCGTCCTCGGCACAGGCCTCCTCGATCCGGGCCCGGAGCAACGAGTTGGCCGCCACCCCACCGGCCAGGCACAGGGCGCGGGCCCCGACGTCGGCGGCCGCCCGACGGGCCCGGGTGACCAGGACGTCCACCACCGCCTCCTGGAACGACGCCGCCACGTCGGCGGTGGCGGCGTCGGGCTCCTTGCGGACGCGGTTCACCACCGAGGTCTTCAGACCGCTGAAGCTGAAGTCGTAGGCGTCACCGGGCAGGGAGCGCGGAAAGGCGTAGGCGGTGGGGTCCCCCTCGGGGGCGATGCGGTCGATGGCCGGGCCACCGGGGTAGCCGAGTCCGATGAACCGGGCCACTTTGTCGAACGCCTCGCCGGCGGCATCATCGATGGTGCCGCCGAGCAGCCGGTACTCGCCGGGGGCGGTCACCTCGATCAGCAGGGTGTGGCCGCCGGAAACCAGCAGGACCACCAGGGGCCAGCCGAGGTCGGGCTGCTCCAGCAAGGAGGCGAACAGGTGGGCCTCCAGGTGGTTGACCCCGACCAGGGGGACGTTCCAGGCCATGGACAGCACCTTGGCCTCGGCCACGCCGACCAGCAGCGAGCCGATCAGGCCGGGGCCGTGGGTGACGGCGATGCCGTCGATGCCTCGGCCCGAGGGGTCCGATCCGGCCTCGGCCAGGGCGTCGGCCAGGACCGGCGTCAACAGCTCCACATGGGCCCGTCCGGCCAGTTCGGGCACGACGCCGCCGTAGCGGGCGTGCAGGTCGATCTGGCTGCTGACCACCGACGACACGATGGTGGTCCCGTCCTCCACCACGGCCGCCGCGGTCTCGTCGCACGACGTCTCGATGCCCAGC
>CAVOTL010000007.1:2500-918833 GCA_963699345.1 uncultured Acidimicrobiaceae bacterium | reverse complement strand
TGACGGTGAGCCGGCCTGTAGGCGGGATTCTGTCCGCCCCCTGCGGGGCGGGGTGGCCATCCATCTGAGCGGTCTACCTGGGGGTGGCGTCCGTCACCGGACGCCGGACGGGCCGCCCGCGCCCCCTGTTCGACCTTGCTCCGGGTGGGGTTTACCGAGCCGACCGGGTCACCCCGATCGCTGGTGCGCTCTTACCGCACCGTTTCACCCTTACCTGTGCGCACCCTTGCGGGTGGGCCATCGGCGGTCTGTTCTCTGTGGCACTGTCCTGCAGGTCGCCCCGACTGGCCGTTAGCCAGCACCCTGCCCTGTGGAGTCCCGACCTTCCTCGACTCGTGGCCGTGCGGGTTGCCCCGAACGACCCGGGCCGCGACCACCCGGCCGGCTCACCGTCCCCGTCATCGTCCCACAGTGGCACCCGTACGCGCTCCCGGACGATCTGCCACCGGGGGGATCGGAGCTGGATCCAGGTGCGTCGTCGATCCGACGGGCCTGACGGGCTCGTGCCCGTGAACTGGGAGTACTGGCCCTTACGCGCACCTGCCGAGTTAGCATGGAGGGGTGGTGCATACCGGGACGGGCGGGGCCGATGCGCGTGGCGAGGCCCGCGACCGGACCGCGTCGTTGGAACTGGTCCGGGCAGCCGCGATCGAGGCGACCGCCAGTTTCGACGCCCTGTCGCACGATGAACGCACCCTCGCCCGGATCGCCGAGGCCGGAGAACTGCTGGCGGAGAGCCTGGGCCGGGACGCCAAGGTCATCACCTGTGGGAACGGCGGTTCGATGTGCGACGCCATCCATCTGGCCGAGGAGCTGACCGGGAGGTTCCGCGCCGATCGGCGCGCACTCGGGGCCGTCGCGCTCTCGGATGCCGGGTACCTGACCTGTGTCGGCAACGACCTCGGCTTCGACGACGTCTTCGCCCGTGGCGTCGAAGCCCTCGGACGACCGGACGACGTCCTCGTGGCCTTCACCACGAGCGGAACCAGCACCAACGTGGTCCGCGCCGTCACCGCGGCTCGTCGGCTCGGCATGGCGGCCATCGCCGTGACCGGTCGCGACGGCACCGCGGTCGAGCGGGAGGCGACGTTGACCATCGTCACGCCGGGGGGTCGGTGGGCCGACCGTGTCCAGGAACTCCACACCCTCGTCACCCATGTGCTGATCGAGGTGGTCGAGCACTCGCTGGGTCTCCGGGACGAGTCGCTCGTCGGCCGATCCGAGCGGTGACGCCGCCGGGAGAGGTGGGGGCCGCGCGGGCTGGTCCAGGAGGCGGAGCGGGTCCTGGTGGTGCGGGCCGACGACCTCGGCGACAACGTCATGGCGAGCGGCTTCCCCGGGGCCGTCGCCCGTTCGATCTCCGGAGCGTGCGGTTTCATCGGACCCCCCTCCGCCGTCGGCATCATGGAGTTGGGCGACCTCGACTTCGTGGCCGGCGTCGACTGCCGGCCCGGCTCCCGGCGCGACGTGCTCGACGCCGGTCGCCGCCTGCGGGCCGAGGTGGCCCGATTCGATCCGGACGTGGTGCTCCTGCCGCGGTTCGGCTTCGAACGGGAGGCGGTGGGCATCGCGCTCGTCGGACCGCACCCGCCCCGAACGGTCACCTGGGTGAGGGAGTCCACCCCGAAGCGTCGGCGCCGGGACTGGTGGCTCCCCTTGGTGCCCGGGCCCCGACTGGCGGCTGCTGGAGCACCGCTGCACGAGTTCGGGCGGCTCCAGCACTTCGCCCGCTTCGTCGGCGTCGATCCGGATCACGTCGGACCGGTGCTCGCCGTGCCGGACGTCGTCGTGCCCCAACTCGACGAACGATCGGGACCGTTCGTCGCCGTGGCCATCGGTGCGGCCCAGGGCCGTCGTTGGTGGCCGCTCGAGCGCTACGCGGCGGTGATCGACGCCCTCTGCGAGTCCGGCTGCACAGTGGTGCTGCTCGGTGCCCCGGACGAGGTGGAACGAGGACGGAGCCTCCGTGACCGCCTCGCCGATGCCACCTCGGTCGTGGACCTCATCGGTCACATCCCCCTCCGGGAGACCGTGGCTGTCATCGACCGCTGCGCGCTCTTCGTCGGCAACGACTCGGGACTCGGACACGTCGCCGCGGCGGTGGGCACACCGGCCGTGATCATCTCCTGTCATCCGCTGGGGGCCCCCGCCGATCACGTCAATGCCCCCGAGCGTTACCAGCCGGTCGGCGGACCCTCGGTGGTCATCCGCCCCGGATCGCCGACGTCGGCGCGCTGTGCCGCGGGATGCGTGCCCGTCGACGAACCCTGCTGCATCACCCGCGTGCCGGTCGACGACGTCCTCGAGGCGTGCCGGACGCTGATGGCCGATCCGGGCCCGGTGGCGAACCATGGAAAGTGACGGTGTCGGGCCCGACGGGGTGTTCCGTGGTCGTTAGGGCGGTCCTGTTCGACCGGGACGGAACGTTGGTCGTCGACGTGCCGTACAACGGCGATCCCGACCTTGTCACCGTCCGCCCCGGGGCCCGGGAGGCGGTGGCGGCGGCTCGGTCGCGGGGGCTCTGGACCGGGGTGGTGACCAACCAGAGCGGAATCGCCCGTGGGCTCCTCACCTCCGAGGAGGCCGCCTCGGTCAATCGGAGGGTGGACGAGCTGTTCGGTTCGTTCGACGTGTGGGGAGTGTGCCCGCACGCCCCGGGGGAGGGCTGCCGGTGCCGCAAGCCGGCACCTGGTCTCGTGAACGACGCCGCGGCGCAGCTCGGCATCCGGCCCGACGAGATCGTCGTCGTGGGGGACCGGTCCGCCGACCTCGGCGCCGCCCGCGCCGCCGGAGCCGTCGGGGTGCTGGTGCCCTCGGTGGCCACCGAGGTGGGCACGCAGGCGGAGGCGGACCACCTGGTCATGCACCTGGACGAGCTCCCCGCCCTCCTCGATGAACTGGCAGGATGCCCAGGATGAGCATGCACGAATCCGCGGCCCACGAGCTCGGTGACCTCCAGGGGGCCCACATCCTCGTCATCGGTGACCTGATGCTCGACCGGTATCTCCAGGGAGACGCCCAGCGCATGTCGCCGGAGGCACCGGTGCCCGTGCTCCTGGAGCGGACCACCCGCCTGGTGCTCGGAGGGGCGGCCAATGTGGCGGCCAACATCGCGTCGGTCGGGGCCCGTGCCGTCCTCGTCGGCCGGATCGGCGACGACCAGGATGGCGAGGACCTCGTCGGACTCCTCGACGCATCCGGCATCGAGCGGTCGCTGATCCGCCTGGCGGGCGTGCCCACCACCACCAAGACACGTGTGGTGTCCGGGGCGCAGCAGGTGGCACGGATCGACCGGGAGGTCGTCCGCCCGACGACGACCGACGAGGCGGCCACCACCCGGGCGGCCCTCGACGACTTCCTCTCCGCAGACGGTCCCCGGGGCGTCGTCCTGGCCGACTACGCCAAGGGATTCCTCGGTCCGGAGCTGATCCACGACGTCATCGAACGCGCCGGGCGGGCCGGTGTCCCGGTCATCACCGATCCGAAGAGTCGCGACATCGCCCGCTATGCGGGCTCCACGGTCATCAAGCCCAACCTGGCGGAGGCCCGTGCGGCCTGCCCGGACCCCCGCGGAGCCGAAGACGGCGGCGACGAGGTCGGTCGGCTGGCCGACGCCTATCTCCAGCTGTCGGGGGCCCGAAACGTGGTCCTCTCCTGCTCGTCGGACGGGGTGGCCGTACTCGGGGCCGATTCGGCCGATCTGACCCGCCTGCCCACCGAGGCCCGCGAGGTGGCCGACGTGTCGGGAGCCGGCGACACGCTCATCGCGCTCGATGGCGCTGGGCCTGGCCGCCGACCTCGGGCTCCACCGGGCGGTCGAGATCGCCAACGCCGCGGCCGGGGCGGTGTGCGGCAAGCCCGGAACGGCATCCCTGTCCGCCACCGAATTGCTCGCCCTGATGGGAGCGGGAGCGGATCGCCACCCCGACGAGGCGAATCCCAAAGTGCTGGCCGGCCGGGACGAGGCAGGCGACGTCGGGGCCCAGTACCAGCGGGAGGGTCGTCGCCTCGTGCTGGCCAACGGCTGCTTCGATCTGTTGCACGCCGGCCACATCCGGCTGCTCCGACAGGCCCGTTCCGCCGGCGATTCCCTGATGGTGGCGCTCAACACCGACGCCTCGGTGCGGAAGCTGAAAGGTGAGGGCCGGCCGATCCAGTCGGAGTCCGACCGCTGCGAGATCATGGCCGCGCTGGAGTGCGTCGACTTCGTGGTCCTCTTCGACGAGGAGACGCCACTCGAATTGATCCGGGCGGTCCGGCCCGGCGTCCTCGTGAAGGGGGACGACTACGACGTCGACTCGGTGGTCGGCGCGGCGGAGGTCCAGGGCTGGGGCGGCAGTGTGGTGCTGGTATCGCGCCTCGACGGCCGATCCACCAGCCGGATCATCGAGGCCGGCAGGTAGCCGCGGGTCGGGCGGTGCGGTCGGTGCTCCCCGGCCTCGGCGTCCCGTGGGATCCCTGGTCGCCGAACGGTTCGGCGAAGGTGACCCATCCGGGTTCTATCCTGAACCCGTGTCCCTCCAGTCCCGTGCCGAACAGCTGATCGCGGACCACGGCGTTCCGGACGCCCTGTCCGTGTCGCAGCTCTACGACCGGATCGATCGGGCCGTGCGTGGGGCCTTCCCCGAGGAGGTCTGGGTCACGGGGGAGGTTCGGTCCATGAAGGTCCTCACCAAGGGCCACTGCTTCATCGACCTGGTCGACCCGGCCCAGGCCGACGACCCCGGTGCCCCCACCCTGAGCGCCAAGTGCTGGGCGGGTACCTGGCGCACGGTCCGGATCGCCCTCGACCGCGTCGGCATCGCCCTCGAGGCCGGGATGGTGGTGCGCCTCCGCGGAGACGTCGGCCTCTACAAGGCGCGGGGCTCGGTCGACTTCACCGTCCGGGAGATCGACACCGAGGCGCTGCTCGGCCGGGTGGCCGCGGAACGGGCCCGGCTGGTGAAGGCGCTGGTCGACGAAGGCCTGTACGACCGTCAGCGCCGCCTCCGCCTGCCGGTGCTGCCGCTGCGGGTCGGGTTGGTGGCCAGCCCCGGGACCGAGGGGTACAACGACTTCCTCGGCGGCCTCCGGGGCTCGGGCCTCGCCTTCGCCGTGACCGTCGCTCCCACCGCGGTGCAGGGGAAGGACGCGCCGTCCAGGGCGGCGGCGGCCATCGCCGACCTCCAGTCCGAACCGGTCGACATCATCGTGGTGGTCCGCGGGGGCGGCTCCAAAGCGGATCTGGCCGCCTTCGACCACGAAGCCGTGGCCCGGGCGATCGCCACCTCGGACCTGGCGGTGTGGACCGGCATCGGACACACCGGCGACCGGTCGGTGGCCGACGAGGTGGCCAACCGCTGCTGTATCACCCCGACCGAGTGCGGCCGGGAGCTCGCCGGCCTCGCCCTCGACTACTGGCGGCACGTCCGGGAGTCGGGCGCCATCGCCGCCCGGGTGGCGAGGGAACGGCTGATCAACGCCGACCGCCACCTGGCCGCCCACCAGCGCGCCGTGGCCACCGGGGCCCGCATCCAGCTCGACCGGCACCGGGACGGACTCGGTCACCGGGCGCGCAGCCTGCGCACGGTGGCCCGGGGGCAGGTCGACACCCACGCGGCCCGGCTGGCCGTCATGGCGTCGGCCGCTGCCCGGACGGCCACCCAGGTGCAGCAGGGGGCCGGCGTCGACCTGGTCGTGCGCTCGCGGCGGCTCGCCGGGCTGCCGGTGCAGCGCCTGGCGCTCGAGGAGTTGCGGACCGCCCAACGGCGTCGGCTGCTCGACGCCTACGACTACCAGCGCCAGCTCGAGCGGGGTTACTCGGTCACCCGTACCACCGCGGGATCCGTGGTCCGCTCGGTCGACGGCCTGAGCCCCGGCACGGTGCTCGCCACCCAGCTGTCCGACGGCACCGTCGACTCGACCGTCACCGGCACCCGTGCCGACCCCACCCACGACACGACGAAGGGAAGCGTCTGATGGCCACACCCCAGGGAGATGACGGGGGCGCCCCCCCGGTCGCCGACCTCACGTACTCCGATGCCGGTGCCGAACTCGACGGGATTATCGCCGAGTTCGAGACGGGGGTGGTCGACGTGGACCGCCTGGTCGACCAGCTCGAGCGGGCGACCGAGATCGTCGACGAGCTCGACCGCCGGCTCCGGCGCACGCGGATGCGGGTCGAGGAGTTGGTGCCCCGCCTCGAGGCCATCGGCCAGGACGACGGGCTCGAGGACGGCCCGGAGCCCAGCGAGTCGGACGCCCTCTTCTGACCCGGACGACCGGACCGGGCCGGCCGACGGACCCGGTGTCGGGTCAACCGATGTTGCGCTGGCGCCCCTCCCAGTAGGGAGCCCGCAGCTCGCGCTTCAAGATCTTGCCCGACGGGTTGCGGGGCAGGACGTCCACGAAGTCGATCGACGTGGGGCACTTGTAGTGGGCCAGGCGCGCACGGGTCGCCTCCACGATGTCGGCGGCCAGGGCCTCGCGATCCCCGGGCGCGTCCGGTGTGGGGACGACGATGGCTTTGACCGTCTCACCCCAGCGGTCGTCGGGCACGCCGATGACGGCGGCATCGGCCACCGAGGGGTGGGAGAGCAGGGCGTTCTCGACCTCGGCCGGGTACACGTTCTCGCCCCCGGACACGATCATGTCCTTGATCCGGTCGTGGAGGAAGAGGTAGCCCTCCTCGCTCAGCCACCCCGCGTCCCCCGTGCGGAACCACCCCTCCTCGTCGAGCACGGCTGCCGTCTCGTCCGGCTTGTTCCAGTAGCCGAGCATGTTCTGGTGCGACCTCGACAGGACCTCTCCCACGGCGCCGGGAGGGAGGTCCTCCCCGGTGGCCGAGTCGACGATGCGGAGTTCGACGTGGGAGAAGGGCCGACCGGCGGATCGCAGCAGGGGCGCCTTGGGGCCGTCGGGGTCGTGATCGGCCGGCAATAGCGACGTGATCGCCCCTGTGGTCTCGGTGAGTCCGTAGACCTGGGCGAAGTCACAGCCCAGGGCGGCCATCGACCGGACGAGCACGTCCTCGCTGATGGGGGAGGCTCCGTAGAAGATGGTCCGCAGGGAGCTGACGTCGGTATCGGCCAACTCCGGGGTGGCCAGGACGAACATCAACACGGCGGGCACCACGAAGGCGTCGGTCACGGCGTGGGCCTCGATGACCCGCAGCACCTCGACGGGGTCGATGTCCCGCACGATGACGGAGTGGCCTCCTCGGGACATGCCGGACAGTGCCCAGCCGGTGCCTCCGATGTGGAACAGCGGCATGGCCACCATCGACACCGTGGTGCCGTCGATGCGGAACGTCTCGGGAGCCGCCCGCAGGATGGTGGCGAGGTTGCGGGCGGAGATCATCACGCCCTTGGGAAGCCCGGTCGTCCCCGAGGTGTAGAGCTGGGTGATGACATCGTCGGTCCCCGGCTCGAACCGGGGATCGACGGCACCCTCGGCCCCGGGACGGCACCAGGCCTCGAGTTCCGTCAGTGCCACGTAGCGCCGGACGGTCGTCACCGACGGCGAGATCTCCGCCACGGCGGCCTCGTAATCGGATCCGTAGAAGAGCACCGCGGCCCCGGCATCCTCGATGATCGCCGCCATTTCCGCCGGGGCCAGGCGCCAGTTCACGGCGACGCTGACCGCACCGAGCAGGGCGCAGCCGAAGAACACCTCGAAGAATTCGATGCCGTTGCGGTCCAGGATGGCCACCCGGTCACCGGGTCCCACCCCTTCGGCGGACAGGCCGGCCGCCACCCGGATCGCCCGCTGGTAGCCCTCGGCCCAGGTGACCGTGGTGTCGCCGAGCGTCAGCATCGGGGCGTCCGGTCGGGCGGACGCCCAGTGGCGCAGCATCGAGGTGACCGAAGACGTGAGGTCCCCGGCGGCCGGCGTCTCGGTGTCGCTCATCGCAGTACCATCCCCGTCGTATCGTCCGTGGGTCCGTCCGAAGCCCGCGGGCGTCCACCCACCCGGGCCGAACCCTACAGTGGAGCCGTGACCGACGTCTCCGAGGATCCGACCACCGCCGGTACCGACCGGCTCTACTTCCGCCAGCTGTTGGCCGGGCGTGACTTCGCCACCGACGACCAGGTGGCCCGCCAGATGGTCAACTTCGTCTATCTGGTCGGTGACCGCGAGACGGGCGAAGCGGTCATCGTCGACCCCGCCTACGGGATCGACGAGCTGCTGGGGATCCTCGCCGCCGACGGGATGCGCTGCGTCGGCGCGCTCGGGACCCACTTCCATCCCGATCACGTGGGCGGAAGCCTCCAGGGGTGGGCCATCGAGGGCATCACCCGCCTGTTGGAGGTCGTCACCGTCCCGGTCCACGTCCAGGCCGACGAGCTCCTGTGGGTCGAGCGGTCGACCGGGGTGGGTGAGGGCGACCTGGTGGGTCACGCCGGAGGCGACGTCGTGACGGTCGGCGGGGTGCCGATCACCCTGGTCCACACACCGGGACACACGCCGGGCAGCCAGTGCTTCCTCGTCGACGGCAAGCTCATCGCCGGCGACACGCTCTTCCTCGACGGGTGCGGTCGCACGGACTTCCCGGGGAGCGACCCGGCCGCCATGTACGACTCGCTCATGCACCGTCTGGCCCGGGTGCCCGACGACACGGTGCTCTACCCCGGTCACTTCTACTCGCCACCCGACGCGTCGGCCACGATGGGGCGCACCCGGGCGCAGAACTACGTGTTCCGGCTGAAGACCCCCGAGCAGTGGATGACGATGTTCGGCGGCTGAACCGACGGGTGCCGCCCCCCGACCGCCCCGGGCCGGCCGGCATCCGCCGTTCGGGCGGCTCGACCCCGACGTGGCCCGTTTCGGTCGGTGTGCCGCGGGAAATGTCTCCGGCGTTGTGCCAGTCTGGTTCCGGGCCCACGGGCTCGTCGGCCATCGGCAGATGGGGGAGACATGAGACGCTCGGGTGTCGCAGTCGTCGGCTCGCTGGTCACGGTGATCGCGTCGGTCACGTTGGTCACGGGCCCGCCGTCGGGAGCCGCGCCCCGACCCCGGACGGCCTCCCCGGCCATCGTGAGCATGGGACCCGGCTACCAGCTGCAGGTGTCCAACGCCATCTACGCCTACAACGCTCCGGCCGTGAACTCGCTGCCCGCCAACCCCACCGAAGGGGTGTCCCTGTGCTCCACCCCGGCGTGGCAGCCGTGCACGGGTGCCGGCATCGCCTCGACGGGCGACTATGTCGATCCCGGCTACTGGACGGTGTCGACGGTGTCGGGCGGCGCCGTCACCGACCTCGACGGCCGGTCCGGCTACGTGGCGCAGGTCACGGGGTACGGCGACACCGGAACCTGTGGTGACCGGTCCACCGTGACCTCGAACGCCCCGGTGGTCGGCGTCGGCTCGGCGGGCTACGGCGCGCTGGTGGCCGCCGCCGACGGTGGCGTCTTCGCGCTCTGCGGTGCGCCCTTCTACGGCTCCATGGGAGGCAGGCCCCTCAACCGACCGGTGGTCGGGATCGCGGCCACGCCCGACGGGAAGGGCTACTGGCTGGTGGCCTCCGACGGTGGGGTGTTCAGCTTCGGCGACGCCGGTTTCCACGGCTCCATGGCCGGCAAGCCCCTCAATCAGCCGGTGGTCGGGATCGCGGCCACGCCCGACGGGCAGGGCTACTGGCTGGTGGCCTCGGACGGTGGGGTGTTCAGCTTCGGCGACGCCGGCTTCCGGGGATCCATGGCGGGGCACCCCTTGAATCAGCCGATGGTGGCGATCGCCGCCAACCCGGACGGAAGCGGGTACTGGACCGCCGCCCGGGACGGGGGCCTGTTCGCCTTCGGCGACGCACCCTTCCGGGGGTCGGCGCTGGAGGACGGCACCCTGCAGGGGATGGCCTCGAACGGCTGACCGGGGCGCCGGGGGTGCCCCGACCGGGGCCCGGAGGCGGATCTCCTCCGTCGGTCGTGCCTGGGAAGACCCCCCGGTCCGGCCAATCACCGACTTATGGCCCTGCCGCCGGGGAGGGTCGGACCCGTAGCGTTGATCCCAGAGACCGAACGACGACGGGGGACGCACTGTCGGGTCCCCGGTCCGACCGACGGGAGTGGTGTGGCCATGACGATCGATACATGCGCGGCCGAAGTCGCCCAGCGGGACAACACCCAGGCGATCGAGGCGGTCGAGCGGACCCTGTCCGCCTCCGAAGCGCTCCGCGACGAGCTGCTGCGCGGCGAGGCGTCCGCCCGGCGGATGCTCGTGGAGCTGCACGGCGGCCGGACGTTCGCCGACGTCGTCCAGTCGGAGGGCCCGTCGGCCGCGGAGCTGCGCGAACGCGCCTCGGATCCGCTCGACTGCTACCGCGAGGCCCGACGCCAGGTCCGCATGGCGATGATCGAGGACTGCCTGCACGCAGGGATGTCGCGCGGCAGGATCGCCGGCCTGCTGGGGGTGACGCGCCAGCGGGTGACCATGCTGGCGAAGGACCTCGACGTCCCCGAGGCGCCCGTGTCGGGCCGGCGGATGCTGCGTCGCACCTGACCAGCCCGTACGATTCGCCCCATGAGTGATCCCGTCCCCTCGGAAGGAACCGTCGTCGTCGTCGGCGCGTCGTTGGCCGGCCTGCGGGCCGCGGAGGAGGTCCGCCACGAGGGACACGCCGGGCCGGTGATCGTGGTGGGCGAGGAGGTCCACGCCCCCTACGACCGACCACCGCTCTCCAAGCAGGTCCTGTCCGGCAAGTGGGACGTCGAGCGTATCCACCATCACACGCCCGACAAGCTGGACGCCATCGGCCTGGAGTTCCGTCTGGGTCGACGGGCGGTCGGGCTCGACCCGTCGGCGCGCACGCTCGGACTCGACGACGGCAGCGAACTGGCCTATGACGGACTCGTCGTCGCCACCGGCGCCGCCACCCGGCGTCTGGCCGGCACCGAGGGGATGCCCGGGGTGTGGATGTTGCGCACCCTCGACGACTGCCTCGGCATCCGGGCCGACCTCGAGTCGGCGGGGCCGGAGCCCCGGGTGGTGGTCATCGGTGCCGGCTTCATCGGCTCCGAGGTGGCGGCCACCTGCCAGGCCATGGGGGCGCGGGTCACGCTGCTCGAGGCGTACCACACGCCGTTGGCCCGGGTCCTGGGCGACGAGATGGGGAAGATGTGCGCCGACCTGCACGTGGCCAACGGCATGGACCTGCGGTGCAGTATCACCATCGACCACCTGGAGAGCGATCCCGGCGGTCCCGACCCCGTCGTGGTGTGCCTGGCCGATGACGTCGGTACGCGACTCCCCGCCGATGTCGTGGTGGTGGGCATCGGGGTCGTCCCGTCGGTGGGGTGGCTCGAGGGGTCCGGCCTGACGCTCGACAACGGGGTCGCCTGCGACGGTGCCCTGTTCGCCGGGGACCGGGTGGTCGCGGCGGGTGACGTGGCCAACTGGCTGCGGCCCAGTTCGGGCCGACCCACCCGGGTCGAGCACTGGACCAACGCCGCCGAGGGGGGTGCCGCCGCCGCCCGGAACCTCCTGGCCGGCTCGGCCGCCGCCGTGCCGTACGATCCGGTGCCGTTCTTCTGGTCGGACCAGTACGGCAAGAAGATCCAGATGATCGGCCTACCGGCCGCCGACGACGAGGTCGTGGTGGTGGACGGGTCCGGGTCCGAGGGCCGGATGGTCGCCCTCTACCGCTCGGGGGCCGCCCTGTCCGGGGTGCTCGCCATCAGTCAACCGGCCAAGCTCATGGGCTACCGCCCGCTGCTGGCCGACGGTGCCTCGTTCGACGAGGCGCTCGCCCACGCCGCCTCCTGAGGGGCACCCCCCCGACCGTCCGGCGGGTCGCCGGCGCCGGGTGCGCGGCCACCCCCCCGGCGTCGGGGGACGCTGCGGAAGTGCCGGGTGACGGCCAGGACGGCGGCGATCTGCCCGGCACTCGGCTCGACGCCGCCGTAGGTGGACCGTTCGACCAGCTCGACCACGTCCACGAGGCCCGAGGCGCGATCGGGCGCGGCGGCGGCCAGGCGCCGGCCGTAGGCGGTCAACGTCTCGTCGGTGCGGCGGGGCAGTCCGAGGCGGACACCGCCCCGGGAGAGATCGGACGCCACCTGGTAGGCCCAGGAGGGTGGCCGGTGGGCCCGGCGGAGGCGCACGATCCAGACCCCGGCCACCAACGCCACCACGAGGCCGATGGGGATCCACGGCAGGCGGGCGAGGCCGTGCCCGATCGACGTGGCCAGGACCGAGCCGGGCGTCGGATTGGCCAGCGGCACATCGGCGGTCGGGTCGAAGTTCTGCCAGCCGTAGCCGGGGAACCAGACCTGGACCCAGGCGTGGGCGTCCTTCGCCTGGACCTGGTAGAGGTCGGTGATCGGGTTGTACGACCCGGGCACGTACCCGACCGCCTCGCGGGCCGGGATGCCGATGCTGCGCAGCATGACGACCGTCGCCGTCGAGATCTGCTCGCAGTAGCCGCGGCGGCTGCCGAAGAGGAACGAGTCCACCGCGTCGGTCCCGGCGGCCAGGGGCGGGATGTCGGTGGTGTAGTGGACATGGTCGGTCATCCACGTCTCGATGGCGGCGATCTTGGCGTAGGTGTGGGGATCGGGGTCGCCCGGGCCGCCGATCCCCTTCGTGATCGACGCGGCCAGGGCGGCCACCCGGGGATAGGGATGGGGGAGTTGCAGGTACCGTGTCGCCTCGTCCTTCCCGAGTCCGTGGGGCCCCGGGGCGCCGTCCACGGCTGCGGGAGCGGTGGCGGTGGTCAGGGCCGCGGGGGACACGGCGGTGTCGTCGGACACCACGGTGTAGATGGTCCCCGGACCCATCGACGTGTCGGACGTGATCGTCCCGTCGGACGTGACCGTGAGGCTGTGGGCCCGGACGTAGACGCGTTGGGCGTTGTCGGCGTGGAAGACGAGGTTGGGGCCGTCCTGGGCCAGGTAGAAGGTCTGGATGTCCTGGGTCCCCGTCGACAACGGCGCGACCTGGTCCGGGTACGTGGGGATCAGGAAGGGCGAGCCGCCGGTGACCTTCTCGGACAGGGGGCTGACGACCGGGGCGCCGGTCTGCTCCCAGGACCGGCCCGTCCAGTCGTCGAACGTCTGGCCGACCCAGTAGTTGGGGCGCGTGGCGCGCACCCGCATCACCACCTCGTTGCCCAGGGCGATCCGATCGGCCGTGTCCAGGGACTTGGCGAAGCCGAGGAACCCGCCGACCCCGGTGCGCCCCGAGGCGGTGGCCGCGTGGGCCGGCAGGGAGGCGCTCCCGTCGGTCAGGCCCGAGGGCGAGTCGACCGGTCCCGAGCCGGAACCGGAGGCGGTGAAGATCAGGGAGGCCGATACCTGGGGAGCGGGCAGCACGGCGATGAGCAGCAGGGCGACCACCGCCACGAGGACGCCGGCGCCGAGTACGGGTCGCCACGGCACGCCCGCCGTCTGCGACACCGACTGCCACATGGCGACCAGTCCCCAGACGCAGCAGACCACCCAGGCGAGCACCCACGCCCCGAGGGCCAGGTTCACCGACTGGGCGGCGGCCACCGCGATCAGGGCGGCCGATCCGGCCAACGAGTACGCCACGTCCCGGCGGGACGGGACGTCGAAGGCGTGGGTGCACAGGACCCAGGTGAACAGGACGGCGAGGGGCGCCTCGACGGTGGAGATGTCGCCGGGCGTCGCGTGGTGGGTCACGGTGAGCAGGAACCAGACGAAGCCGCCCACCGCGCAGAGGGCCAGCACGGGTTTCACCCCGGGCCACGGGTTCGCCCGGCGGCGGTAGGCGACGACGTTGCCGACGATCGTCGCTCCCACCGCGAACAGGGCGACCGTCGGACTGAGCTCGCCCTCCGACCAGCAGGCGCCGATACCCACGAGCACGGCCAGCACCGAGGCCGTGCGGAACGAGACCGAGTGCTCCGGGGGCCCGGGGCGGTTGACCTCGACGAAGCGCTGCCAGAGGGTCACCCCGGCACCGCCCGGGCGAGGCGTCGGCCGAGGTCCGTCCGGCCCGTGACCGTGCCCACCACCCGACCGGTCTCCTCGTGGGTGATCAGCACGACGGGCTGGCGACGGTCGATGCAGGCGCCCACGGTGGCCATCATCCGCTCGGCCGTCCGCTCGGCCTCGACGGGGTCCGCCGCCAGGACCACCTCGACCGTCACCGGGTCGTCGGTCTGGCGTTCGGACTCGCGGACCATGAGGGTGCCGACGTGGGACGTGGCCGGCCAGTGCACGGCCCGCCGGGGGTCGCCGGCGGCGTAGGGGCGGACGCCGCGGGGCTCGCCCACCCCCGACGGGACCCGCATCGGCGCATCACCGGCGGCGTCCTCGATGGTGGCCAGCGTGTCGTCCGCCTCGCCGGACCGGGGCGCCACGTGCAGGAGGCGGGCGAGGGGGAGTTCGACGTCCCGGGCCCACCAGAGCAGGCCGAACGGGGCACTGGAGGCCACCTCGACGACGACGGCGTCGACGATGCCCCGTCGGCCCGGGGTGCACGGGAGGGTGACCGCCCTCGCCCCCCGTTGGGTGCCGCCGGCCTGGCGGTCGGTGCCGGCGGGCCAGCGGGGACGGAGGCGTACCGGTCGGTCGACCTCGAACGTGAGCTCGAGGGGACGCCCGACCTGGCCGTCCCCCGGCGAGGCGGTGCACGTGACCCGGGCCCGGGCGGCCGGGAGCACGGGAGCGATCAGGCCCACCACCAGGAAGGCCCCGATCAGGGCCCCGACGGCCTGGACCCAACCCGATCCGCTCGAACGGGCGACCCCGGCCCAGGCCACCATGGTGATGGCGCTGCCGGCCACCGGAGCCGGCCAGGCCAGGGGATGGACCCGACGACGCAGACGGAGGCCTTGCGGCACCGACGGGGAGTCGGCCGGCCGGCGGAGGCGCTGCAGGCGCCAGGAGACGGTCGTCCCCACCACCAGGGCCGCCGCGCCGATGAGGATCCCCACGGGCGCGGCCGCCGGCCCGATGAAGAGCCGGGAGGCGGCGACCCCGACCATCCCGGCGGCGATCCCGACCAGGGCCGCCTGTACGCCCCGCCAACGGTTCCCACGGGGCCGTGCCACCCCGTCGTGGCTCACGACCGGGCTCCCCGTCGTCGGATCACGTCGGCGCGGCCACGGCGCAGCCGGTCACGTGGTCGGTGCGGGCGTGTCGGCGACGATGCGGCCGACCAGCATCGCCCCCTGTCCGTCGCCACCGTCGGCGAGCAACCGGTGGGAGAGGCAGGGGACGGCGACGGCCTGGATGTCGCCGGGGGTGACGTAGGGCCGGCCCCCCAGGACGGCGTGGGCCTGGGCGGTCCGGAGCAGCGAGATGGCGGCGCGCGGGCTCGCCCCGAGGCGCACCGAGCCGGTGGTCCGGGTGGCGCGCACCAGTGCCACGGCGTAGGCGGCCACGTCGTGGACCACGTGCACCTGGGCGGTGGCGGCGATGGCCCGCTCCCAGCGGACGGTGTCGGCCACCGGGGTCAGGGCGTCGAGGGCGTAGCGCCCCCCGTTGTGCAGGACCAGGCGGGTCTCGACCTCGGCATCGGGATAGCCGATCGAGGTGGAGAGACCGAAGCGGTCGAGCTGGCTCTCGGCCAAGGGGTAGGTCCCGACCTGGCCGATGGGGTTCTGGGTGCCGATCACGAGGTGCGGCCGCGGGAGCGGCCAGGACTCGCCGTCGACCGAGACCTGCTGCTCCTCCATGGACTCGAGGAGGGCTGACTGCGTGCGCGGGGGGGTGCGGTTCATCTCGTCGAGGAGGACGACGTTGGCGAAGACCGGGCCCGGGCGGAACTCCCACGTTGCCGTGTCGGGGGAGAAGACGGTGACGCCGGTGATGTCGGAGGGGAGCAGGTCGGGATGACCCTGCACCCGGGACAGCTCGGCGCCGAGGGCGGTGGCCAGCGCCCGGGCGAGGACGGTCTTGCCCACACCGGGCACGTCCTCGATCAGGAGATGGGTGCCGGACAGGGCGGCCACGACGGCCGTGGTGACGGCTTCGGGCGTGCCGAGGAGGACGCCGGAGAGGGCGTGGTGGAGGTCGCGGGCGAGCTGGACGGCGTCCGCCAGCTGGGCCTGCGTCGGGACCGGACCGCCGGGCATGTCGTCGGCTCCCGGTGGGGCGGCCTCGGGAACGGTGACGGGTTGGACCGGCAGGTCACCCGCACCCCGTGTCTCGATGCCGGTGGTCATGGGGTGTCTCCTGCTTCCCCGGCCTCGGCCGGTGGGGTCGGCGACGGCGCCGCGGCTGCGCCGAACTCCCAGTGTAGGTGGCCACTCCGCGTGACCACAACGCGCCGTGGGGTGTCGGTCGCCGGGTGAAGGCGGCGGTCCGACCCGCCCGCCCGTCCCTCCCCGGGGTCCCGGCCGACGCCCCGGCCGGGTGCCGTCAGAAGTCGATGCCGGACAGCTCGGGCACGGCACCCTCGGCCCGGGAGCGTGCCTGGAGCCAGCGTTGGCGGGCCGCCTGGTGCTCGGCGTCCGTCCGGGTGGGCAGGACCTCGACCCGGGGGACCCAGGCGGCAGCCACGTCCTCCTCACCGGCCCAGACGCCCGTGGCCATGCCGGCGAGGAAGGCGGCTCCGAGCGTGGTCGCCTCGAGGACGGGGGCCACCTCGACCGGGCGACCGCAGGCGTCGGCGAGGGCCTGGGTGAAGACGGGATTGGCGGTCATGCCCCCGTCGACCCGCAGGGCACCCACCGACAGCCCGGAATCGGCTTCGGCCGATTCCAGGAGATCGGCGCCGCGGTGGGCCACCCCTTCCAGGACCGCCCGCACCAGTTCGGGACGACCGCTGCCCCGGGTGAGCCCGGTGAAGGTGCCCCGGGCCCCGAAGTCCCAGACGGGCGTCCCGAGGCCCAGGAGGGCGGGCACGAACCAGACGTCGCCCGTGTCCTCGCACGCGCCGGCCACCGTCGCCGAGTGGGCGGCGTCGTCGATGATGCCGAGATCGTCCCGCAGCCACTCCACGCACGAGCCGGCCGACAGCATGATGGCCTCGATCCCCCACGTGTCCACCCCCCCGCGACGCCAGGCGATGATCGGGATCGTCCCGGCCGGACCCCGGACGGCCTGGGCGGGACGGGTCGACCCGAGGCACTGGTCGAGCATGCCTCCCGTGCCGAACGTGGCCTTGGCCTGCCCGGCGGTCGTGCAGCTCTGCCCGATGAGGGACGCCTGTTGGTCGCCGGCCATCCCCGCGATGGGCGGGGCGCCGTCGAGCACCGTGGCCGGACCGACGATGCCCGACGAGTCGACGATGGTCGGCAGCACCGCCTCGGGGATGCGCAGGGCGTCGAGCAGCGCCGCGCTCCACCCCCGTCCGTCGCCGTGGATCAGACCGGTCACCCCGGCGTTGGAGGCGTCGGTCACGTGCAGCGCGCCCTGCGACAGGATCCACGCCACCCAGGTGTCGATGGTGCCGAAGGCCAGCTCCCCCCGCTCCGACCGGGACCGGTCGGGGTCGGCGACGTCCAGGATGGCGGACAGCTTGGTGGCCGACGCGTTGGGCGCGATGCGGATGCCGTCGGCCTGCAGTTCGAGGCAGGTGCCGACCGTCCGGAGGTCCTGCCATCCCAGCCCGGGACCGACCGGCGTGCCCGTGGCCCGATCCCACACCAGGGTGGAGGCCCGCTGGTTGGCGATCCCGACGGCGGTGACGGGTCCGCCGTCGGCCAGGCTGCGGGATGCCACCTCGGTGACGGCGGCGGCGATGGCCGCGCCGTCGAACTCGACCAGGCCGGGGAAAGGCGTGTCGGGGAGCACCGGTACATGGTGGATGTGCTCGACGGTGGCGTCGGGGCGGACCACCGCGCCCCGCACCCCCGAGGTGCCGACGTCGACGACGAGGATGCTCACGGCCAGGGCACCTCGCCGAAGGCGGTCGCCAGACCGAGCTTGCCGGGATTGAGGATGCCGTGCGGATCGAGCGCCGACTTGAGGCTGACCAGGACGTCGAAGGCGTCTCCGAGGCCCTCGGCCAGGAAGCGCCCCCGGTTCAGTCCGATGCCGTGGTGGTGGCTCAGGGCCCCGCCGGCCGCCAGGGTGGCCTCGGTCACCTCGTCCCATGCCGTGCGGTAGTAGTCGGCGATCCAGGCGTCGCGCCCGTCCCCGTCCATGTCCTCGGGGGGGCGCCCGGCGAACGTGAAGTAGAGGCAGGCGCCGTCGGTGTAGGCGTGGCTCTGGTGCGACGACGCGGCCAGCGTCCCCGGCACGCGCCGCAGGGCGCCGACCACGGCGTCGTAGAGGCCGGGCAGCGCGGCCCAGCGACCCGACACCTCGACCGTGTCGACCACGATGCCGGCCCGCCACAGCGGGGCCAGGGCCGACACGTCGTTGCGGTGCGTGAGCCATCGGTCGACCAGCCCGGCGTCCATGACGGAGGCATCGGTGCACTCCTGGTCCACCACCGCCAGGGTGGCGCCCACCAACGACGGGTCGGCCTCGTCCAGCACGATCAGGAGGTTGGTGTCCCCCTCGTCGAAGTTGCGACCGGACTCGGCGGCGTCGTAGAGGCGCAGCACCGCGGGCGACGCACCCCGCCGCAGGATCCGCCGGCAGGCGTCGAGGCCGTCGGCGAAGCTGGCGAAGCCGAACGCCCGACGACCCTCGCCGTCGGGTACCGGGTGCACCCGGAACCGGGCTTCGGTGATCACGCCGAGGGTGCCCTCGCTCCCCACGAAGAGCTGCGTCAGGTCGGGACCGGTGGCCGACCGTGGGCCGCGGCCGCCGGTGCGCACGGTGCGCCCGTCGGCCAGCACGACCTCGAGGCCCAGCACCATGTCCTCGATCTTGCCGTAGCGGTTCGAGTACTGACCGGCACCCCGGCAGGCCAACCAGCCCCCCACCGTCGAGAGGTCCATGGACTGCGGCCAGTGGCCGAGGGTCAGGCCGTGCCCGTCCCGCAGGCCGGCCTCCACGTCGGGCCCGAAGGTGCCGGCCCGGAGATCGGCCACGAGTGACGTGTCGTCGACGTCGACGATCCCGGCGAGGCCGCACAGGTCGAGGGCCACCCCGCCGAAGAGCGGGACCGAGGCGCCGCACACCCCGCTGCGGCCGCCGGCCGGCGTGACCGGCACCCGGGCGGCGTCGCAGAGGGCGAGTACGGCCGCCACCTGCGCCGCGTCGCCGGGGCGGGCCACCAGCGCCGGACGGGAGGGCACCGCGCCGGCCGCGGCCCACCCGATGGCCACGGGCCACCAGTCCCGGCCGGCCTCGGCCCGGTCCTCGTCGAGGGAGGAGACCGAGTCGCAGACGTCGGCGAGCCGGCGGGCGAGGGCGTCGTCCACGGCCACCCGGTCCACGTCGAGCCGGTCGACCACCCCTCCGGGTCCGGCGTCCACCGGGGTCACCGGGGTGGGGCGGGTCACGGCTCCACCGGGGCGCCGTCGACGGTGCCCACCGTGGCCGGGGCACCCGCCGGCACGACGGCGGCGCAGGCCCCCGTTCGTCCGGGTCGAGTCCGGCCCGGAGGAGGTCCCGACGCACCCGGGCGGCATAGCCCTCGGCCTCGGCGCGGATCCGGGCGTCGTCCCATCCGAGCTCCGGCCCGATCAGCGCCGCCACCCGGGGGGCGGCGGCGGCCGCGGCCCGGGCGTCCCGGTAGGTGGCCTGGGTGCGCCGGTCCAGGACGTCGGAGACGGAGCCGGCCATCTCCTTGCGCACGGACCACAGGGCTTCGACGGCCAGGTAGGGCAGCCCGTCGACGAGCGGCTCGAGGAGGTCGGGCCGACCGTCGGCCAGGGCCAGGACGGCCGGTGCCTCGGTGCCGTAGCGGCCGGCGAGGTGGGCCGACCGGGACGCCTCGGGGTGCTCGGGATCGGTGCGCACGTTGGCCCCGGCCCCGCCCGCCTGCGGATGGACGCGACCCCCGGGCGGCGCGCCGTGCAGGCGCAGGTTCCGGGTGCGGCACCGCAGGCCCCGGCGGCCGAGGACCCCGACGGCGGCATCGACGGTGTCCTCGGCCATCTTGCGGTAGGTGGTGAGCTTGCCTCCGGTGACCGTGACCATCCCGGTACCCGAGGTCCGCACGGTGTGGCGGCGCGACAGGTCGGCGGTGCGCTCGTCGGAGGCGCCCTTCTGCTCGGGGGCGAGCAGCGGGCGCAGTCCCGACCAGATGCCGGTGATGTCGGACCGGGTCAGCTGGCGCGTCGACACGGCGTTGGCGGCGCCGAGGAGGTAGTCGACGTCGTCGGGCGTGCACGCCGGGTCGTCGAGGGGCCCGTCCCACGCCGTGTCGGTGGTGCCCAGGTACACCTGGTCACCCCAGGAGACGACGAAGATGGACCGCTTGTCCTCGCGTACCGGGATCACGGCGGCGATGTCGCAGGGGAAGGCGGCCTCGGGCACGGTGACGTGGATGCCCTTGGCCGGTCGGATCGAGGGGGGATCGCGCGGCTCGTCGAACCCGCGGACCTCGTCGGACCAGACGCCGGCGGCATTCACCACGACCGACGCCCGCACGTCGAACGGTTCGCCGTCGACCGGTGCCACCGTGGCGCCCCGGACGCGTCCGGCGGCATCGGTCACCAGGCCGGTCACGGGAGCGTGGTTGAGGGCCGTGGCCCCGTGGTCGAGCACGGCGGTCCGGAGCACGGCGAGGGTCAGGCGGGCGTCGTCCGACCGGGCGTCCCAGTACAGGAAGCCGGCGGCCAGCCGGTCGGCCCGGAGGGTGGGCATGTGGGCGATGGCCTGCTCCCGGGTCACCTTCTCGTGTCGCCGGCCGATGCGGACCCCGCCGGTCAGGTCGTAGAGCCACAGGGCGGTGCGGTAGACCCGCGCCACGCTCTTATTGACCACCCCCGGCTTGCCGAACAGGGGGATCAGGAACGGGAGGGGCGCCACCAGGTGGGGGGCGTTGTCGAGGAGGCGCTGGCGTTCGGCCAGGTTCTCGTAGACGAGCCGGTACTCGTGCTGCTGGAGGTAGCGCAGACCGCCGTGGATGAGCTTGGACGACTTGGACGACGTCCCCGAGGCGAAGTCGTCCTTCTCGACCAGGGCGACCTTGAGACCCCGACTGGCGGCGTCGAGCGCCACCCCGGCCCCGGTGATGCCACCCCCGACCACGAGGAGGTCGAACGACTCCCCCTCGAGGCGGCCCAGTGCCCGGGCGCGGGAGAACGGCTCGGTACTCGGAACGGGCGCGGGCATGCCAAAGCCTGCCACACGCGAACCGGCGGCCCGGCCTGGTGGTGGTCAGGGTGGGGTCCGGGACGCGTCGGGGCCGGAGGACCGTGCGGTGCTCCCCCCGGGGCGGTGGGCTCGCGTGTCACCCGGTATTTCAGCAACGATTGTTGTTTGACAATCAATGATGATATGGTTCCCGGCGTGCGCAGTCCCGACGAGTTGACCGAGCTGTTCCGGACCTCGGGCCGGAAGGTGACGGCCCAGCGCCAGTGCATCTTCCGGATCCTCCAGGGGGACGAGACGCACCCGTCGGCCGAAGCGGTCCACGCCGTCGCCGTCCGGGAGATGCCGACCATCTCGCTGCGGACGGTCTACCAGACGCTCAACGACCTGGCCGACCTCGGCGAGATCGCCGCCCTGGACGTCGGCACCGGTCGCACGAGGTTCGATCCCAACGTGGACGACCCGCACCACCATCTCGTCTGCCGGAGCTGTGGCAGCGTACGCGACCTGGTCCTCGACTTTCCCGAGCTCTCCGTGCCCGACGGCGCCGACCTCGGCTTCGACCTCGGTGCCCCCGAGGTCATCTTCCGCGGCCTGTGCCCCACGTGCCGGGCACCGGCACCGTCGCCGGCCCCGGCCCCGGCACCGTCACCGGCACCGTCACCGGCCCGGGCCGCCACCGCCTGACCCAACCCATCACCACCCGACCAGAAAGGAACACCATGCCCGACCTGAAGGACAGCAAGACCGAGGAGAACCTCAAGGAGGCGTTCGCCGGCGAGAGCCAGGCCAACCGTCGCTACCTGTACTTCGCCCAGAAGGCCGACGTCGAGGGCTACCCGGACGTCGCCGCCCTCTTCCGCTCGGTCGCCGAGGGGGAGACCGGGCACACGTTCGGCCACTTCGACTTCCTGCGGGAGGTGGGCGACCCGGTGACGGGCGCCGCCGTCGGCCCGACGGAGGACAACCTCAAGTCCGCCATCGAAGGGGAGACGTACGAGTACTCCGAGATGTACCCCGGCTTCTCGAAGACCGCCCGCGAAGAGGGCTTCGACGAGATCGCCGAGTGGTTCGAGACCCTGGCCCGCGCCGAAAAGAGCCACGCCGGCCGCTTCACCGAGGGCCTCGCCTCCGTCGCCTGACCGCTCCCGCCGGTCCCGGGGAACCTCCCGGGGCCGGCAGGGGAGCACCCGCGGTGGGTGGGTGGGGTGGCCGGAAGCGGGCGGCCCGGTACCACCCGCTCCCGGCCCCGCCCCCCCCGACCATCCGGACGGACTCCAGCCATGACCACGACCTACACCCCCGACGACCCCGCCTACCTCGACGAGTCCGATCTCCGCGTCGAGCTCGAGCGCGTCTTCGATCTCTGCCACGGGTGCCGCCTGTGCTTCAACCTCTGCCCGTCGTTCCCGACCCTGTTCGATCTCGTCGACGCCAACGACGGCGACGTGTCGGCCCTGACGGCGGCCGACCAGGACCGGGTGGTCGACGAGTGCTACCAGTGCAAGCTCTGCTACCCGAAGTGCCCCTACGTCCCGCCCCATGAGTGGCAGCTCGACTTCCCACGGCTGATGATGCGGGCCCACGCCGTCCGCCATGCCCAGGGCGAGCCGGTGCGCGAGCGGGTGACCGACCAGGTGCTCGGCCGCACCGACCTCCTGGGACGGTTGTCGACCGCGGCTGCCCCCGTGGTCAACGCCATCATCGGCACCCCCGGGTCGTGGGCCCGCAACGTGATGGAGAAGACGGCGGGCATGGCCTCCGAGCGCCTGCTGCCTCCGTACGCCCGGACCCGCTTCTCGACGTGGTTCCGGCGGCGGGGCGCCGAACGGGGACCCCGGGCCTTCGTCGCCGGCCCTTCCCGGGGGGAGGTGTCGGTCTTCCCGACCTGTTTCATCGAGTACATGGAGCCGGCCATCGGCCAGGACCTGGTGAAGGTCTACGAGCGCAACGGCGTCTCGTGCTCACTGCCCGAGGGGACGAAGTGCTGCGGCGCACCGTGGCTCCACCAGGGGAACATCAAGGAGTTCACCAAGGCGGCCGAGCGCAACGTGGCGGCGCTGGCCGCCGAGGTGCGCCGGGGCAAGGAGGTCGTGGTGGCGCAGCCGACGTGTGCCTACGTCGTCCGTCGCGACTACCCCCTCTACCTCGAGCGCACCCCGCTGGCCGCGGACGCGCAGCTGGTGGCCGACCACACGTCCGACCCGGCCGAGTACCTGATGGCCCTCCACCGGGGAGCGGACACCGAGCTCGACACCGACTTCACCGGCCGCGACACCGGAGCGGTGCCGGACCAGGTCACGTACCACGTGGCCTGCCACCTCCAGGCCCAGCACATCGGGCTGAAGAGCCGTGACCTGTTGAAGGTGGCCGGCATCAAGGCGACCCTCGTGCAGCGGTGCTCGGGCATCGACGGCACCTGGGGCTACCGCGCCGACCACTACGAGCTGGCCCGGAAGGTGGCCGCCCCCATGGCCAAGGAGATCCGGGCGGCCGGCAACGACGTGGTGTGCGGCGACTGCCACCTGGCCAACGGCTCCATCGAGCAGGAGACCGGCACCCGTCCCGTCCATCCGATCCAGCTGATGGCCCGGGCCTACGGCATCCCCGAGGAGCCGTCGTGAACGCCCGCCCCCTCACCCTCGACGACATCGCCGACCAGCGCGCCTACGAGCGGGAGCGCGACGACTTCCGGCGCGCCGTCATCGCCCACAAGAAGCTCCGGCGCCTCAGCATCGGACCGGTCGTCACCCTGACCTTCGAGAGCCGCATGACGATGCGGTTCCAGATCCAGGAGATGGCCCGGGCCGAGCGCATGACGACCGACGAGCAGATCCAGCACGAGCTCGATGTCTACAACCGGCTGCTGCCCGGGCCCGGGGAGCTGTCCGCCACCCTGTTCCTCGAGCTCACCACGGAGGACGAGCTGCGGACGTGGCTCCCCCGCCTGGTGGGTATCGAGCGGTCCGTGGCGCTGGAGATCGGCGACGGCACCCACCGCCGCACCGTGCGGTCGGTGCCGGACCAGGAGCACGAGAGCCAGCTGACCCGAGAGACCGTCACCTCGGCGGTGCACTACGTGCGCTTCCCGTTCGGCCCCGGGGAGGTCGCGGCGTTCGAGGCGGGACCGGTGACGCTGCTCGTCGACCACCAGGAGTATCCCCAGGGTCGCCCCGGCGTGGTGCTGTCGGACGCCACCCGGGCCGACCTGGCCCGCGACCTGGCCGGCGGGTAGTCGCCTACTCGCCCCGGAACACCGGGTCGCGGCGGGCCAGCGACGCGTCGATGCCCTCACGGAAGTCGGCGGTGTCCATCAGGTGCAGCTGCTCGGTCCGCTCGTGGTCCACCATGGCGCCGAACCGGTCCACGAGGTCGGCCCGCAGCGTGGCGCGGATCGACCGCACGGCCTTCGGGGCCGACCCGGCGATCTCGGCGGCCAGCGCCCGGGCGCCGGCCCGCGGATCGTCGTCCAGGCGGTCGCACAGTCCGATGGCCAGTGCCTCGCTGCCCGTCGATGCGCCGGGCCGTGGTGAGGAGCTCGAGGGCCCGCTGGCGGCCGACCGTGGCGGGCAGGGTCAAGGAGATGCCGAAGCCCTGGTGGAACCCGAGGCGGGCGAAGTTGGCGGCGAACCGGCTCGACGGGGCGCCGACCCGGAAGTCGGCCGCCAGCGCGAGGCCGAGTCCGCCCCCGATGGCCGACCCCTGGACGGCGGCCACCAGTGGCAGCGGTCCGTCGACGAGCCGGGAGGCGGTGTCGTACAGGGTGGCGAGAGCGTCGGGTTCGGGCCGACCCGACGCTCCGAAGTCGAGTCCGGCGCAGAAGTGGCGTCCCTCCGAGCACAGGACGACCGCCCTCGCGCCGCGGGCCTCGGCCCAGGCCACGGCCTCCACCACGCCGGCCAGGAGCGCGGTGTCGAAGAAGTTGGCCGGCGGACGGTGCATCTCCACCTCGGCCACGTGGCCGTCGTCGAGACGGACGGTCACGTCGGCGAAGGCCTCGGTGGCGTCGGAGCGGGTCATCGTTCCTCCTCGTCGGGTCGGTGTCCGGCCCGCCGGGCCGCCACCTCGGCGCGCACTTCGTCGGTGTGCTCACCGCTGACCGCGGCGTGGCGGCGGACCGTCGGGCCCGGATGGTTGGCGAAGCGGACGGGTTGGGGGATGACCTTGTAGCGACCGGCCAGCGGGTGGTCGTCCTCGGGGAGGGCGTCGACGAGCTCCTCGAGGGTCGGCACCGGGCGACGCCGGGATGCCGACGCGGCCGCAGAACTCCAGCCACTCGGCCGTGGTCCGGGCGGTGAGCACGCTCGCCACGTCGCGGTAGAGGCTGTCGGCGTGGGTGATGCGGGACCGGGCGGAGTGGATGCGCTCGTCGTCGGCGAGGTCCGGCCGACCGGCCTCGGCGAACAGGTCCTCGTAGTTCTGGCGGGTGTAGGCCAGCACGTTGATCCAGCCGTCGGCGGTGCGCTGCGGCTTGCGCTCGGGGTTGAGGATCCGGCCGTAGCCCGGGCGGCCCGAGGGGTGGCACGGTGGTGGCCGGCCCGGCGTGTTCGACGAGGGTGAAGGCCGTCATGACGTCGATCATGGGGACCTCGATCCGCTGGCCCCGGCCGGTCCGCTCCCGCTCGAAGAGGGCGGCCAGGACGGCGTAGGCGATGGTCAGCCCGCTCACCTTGTCGGCCACCAGGGTGGGCACCAGGACGGGCTCGCCGTCCATGCGACGGAACGTGTCGGGAATGCCCGAGCCGGCCTGGATGACGTCGTCGTACGCCGGGGCGTCGGCGGCGGGCGAGTCCGAGGGGTAGCCCTGGGCCTGGCAGTAGACGACGTCCTCGCGGACGGCCCGCGACGTCCTCGTAGGCCATGCCGAGCCGGGCGAGCGTGCCGGGCCGGAGATTGGTGACCACCGCGTCGACCGTGGACGCGATGTCGAGGGCCTCGCGCCGGCCCTCGGGGTCCTTCAGGTCGAGGATGACGTTCCGCTTGTTGCGGAGGAGGTTGAGGGCCAGGCCGGACAGGGTGGGCACCGGGCCGGCGGTCATCACCCGGCTGAGCGTCCCGCGGGGGTCCTCCACGGTGATGACGTCCGCTCCGAGGTCGCCGAGGATCTGGGTGGCCAGCGGGCCCATGACGACCGAGCTGAGGTCGAGCACCCGGACGCCCTGGAGCGGCCCGGTCGGCGTCGGTGGCATGGCGGAGTCCTTTGCAGCGGTGACGGTGGCGGTGGCCGGCCGGGTCGTGGGCGGGGATGCCCTCCCGGACGGGAGTCGGCCCGGGCGAACGGCCAATCGTACCGACCGCCACCGGTGGCCGGGTCATCCTCCTCGTCGGGCCGGGTGGGGGAGACTGCACGACGGTGAGTCGAGCGCGAGACACCCCGGATGGGATTCCGTGACGAGTTCCGGGACGCCGTCACCCCGCGGGCGGTGTTCCTGGTCATCGGGGTGGCCTTCATCCAGGTGGCCTTCATCACGTCCTACGTCGGGGCGTTCCACCACCCCGAGCCCCACGGCCTGCCCGTCGCCGTGGTCGCCCCGGCGGCCGACCGACCGGCCCTGCTGCAGGCACTGAACGGGATCGACGGGCATCCGCTCCAGGCGACGGCGGCGGACTCGGTGGCCGCCGGAACCCGCCAGCTGCTGCGTCGGGAGGTGTTCGGGGTCCTGGTGGTCGATCCCTCCGCCACCCGCGAGCAGCTGCTGGAGGCGAGCGCCTCGGGGGTGTCCGCCGCGGTGGCGGTCACCGACGTCCTGGACCAGGTCGCCACCCACCTGCACCGGACCATCGTCGTACGCGACATCCGGCCGCCGTCATCCGGCGATCGCAACGGCCTGACCTCCTTCTACCTGGTCATCGGCTGGATCGTCGGGGGCTACCTGGTGGCCTCGATCCTCGGCATCAGCACCGGCTCCCGTCCCGCCAATGCCCGGGGGCGACGCTGCGCCTGGCGGCGATCGCCGTCTATGCGCTCGTCACGGGGTTGGCCGGCGCCGTCGTGGTCGGCCCCGTGCTCCACGCCCTGCCCGGTCCCACGCTCCAGCTCGGGCTGCTCGGCGCCCTCGTGATCTTCTGTTCCGGCGCCTTCGCCATGGCCCTGCTGGTGGTGGCGGGGACGGTCGGCATCGGCCTGGCGATCATCCTGTTCGTGGTCCTGGGCAACCCGAGCGCCGGCGGGCCGTACGCGTGGCAGCTGCTCCCGCCGTTCTGGAGGGACATCGGCCCGTGGCTCCCGTCGGGCGCCGGGACGGCGGCGGCTCGGGGCATCGCCTACTTCGCTTCGACGGCCATCGCCTCGAACCTGGTGGTGATCGGCGCCTACGGCGTGATCGGTGTGGTCGTCGTCTACGTCGTCCTGCTCGACGTGGGCCACCAACTGTTCCGCCTGCCATCCGGGGTCGGGCGCCCGGAACCGACCGCGGACGACGCCACCTAGGCGCGTGCGCCCGCCGGTCGGTCAGTGCCCGGACGCCGTCCGACCGGATCGGCCCGAGGCAGCAAGGAGGCAGCCAGGTGTCGGCCAGGTGTCGGACAAGGTGACCGGCGCAGGGTGGCGACGCCCCCCGACCGGGTGGCCCGTCCGACGCTCTGCAGCGGGACGGCGACGCACTCCGGTGCAGATGGGACGGACCAATGAGCAGTGCCACCACCACCACGATCGTGGGGAACCTGACCCGCGACCCCGAGATCCGCTACACCCGCGAGGGTCAGGCCACCTGCACCATCGGCGTGGCCGCCAACCGCCGGTGGCAGAACCGGGAGACCAACGAGTGGGAGGAGTCGACCTCCTTCTTCGATGTCGTCGCCTGGCGGGACCTGGCCGAGAACGTGGCCCTCAGCCTCACCAAGGGGATGCGGGTGATCGTGACCGGCCGTCTCGAGCAGCGGAGCTGGGAGACCGAGGACGGCGACCGGCGCTTCAAGATCGAGATCGTGGCCGACGAGGTCGGCCCGGCCCTGCGCTTCGCCACCGTGGACGTCCACCGGGTGGTCCGGCCGGCCGCCGAGGGCGAAGGCGCCACCTTCACGGGGGACGGAGCCGGTGCCTGAGCGCCGGCGCCCGCGACCGGTGCACTTCGGCGTCCGGGTGATCCTGTCCAAGGAGGAGGCCTTCGGCGCCTGTCAGGCCCTGGCCGACGCCGGACGCCTGCTCGTCCGGGCCGGGGGACACGAGGAGGCCGACTCGCTCGGCTCGCTCTTCGAGCTGCTCGAGGAGCGCCTGGTCTCCCGGTGACCTTCGACGGCCCGGGCCGGTTCACCCCTCCCGGCCCGGGCCCGTCGCCGACCTCGACGCGGCTCCGCCCCCGACCGGTCGACGGCGGGGGCGGAGCGCGGGAGGGCTGGGGTCGGCGGCCCGGACTCAGCCCTCGGTCGGCTCGAACTCCAAGGAGAGCGAGTTCACGCAGTAGCGGAGACCGGTCGGCGCCGGCCCGTCGGGGAACACGTGGCCCAAGTGACCACCGCAGCGGGCACAGGTGATCTCGGTGCGTCGCATACCGAACGACTTGTCCTCGTGTTCCACGATCGTGCCGTCGGCCAGGGCCCGGGTGAAGCTGGGCCAGCCGGAGCCGGAGTCGAACTTGGCATCGGTCGGGAACAGCTCGGCGCCACAGCCGGCGCACGTGAACATGCCCGAGCCCTCGACGTGGAGCAGCTCTCCCGACCAGGCCGGCTCGGTGCCCTTCTGACGCAGGACGGCGTAGCGCTCCGGCGTCAGTCGGGCCTTCCACTCCTCGTCCGTCAGCTCGACCTTCTCACCGGTCGTGGGCTCGTCGGTGGTGCTCATGGTCCCTCCTTCGTTGGTGGTCGCCGCACCGCCCGGAATCACCGGTCGGCCACGGCTGCGATCAGTGGGGTCAACGTCGACCGGATCCCGGCTGTTCCCGTTGCCCGCGGTACGAGCCGTTCCCGGAACCGGCGGAGGTCCGTCCCCGACCCCTGGGGCAACACCCCTTCCGTTGGCGGGGGTGGGCCCTCCGTTGCCGACCGTGGTGGTCTGACCAGGGAGGATACCGGGGCGCCGACGCCGTCGGTGCCCTCTGGACCGGCGGGCAACCGGGTCGGTCGGGCCGGAGGACCCCGAAACCCCCTTTGCTAACGTCGCGTCAGATTTCACCCCCGACCGCACTGGACGCCCGCACCATGGACCTTCGAGACCGACCCGAGGACGACGCCTTCCGCACCGAGGTCCGGACGTGGTTGTCCGACCACGTGGTCGGCGAGTACGCCGCCCTCGGAGGTCGGGGTGGCTCCGGCGACGAGACGTTCGGGTTCGAGGTGCGCCTCGAGTGGGAGAAGGAGCTCGCCGCCGGCGGCTGGACGTGCCTCGGATGGCCGGTCGAGTTCGGCGGCCGTGGCGCCTCCATCGCCCACCAGGTCATCTTCAACGAGGAGTACGTGAAGGCCCGGGCACCGGGCCGGGTCAGCATCCTCGGGGAGGGACTCCTCGGTCCCACGCTCATCCAGTACGGGACCCCGGAACAACAGGACCGATTCCTGCCGCGCATCGTGGACGGCAGCGAGCTGTGGTGCCAGGGCTATTCGGAGCCAGGCGCCGGAAGCGACCTCGCCAATGTGGCCACGCGGGCCGAGCTCGACGGTGACGAGTGGGTCGTCACCGGCCAGAAGGTGTGGACGTCCCTGGCCCACCAGTCCGACTGGTGTTTCGTGGTGTGCCGCACCGAACCGGGATCGGTGCGGCACAAGGGGCTGTCGTACCTGCTGGTGCCGATGGACCAGCCCAGGGTCGAGATCCGGCCGATCACCCAGCTGACCCGGACCTCGGAGTTCAACGAGGTCTTCTTCGACGGCGCCCGTACGGCCCGGGACCTGGTGGTGGGGGAGCCCGGCGACGGCTGGCGGGTGGCCCTCGCCACGCTGGCCTACGAACGCGGTGTGGGCCTGCTCGGCCACCAGCTCTCGTTCCGGCGCGAGCTCGACCACCTGGTGGAGGTGGCGCGCCGGAACGGTCGGGCCACCGACCCTGTCGTCCGCCAGCGCCTGGCCCGCTCGTACGCGGAGCTCGAGGTGCTCCGGTACAACACGCTGCGCAGCCTGTCGGGCTACGACGGTCCGGTCGCCCCGCCCGAGGCCTCGATCATCAAGCTGTTCTGGGCGTCGTGGCACCAGCGCCTGGGCGAGCTGGCCATGGACGTCCGGGGCCCGGCCGGACTGGTCGTCGAGGCCGCACCCTACGAGCTGGACGCGTTCCAGCGCACCTTCTTGTTCAGCCGTTCCGAAACGATCTACGGCGGCTCCAACGAGATCCAGAGGAACATCATCGGCGAGCGGGTCCTCGGCCTGCCGCCCGAGCCCAAGGGGGACCTCCGTTGAGCGACGCACCGAACGAGGCGCCGGTGGTGCCGGCCTCAGCTCGGACCGGAGCGGTGGGCGTACCCGTGCCCCCCGCCGGCCACGGCCTGCTCGAGGGACGGATCGTGGTGGTGACCGCGGCCGCCGGCACCGGCATCGGCTTCGCCACGGCCAAACGGTGCATCGAGGAGGGGGCCACCGTGGTCGTGTCCGACGCACACGAGCGCCGACTGGGCGAGGCGGCGGACGCACTGGCCGAGCTGCCGGGCGCCAACGGGGTGCGGCCCCTCGCCGTGCCCTGCAACGTGACGGTGGAGGAGCAGGTCCAGGGGCTGTACGACGCCGCCGTGGCCGAACACGGCCGGTTCGACGTGGCGGTCAACAACGCCGGACTCGGTGGCCAGGTCGACGTGGTCGACATGACCGACGACCAGTGGGACCTCGTGCTCGACGTCACGCTCACCGGTACCTTCCGGTGCACCCGGGCCGCACTGCGCCACTTCTACGCCCGGGGCGGGGGCGGGGTGATCGTCAACAACGCCAGCGTGCTGGGTTGGCGGGCCCAGGCCGGGCAGGCCCACTACGCGGCGGCCAAAGCCGGGGTCATGGCGCTGACCCGCTGTTCGGCGGTGGAGGCCGCACCGCACGGGGTGCGCGTCAACGCCGTCTCGCCGAGTCTGGCCGTCCACCCCTTCCTCAACAAGGTCATGGCCGACGACGAACTCGCCGAGCTGGCGCGCCGCGAGGTCCTCGGACGCGGGGCCGAGGTGTGGGAGGTGGCCAACGTGATCGCGTTCCTGGCCAGCGAGTACGCCACCTTCATGACCGGCGAGGTGGTCTCGGTCAGCAGCCAGCACCCCTGAGCCGGATGGCGACGGCCCCTGCCGGGGTGGGGGCCATGCACTACTCTGACGGCGTGTCAGATGTGACCGATCCGCGTGGCGACCTCGAGTGGGGGACCATTCCTGGCTTGGTCCAGGACGCCGCCGCCCGGTTCGGCGAGGCCGAGGCGCTCGTCGACCGCAACGGGCCGGGCGGTACCACGACACGCTGGTCGTTCGACCGGTTGGCCGAAGAGGTGGCCACCGCCACCCGGGCCGTCGTGGCCCACGGGATCGAACCCGGGGACCGGGTCGCGGTGTGGGCTCCCAACTGCGCGGAGTGGGTCGTCTCCGCCCTCGGGGCGGTGGGCGCCGGCGCCGTCCTCGTTCCGCTCAACACCCGCTACAAGGGAGCCGAGGCGGCCTACATCCTCCGGGCGTCCGGGGCCCGACTGCTCTGCACCGTCCAGGGGTTCCTCGGGACCGACTACGCGGCGCTCCTCGCCGAGGCAGTGGCGGACGGCGCCACGTTGCCGGACCTCGAGCGGGTCGTGGTCCTGCGCAGTGACGGCGCCCCCGGGCCGTCCGACGTGGCTGGGATCCCGATGACGGGATGGGACGACTTCCTGGCGGAGGCGGACCGCTGCGAACCGGACGTGGCCGCCGGCCGGACGGCCTCCCTCGACCCGTCGGACCTGTCGGACCTGATCTTCACCTCGGGCACGACGGGGTATCCCAAGGGCGCCATGACGACCCATGGGCAGACCCTGCGGACGTTCGCCACCTGGTCCGAGGTGGTGGGTCTGGCCGCCGGCGACCGGTACCTGATCGTCAACCCGTTCTTCCACACCTTCGGGTACAAGGCCGGCATCCTGGCGTGCCTGATGGCCGGCGCCACGATGGTGCCGGAGCCGGTGTTCGACGTGGACATGGTGCTCCAGCGGGTGGCCGACGAGCACATCAGCGTCCTGCCGGGTCCACCCACCATCTTCCAGTCGATCCTCGACCATCCCAAACGCGACGCCTACGACCTCTCCTCCCTCCGGCTGGTGGTGACCGGTGCCGCGGTGGTGCCGGTCGAGCTGGTCGAGGCGCTGGTGTCCGAACTCGGCATCGAGACGGTGCTGACGGCCTACGGGCTGACCGAGGCCACCGGCACGGTCACCATGTGCCGGCGCGGCGACCCGGCGGAGGTGATCTCGGCGACGTCGGGACGGGCCATTCCGGACGTGGAGGTGCGTGTCGTCGACGCCGACGGAGCCGAGGTGGCCACCGGTGACTCGGGTGAGGTGGTCGTCCGGGGCTACAACGTGATGCCGGGGTACTTCCACGACGACGAGGCCACCGCCGCGGCCATCGACGCTGCGGGCTGGCTGCACACGGGGGACGTGGGATTTCTCGACCCCGACGGCAACCTGGCCATCACCGACCGCCTGAAGGACATGTACGTGAGCGGCGGCTTCAACGTCTACCCGGCCGAGGTGGAGGCCGTGCTGCGCCGTCACCCGGCGGTCGGTCAGGTGGCCGTCGTCGGGGTTCCCGATCGCCGGATGGGCGAGGTCGGCCTGGCCGTGGTCGTGCCGGCCCCGGGCGCGGACGCCTCGGCGCTGGGTGCCGAACTCCCCGCGTTCGCCAAGGAACGCCTGGCCAACTTCAAGGTCCCGCGGCGGGTGGAGGTGGTGGACGTGCTGCCCACCAACGCCAGTGGCAAGGTCCTCAAACGCGAACTCCGGGCCGTCTACGCCTGAGGTCGACGTCAGCCGGATCGACGCCAACCCGCCCGTCCGTAACATCGAGCCGTCCGCCCATCGAGCCGTCCGCCCCATCGAGTAGTCCGCCACATCGAGCAGTCCGCCACATCGAGCAGAAGGAGCACCACGTGCGAGGCATCGTCTACACCGGATCCGACGTCGAGGTCACCGATCAGCTGACCGTCCGCGATCCCGGGCCCACCGAGGTCCGGGTGGCCATCGGCGCCGCCGGCGTCTGCCACTCCGACCTGTCGGTCATCAACGGCACCATCCCCTGGAAGGCCCCGTCCGTGCTCGGTCACGAGGGAGCCGGTGTGGTGGAAGCCGTGGGGGACGAGGTCACCTCGGTCAAGCCCGGTGACCACGTAGTCATCGCCACGCTGGCCAGCTGCGGCACGTGCCGGGCGTGTGCCACCGGTCACCCGACGTGGTGCGTGAAGACCCTCGGCAACGTGTCGACGCCGTTCACCTACAAGGGCGAACCGGCCTCCAACTTCGCGGCGTGCTCGGTGTTCGCCGAGTCCACCATCGTCAAGGAGGTCCAGGCCGTCAAGATCTCGAAGGACGTGCCGCTGACCTCGGCGTGCCTGATCGGCTGTGGGGTGCTGACCGGCGTGGGGGCGGTGCTCAACCGGGCCCGTGTCCAGGCGGGCGAGACGTCGGCCGTCTTCGGCGTCGGCGGGGTCGGCCTCAACGTGATCCAGGGCCTGCGGCTGGCGGGCGCCAGCCGAATCATCGCCGTCGACACCCTGGCCTCCAAGGAGGGATTGGCCCGGCAGTTCGGCGCCACCCACTTCGTCGACGCCTCCCAGACCGACGCCGTCGCCGCCATCCGGGAGATCGTGCCCCCCGGGCCGGCCCGGGTCACCGGAGCGCTCGGCTGGACGGGCGGCGTCAACTGGTCCTTCGACTGCGTCGGCCATCCGGCCGTACTGCGCAACGCCCTCGACGTCCTCGACTGGGGTGGCAACGCCCTGGCTATCGGCATTCCGCCACAGGGGACCGAGGTGTCGGTCGACGTCAACGCCCTGGCCTACGTCGACCGGGGACTCCTGGGTTGCCGGTACGGCTCGTCGCGCCCCCACCACGACATCCCGCTGATGGTCGAGCTGTACCTGTCCGGCAAGCTCATGCTCGACGAGCTCGTCACCGAGCAGAAGCCGCTCGAAGGGTTCCGGGACATCGTCGAGGACATGGAGGCGGGCAAGCTGGCCCGTGGTGTCCTGACGTTCTGAGTCGGGGCGGACGCCCGCGGGTCGCCGTCAGGCCGGACGGTGGTCGCCCAGGGCTTCGAGGGCCCGGTCGTGGAGGTCGGCGACTCCGGCGGCGGTGGCCTCGGCCAGCAGGGTGACCTCCGGGACGGTCCGGTAGTCGCCCGTGATCCCGAAGAAGAGCCGCCCGTTGTAGGACAGGATGGCCGTCCCGACCCGTAAGCCGTGGCTGATGGGGACGAACGGGCGGTACTCGGTCATCTCGTGGCCCAGGCAGTAGAGGGGCAGCTGCGGTCCCGGGACGTTGGTGGTGACGGTGTTGAGCGAGTGCTGGCCGAACCGCCGGCTCGACCGCATCACCGAGCGGCTCACCAGGTCGAGGACGAGCGGGGGGACCAGGTCCCCGGCGGTGAAGAGGGTCTCCCCGGCCTCGGCGATCCCCGAAGCCTTCAGCTGGGCCATCTGGGCCCGGACGGCATCGAGGCGGTCCACCGGGTCGTCGAGGTGGACGGGAAGGTCGATGAAGAGGGCCGAGACCCGGTTGTCGGGCACCCCCCGACCGTCGTCGTGGCGGGTGGACACCGGCACGAGGGAGCGGACCTGCGCCTCGGCGACGTCGTCGCCGCGCTCGGCCAGCAGGGCCCGGTAGCCACCCGACACGGCGGCGAGGACGACGTCGTTGACCGTTCCTCCGAACGCCTTCCCCACCGTCTTCACGTGGTCGAGGGAGGCCGAGGAGTGGGACCGGACGCGGTGGGGGCCGATCGGTCCCTCGATGGAGAGTCCGCGGGTGGGCGTCAACCGCTCCGTGAACCGGAGGGTCCCGGTCGCGGTGGAGGCGATCGAACGGATCGTCCGGGCGGGGTGGCGCACCGCCCCGGGAACGGCCCGGGCCACGTCGACGAGGTCGCCGGCCAGGCCACCCCAGGCATCGACGACCTTGACCGCCCCCGGTGGCTCGGGCGCCGGCGTCCAGGCCTCGGGGACTACCGGTGGGGCGTCGGCCTCGAGGTCGAGCAACGCGGTCAGCAGCCCGACCCCGGCGATGCCGTCCACCATGCAGTGATGGACCTTGAAGACCAGGGCCCAACTCCCTCCCGACAGTCCCTCCACCAGCCAGGCCTCCCACAACGGTCGGTCACGGTCGAGGTCCTGGGACATCAGCCGTCCCATGAGCCGGCAGAAGTCGGCGTCGTCACCGGGGGCCGGGAGCGCCGTGTGGCGGACGTGGTAGCCGAGGTCGAAGTCGGGATCGTCGACCCACACGGGCCGACCCAGTTCGAAGGGCACGGTGCGGACCCGCTGGCGGTAGCGCGGGATGAGGTGCATCTTGGAGGCCACCAGCGCCTCGACCTCCCCCAAGGTCGGCGGAGGGTCGGCGAAGAGGCACGCGCCGGCGATGGCCATGTGGACCGAGCCGTCCTCGATGTGCAGGAACTCTGCGTCGAGCGCGCTCAGCCTGTCCATGTCACGGTCTCCTCCGGTGGTGATGCCCGCACCCTAGGACGGGCGACCGGAGGGGACCAGGGTCGATAGTCCTGGCGGACGGTGGTGGCGGCGGGGGCCGATCGCGCCGATCAGGCGTCGACGAGACTGCGACGGCCCTCGGCGTAGGTCATCCACCGTCCGGCGTCGAAGTCGTACAGCTTGCAGGCCCGGGTGTTGGACAGGTAGTCGCCGAACCGCAGAGGCTTGTCGATGACCGTTCCCGGGAAGGCCGCCTCGATGGCGGCGGCCGCCTCCTCGAGGTGGTACATCGGCACCCGCATGTCGACGTGGTGGGGGACGTGGACCAAGATCCAGTGGAGGAAGAAGTTGGCGCCCCTCGGCGCCCGCAGGACGGTCGTACCCTCCATCTGGGCCCGGAACTTGTTCCAGCCCTCCTTGCTCCACCAGCGGATGTCCGGGGCGATGTGCTGGACGTGCACCACCGTCCCGATGAGGTACGCGAAGGCGATGAAAGGGAGGATGACCGTCCGCACGTCGAGCCAGACCACACCGGCGGTCGACTCGCCGCGGACGATGCCGACCAGGCTGAACAGGCCAAGCATGCCGGCCATGAAGGCGGTGACGATCCACCGGTCGCGCCGGATGGCGGACACCCAACGCGACGGGTTCGGTCCGGTCATCATCTTCTTCCACCAGACCTGGTGGGCGTAGTACGCGCCGCCGCCGAGCCACGACCACTCGAAGCGGTGCAACGTCCGTCGCCACCAACCGAGCTCGGCGTACTGCCGGGGAGTCGTCGGATGCCACACGAAGTCGTAGCCCTGGCGGACGGTGTAGGGGTGGTGGACACGGTTGTGCCCCAGGACCCAGCCTTCGTAGACGTGGAACCCGGGCAGCATGGCGATGTGGGCGACGACGGAGTTGCGCCGCTTGGAGGAGAACAGTGCTCCGTGGGCGGCGTCGTGGCCCACGACGAAGAGCGCCGACACGACCAAGCCCATGGCCACCTCGAGGGCGAGCACGGCGACCACGTTGCTCACGACCACGAGGAGCGCCAGTAGGGCGACGTACATCGCGGCGTCCCGCCAGAAGTAGAGCCATGCCCCGCCAATTCGGGTTGTCGTACACCGACTCGGGGAGCGCGTCGATGACCGGCTTGAGGGTCGTCGGGCGGGTCGCGATCCCTACGGCACCTTCGGGTCCTTCAGCCAACTGGCCTCGTCTCACTCGGGACAGGACCGCCGCCCGTCACCCATCCAGCCTACCGTCGCCACCCCCCGCCCGCCCGTCGGCCGGATTGCCCGGTCCCGACCCAGCTGGGAGCATCCGCTCGTGCCCTCCGACCCACCCCCGTCACCGACACCCACGCCGACACCGCGGCCGACGCCAACGCCGACACCGCGGCCGACGCCGATGCGGCGGTGACCCGGGCCCGGCGGTACTTCGAGCAGTTCGCCGACGAGTACGAAGAGGCCGCCCGCAGCTCGGGCTGGAGGCTCAACGGCCGGTTGGCCGGGGAACTCGCCGGGCTCGGACCGGTGGGGCGGGCCGTCGACCTCGCCTGTGGCACCGGGACCACGCTGAACGAGCTGCACCAGGCGTTGCCCTCGGCCGAGCTGTTCGGGGTGGACCTGGCGGACGCCATGGTCGAGCGGGCGGCCCGAGCCGAGCCGGGGGCCACAGTGGTCCGGGCCGACGTCCGTACCTTCGTCGGATCGGCGACGGCGGGATCGTTCGACCTCGTCACCGCCATCGGGGGGTTCGAGTTCACCCCGGACCTGCCCGGCCTGCTCGGCGGGGTCCGCCGGATGGTGGCGTCCGGCGGCCACCTGGTGTTCACCTACGAACCGGTGCTCGCCGGATGGCCTCCCCAGGGACAGCGGATCGAGACCAATCTCGGGAGCAACGGTCTCGAACTCACCACCTACCGGTGGGAACCCGGCGAGGTGACGGCCGGGTTCGACGGTTGGGAGGCGGTGCGCAGCGAACTGCTCGTCGCCTATCTACGGGACGAACTCCCCACCGTGTACGGCTGGCTGCACTACCGGCGGCACTGACCGGCGGCGCTCCCGGCCGGAGGGCGAACTCCCGGCGGGGGACCCGACCCCGGGCGAGAGCCCCGGGAGGCACCGGCCCGGCATCAGTTCCCGAGGATGGAGCTGATGCCACCGCTCAGATTGAAGCCACCCCCGTGGCCACCGTCGGATCCGTCACCCGGCAGGTAGTCGCCGACCTCGGCCGCCAGCTGGCTGATGCTCATCGACTGGAGCCAGATGCGGCCCGGCCCGGTGAGGGTGGCCACGAAGAATCCGTTACCGCCGAACATCTTGTTGGCGATCCCGGGGATCGTCGCGATCGAGAAGTCCACGCCTTCGCTGAAGGCCCCGACGTGGCTCGGGTGGACCCGCATCGTCATGCCGGCCTCGAGGTCGTAGGCGAACATCTCCCCGGACAGCTCCAACCACGCCTGGCCCTGTCCCGTCAGGTGCTGGAGGAAGAAGCCCATGCCTCCCAGGAAGGCGCCCCCGAGCTTCTGCTGCATGGCCACGGACGCCTCGATGCCGTCGGTGCCGCACAGGAAGCCCGACCGGTGTACGTAGTACGCCTGCTGGGGGGTCACGTCCACGCTGATGATGTTGCCGGGCAGCTTGGCCGGGAAGACCACGGTGCCGGGTCCTCCTTCGGACGTGTACCGGGTGAGGAACAGGCCGGCACCGCCGACCATGCGCTTGGCCGCCTTGAGGAAGCCCTTGCCCCCGGTGCTCTGGGTGAGCTGGATGGTCGGCGTCATCCACCCGAGGTCCCCGTGGGTGGAGATCAACGTCTCGCCGGGCTGCAGCGTCGCCTCCAACACGGGGAGCACGGTCCCTTTGACGACGAATTCCATGGCGCCACCCTCCTCTGCAGGGGTGTCCGGTCGGGCCCGCCTGCCCGGACGAGGCTACCGACCGCCCTCGAGGCGGTCCACGACCGTTCGGTCGGATGGACACCGCTCCGTGCGGGCGTCGTTAACGGCCGCCGGCCCGGACAGGTTCCGCCCGGTGCCGCGCTGGTACAGTCCCCCTCGATATGACGGCGCGTCAGATCGAGGGGGAGCACGCCACGCTGGTCGACGTCCTGCGCGCCGCCGCCCGGGTCAACGCCGACGTCGAGGCGTATGTCGAACCGGCGGCGGGCGGACGGGATCGGGTGGCCCTCACCTTCGCGGAGTGGGATCGGGCCGCCGACGGGGTGGCCGGGCTCCTCGACGCCCACGGGGTGGCCCCGGGCACGGTGGTCTGCCTCCTGCTCCCCAGCTCCATCGACTACATGGTCTGCTACTCGGCCGTGGTCCGGCTCGGGGGGATCACCTCGGGGATCAACCTCCGCCTCGGCGCGCCGGAGGTCAACCTCGATCCTCGAACGCTCCCACCCCGTGGTGACGATCGTCGACGACGGGCTCGAGCCGCCGTCCGGCCCGGCCGGCACCGTGCTGACCCGGTCCACCTGTCGGGTGGCCACCACCGGCCCCCCGCCCGCCCGGTGGCCGCCGCTGCAGGCGAGTGATCCGGTGGCGGTCGTATGGACCAGCGGCACCACCGGCCTGCCCAAGGGCGCGGTATTCGACCACGACAACCTGCGGGCGGTCGCCACCGGGACCGACGTGTTGTCGGAGCCGGGTGACCGGCGCCTGTCCCCGCTCCCCTTCGCCCATGTCGGGTCGATGACCCGGGTGTGGGACGAGGCCGCCAACGGGGTGACGACGGTCATCACCCCGACCCCGTGGCGGGCGGCCGACGCCGTGCCCGTCATGGAGGCGGAGCGCATCACCGTCGCCCAGGGCGTCCCCACCCAGTGGGCGCTGGTGCTCGCCCGTCCTGAACTGGGTGGCGCCGACCTGTCGTCCCTCCGGATCGCCGGCACCGGGGCGTCGCGGATGCCCGCCGAGCAGGTGGCCGCCGTGCGGGAAGCCCTCGGGGTCCCGGTGGTCGTGCGCTACACGTCGACGGAGGCCTCGCTCGGCACCGGCACCGTCCCCGGCGATCCCGACGAGGCGGTCGCCACGACCGTCGGGCACCCCGTGCCGGGGGTCTCGCTGATGGTGGCCGACGACGAAGGGAGTTCCGTGCCCCGCGGTGACGTGGGCCGGGTGCGCCTCCGGTCGGACGCCGTGATGCGGGGGTACTGGGGCGGACCGCCGGCCGGACCGGGTGCCGACGGCCTCGTCTTCGACCGGGCCGCCACCGGGGCGGTGCTGGCCGACGACAGGTGGCTCACCACCGGAGACTTCGGGTTCCTCGACGACGACGGGCGCCTGCATCTCGTGGGTCGGGCCAACGAGCTGTACATCCGGGGCGGCTACAACGTGTATCCGGCCGAGGTGGAGGGAGCCCTGGGCGATCACCCCGACGTGGACCAGGTCGCCGTGGTCGGTGCGCCCGACCCGGTCCTGGGCGAGGTGGGGGTGGCATTCGTGGTGCCCACGACGGGCACCCGTCCCGACCCGGACGCACTGCTGGCGAGCCTGCGCGAGCGGGCCCGGACGGCACTGGCGGACTACAAGGCGCCGGACCGGGTGGTGGTTCTCGACCACCTCCCCCTGACGTCGATGATGAAGGTAGACAAGAGGGCCCTGGCCGACCGGGCCGCCCTGGACACGAACGGAGCACACGCGCCATGACCGGTAACTCGACCCCCGCCCAGGGGGGCGTCACCGACGATCCCATCCGGATCGGCACCCTGCTGTACACGCTGGTGGAGCCCCACCGGGGTCACGAGGTGGCGTACAACCGCTGGTACGAACGGGACCACTTCTACGCCGGGTGCCAGATCGGCGCCTACAACTTCGCCGGCGGCCGGTTCGTGGCCACCGCGCCGCTGAAGGAATTGCGGTACCCGACCGGCGACGCCGCCCTCGTCGCCGATCCCGCGGTCGGGAGCTACCTCGGCGTCTACTACGTACTCGACGGTCATCACGACGAGTGGAACCGGTGGGCCGTGGACCAGGTCAACGTGCTGCACGCCGCCGGCCGCATGTTCGAACAACGTGACCACATCCACACCGGGCTCTACCGCTTCGAGTGGGAGCAGGGTCGTGACGCCGACGGGGTCCCGGCCGAGCTGACCCTGGACCACCGGTTCGCCGGGATGGTCTCGGTCCACCTGGAACCGGCGGCTGGCACCACGGGCGCCGAGCTGTCGGCGTGGGTGCGGGACCGCTACCTGCCCGGAGCGCTGGAAGGCTCACCGGTGGCCGTCGTGCTGGGGTTCAGCCCGCTGCCCCTGCTGGCCGATGCCCCTGGCGACGTGCCCCGCGACGAGTCCCTGGACGACCGGGTCCTGTTGCTCGGCTTCGTCGACGAGGACCCCACGGAGAGTTTCGCCGGGGTGTTCGGCGGGCTCGGGCGAGCCGTGGAGGAGGCCGGGGTCGGCTCGGTGCTGTGGGCCTCGGCCTTCATCGGCACGGTCCCGGGCACCGACACCTACACGGACCAGCTCTGGGCGGACCGGTAGCCGGCGGGACCGGCGGCCCCGGACCACCCACCCGATTCACCGACACGACCGAACGAGCGACACCGAGAGCGGAGACGAGCATGGACGACGACGTCACGGCACAGATGGCCCAGCGGGCGGCCGACCGGGGCTGGGTGTTCGCACCCACCCTGTGGGAGCTGGTGGAGGCGCGGGCGGCGGCGACGCCGGACGCCCTCCTGGCCCACGAGGACACCGGACGGGAGCTGACCTTCGCCGAGTACCGGGACCGGTGCCTGCGGGCGGCCGCCGGCCTGTTCGTCGACCACGGCGTCCGGTCGGGGACCAGTGTCAGCTGGGAGCTCCCCACCTGGATCGAGTCCCTCGTGCTCGTCGGTGCGCTGGCCCGCCTCGGAGCGCGCCAGAACCCGCTCATCCCGATCTACCGCCACCGCGAGGTCGGGTTCATCACCGAGCAGAGCGGGGCGGCGCTCCTCGTCGTCCCGACCGTGTACCGAGGCTTCGATTTCGAGGCCATGGCCCGGGACCTGGCCGCCGAGCGACCCGGACTCGAGGTGCTCGTGGTCGACCGGGACCTGCCCGATGGCGACCCCGCGACGCTGCCGCCCGTCGATCCGACGTCGGACTCCGCCGCCGACGCGCCCGTGCGCTGGCTCTTCTACACCTCGGGCACGACGGCCGACCCCAAGGGGGCCACCCACACCGACCTGACCGTGATGGCATCGGCGGTAGCCATGTCCGAGTGCCTCGACCTGCGCGACGACGACGTCTCGGCCCTCGTCTTCCCCTTCACCCACATCGGAGGCATCGGCTGGCTGATCGCCTCGCTCCTGACCGGGTGCACGCTGTTGGTCACCGAGGCGTTCGACCCGGTGGTGACCCCGGAATTCCTGGCCGACAACGGCGTGACGGTCGCCGGATCGGGCACCCCGTTCCACCTCGCATACCTGGCCGCCCAGCGGAGGCGTCCCGACCTCCCGCTCTTCCCGGCCATCCGGTCGGCCACCGGGGGCGGGGCGCCCAAGCCCCCGCAGCTCCACCACGACTTCAAGGCGGAGATCGGCGGCGTCGGTGTCGTGTCGGGCTACGGCCTCACCGAGGCGCCCATCGTCGTGATGGCCACGACGACCGATCCAGACCAGAAGCTGGCCGACACCGAGGGACGGCCGACCCCCGGGGTCGAACTCGTCGTGGTGACCCTCGACGGACGCCGGGCCGCCCCGGGAGAGGAGGGCGAGATCCGCGTCAAGGGCCCCCAGGTCATCCGCGGCTATCTCGACCCCTCCCTCGACGCCGAGGCGTTCGACGAGGACGGCTACTTCCGGACGGGCGATCTCGGCATCGTCGACGGGGACGGCTTCGTGACCATCACGGGCCGGTTGAAGGACGTGATCATCCGCCACGGCGAGAACATCTCGGCCAAGGAGGTGGAGGACCTGCTCTACGGCCACCCGTCGGTCGCCGACGTGGCCGTGATCGGTCTGCCCGACCCGAAGACGGGGGAGCGGGCCTGCGCGGTGGTGGCGGTGGCGGAGGGGGAGAGCTTCGACTTCGCCACCATGGGCGAGTACCTGCGTAGCGCCGGTCTGCGGGTCAACGCCGTCCCCGAGCAGCTCGAGCTGGTGGACGAGGTGCCGCGCAACCCGGCCGGCAAGATCCTGAAGCACACCCTGCGCGAGCGGTTCGCGAAGTCGGGGACCGATGACGGGGGGAAGCCATGAGCCCGGTTCGCAGCGAGGGCATCACCCTCGGGCAGGGTGGCGAGGAGCACGACGCGGCCGACGCCGTGCTGGAGGGATTCCTGGTACGACGATTCGAGGGCCGGGTGGCCGTCGTGACGGGGGCCGGGTCCGGTATCGGCCGGGGCACGGCCCGACGCCTGGCGGCCGAGGGGGCGTCGGTGGCCGCCCTCGACGTGTCGACCGAAGCGGTGGCCGAGACGGTGGCCGGCATCACCGCGGAGGGGGGCACCGCGGTGGCCTACACCTGCGACGTGACGTCACCGGAGTCGGTGACGTCCACCGTCTCGGCCGTGGTGTCCGACCTCGGCCCGCCGCGGGTGGTCTGCAACGTGGCCGGCATCGGCGGTTTCTACAACACCGAGGAGATGCCGTTCGAGCGGTGGCAGCAGATCCTGGGGGTCAACCTCACCGGGCCGTTCCTCGTGTGCCGGGCGACGCTTCCCCATCTGCTCGAGCACGGTGGGTCGATCGTCAACGTGGCGTCGAACACCGCCCTCATGGGGCAGGCCTATTCCGCCGCCTACTGCGCGTCCAAGGCCGGCGTCCTGATGTTCACCAAGGCGCTCGCCGCGGAGTACCTCGGCAAAGGGGTCCGCGCCAACGTCGTCGCGCCGGGCGGCACCGATACCCCGTTGCTCGGTTCGTTCGGGCTGCCCGAGGACGCCGATCCCCGCCAGTTGAAGAAACTGATGAGCCCGATGGGCTTCTCGACGCCGGCCGAGGTCGCGGCGTCCATCGCCTTCCTGGCGTCCGAAGAGTCCTCGTACACCACGGGGGCCGTGTTGTCCGTCGACGGCGGCCTCACCATCTGACGTACTGACCAGGAACGACGTCGACCAGGAGGGGGCACCGACCCGACATCGCCACCGCATGCAACAATGCGACAATGAGCGACAGTTTGTCGCTCACCGACCTGTGAGGTGACCGATGAGCGACGTGCGACCGGTGGAGCGGTGGGACACGGACTTCGACGTCCTGAGTCCCGAGTACGTGAAAGATCCCTTCCGGATCTGGGACGACCTGCGCCAGACCTGTCCGGTGGCCCACACCGACCGGCGGGGGAGCACGTGGCTTCCCACGACCTACAAGGACGTGGTGGCCCTGGCCCACGACATCGAGCACTTCAGCTCGCTCGACATCGTGGTGATCCCGTTCACCGGCGAGGAGCCCGAGGAGCCACCCCTCCCTTACGGGGTGCCCCCGATCTCCGCCGATCCGCCGATGCACACGTGGACCCGTCGGCTGCTCCTGCCGTGGATGTCGCACCGCAAGGTGGAGAGCTACGAGGCCATGACCCGCGATCTGTGCAACCGCCTGATCGACGGGTTCCTGGCCGACGGCCGGGCCGATGCGGCGGCGGACTACGCCCAGCAGATCCCCGTCCGGGTGATCGCCCACATCCTGGGTGTCCCCGAGGCGCTGTCGGACACGTTCACCGGGTGGGTCCGGGCCGTGCTCGAGTTCGCCGACGACGAGGAGCGCCGTCGGGAGGGGACCATGGCGCTGATCGAGTACTTCGTCACAGAGCTGGAGCGCCGGAAGTCCGAGCCCGGTGACGATCTCCTGAGTGCCCTCCTCCAGGCCGAACAGGACGGGCAGCCGCTCGAGGACTCCGTGGTGCTGGGCATCGCCGCCATAACCCTCATCGCCGGGGTGGACACGACGTGGTCGGCGATCGGATCGTCGCTGTGGCATCTGGCCACCCACCCCGACGACGCCAAGACCCTCGCCACCGATCCCGAGGCCATGCCCCTGGCCATCGAGGAGCTGCTGCGGGCGTACTCCCCGGTGACCATGGCCCGGGTGGTGACCTCGGACGTCGAGTTCGAGGGCTGCCCGATGAAGGCCGCGGACAAGGTGCTGATGAACTTTCCCGCCGCCAACCGGGATCCCGACGCCTTCGAGGATCCGGACCAGGTGATCCTCGACCGGGCCCACAACCGCCATGTCGCCTTCGGCTCGGGGATCCATCGCTGTGCGGGCTCCAACCTCGCCCGCATGGAGCTGCGCGTCGCCCTCGAGGAGTGGCTCCGACGCATCCCCGACTTCCGAATCGACGAGGGGGCGGAGGTGACCTGGGCCGGGGGCCAGGTGCGCGGTCCCCGTGCCGTGCCGGTGGTGTTCCCATGAAGATCCGCGTCCTCGAGGACAAGTGCACGGGTCATGCCCGCTGCTACGGCCTCGCCCCCGAGCTGTTCTCGGTGGACGACTACGGGCTCTCCTCGGTGGTGGGTGACGGCACCGTGCCCCCCGAACTCGAGGACAAGGCCCGCCTCGCCATCGCCAACTGCCCCGAGTACGCCATCGAGGAGATCAGCGACTGACGCTCGGCCTCCCGGGCGAACCTCGCCGTCCGTGACGTCCGATCGTCCGTCGACGGGGCCTCGGGTGCGGAAGGACCCGGGCGGTCGCCGCCCATGGGTCCGGACGCGTCGACAGCCGCAGGCCGGAGCCCGCGGCTGTCGTGCGACACCGGCCGCCGTCGACCGATCGCCCGAACGGCGTTCGCTCCGTCCTACGAGAGGCGCTCGACGATCATGGCCATGCCCTGGCCGCCACCCACGCACATCGACTCGAGGCCGAACGTGGTGTCGGTGTCGTCGAGGGCGTTGATCAGGGTGGTCATGATGCGGGCCCCGGTCTGTCCGAAGGGGTGGCCGAGGGCGATGGCCCCGCCCCGCACGTTGAGCTTGTCGCGGCTGATACCGAGTTCCTTGGCCGAGGGGACGACCTGGGCGGCGAAGGCCTCGTTGATCTCCACGAGGTCGATGTCGCCGATGGTCATGTTCGCCCGCTTCAGCACCTGACGGATGGCCTCGACCGGGCCGAGGCCCATGATCTCGGGATTGAGACCCGTGACCCCGCTGGCCACGATGCGGGCCAGCGGGGTGATGCCGAGCTCCTTGGCCTTCGTGTCGCTCATCACGACCACGGCGGCGGCGCCGTCGTTGAGGGGACAGGCGTTGCCGGCGGTGATGGTGCCACCCTCGCGGAACACGGGCTTCAGCTCGGACAGCTTCTCGAGCGTCGTGCCGGCGCGCGGGCCGTCGTCCTTCGACACGACGGTGCCGTCCGCCAGGGTGACGGGGATGATCTCCCGTTCGAAGAAGCCGGACTCCTGGGCGGCCACGGCCCGGTGCTGGGACTCGACGGCGAACTCGTCCTGCTCCAGGCGGGTGACACCCTTGAACTCGGCGACGTTCTCGGCCGTCTGACCCATGGCGATGTACACGTCGGGGAACGCGCCCTCGAGCGGGGTCCACGGCTCGCCGGCGGCCGGGGTGCGGGCCGTCGTGCGGGCCTCGGCCTCGGCGAAGAGCGGGTTGTGCGGGCCGACGTCGGCGGCGCCGTGCATGTAGCGGCTCACCGTCTCGACGCCGGCGGCTACGAAGACGTCGCCTTCGCCCGCCTTGATGGCGTGGGCCGCCATCCGGATCGTCTGGAGTGACGACGAGCAGTAGCGGTTGACGGTCACCCCCGGTACGTCGGGGAGCCCGGCCAGGACGGCGGCCACGCGGCCGATGTTGTAGCCGGCCTCGCCGGCGGGCTGGCCCGAACCGAGGATGACGTCCTCGACCAGTTGCGGGTCGAGGGCCGGGACCTTCGCCAGGACCTCGCGGATGACCAGGGCGGCGAGGTCGTCGGGGCGGCACTCGATGAGCGAGCCCTTGTTGGCCCGGCCGATCGGGGTCCGGCCGGTGGCGACGATGACTGCTTCGGGCATGTGGTGCTCCTCGGTGACAGGCGGCCGGGGCCGCAGGGCGTGGTGTGATCGACGTGACTGGATTCCGGGCGGGCCGGCGGTGGAGCCGACGGGACCCGTCGGGTTGCCGCACCCGCGGCCCACCGGATGCCCGGAACTTACCGGATGGTAACCCTAGTGGCCCCGTGCACGGGGGTGACGCACCGGTGGGAGCGTACCGTGGCCGGGTTCGGTCGGTGGCGCCCGGGGGTGGTCGAATGTAACGTGTTCTAGTCGTGACGGACCGCCCGCCGGCGGCCGCACCGGATCGGGAGGGACCCATGGAGATCGGTTACACCGAGGAGCACGAGGCGCTCCGCAACGAATTGCGTGCGTACTACGACAAGCTCCTCACGCTGGAGGTCCAAGAGCAGCTCCACCGGGGCCACGCCATCGGTCCGGACATGCGTCGGGTGGTCAAGCAGATGGCCACCGACGGGTGGCTCGGCATCGGTTGGCCCAAGGAGTGGGGCGGCCAGGGCAAGGGCCCGATCGAGCAATTCATCTTCTTCGACGAGTCCATGCGGGCCGGCGCGCCGGTTCCCATGCTCACCATCAACACGGTGGGCCCGACGCTCATGGATTTCGGCACCCAGGAGCAGAAGGAGTTCTTCCTCCCGAAGATCCTGGCCGGCGACATCCACTTCTGCATCGGGTACACGGAGCCCGAGTCGGGCACCGACCTGGCGTCGCTGCAGACGCGGGCCGTCCGTGACGGCGACGAGTACGTGATCAACGGCCAGAAGATCTACACGTCGCTGGCCGGCGACGCCGACTACATCTGGCTGGCCACCCGCACCGATCCCGATGCCGCCAAGCACAAGGGCATCTCGATGTTCATCGTGCCGATGGACACCCCGGGCATCAAGGTCGTGCCCATGCGCCTGACCGGCGACCACAACATCAACTACACGTTCTACGAGGACGTCCGGGTGCCGGCGGCCAACCTGGTCGGAGGCGAGAACCAGGGGTGGTCGCTGATCACCACCCAGCTGAACCGTGAGCGCGTAACGCTCTGTGCGCCGGGCATCATCGAGCGGGCCCTCGACGACACCCGGGCCTGGGCCCAGTCGACCAAGCTCGCCGACGGCCGGCGGGTGATCGACCAGGAGTGGGTGCAGGTCCACCTGGCCCGCGTCTACGCCAAGCTCGAGTTCCTGCGCCTGATCAACTGGAAGGTGGCCTGGGCCGCCACCCAGGGGGCTCTCGACGTCGCCGACGCCTCGACCATCAAGGTGTTCGGCACCGAGTTCTACCTCGAGGCCTTCAAGCTGTTGATGGAGGTCGTCGGACAGGCCGGGTACCTGGCCAAGGGGTCGCCCGAAGCGGTACTGGCCGGTCGCCTGGAGATGTACGGACGCAGCATGGTGATCCTGACCTTCGGCGGCGGAACCAACGAGATCCAGCGGGACCTGATCGCCATCTTCGGCCTGGGCATGCCCCGGTCGCTCCGGTAGTCCCACCCGTCACCCCATCGAGCCGCGTCATCCCGGAACAGAAAGAGCACACACCATGGACTTCTCATTCAGCGAGGAGCAGGAGGCCGTCCGCGAGCTGGCGGACCGCATCTTCACCGACCTGTCGACCCAGGAGCGCCTGCGGGAGATGGAGTTGGAGCCCGACGGCGACCTCTTCGACCGCAAACTGTGGTCCGAGCTCGCCTCCGCCGGCCTGCTCGGGATCGCCCTTCCCGAGGAGGTGGGCGGTGCCGGACTCGGTTTCGTCGAGACCGGCCTGCTGGCCGAGGCGGCCGGACGCACCGCCGCCTACGTCCCGGTGGTCGAGACCCTGGCCGCCGCCGCCCCCGCCGTCGCCCGCTTCGGGACGGCCGAGCAGCGCCAGCACTGGCTGCCCGGTGTCGTGTCGGGCGATACCGTGCTGACCACCGCGTTGGTGGAGCTGGGCGGCTCGACCGCCTCGCCGTCGACGGTGGCCGAACCCTCGGGTGACGGCTGGGCGCTCAACGGCGTCAAGGCCTGCGTGCCGTCGGGACTCATCGCCGACGCCGTCCTCGTCACGGCGCGCATCGAGCCCGACGCCGTGGCGGTGTTCATCGTTCCCACCCAGTCCGCCGGGCTCACCATCGAACGCCAGACGGCCAACAACGGCCAACCCGAGGGTCTCCTCACCCTCTCGGGGGTCACCGTCGGGGCCGACGCCCGTCTGGGCGGTCCGTCCGACGGACCGGCGGTGATCGAGTGGCTGGTCCAGCACAGCACCGCCGCGCTGGCCCTGGTCCAGGCCGGGGCCGCCGCCGCCTCGGTCGCCCTCCTGGCGGAGTACACCAAGACCCGGGAGCAGTTCGGCAAACCCATCGCCACCTTCCAGGCCGTCGGCCAACGGGCGGCCGACGCCTACGTCGACGCCGAAGCCATCCGACTCACCGCCTGGCAGGCCGCCTGGCGGCTGGCCGAGGGCCTTCCTGCCGACAAGGAGATCGCGGTGGCCAAGTTCTGGGCGGCCGACGGGGGCCAGCGTGTGGTCCATGCCGCCGTCCACCTGCACGGCGGCGTCGGGGTCGACCGCGAATATCCCCTGCACCGGTTCTTCCTCAACACCAAGCACATCGAGCTGACCCTCGGAGGAGCCACCGACCAGCTGCTGCGGCTCGGTGCGGCGCTGGCTGCCGAGCCGGCCTGAGCGGGAGTCCGTCGATCCCGGCCGTCACGGTCCCGGACCCGCCGTAGGCTGGACAGGCGATGCGAGGTGACCTGCGATGGTGATGGGCCGGCGACCCGGGGTGGAGCGGTCCTCCTGGCCGGTGGCGGTGACCGATCTGGCGGGCCTGTGCGGGCAGATCGGAGTCGGTCTGGCCCGGGTGCCGTTCCGTCGGCCGTGGACGGGACAGGGCAACGTCGCCCACAACGTGGCCGTGGTCGTCACGCGCGAGGTCATGCGCACCTTCATGGGCTACTCGACGTCGCTGCCGATCGACGAGTTCCGTTCCGTCGAACTCGTGCTCGACGACCTGTGCGGCGTCGTCCTGCCGCCGGTCGTCGACGCCCGGGGCGTCGATCACGAGGACGCCGCGGTGGGCGGAGTCCCGGGGGAGTGGTTCCGCCCCCGATCGGGCCGGTCGGGGGGAACCGTGCTCTACCTGCACGGCGGTGGCTACGTGGGCACGTCACCCCGGATGTACTCGGTCTTCATGGCGTGGCTGGCCCGGCGCACCGGGTGTGACATCTTCGTCCCCGACCTGCGCCTGGCTCCCGAGTTCCCCTTCCCGGCCGATCTGGAGGATGCCTCGGCCGCTCTCCACGGACTGCTGGAGGCCGGCGTCGATCCGACGGCGCTCGTCCTGTCCGGTGACTCGAGCGGCGGCGGCCTGGTGACCACGCTGGTGGCCGCCGTCCATGGCGAACGACTGCCGGTGGCGGCCGTGGTCCTCTTCTCGCCCGAGGTGAACCTCCAGCTCGACTGTCCCTCGGTGCGCGAGAACGCCCACCGCGACATCCTGCCCTGGAACATCCCGACGGCCGCCTATCTCAACGGGGTCGACCCGGCGTCACCTCTGGTTTCGGCCCTGGGGCAGGATCTCGAGGGGTGGCCACCGACCTTCGTGTCGATCGGTGGCGACGAAATGTTCCGCGACGCCATCCGACGCTTCTCGTTCCACCTCGACGAGGCCGACGTCGACGCGGAGGTCCACGAGGAGCCGGGCATGTTCCACGTCTACCCCATCCTCATGCCGTGGTCCGACGCCGGACGCCGGACGGTCGCCGCGGCGGGTGAGTTCGTGCGTCATCGACTTCCGGCCGCCGACGGAGCCCCGGGGCCGGCTGCGGCGGGCGACCACCACCTGCCCGGGGCGGGCGGGGGCACGGCCCCGGCCGGGGCGGCGTGACCGCCGCCTTCTCCCATCTCGGCATCTGCGTGTCGGATCTCGAGGCATCGCTCCGCTTCTACTGCGAGGGCCTCGGCTTCGACGAGGTGGCCGCTCACGAGGTGGGCGAGGAGTTCGCCGCCCTCATGGAGGTCGAAGGGGTGCGGCTGCGGTCCCGGATGGTGCGCCGCGACGGCGTCACGCTGGAGCTCCTCGACTTCGTCGAGCCGGGGACCTCGGGCCGTGGCGACCGGCGTCCGATGAACCGGCTCGGGCTCACCCACCTCTCCTTCCGGGTGGACGACGTGGCCGCGGTGGCCGATCGCGTCGAGGCGATGGGGGGCACGGTGGTGGCGGGCACCCGCACCACCTTCGACCTCGGGACCTCCGCCCTGGACTTCGTCTACTGCACCGACCCGGACGGGGTGCGCATCGAGTTGATGGACCTCGGGTGATGACCGGCGGCACCTCGGCCGACCGCGCCGCACCCCGGGCGCCCTCCGCTACCGTGAGGCTGTGACTTCGCACCCCGTGGACGTGACCGACGTCGATCCGGCCGAGGCCGACCGCCTGGTGGGCGCCGGCGCCCTCCTGCTCGACGTGCGGGAGGATGACGAGTGGGAGGCGGGGCATGCCCCCGCGGCGTGGCACCTCCCCATGGGGCAGGTTCCCGACCGGATCGGCGAGTTGCCGGCCGACCGGACGATCGTCTGCATGTGCCGGGCGGGCGGTCGGTCCCAGTCGGTCGCCGTGCACCTGGCCGGATCGGGCTTCGACGTCCGCAACGCCGCCGGCGGGATGCAGGCGTGGGCCGCCCACGGACTGCCGGTCGTCGACGGCACCGGTGCCACCGGCCGGGTCGTCTGAGCGCCGACGGACCCCGAGTTGACGGTCTACCTCGACGACTGGCGCCAACCCGCCCACCTCGGGCCGGTCGACGACCGTTGGTCCCACCTGGTGGCCGATACCGACGAGGAACTCCACGCCTTCGCAGCTCGGATGGGCATGCGGCGCGAGTGGTTCCAGGACAGGCCGGGGCGTCCCCATCACGCCCACTACGACCTACCCGAGCGGGCCCGGGCCGAGGCCCTGTCCCTTGGCGCCGTGGAAGTGACGTGGCGGACGCTCGGCCGGATGTTGCGGGACCGTCGGAGGGACCCGGGGCGGTGCGGGCCGGCGCCGGTGGCCCGGTGAACGGGACCCGGTGAACGACTCCCTCGACCCCCGCACGCCGGTCCTGGTGGGGGTGGGTGCCGCCTCCGACCATGCCGAGGCCGTCGAACTCATGGTGCGGGCCACGGATGCGGCGTTGAGGGATGCCGGCGGCCGGGGGCTCGCCTCCCGCGTCGACCGCGTCGCCGTGCCCCAGGGGAGTTGGACCTATCCGGACCCGGCCCGGATCGTGGCGAGGCGGATCGGGGCGCCGACGGCCACCACCCATCTGGTCGAACTGGGCATCCCCCAGCAGAGTCTGATCGACGACGCGCTGGCCGCCATCCTGTCCGGGGCCTCGGACGTCGCCGTCGTGGTCGGGGGCGAGTCCAAGCGTTGGGCCCGCGACGAGGAGAAGGCCGGCCGCCCCGCCTCCGAGACCCCCCAACCGGGCGCGGTCCCCGACGTCCTGCGGACCCGCGGCGGTCCGTTGCTGGAACCCGTCGAGGTGGCCCATCGGCTGTGGGACCCGGTCCAGCAGTACGCCATGATCGACAACGCGCTGCGGGCCTTTGAAGGTCGGACCCCGGCCGAGCAGCGCCTCGACATCGACGGTCTGTGGGCGCGGATGAGCGCGGTGTCGGCCGCCAACCCGGACGCCGCCTTCGGTGGGGTGCGCGAGGCGGCGTGGCTCGGCACGTCGTCGTCGGACAACCGGCCGCTGGCCTTCCCGTACAACAAGTGGCACTCCACGCAGTGGACCGTCGACCAGGCGGCGGCACTGGTCCTCTGCTCGGTGGAGGCGGCCCGACGGGCCGGCGTCCCGACCGACCGGTGGGTCTTCCCCCTGGTGGGGCTCGAATCCAGCCACGCCGTCTCGCTCCTGTGCCGTAGCCGCATCGATCGCTGGCCGGCCATGGAGGTCGTCGGGGAGACGGCCGCCGCCCGGATCGGCCGGCCGGTGGCCGACATCGAGGTCGTCGAGGTGTACAGCTGCTTCCCGTCGGCCGTCCGGGTCCAGCAGCGCGCCCTCGGGCTGCCGCTCGACGGGACCCCCACGGTGACGGGGGGCATGGCGTTCGCCGGCGGACCGTTCAACAACGCGGTCCTGCAGTCGATGGCGGCCGTGGTGCCCCGACTGCGGACGGACCCCGGGAGCCTCGGTGCGGTGACGACCGTCAGCGGCCTCCTCACCAAGCCCGGTCTCGGGGTGTGGTCGGCCCGACCCGACGGCCGACCGCCGCTCCTGTCCGACCTCGCCTACGAGGCGGCGTCGAGGACCGGGATGGTGGAGGCGGTGGCGTCCCTCGACGGGTACGACGGTCCCGCCACCGTCGCCACGTTCACGGTCACCTTCGAGGGGATGGATCCGGCCCGGGTGGTGGCGGTCTGCGACACCCCCGACGGTCGTCGGTGCGTAGCCTTCGCCGAGGATCCCGACCTGGCCGCGGCCGCATGCGCGGAGGAACTGACCGGGTCCCGGGTCACGATCGATTCGGGGGCGTTCCGGCCGTCCTGACCGGCGTGACGCTCAGGAGGCCCGGCTGCTCCATTCCTGCTCGCCGGACCACTCATGGCCGCAGCGCCGGCACTGCAGGCTGGTCCCGGGGCTGCCCTTGCCGGTGCCCCGAACGATCAATTTCGGCACTTCGGCCGATCGGCACTCCGGACACGCGATGCCGCTGCGCACTGCGTCCACTGCACCTCCTCCACCCGGTCGTCCGTTCCCCTGCCCGTCTGAACGGCTTATTCCGACCGCACCCTAGAGCGGGTGGCGACGACGTGCCAACCCGATGCATTACCGGTGGTGGGACGGGGCGTCCGGGTGGCGGGTCGGGCCGGACGGCCGGCGCGTCGCCCCTCCTAGGGTGGCGTCATGAGCGCTGGCGAGGCCCTCCGCACGTCCCGGACAGGGCTCTGGACACCGTCCCTGGAGGCACTCCCCGTCCTGGCGGCCCAGGAGGCGGCGGCCGAGCTGGACGCCCTCGGATTCGGGTCGCTGTGGGTGCCCGAGTCCGTCGGGCGCGAGGCGCTCACCGGTGCCCAGGCACTCCTGGCGGCCACGAGCCGGCTGGTGGTGGGGACCGGGATCGCCACCATCTACGGGCGGGGTCCCGTGGCGGCCAACGCCGGCGCCCGGCTGCTCGAGTCCCTGGCTCCCGGGCGCTTCGTCCTGGGCCTCGGCGTCAGTCACCAGCCGGCCGTCGAGGGGATCCGGCGGACGCCCTACCTGCCTCCCGTCGAGGCCATGACCGACTACCTCGACGGGGTGGAGTCGGCCATCTACCGGGGCGCCGACCCCGAGCTCCCGCCGATCGTGCTGGCGGCGCTCGGACCCCGGATGCTGGGACTCGCCCGGGACCGGACCGCGGGCGCCCACTCCTACCTGGTGACCCCGACCCATACCGCCTCGGCGCGGGGGACGCTGGGGGAGACCCCCCTCCTCGTCGTGGAGCAGGCGGTCGTCCTCGACCAGACCCGTGAGGAGGGTCTGCGGCGGGCGCACCACCACCTGTCCATCTACACCGGGCTGGCGAACTACCGGAACAGCTGGCTGCGCCAGGGATTCGGCGAGGAGGACCTGGTCTCGGGGGGTTCCGACCGTCTGGCCGACGCCCTGGTGGTCAGGGGTGGCGTGGAGGCCGTCCTCGGGCGCGTCCGTGAGCACCTCGACGCCGGGGCGGATCACGTACTCCTCCAGGTCCTGGCGGGTCGCCTCTCGGAGGTGCCGTACCGGGAGTGGCGGGCGCTGGCCCCGGCACTCGCCACCCTTCGCTAGGAGGCCGGGCGTCGCCGGGTGGCGGCCGGACGGGGGAAGACGGGCCGACGGGGCCCCGGGACCCGATCGGAGGGCCTGGGACCGGGCCGCTCGGAACGGGGGTCGAGCGCGCTCAGGCCGTATCGGCCACGGCGTCGATCGAGGTGTCCCAGGCCCGTTGCAGCAGGCGCAGCAGGACGTCCGGTGGTTGGGCCCCGGGCACCCCGAGCCGCTCGTCGAACACGAAGAACGGTACGCCGGTCGAGCCCAGCTCCATGGCCCGGGCCTCGTCCGCCCGTACCGCGTCGGCGAACTCGTCCCCCTCCAGGACGGAGGCCACGCGGCCGGGGTCCAGTCCGACGTCGGCGCCCAGTTCGGCCAGCGTGGCCCGGTCGGAGATCGCCCGACCCTCGGTGAAGTAGGCCCGCAGCAGCCGTTCCTTCATCGCCCCGCCGCGACCCTCGAGGGAAGCCAGGTGGATCAACCGATGGGCGTCGAAGGTGTTGCCGATCTGGACCTGGTCGAGGTGGTACTCGAGGCCGACGGTGGCGGCCAGCTCGGTCATCCGTTGGTTGGCCGCCACGGCCTCCTCCTGGCTCATCCCGTATTTGCGCGACAGCACCTCGTCCATCGACAGCTCGACCCGCGGGGCGTGCTCGGGTCGAGCTCGTAGCTCCGCCACTCGATGTCCACCTGGTCGGCGTGTTCGAATCCCGTGAGCGCCACCTCGAGATTCCGCTTGCCGATGTAGCACCAGGGGCACACCACGTCGGACCAGATCTCGATCTTCATGCTCGGTACCTCCCACCCGGGCCGGTAGCACCGGCTGACACCCCCGACGCTACCGGCGTCCGGCGACGGCCGAATCGACCGTGACCGACCCACCCCACGGGCGGGCTCCTCCCGGACGGGGCCGTGGTTTCAGGGCGGGGGGGGACGGACCCCCCGGGGCGCGGGGTCACCGGTAGCGTTCCCCCTCATGATCCTCGAGCACGCCGTCATCGCCGTCCGCCCCGACCGCCACCTGGAGTTCGAAGCGGCCCTCACCCGCGCCCGGCAGGTGATCTCGGCATCTCCCGGGTTCCTCTCCCTGCGGCTCCACCGGGGGGTCGAATCGCCCGACCGCTACCTCCTCCTGGTGGAGTGGGAGACCCTGGAGGACCACACGGTCGGCTTCCGCCAATCGGACCGCTTCACCGAGTGGCGATCCCACATCGGGCCGTTCTTCGAGTCGCCTCCGGAGGTCGACCACTACGCCCCGGTCGATGGCCTAGCGTGACTGAACTGCCGGTCAGCCGGACCGGCCGATCAGGAGGATCGCGATGCGGTCAGCGGCGATCGAGCACGCCCGATGAGCGACGGTACGAGCCCTGATGCCCAGGGGGCGTCCTACGACAATCCGGAACCGAAGGGCCTGAAGACCAACGCCATCGGGTTGGTCACGAGCACCGCGGTAGGACTGGCGTCGACCGCGCCGGCCTATTCCATGGCGGCGACGCTCGGCTTCGTCGTGGTGATCGTCGGGGTCCAGACCCCCTTGCTGGTCCTCCTGGCCTTCGTCCCGATGTTCTTCTCCTCGTGGGCGAACAAGGAGATGAACACCGCGGATCCGGACTGCGGGAGCTCGTTCACGTGGGCCGCCCGAGCCCTCGGTCCCCGGACGGGCTGGTTCGCCGGCGGCTGGGGCCAGGTGGCGGCCGACCTGTTGGTGATGGCGAGCTACGCCCAGATCGCCGGGCAGTACGTCTTCTTCCTGTTCGGGGCCAACGGGATCGGCTCGGACGCCACCAGCGGGTGGGTGCTGCTGGTGGGCCTCGGATGGATCGTCCTGTTGACATACCTCTGCTACCGCGGCGTCCAGGTGGCGGCCCGGATCCAGGTGGCCCTGATCATCCTCGAGACGGTCATGCTCGCCGTCCTGGCCGTGGTGGCCTTCTGGAAAGTGGGTCACGGCACCGCGCCGATCGGCCACCTCGACCCGTCATGGTCCTGGTTCAACCCGTTCAAGATCAGTTCGTTCAACACCTTCATGGAGGGGATGCTCCTGATGGTGTTCATCTACTGGGGATGGGACACGACCGTCTCGCTCAACGAGGAGACGTCGGACCCGCGTGGCGCACCCGGCACGGCGGGGGTGCTGTCGACCATCATCCTGCTCGTCACCTACCTGTTGGTGACCACCTCGGTGCAGTCCTTCGCCGGCATCGGTACCCACGGGATCGGGCTCGGCAACCCGGCCCACCAGAACGACGTGCTCTCGGTCCTCGGGAGTGCCATCTTCGGGACGTCCGGTCTGGGCCAGTTCCTCAGTCGGATGCTCATCTTGATGGTGCTGACATCGACGGCCGCCACCGCCCAGACGACCATCCTGCCCAATGCCCGCACCACCCTGTCCATGGCCTTCCACAAGGCGCTGCCCGAGGCGTTCGGCCGGGTACACCCGAAGTACCGGTCGCCGACGGTGTCGACCATCGTCTTCTCGGTGGCGTCGGTGATCTTCTACCTCTCGGTCAACTGGGCATCGGGAGGCAACGTGATCAGCGACTCGGTCACCTCGTCCACCTTCTTCATCGCCCTCTACCTGGGCATCACCGGTTTCGCCTGCGCCTGGCACTACCGGCGCCACCTCACCCGCAACGCCAAGTCGATGATGAACCTCGGGATCATGCCGTTCCTCAGTGGCGTCATGCTGTTCGGCTTCCTGGGTTGGAACATCTACCTGGCCCTCGAGCCGGACTACAGCTACACGACCTGGTCGATGCCCTTCTTCCCCCACTGGGACATCGGTGGCGTCCTGCTCATCGGCATCATCACGGCCCTGGGCGGCCTGGTCTTCATGCTCGCCATGCGGGTGGTGTCGCCGATCTTCTTCCGGGGCGAGACCATGAGCGAGGGCGTCTCCCTCACCGAGGACGGACACGTGGTGCGGTTCCGGGAGGGACCGGAACCGGACTGACGCGGTGCCGTCGGGGCCGGCCCGTCGGTCGGGGCCGACCCATCCGTCAGGCCCCGCCGACCGGTCCTCCTCCGAGCTCCCAGGCGGCGGCGAGGTGGTCGGCCAACTCGACGGGAGGAGTGCGGGCGTTGAGTCCACTGGTAGAGGGCATCACGTAGGCGGGCCGTCCGGCGATTCCGTCGGGTTGGATCCCCGGCACGGCCTGCCGGTCGACCACGGTCCGCCAACCCGACAGGCCCACGAAGCACACCGCACCCGGTTGCAGCCACTCCACCAGCCGGGTCACCCGGGCGAACCCCTCCTCGTGCTCCTCCCGGGTCACCTCGGCCGCCTTGGCCGTGGCCCGCTTGGCGAAGTCGGTCATCCCCATGCCACCGGCCAGCGCGGCGACGGGGTCCCGGTCGAGGGGCGCGATCCCGGCGGCCAGCGCGGCGGGCCAGAAGCGGTTGCCGGGGCGTCCGTAGCCGACCCCGACATCGGCGGAGTAGGGCGACGGATTGATGCCGCAGACCAGGAGGTGCATGCCGGGACCCACGGAATCGGCCAGGGTGTGGCGCCGCTCGACCCGGACGACCCGGCGACGGCCGACGGCCGAGGGGCCGCCCAGGAGCTGCCAGCCCGCTCCCGCCACCAGGTCGACGAGGCGCCCATGGGGCAGCCCGGGGGGCACCGCCACCTCGATGCGGCTGCCCGTGGGCAGGTTCCGGTGTGCCCGGTGGAACAGGAGGGGGAGGTCCTCGGGGACGGTGGCCGTGGCGTCGAGCCGCCACGGTGCGCCCCGCCGGGCCGGCGCCGTCAGCGTGTCGGGGGCCGGTGGGGGCGTGGGCACGTCCGGAGCGTACCGGTGCCCGTGCCCCGGTCCCCGCCGGAGTGGTTGACTTCCACCGTGACCTCCTGCCCCACGCTGACGACCGACCGGCTGGTGCTGCGGCCGTTCCGGCACGAGGACCGTGAGCCGCTGTTCGCCGCCATGACGACACCGGAGGTGCGGGCGTCCCTGCACGTCCCCGACGACTATTCGTCCTCCGACGCCTGGCGGTCGCTGACGCTGTTCGCCGGACTGTGGGAGGTGGAGGGCCTGGGCCAGTGGGCGCTCGAGGAGCGGAGTTCGGGCCGCTTCGTCGGGCGGGCCGGCCTCTACTGGCGTCCCGAGGAGGATTGGCCGGGGGTCGAGGTGGGGTGGATGCTCGACCCCGCGTACTGGGGCTCGGGCTACGCCACCGAGGCGGGGGCCCGCGCCGTGCGCTACGGCTTCGAGGTGCTCGGCGAGGACACCCTGTTCAGTTGCATCCTCCCGGCCAACACCCGATCGCAGGCCGTCGCCCGACGTCTCGGCTTCCGACCGGGTGAGGAGCGGACGCTGTCGTTCTTCCCGTCCGAGCCCCATGTCCTGTGGCGACTCGACCGGGCCGCCTGGGAGTCGGTCAACGGAGGTTCAGACCCCCGTCGATGAGTACGACCTCGCCGGTCACGTAGGAGGCGCGGGCCAACCCGATGATCACCTCGGCCACGTCGTCGGGGGTGGCGGCCCGCTGGAGGGGCGCCTGGGCCCGCACGAACTCGCGCACGACGGTCCAGTCCTCGGTCCACGGCGTGTCGACGAGCCCGGGGGCCACGGCGTTCACGCGGACGTCCGGACCGAGGGTGTTGGCGAGCAACCGGGTCATGTGGCTCACCGCCGCCTTCGAGCAGGCGTAGGGGATCGAACTGCCGACGGGTCGGGAGCCGGCGAGGGACGACACGTTGACGACCTGGCCACGCCCGGAGGCTCGCAGGTGGGGAACCGCGGCCACGGTCAGCTGCCACGTGCCGATCACGTTGACGTCGAAGATGCGGCGCCAGACGTCGGGAGTGGCGGCCTCGAGATCGCCGTGGGGGATCACCGCGGTGGTGCCGGCGTTGTTCACGAGCACATCGAGTCGGCCGTGGGCCTCCACCACCCCCTCGACCAGCCGGACGCAGTCGGATTCGACGGACACGTCGGCCTGGAGATAGGTGGCCCCGCCGAGTTCGGCCGCCACGGCCCGTCCGGCCTCGACGGAGGTCGCGGAGTTGACGACCACGGTGGCGCCCTGGGAGGCGAAGTGCCGGGCGGTGGCCGCGCCGATGCCCGACGAGGAGCCGGTGACGAGGACGACCTGTCCGGCGAGTCCGGCGTCGGGTGGGGTGGATCCGGAGGTGGTGCTCATCGGCGCAGTGTAAGACCGCGGCGCCCGGACGCCACTACGTTCGGTCCATGCGACTGGTGACGATGTCGATCGACGGTGTCCCCCGGGCCGGCCTCGTGGTGGGGGACGACGTGGTCGACCTCTCCGATCCGGCGGTCGGGCTCCCGGTGTCCCTGGTCGACGTGCTGGCCCTCGGCGTCGACGCCCGCCCGGCGCTCGAACGCGCCGCCAGGGGGTCGGTCTCCCGCCAGCCCCTGGCCGAGGTACGCCTCCTGGCCCCCGTACCGCGTCCACCGGCGTTCCTCGGGATCGCCCGCAACTACGGGGACCACATCCGTGAGCTGGGCGCCGAACGGCCGCCGGTCCAGACCTGGTTCACCAAGCAGTCGTCGTGCGTGGTGGGCCCCGGCGCGTCCATCGAGGTGCCTCGGGCGTCGGCGATGGTCGACTACGAGGGCGAGCTGGGGGTGGTCATCGGGACCCGCTGCCGCCACGTCCCCGAGGCCCGGGCGCTCGACGTGGTGGCCGGCTACACGGTGGTCAACGACGTGAGCGTGCGGGACTGGCAGCGCCGGACCCCGACCATGATGGTCGGCAAGAGCTTCGACACCCATGGTCCCATGGGGCCGTGGCTGGTGACGGCCGACGAGGTGCCCGACCCCCAGGCGCTGCGCGTGCGGACCTGGGTGGACGGGGACCTCCGTCAGGACGGTGTCACCTCCGACATGGTGTTCTCCTGCGCCGCGATGATCGCCCATCTGACCGAGGCGATGACCTTGGAGCCGGGCACCGTGTTGGCTACCGGGACGCCCGCCGGGGTCGGCGCGGCGTCGGACCCACCGCGCTGGCTGGTGCCCGGCGACGTGGTGACGGTGGCCGTGGATGGCGTGGGGGAGCTCACCAACCCGGTGGTCGCGGAGACGTTCGACGGGCCCGTCGGGAGCTCGACCGGTGGCTGAAGGAGCCGACGGCGCTCGGAGCCGACCTGCCGGAGACGGGCGGACCGGGGAGCGTGCGGCCGGGCCGGAGGTGGTCCGCGTCACCCAGTCGCTCCGGATCCCGCTGTCCGAGCTGCAGTTCCGGTTCGGCCCGAGCGGTGGCCCCGGAGGACAGCATGCCAACAAGGTGGCCACCCGGGTGGAGCTCCGCTTCGACGTGGCGTCGTCGCCGTCCCTCGGCCCCTACCAACGGTCCCGACTCCTCGACAAGCTGGGTCCCGAGGTCCGGGTGGTGGTCGACGAGCAGCGGTCGCAGCTGCGTAACCGCCAACTCGCCGTCGAGCGCCTACGTGAGCGCCTCGCCGCCGCCCTCCACGTCGACAAGGCCCGGCGTCCGACCCGGCCGTCCAAGGGGGCCAAGGAGCGTCGACTGGCCGACAAGCGCCGGCTCTCGGAACGCAAGCGGGCCCGCCGGCCCGATCTCGACGACTAAGAACCCGTCCGGGTCGATCGGGGTCCGGACCGATCGGGTCCGGGTCGATCGGGGTCCGGACCGATCGGGTCCGGGTCGATCGGGGTCCGGACCGATCGGGGCGGATCAGCCGGCCTTGCGGGCCTTGTCGGTCGGTCGTCCCCACACGAGGTCGAGGTGGCGGTTGATCTCCTCGGTCAGACGTTCGGGGTGGACGCGTAGCTCGAGCATGGAACTCGCCTGGATGAGCTGGCCCTGGGGCAGGCGCCGGGCCAGCTGTTGGGCGTCGTGGAACGGGTGCACGTGGTCGACCTTGTGGCCTATGACCAGTGCCGGGATCTCCATGGCCGCCCGCTGGTCCACCGTCGGAGCGATGGGACCCGCCAGGATCCCGTGGAGGACGGCGGCCGTCTCGCGGGGCTCGGCCGAGAGCATGTTCATGACGCTGTCCAGCGGTCCGTTGCCCGACCGCGGGATGGAACGGAACACCTTCGCCACGCCGGCCACCACCGGGCGCGCGAAGTGGGCGGCGAGGAGCATCGGTACGAAGGTGATGGCCGCGGCGGGCAGCGCCCACTCGAGCACCGGCATCTCGATCACCAGGCCGCGTACGCGCTCGGGGGCCTGGGCGGCGACGAGGAGGCTGACGTTGCCCCCGAGCGAGACCCCGCCGATGACGGCCTCGTCGATTCCCAGGTGGTCGAGGAGGGCGACGACGTGGTCGGCGTAGGTGTCCATCCGGTGGAACGAAGCACGCAACGGACGGGCGGACAGTCCGTGACCGGGCAGGTCCAACAGGATCACCCGGTTGCCCTTCGCCGCCAGGTCAGAGGCCAGTCGTCGGTTCATGTTGGCGTCCATCAGGATGCCGTGGAGGAAGACCAGGACCCGGGGTCCGGTGCCGTGGACCTCGTAGTACAACTCGAGATTGTCGTGGACGAACTGACCGACCTCGTACGGCGCGGCCGAACCCGGCTTGTCGTCCGGGAGGTCCTCCGGTGCGCGCAGAACCCGCCTCGGCTTGGAGGCGGGGCCCTTAGACGGCGATGCCCCTGTCGTTCCCATGCAGTCCAACGTAGGCCCCGGGCTGGCGGTTCGCCAGCACCGGCAGTCGTCGACGCACGTCGGCCAGGTGGTCGAAGTCGAGGTCGGCCGCGACAATGCCCGGTGTCGGATCGAGGCGTTCGGCGAGCACGGTGCCCCACGGATCGACCACCATCGAGTGTCCGTGACAGGCGGGCATGCCGGGCGGGAGGTCGCCCACCTGGGCGGCACCCACCACGAAGACCTGGTCCTCGACGGCCCGGGCCCGCAGGAGGAGCTCCCAATGCGCCGGACCGGTCGTCGCGGTGAACGCGGCCGGAACGGTGACGACGGTGGCTCCGGCGAGGGCGAGCATCCGGTAGAGCTCGGGGAAGCGCACGTCGTAGCAGAGGGTGAGGCCGACCACCACCGGCGCGCCGTCGCCTGTCGGCGCCGGGGACACGTCGATCGGCGTCGCCACGACGTCCGACCCCGGCGCGATGGTGTCCGACTCGCGGAACGCCACGCCCCGGAGGGCGACGTCGAAGAGGTGGATCTTGCGGTAGACGGCCAGCGTGGTGCCGTCGGGCCCGACCAGGCAGCTGGTGTTGGCCAGCCGACCGTCGGGGGCGTCCGTCCGTTCGGGAAAGCTGCCGGCGACCAGGTGTACGCCGAGCCGTGCCGCGGTGTCCGACGCCCAGGTCATGGTCGGACCGTCGAGCGGCTCGGCCCGGTCCCGGAGCACGGCGGGGGTCCCGGCGACCGAGAAGTACTCGGGGAGTACGACGAGGGTGGCGCCGTCCGCCGCCGCGGACTCCACGAGTCGGCCCGCCGCCGCCAGGTTGGCGGCCCGGTCCGGTCCGGCCGTCGTCTGGATGGCGGCGACACGCATGCCACAGGGTAGGCCGCGATCGGGCACAATGACCCCGACGCCGGTCCGGTCGACCGGACCGACCCGAGGAAGAGAGCGCCGTGTCCTTCGAAGACTCCGATGTCGTCCGAAGTGCCGTCCGGGTCGAAGGGTTCCGGGACGACGAGTTCGACTACCAGCTCATCCGGGCGCTGGGGGTCGCCGACTACGGCGGGTCGACGGTGGGGGAGTGCCTGGCGGTCGTGGCCGAGATCGCCGACGGCAGCCCGACCAGCTGGACCCGGGCGTTCGAACGACTCGCCCAGCGGGTGGAGGCCCAGGGACGTGGTTGCCTGGAGGGCGGCCGCCGGGTGAGCGGTCGCGACCACCTCCTGCGGGCGTCCACGTACTACCGCACCGCGGAGTACTACGCCGGCTCGTCCTCGGGAGGCGCGGGCGAGGCGGGAGCGCGCAGTCAGGCCTGTTTCTCGGACGCCGCCGCCCTGCTCGATCCTCCGGTCGAGCGCCTGGAGGTGCCGTTCCAAGGCGGCACCCTGCCGGGCTACCTGGTCCGGCCGGCCCGGGCGGGCTCGATCCCCCGTCCCACGGTGATCGGTGTCGGGGGCTTCGACTCCAGCGCCGAGGAGCTCTTCTTCCAGCTGGGGGTCCCCGGGGCGGAACGGGGGTGGAACGTCGTCGTCTTCGATGGACCGGGCCAGCTCGGCTGCATGCGTACGAACCCGGACTTCACCTTCCGTCCGGACTACGAGGTGCCGCTGGCCGCCGTGCTCGACACCGTGATCGGACTGCCCGACGTCGACGCGGACCGGGTAGCGCTGGCCGGCCAGAGCTTCGGGTCGTATTTCGCCGCCCGGTCGGCCGCCACCGACCTCCGCGTCGGCGCCCTGGTGGCCAACCCGCCGGTGGTCGACATGGGCCGCTACATGGAGGCGTGGGTCGGCACCGACGTCTACCGGATGTCGCGCGACATCCGCCCCGAGGACGTCACGGGAGTGCCGGAGGACCTCATGCCGAGGCAGATGCAGTGGGGGATCGAGGCGATCTGCACCCGGTTCGGCGTGCCGTCCTTCCATGCCTGGCGGGACGCCATGGGCGCCTACCGGCTCGGCGACCTGGCCGCTGCCATCTCGTGTCCCGTCCTGGCCCTCGTGGGAGAGAGGGAGGGAGAGGAGCCGAGAGCGCAGTTCGACGCGCTGGTGGCCGATGTCACCGGACCCGTGACCTCGCGGGTGTTCCGGCCGTCCGACGGTGCCTCCGCGCACTGCCAGTCGGACAACCTGCGACTGTCCGCCCAGGTGACCTACGACTGGCTGGAGGAGGAACTCGGTGGTCCCGTCGACTGATCGGCCGTGACCCCTACGGAGACCTGGCCGCCCGATCAGTCCGGGTGGGTGGCCAGGGCCGAGGTCAGCGCGGCCACCCCGGCATCGGAGGTGTTTTCGCGTACGCCCACCAGGGCGGTGACCGTCGCCCATCCCTCCTCGACCAGGGCCGCATCCGAGCCGGGCTCGAGTTCGGCCCGCTCCTGACCGGGATCGCCGCCCTCCGCGCCCCGCAGCGCCAGCACGATGGCTCCGCCGGTGCGGTCGACGGCGGGTCCGTCGACGGGCATCGGGGTGTGCTCGGGACGCACCGCCCGGATCAGACCCATGCGTCCGAGGGTGCCATGGCGGAGCCCCTTGAGGTCCGAGGGCCCGACGGCCGGAACATTGAGGTTGAGCACGGTGCCGGGTGCGGAGTCGGCCAGGACCGGGACGATCCCCCGGGCCAGTCCGACGGCGGTCCCCCAGGAGTCGGGCTCGTTCGCCCAGGCGATGGAGACGGCCAGACCCCGTACGCCGAACTGCGCACCGGTCAGCGCCGCGCCCACCGTGCCGGAGTGGAGCGCGGACCTCCCGGTGTTGATCCCGTGATTGATGCCCGAGACGATCATGTCGGGTGCCGGGCCGAACCCCTCGATGCAGCCCAGGATCACCGAGAGTGCCGGCGACCCGTCGATCCCGTAGGTGGGTACATCGGCCAATCCCGGGATGTCGACGTGTTCATAGGGGATGGACTCCCGCTCGTAGACGGGCCCGACGGCGGCGCTCGCACCGCTGTGGTCCGTCAACGGGGCCACCACGAGGAGTTCGTGTTCGTCGCCGAACGCGGCATGGAGCCCTCTGGCCAGCTCGGCGATCCCGGGGGCGAACACGCCGTCGTCGTTGGTGATCAGGATGCGCATGTCGGAGGGGGTCCGTTCGTCGGTGGCCGTGGACGGACCCCGCCGGCAGCGGTGTGAGCTCGTCGCGACAGGGTCTCGGCGGGCCGGTGCGGCCTCGTCGCCTACCATACCGTTCGACGTCGGCAGCACGGCGCTGCCCGGAGCCCGTGGTCCGTTCCCGGCGACGGGGACCGCCACCCGCCCGACGACGACGCACCGCCCCGATGGGGCGGGTCACGGACGGCCCGTGGCCGAGCCCCCGAGGAACTCCATGCACGCACCCAGTCCGCCTCCCGACCAACGTCCGGCCGAGACCACCGTCTCCACGGGCGACCAGTGGGTCATCGGTCACGGCCACCAGCGGGCGATCATCACCGAGATCGGCGCCACCCTGCGGTCCTTCACCGTGTCGGACCGCCCGGTCGTCGAGGGGTTCGGGCCCGACCAGTGGAGTCACGGCGGCCGGGGCCAGGTCCTCGCCCCGTGGCCCAACCGGCTCGGTGACGGTGCCTACCGATTCGGCGACGTGTCGGCGCAGGCGCCGATCAACGAGATCGAGTCGTGGAACGCGATCCACGGCCTGGTGCGATGGTTGCCCTGGCGGATGACGGGACGGGCCCAGAACCTGGTCGGCCTCCGATGCGACCTGCGGCCGTCGCCCGCCTACCCCTTCGCACTGCGCCTCGGGGTCGAGTACCGCCTGGGACGCGACGGACTGACGGTCACCACGGACGCCGAGAACATCGGTGAGGCCGACCTTCCCTTCGGGCTCGGATTCCATCCCTACCTGACCGTCGGTACCAGCCGCGTCGACCAGGCCCGGCTGCGGTTGCCCGCCCAGCGCCGACTGGTCACCGACGAACGCGGCCGGCCGACCGGATCGATGTCGGTGGTCGGCAGCGAGTTCGACTTCAACGGCGGCCGACTGGTGGGGGTCACCCGACTCGACACCGCGTACTGCGACCTCGACCGGGACGCCGACGGACGGTTCCGGGTCGACCTCGACCATCCGGACGGGGCGGAGGGGGTGACGCTGTGGGCGGACGACCGCTTCGGCTACGTCATGATCTACACCGGGGACACCTTGGAGCCGGCGGCACGACGCACGGCGGTGGCCGTCGAGCCCATGACGTGCCCGCCGGACGCGTTCCGCACCGGAACCGACGTGACGGTGCTCCGACCCGGCGCCCGGTGGACGGGCGCCTGGGGTCTCACCCCCCGGTGACCGCCTGCCCGCCAGCCCCGTGGGACCACCCCGCGACACCGCGGGGGTTCCACCCGGCAACGGGGGCTGTGAGCAGGGAATTCGTTCGCACACGCAAGGCCCCCTGCGCAGCGGGTCCTGACCCCTGCAACCGATAGTTGACACCTGGCCCCGAAGGGGCAAAGATCACGGCGTTCCCAGGCGGATACACCTGGTGTCTTGAACGAGCGCTGAATACCGAGGGGTGACTGTTGTGAAGAATCTGCTGAGGGCGGCCTGTCTGGTCATCGTGGTGACAGGGGTGTGTGTGGCCACTCCTGCCTTCGCCGACGGGTCCGGTACCACGACGTCCATGGTGATCACGCCGAAGCAGCCGACACTGGTCAGCGGTCGGCTGGCCACGTTCAAGGCGACCGTCACCCCGAACAAGGTCGGCAAGACCGGGATCTCCGGGACCGTGACGTGGACGATCACCGGCAGCGACAACAGTTCGGTGTCGTGCACCTCCACCAACAAGTTCGGCAGCGCCGGCATCTCCCTGTGCAAGGTGGACAAGGCCATCCTCCTGGCGGCGGCGTCTCCCTACCAGGTGACCGCCACCTACAACGGCGACGCCAACTTCGCCCCGGTGACGGAATCCATCTCCTATACCGTCGACCCGGCCACCAGCAGCATGACGCTCAAGTACGCGAAGCCGACGAGCGAATCGGCCACCACCATCGTGGCCACCGTCAAGTCCGGCCCCGGGAGCGCCGCGGTGACCGGCAACGTGACCTTCGCGGTGGCGGCGGCGTACTCCGCCAAGGGTGTGAAGCCCTACTGCGCCGGGACGAACCCGACACCCACCGCCAACAACACCCAGCCGCTCGTCAACGGTCAGGCGACCTGTGTGCTGCCGGCGGGATGGCTGGTCGTCCCGACGGCGACCACCGCCGACAAGCACCCGAAGACGCGTTGGTCCTTCTCGGCTTCGTACGGAGGGAACGGGAGCTTCCTTCAGGTTTCCACGGCACGCGTCGGCTTCGCCCGCCACTGATCTCCTGATCGGGCCGATCGGTCTCCTGACCGTGCCGGCCGGGCACTGACCTTTCGATCGGTCTCCTGACCGTGCCGGCCGGGCACGGACCTTTCGGTCGGCAGTAACCCCGGGCGTCGCGCCCTGCGCCCACGGCCTCCCAGGACAGCCGAACCGTCTGCGAGGTTCGCGGACCGGGAGCGAATGCCGGAGATCAGCCACGTTTGCTGACGCGCCCCTCGGGGCAGAGCCCAGCCGGCGGCCGCCGGTCGCCGTCGAGGATGTGGGGCGAGCACGTGAGCGGCACAAGACATGGGGCTGGGGCACGACCGGGACACGCCGATGGCACCTGACCGGGCGCCCGGCATCCTGTTCGACGTCGACGGCACGCGGGTCGACACCAACTACCTCCACACCCTGGCCTGGTCCCGGGCGTTCCGGTCCGTCGGGGAGTGGGTGGCGATGAACGCCATCCACCGGCTCACGGGGATGGGTGGCGACCAACTGGTCCCCGAGCTGCTGGGCCACGAGTGCCCGGCGGCGTCCGACGCCCGGAAGCGCACGTTCGCGGCACTCATCGACGACACCGAGGCCTTCCCCCGGGCCGCCGACCTGGTCCGGGCCTGCCACGATCTCGGGCTGCGGACGGTGCTCGCCACATCGTCGCCGGAGGACGAGCTCGCTCACCACCGGAAGGTCCTGGACGTCGACGACGCCCTCGACGCCACCACCGGAAGTGACGGCGTGGCCACCTCGAAGCCGGCCCCCGACGTCTTCCGGGTGGCGATGGAGGCCGGTGGGCTGGACCCGGAGCGGAGCCTCGTGGTCGGGGACAGCGTGCGGGACGTGCGGGCCGCCGACGCCGCTGGGCTCGGGTGCATCGGCGTCGAGTCGGGCGGCTTCAGCCGGCACGAACTGACCGAAGCCGGCGCGGCCGCCGTCTACCGGGACGCCGCCCACCTGTTGGCCCGTCTCCACACCAGCCCCGTCCGGTGGCTCCTCCGGTGAGCCCTTCGGAGGTCGGGACCTCGACGGGTGTCCGTCGAGGATCCCTGTCGCCCGGGGGTCGTCGGCTCTACCGCCTCGGATCGCTCGGTGTCGGTGTTCTGGGCGGGATCATCGCCCGGTCGCTGTTCCGGCAGGTGTGGTCGGTGGCGACTAGTGACGACGGAAAGCCCGAGCCGACCGACGAGGATGCCGGCTGGTCGTCGGTGCTCCTCGCCGCCGCGCTCGAAGGCGCGTTGTTCGCCGTGGTCCGGGCCTCCCTGCGCCGGGCCGAGGCCACCGGAGTGGCCCGGCTCACCGGCCAGTGGCCTGAAAGTGGTGGCTGACCGACCCGAACTCGTCCCGCGTGTGCCGCGAGGCATCGGGATCGTGGTCGACCGCCGCGGGTCGCGCGGTGCGGCACCGACCGGTGGGGTCCGACCCGGACGGGGCAGGGAGTCACGGGATTGGGCGCGGTGGACCGGGGTACCGAACGCCCATGGACGTCGCGGTCGAACGGGAGGCGAAGCTCGATGCCGATGCCGGGTTCGCACTCCCCGACCTCCGACCGGTGGTGGGACGGACCCGACTACTAGAGCCGCTCGAACTGTGGTCCAGTTATCTGGACACCCCGGACCTCCGACTGTGGGAGCGGGGTGTCACCCTGCGCCACCGCCGCGGTGAGACGGAGGGTCCGGGCACCTGGACCCTGAAGCTTCCCCACGGCGACCCGGCCACGGGCACCGAGCGCACCGAGCACAACTGGGACGGGCCCCTCGAATCGATCCCCGCCGAGGTGAGCCGACTCCTCCGGGGGGTCGTGCGGTCCGAGCTGCTGCGGGTGGTCGCCGAGTTGGAGTGCCTTCGGCACCGGGTCCGCCTGCTCGACCCGGACGGGAACCCGGTCGGCGAGGTCGACGACGACTTGGTGACGGTCCACGGAGGGAGCCGGGACGGGTTCCGCTTCCGGGAGGTGGAACTCGAGGTGCCGTCGTGGGACGACCGGACCCGGGTGGTGCTCGATCGACTGGTGGGAGCCGGCGCCCGACCGGGTGCGTCGACACCGAAGCTCGAGCGCGCGCTCGGCACTCCGACCGGCCCGACCCGTCACCGGGCGGACGCCGACGGGCCGGCACCCACGATCGGTGACGTGGTCCGGACGGCCCTGGGCGGGTCCCTGGCCCGGATGTTGGACAACGACCTCCAGTGGCGCCTCCATCCGGGCGATCCACCGGCGGAGGCGGTCCACCGCGGGAGGGTGGCGGCGCGACGCCTGCGTTCGGACATCCGTACGCTGTCGTCGCTGCTCGACCCGGTGTGGACCGGTCACGTCAGCGACGACCTCCGGTGGCTGGGGGGTGCGCTCGGACGGATCCGGGATATCGACGTCCTGGCCGACCGCCTGGACCGGCAGCGGTCCTCGGGCACGGTGAACGTGGAAGGGGTGGCCGTCCTGCTGGCCGCCCTCCGGACGGAGCGGATCGAGGCGGCGCGGGCCCTGGAGGTCGTCGTGGACGGTCGCCGGTATCTGGCGCTCCTCGACCGACTGCACGCGGCATCGACCCGACCACCGATCGCCGATCCCGCGGTGGCCGGCGTGCCGGCGGAGGACCTCCTGGCGGATCTCGTGGCGACGGCGTGGACGGCGGTGCGCCACCAGGTCCGCCGGGCCCGGAAGGACCCCTCGGACCATCGCCTGCACAAGGTGCGCATCGGCGCCAAACAGCTGCGGTACGCCGCGGAGCTGGCCGCGCCGGTGATCGGCCCGCCGGCATCCCGTACGGCACGTCGCGCCAAGCGACTGCAGACCGCGTTGGGCGCCCACCAGGACGCAGTGGCGGCGCGTCGGTGGCTGGACCGGTGGGCCGGGGCGGACCGCCGGTCGCCGCCTTCGCCGCCGGTCAGTTGGTGGCCGGGGAGGTGCGGCGGCGGGCGGACGCCCGCAGCCACTGGGAGCACCGGTGGCACCGTCTGGACCGGAGATCGGTCATGAGGTGGCTCCGGTAGCACCCGAGGGGCCCGGCGATCACCGTCGACGCCCGGCGATCCGGCGGAGGAGGACCGCGAGGACGACCAGGGCGATCACCAGCGCCGCCGGATTCCGCCGGATCCGGTCCATCGCCCCACGGGCCACCGGTGTGGCCGCCTGCTGGAGGTCGGCGACCTGGTCGCCGATGTCACCGAGGGTCTCATGGGCTCGGGCCCCCGCGTCGTCCACCCGGTCCCGGGCGCGCCCGCCGATGTCGGCGACCGCGTCCTGGGCTCGCTGCACCGCCGCCCCGGCGGCGTCCCGGGCCTCGTCCGCCGCAACGTCCTTGGCCTGCTGGGCCTTTTCGGTCGCCCCGTCGAGCGCCTCCTGCACACGGTCACCCGACGAGTCGACCACCTTCCGGCCCCGGTCCGGTGCGGCCGGTGCGCTGGCGCCCACGACGGTGCCGAGGGAGTGTGCCGACTCGCCGGCCGTCGAGGTGGACGGCCCGGAGGTTCGTCGTGGGGAACGGCTCTGGGTCGACAGCGGCTCGGTCACGGTGGGACTCCTCTCGATGGTCGGTGTCCGGTGGCGGACCCGACTGGCCGCGGTACCCGCGGGCCGCGTGGGCAAACCGGCACCGGCAAACCGGCACCGGAGGTCGCTCAGCCCGCCGGAGCGGTGTCCGGCGGGCCGTCGCGCCGTTTGCGCTTGGTCCGCAGGACGACGACCGTGCCGATGGCGAGTCCGATGACCAGGATGACGATGTCGCGGCCGGAGTGGTGACCGCCGGCGATCCGTCCGATCCCGTAGGCACTCGCCCCGACCGAGACCGAAAAGGCGAGCGAGGCCACGAGGTTCCACACGATGAACTGCCGGTACTTCATCTTCGCCGTCCCCGAGATGATGGCAGGGGTGAAGAAGACGGCGAACCGGCCCCACCGGGCGTAGGCCCGCTCTCCCCGGTCGAGCATCCGCTCGCGACTGTCATGGTGCTTGCCCGGCCGCTCCGCCAATTCGCGGCCCCACCGGAGTCCGATCGAGTAGCCGATCAGTCCGCCCACCTCGCCGGCGATGGTGGACACGACGAGCACCACGCCGAGCTCGAGCTGGCCACGGCTGGCGCCGACGGCCGCCGCGGTCAGGGCCGCCGCGCCGATCGCCGGCACCCCCGCCCACGATGCGGCGACGGCGAGGAAGAGCAGGAGTTCCTCCCCTACATCGGCGAGGCTGACCGCCGCCAACATGCTCGCCATCGCCGGGTGCACGCTGTCAGCATGCCTTGTTTCGGGGTGACCGTCGGACCACCTCGACGAATGCCCGGTCGGGGCCGGGTGACCGTGCATCAGGGCAGGCCGGAAGGTCCACCGGGACCGGTCGTGGGTCGAGGCCGAGTGGAAAGCCCGAGTGGTGCGCCCCCTGGGATTCGAACCCAGAACCTGCGGATTAAGAGTCCGTTGCTCTGCCGTTGAGCTAGAGGCGCGTGAAACTTCGACCTACGGTAGTTCCCCGGGTGGTCCGGTCGTGGCGACCGGGTCCCGGGGGACTCGAGGGTGGCCGACGGGGCTCGAACCCGCGACCTCCGGGATCACAACCCGGCGCTCTGACCAGCTGAGCTACGGCCACCAAGGAGCCTCTAGTGTGGCACACGCCGGAGGCGGCCCGAGCACGGTCGACTCCGTCCCACGCCCCTGTAGCTCAACTGGATAGAGCAGGTGGTTTCTACCCATCAGGTTGCGGGTTCGACTCCTGCCGGGGGCACGGTTGCGCGGTTCCAGGTCGCGGTGACCGCCGGTGGCGTGGTCCCGCCCGCGCCCCGAGTGTCATCGACCGCCGGCCCGGCCCGGCTCCGCGACGCGCCCCGCCTGGACCGCGCGCCGCCCCGGATGCCGACCGGACGGTGGGCCTAGACTCGGCCCGTGACCGATGTGCTGGCGGTGGCCAACCAGAAGGGGGGCGTGGCGAAGACCACCACCGTGCACTCGCTCGGCGTGGCGTCCGCCGAGCTCGGCCGCCGCACCTTGGTCGTCGATCTCGACCCGCAGGCGTGCCTGACGTTTTCGCTCGGCTTCGACCCCGACGCGCTCGAGAGCTCCCTGCACGACGTCTTCGTGCGCCGGCGGAGTGTGGCCGAGGTGGCGCTGCCGGTTCCCGGAGTACCCGGACTGGACGTCCTGCCGGCCACGATCGACCTGGCCGGCTCCGAGGTGCACCTGCTGACCCGGACCGGGCGCGAGCACGTGCTCGCCCGGGCGCTCGAACCCGTCCTCGCCTCCTACGACCTCGTCCTCATCGACTGCCCGCCGTCACTCGGGGTGCTGACCATCAACGGGCTGACGGCCGCCCGCTCCGTGCTCATCCCGTTGCAGTGTGAGGCCCTGTCCCACCGCGGGGTGGGCCAGCTCCTCGAGACGATCGAGGACGTGCGGGCGTTCGCCAACGACCGGCTGACCGTCCGGGGGGTCATCGCCACCATGTACGACGACCGCACCCGGCACTCCCGGCACATCCTCGAAGAGGTCCAGGCCCGCTACGGGATCCCGGTGCTCCAGCCTCCGGTGCGCAAGTCGATCCGCTTCGCCGAGGCGCCGGCCCGGGGCAAGTCGATCCTCCAGCACGCCCCTCACTCGCCAGGAGCCCAGGCCTACCGTGCCTTGGCCGCCGAGCTGCTCCACCCGGGGGTCGTCGCCGGCATTCCCGGTTGATGGCCGACGGTCCGGATCCACTCGGCAAGCGGGCGCTCTACTGGATGCCCGTCGATCCCGAGACCGAGGGTGATGACTCCCTCCCGGGTGGCGACGGGGGAGCCGGGAGGGGAGGGCCGGGTGGTGTGGGTGGCTCGCATCCACATCTGCACAGTGCCCGCCACGCCCGGCCGGCCGGCAAGCGCGCCCTCTTCTCCGATGCCACCCCCGCCGACGAATCCGTGCGGGACCGGGCGGTGGCGACGGCCGACGACCCGCTACCGGCCCGCGGACCCTTCACGGTGGCGTGCTCACGGTGTGGGGCGGTGTCGCGCGTGGGGGTCGTCGAGTTCGTCCTCCTCCAGCTGCCCGTGTGCGCCTGGCTGCCGCTCCGGACATTCGACCGCTGGATGATCTGTCCGGCGTGTCGGCACCGCACCTGGACCAGCGTGACGCTCTCGCGGTGATCACCGTCCTGGCGGCGGCATCGGGCTCGACGACCGGTCCGGGGGGCATCGCCGGGCATCTCCTGAACTTCGGTGGTCCGGCCGCCTACGCCCTCGTCGGGTTCCTGGCCTTCGCCGAGGCGGGGCTCATGGTGGGTTTCTTCATTCCGGGAGAGACGGCGGTCGTGGTCGGCGGGGTCCTGGCCGGACTCGGCAAGGTGAACCTCGGCGTGATGATCGTGGTGGTGGTCGTGTGCGCCATCGTGGGCGACTCCGTCGGCTTCGAGGTGGGGAAGAAGGCCGGCCCCTGGCTCACCGGCCACCGACCTTTGCAGGGCAACAGTGCCGTCCGATCCACCCTCGCCCTCCTCGAACGCTATGGAGGCCCCGCCGTGTTCCTGGGGCGGTTCATCGCCTTCGCCCGGGCCGTGATCCCCGGACTCGCCGGCATGAGCGGGCTGCGTTACCGCACGTTCCTCTTCTGGAACGTCCTCGGGGGCATCTGCTGGGGCGTCGGGTACACGATGCTCGGCTATGTCGTCGGAGTGTCGTTCCAGCGCATCCTCACCGAGGTCGGTCTGTGGTCGCTCCTCGTCGTGGCGGTGGTGGCCGCCGCCGCTGTGGTCTTCGAGGTGCGTCGACGTCGACGCGAACGCGCCCGGATCCAGCGTGAGCTGGACGTCATCGACGAGGAGTAGGACGAGGAGTAGGACCTCGACACCCGACCGGCGTCACCCTTCGGTCAGGAAGAACCGGGCCGGTGATCCCTCGTCCCGGCGCATCCGGCCGTGCAGCTCGAGCAGGACGCAGTGGGCCAGGGTCTCGCCGTTGGCCTGACGCTGCATGAATGACTGGATCTCGTCCCAGGGGCGGGACCAGTGGAGGCGGAGGGTGATCTCCCACGCGTTGGACCCGGGGTACCGCCGCACGACGTCGACGATCTCCTCGAGGCGATCGGCGTGGTGGGCGGTGATCTCGTCGACCCGGCTGGCGAGGTCGGCGAAGCGGTACTCGTGACCCGGGAGCACCTCGTCCGAGTCGAGGTCCCGGACCTTGGCCAGCGACTCGAGGTAGTCGCCCAGCGGGTTGGGGAACTGCTGGGCATGGACCGAGATGTTCGGGGTGATGCGGGGGAGGATGTGGTCACCCGAGAGCAGCAGTCGCTGCTCGGCACTGTAGAAGCACACGTGCCCGGCGGAATGGCCAGGCGTCCACACCGTGCGCAGTGGCCATCCGGGGAGGTCGACCATGGTCCCGTCCTCGAAGAGCACGTCGGGCTTGGCCATCGTCACCATCGACTTCAGGGCCATCGAGGCGAAGGCCAGGTCGGGCAGTTTCTCCTCGGGCACGCCCGAGTCGGCCAGGAATCCGATCATCCGGTGGAGCAGGTCGTCCGTCTCGCCGTAGCGGGAGTCGAGCATCACGGCATCATCGGGATGGAGCCCGATCCACGCGCCGGACGCCTCGCGGACCCGGCCGGCCAGGCCGTAGTGGTCCGGGTGGATGTGGGTCACGAGCACCGCCCGGACATCGGACACGCTGCCGCCCGCCTTCGCCAGACCCGCGGTGAGGGCACCCCAGGCCTCGTCGGTGTCCCATCCGGCGTCGACGATGGCCACGCCGCCGCCGTCGAGCTCAAGCGCGTACACCAGGACGTACCGCAGCGGGTTGTCCGGGATGGGCACGGGGATCGACCACAACCCCGGGCGCACCTGCTCCACCGGGGGTAGGACGTTGTCCGCCCACGCCTGCTTCTGCACGGTTCCCGTCACCACCACCACGACAGGCACGGTACACGCCTCTCGAATCCGGGCCGTCGATCAGCCACCCGTCCGGTGACGCCGCGCTCGCTGCCGGACACCGGAGTCACGGGGGAGGGACCGGTCGCGTCCGCACGCCGGGCACCGCTCCCGGACGGTGGCGGCTGTGCCCGGACGGTGGCGGGTGTGCCCGGACGGTGGCGGCTGTGCCCGGGAGCCGTGCGTCGGTGTTCGGAGCGTCCCGGTGCCGGGGCCTGGACAAGGTGCGCGCCCCGTCGGTTGGGAGGAGTCCCCGGGCCGGGCGCTGGGGACCCGTTTCGGGGTTCGCCGTGCCGACGATCCGAGTGGCGCCGGGAAGGTCCTTGTTCCGGACCCGCCGACTGCCTAGATTGGCCCGCAACCCCCGTGCCGGGGGCTTGCCGCGGAGCCGGTTGGAGCGCACACTGATGGTCGAGGAACTCGGACGGTTGCCGTGGCACGCCGGGCAACCCCCGGCGTCGTGAGCCGTACCGACCCGGGAGGGCCGCCTCCGGCGCACGTTCGGCGGAGCCGGGCCGATGATCTGCGGCTCGAACGGCTCGTGGCCGGTTGGCCCGACGCCATCGTGGAGATCGACCGCGGGGGGACCGTCGTCGAATGGAACGCCGGTGCCGAAGCTGCGTTCGGCTGGCGTCGCGACGAGGTGCTCGGAAGCTTCGTCACCGACTCCTTCCTGCCCGGGCCCTTCGCCAAGACGCCGTTCGGCCTGCTGGCCGCCGACACCACCGGCGCCGCCTCGGGTCCGGTGACCGGCTCGGCGACCGACGGGACCCTCGACCTGACCCTCGAACTGCGTCACCGCGACGGTCGCCGGATCCGGTCCGAGGCACGGTTGGTGGTCCTGGGCAGCGGACGGGAGCGCTCGGTGGCCGCCTTCCTGCGGGCGCCCACCGTCCAGACGGTCCCGGTGCCCGACGTCCTTGGGCGCCCGTCCCGTGATGCGCTGACCGGGCTCGCCGACCGGGGCGCCTACCAGGTGCGACTGGGGGCGGCGGCGGACACCTATGCGGGCCTCCCCGGCAGCGTGGCGGTGGTGCTGCTCGATCTCGACCGCTTCAAAGCCATCAACAATTCGATGGGCCACACCCTCGGCGACGAGGTGTTGGTCTCGGTGGCCCGCCGGCTGGAACAGGTGGCCGGTGACGTCGATCTGCTGGCCCGGTTCGGCGGCGACGAATTCCTGGCCCTGGTCACGGATCCGTCCGCCCGGGCCGGGCAGAAGGCCGCGGCGTTCGTCGCCCGGGTGCAGGAGGCACTGGCCAGTCCCATCCCGGTCGACGATGTCGAGGTGTTCCTCGACGCGTCGGTGGGCGTGGCCCTCAACACGTTCGGCGCCGACGATCCCCACGATCTGCTGGCCCACGCCGAGGCGGCGATGTACCAGGCCAAGCGACGGGGCGGCTTCGGGGCCGAGACCTTCGACGAGTCGCTGCGGATCGAGGTGCTCGACCGGATGGCCACCGAACACTCCCTGCACCGGGCCCTCGAGCGCTCCGAACTCCTGTTGCACTACCAACCGGTGGTCGAGGTCCGAGGCACCGCCACGGTGGGGGTCGAGGCCCTCATCCGCTGGGATCATCCGGAACAGGGCCTGGTCGCTCCCGGCCGGTTCATCGCCGTGGCCGAGGAGAGCGGCCTGATCATCCCGATCGGGGCCTGGGTGCTCGAGGAGGCGTGCCACCAGTTCCGGCACTGGTCCGAAGGAGCGGTGCGGCTCGACTCGGTGGAGGTCAACCTGTCCGCGCGCCAGATCGACGACCCGTCCATCATCGAGACCATCGAGGCGATCCTGTCGCGGACCGGCCTGCCCCCCGAACACCTGACGCTCGAGATCACCGAGAGCGCGCTGATGAGGGACGCCGCCACCGCCCTGGTCGTGCTGCGTGCCCTGAAGGGGCTCGGCGTGCTGCTGGCCATCGACGACTTCGGGACCGGCTATTCGTCGCTCAGCTACCTGCAGCGGTTCCCCCTCGACGTGCTGAAGGTCGACCGGATGTTCGTCCACGAACTGGAGGAGGACAACGGCGGCCGGGCGATCGTGTCGGCGGTCGTCAGCCTGGCCCATGCCCTCGGCCTCGAGGTCGTGGCCGAGGGCGTGGAGACCGAGCAGCAGCTGGATGTCCTGCGCGAACTCGACTGCGACTACGCCCAGGGGTTCCTCTTCTCGAGGCCCGTCCCGGCCGCCGAGCTGCGCCCGCACACCGGCCGCATCGGCGTCTGAGGCTGCGCCGCCGGCTCCCCGGGGTCGTCCCGGTCGGGGGCCGTCGCCGGGGGGCGACCCCACGGACGAGGTCGGCACCGAGGTGGCCACCGACGTCGGCACCGAGGTGGCCACCGACGTCGGCACCGAGGTGGCCACCGACGTCGGCTCAGGTGGTCGGGGCGCCCGGATTCGAACCGAGGACCTCCTGCTCCCAAAGCAGGCGCGCTACCAAGCTGCGCCACGCCCCGTCGCCCGGCGGCCGGACCGGCCCCGTGCGGTGCCGCCCAGCGTAGGGCATGGGGGGACCGTTCCACCGACCCCTTCCGTGCGGGATAGCGTCACCCCGATGCCCACCGTACGTGTAGCCGTCTTCGACCTGGGCAGCAGCTCCTTCCACCTCATGGTGGTGGACGCGTCGAGGGATGGTCGGCTCGAGCCCGTCCTGCGTCGGCGCTCCTTCCTCCATCTCGGCACCGAGGTGGCCCGGACCGGCAGCGTCCCGGGTGACCGTTCGGCCCTGGCCGTCCGCACGGTCAAGCGGCTGCACGCGGCGGCCGAGGACGCCGGGGCGGACGTGGTGGTGGCCCTGGCTACCGCCGCCCTGCGCGACGCCGACAACGGAACCCGCCTCCTGGGCCGGCTGGAGCGGATCCTCGGCAGCCCGATCACGCTCCTCAGTGGAGAGGAGGAGGCCCGCCTGTGCTTCCTCGGCCAACGGGCCGGCGTCTGGGTGGGGGAACGACCGGTGCTGGGGCTCGATCTCGGAGGCGGAAGCCTCGAGGCCGGGATCGGGACCGTCGACTCGCTCGGGGCGGTGGCCAGCGTGCCCCTGGGCACGGCCCGGATCCGGGGGGAACTCGACACGGGGGACCGGCTCACGGCCGACGAGCGCCGGGCCATCGCGGCGTTGACCGTCGAGCGGGCCGGACCCATCGCGGCGATGCTGGCGGCCACCCCGGAGGCCGCCGACCGGGTGATCGCCAGTGGGGGCACGGTTCGGGCGCTGGCCCGGTTGGCCATGGGACTGCACCGTCCTCCGCCCCGGTCGTCGGGGAGCACGGCGGTCAACCAGGTGGAGGTTCCCGCCGGTCAGCTGTCCGAACTGGCCGACCGGCTGGCCACTCTGGACCTCGACGCCCGGATGGCGCTGCCCGGGATCCAGGCCCGCCGGGCGCCTCTGCTGCCCATCGGGGCACTGGTCCTGTCCACTCTCGTCGAGTGCCTGGGGCTGCGGGGCCTCGTGGTCAGTGAGTGGGGACTGCGGGAAGGGGCCGTCCTCGACAGCCTCGCCCTCCCGGCCGACCGGGCCTAGGGCTCGTGGCCCGGCCCCGTGGCCCGGCCTCGTGGCCCGCTCCCGGGGGCTTGCGGGGACTGGCGGCGGACGTCGGTCCGCCGCCGGAGCCCCGAACTAGGCGTCCTTGCCCAGGATCCTGTTCATTCCGGTGCCACAGACCGGGCACTTGCCCTTAGCGGACCGGCGGCCGTTGGCCATCTCGACCACCTCGCCGTCGAACTCCCGCTTCTCCCGGCACTTCACGCAGTAGCCCTCGTACGTCGCCATACTTCCTCCTCCTGCTCCGAATGGCGCCCGAACGGGCACCCGATGGATCGACGGTATCGGCCCCTTTCGCCGGAACGGGGGATGGGACGGCCTGCTGCTAACTCCAGCTAGCAGTCGCGGGGCGGCCGGGAGTCCGGGTAGCCGAACGAACGGGACGACCGGTCGAAGGTCCGCGGGACGGCCCATCGTTCCGGTCCGGGCCCGGATGACCGGGACGTCGTCCCCGTCAGGCGGGGGGCTGATTGCCGTTGGGCGGCTCGCCGAAGGAGTCGGGAACCTCGGCCGGCGTCAGGGAGGCGAGCATCTCCTCGACGCCCTCGGGTGGCAGCGGGGGACTGAAGTAGTAGCCCTGGGCCGTCGTGCAGCCCCGCTGGAGGAGCACCCGGCTCTGCAGCAGGGTCTCCACGCCCTCGGCGACACAGGACAGGCCGAGCCGGCCGGCCATCCCGATGATGGCCGAGACCAGGCTGGACTCCTCGTCGCTGGGTCCGAGCACCTGGACGAACGACTGGTCGATCTTGAGGGTGCTCACCGGGAAGCTGCCGATCCGGTCCAACGAGGAGTTGCCCTGGCCGAAGTCGTCGATCGTGAACCGGACGCCGAGGCGGCGCAGCTGGTCGATGTTTTCCTGGGCCGGTCCCGACCGGTCGAGGACCACCCGGTCCGTGATCTCGAGCTCGAGCAGCGACGGCTCGATGCCGGTCTCGTGGAGGGTCCGGCTCACGCTCTCGAAGAAGTCGGGATGGGACAGATCCCGGGACGCGACGTTGACCGACAGGCGCAGCGGGTCGAGGTCGTGATCCTGCCAGGCGCGGAGCTGACGGCACGCCTGCCACAGGACCCAGTTGTCGAGGGAGACGATGAGCTCGCTCTTTTCGGCCATGGGGATGAAGTGGGGCGGCTCGAGGATGCCGAGCGTCGGGTGGTCCCAGCGGATCAGGGCTTCGACGCCCACGATCTGGGCGGTGCGGAGATCGATGTAGGGCTGGTAGAGCAGGAAGAACTGGTTGCCGTCGAGGGCGGCGATGAGATCGTTGTAGAGCTGCCGGTCGTCGACCGCCCGCCGACCCGGGTGGGCGGGATCGGGGGAGTGGTGGAACATCTCGAAGGCGTCGCGTCCGAGGTCCTTCGCCCGGTACATCGCCGCGTCCGCGCGGTTGAGGAGGTCGTCGTAGCTGTCCCCGTGCTCAGGGGCGATGGCGATCCCGACGGACGCCGACGTGGAGACCAGCTCACCGTAGATGTCGAACGGGGTGTGCATGGCGTCGAGCGTCCGCTCGGCCAACTGGTTGATGGAGAGCTGATCCACCAGTCCGGGCAGGAGGATGGCGAACTCGTCGCCGCCCACCCGGGCCACGGTGTCCTGGCTGCGGACCGTCTCGACCAGTCGCTGGCCCACCTGCTGGATGAGCAGGTCCCCGGTGGTGTGCCCGAACGTGTCGTTGACCGTCTTGAAATTGTCGAGGTCCACGAAGAACATGCAGACCGGCTCGCCGACCCGTCGGGACCGCACGAGCTCCTGCTCGACGCGGTCCTCGAAGAGGCGGCGGTTGGGCAGTCCGGTGAGGGAGTCGTGCCACGCCATGTGGGAGACCTTCTCGAGCAGTTCCAGGTTCTGGATCGCCGTGGCCGCCTGGTCGGCCAGGCCGCAGAGGCGCTCGTGGAGGTCGGGATCGTGGACCGCCGACCGGTGGGCGTCGTCCGAGAAGTTGGCGGCGATCACCCCGAGGAATTCGGCCGCGGCGAACAGGGGAGCCACCACCGATGCCGTGACGCCCGACGCCTCCATCAGGGCGGCGAACTGCGGGTCGGCGATGCTGTCGCCATCGAGGACGAGTACCTCGTGGCCACTGATCATCCGCTGGATCAGGGGATTGTCCGCCTCGACCCGTAGGGCGTCGGGGTCGGGCTCGGTTCCGTCGGGTCGCGGGCCCACGTGGATCTGCGTGGCCGAGGTCATCGGCCAGTCGGGAACGATGGGGCCGAGGTCGACGTCGGGTACCGGCACGCCGCTCGTGAAGGCGCCGAGGACCAACCGCGAGCGGTCGCGGTCCCAGAGATACACGGTCGACTGGTCGCAACCGGTCACCTCGGGGACGGTGTCGGCGAGGATCTGCAGGGCCTGGGCCAGGTTCGTGAGGCCCGAGAGCTGCTCGCTGAAGGACAACAGGGTCCGCGCCGTCGAGTCGCTCCGTCGGGCATCACCCAGCACCGTGCAGACGTCGAGGACATTGGCCGCATAGCGGGCGAACAGGGTGAGCACCCGCCCCTCGGTCTCGGGATCGGCCTCCCCGGGAGCCAGGAATTCGGCGATGCGGCCGTAGCGGCGCATCGGCGAGGTGATGTCCACCACCAGCCGGGTTCCCACCTCCTGGTTCGGATGGCCGCCCCACAGGTCGGCGGCCAACTCCCGGACCTCGTCGTGGGTCAGTCCGCGGGAGTGCATGTCGAGGGGCATGCCGCTGCCGGCCCGGAGCATGAGCAGGTACCGGTCGGCCCCGAGGACCTGGTCGGCCCGATCGGCGAGGTCCGACACCACGAGATCGAGGTCGTGGTCGAGGAGCTCGAGCGTGGACGTCGTCGAGCCCTCGAGGAGCAGCTGGAGTCGGGCCACCTCGGCCCGGGACCGTTCGGCCTCGGCCTCGGCCCGGCGTCGGTCGTCCTCGGTGCTGCGACCGCCGCGGGCCGCGGCCTCCCAGCGCGCGGCGTTGGCCTGGGCCTCGACGAGGGCCGCCAGGGCCGCCCGGAGCTCCTCGGCCAGCTTCTCCGCCGTCGGCTCCCGGATCACGGGGTCGGAGTCGGACAATGAGCGGGACCGGGAACCGGACGACGGCCCGACTCCCGGACGGTCGATGGACGTCGCGTCGCCGCTGCCGGTGCCGGTGCCGCTGCCGGTGCTGGTGCCGGTGCCGGTGCCGGTGCCAGGACGCTCCCGTCGGTCGTGGCGATCCGCCAGGGCCGGCGGGTGGGTCGGATCCGACCCGTTCGTCCGGTCCATCGGGCTCGGGCCGCCCGGGGGGCCGTCCCGGCCCGGTCCCCGCGCCGGATCCGTGGCGCCGGCCGGATCCGACCCGTTCGACCCCAGCGACGAAGCGGGATCACGTCCGAACGGGGCCGCTTCGTCGGGGATGTCGTAGTGGTCATGTCCGTGCGTGGCGGTCGTCGCGTCCTCCGCTCGCAACGGGGCCGGCCCCGGCGATCCGCTCGGTCCGGCGGCCCCCTCCGGGCCGCTCGTTCCGCCCGGTCCGTACGGGTGGTCCACCCGGTCGACGATGGGCCGGCCGTCACTGTCGTGCCGGGCGGGGGACGCTGCCACCCTCGGGGAGGGATCGGCTCCGGACCGCTCGTCCGGCACGGTCGGGCGCCCGACGACGGGGCCGGGGCTGTCCGGGTGTTCCGGTGGCGAGATCTCCCACGAGAGCATGTACCGGCACGTCGGGCCGCCCCGTGCCGCGCACTGGTGCTCGACCACCCGGGCCGGGTCGCCCCCGAACAGGACGGGCACCCGGGACAGCATGCCCCGGGTCAGTTCGCACAGGTGCGCCTGGCGGTCACCCGACGTCGCGACCTCCACCAGGGCCCGTCCCGGTCCGACCTCGAGCGCCACGGCCTCGGTCGCCCCTTCGTACTGTTCGATCCACGTTCCGATGTGACGGACGGCGACCTCGGGCGATCCCAGACCGGCGAGGCGCCCGGCGGGTGCGTCGTCTCCCACCCAGAGGATCTCCTCTCCGACGTGGAGGGCGATGGCGCCGTCCCCCGTCACGAGGGCGCCGGCGGCAAAGAGGGCGGCTGCGTCGGACGGCGACGTCCAGGAGCCCGAATCCCCCAGAGCCGGGAACGGTCGTTCCTCGGCGGCCAGGGCCAGGGCCTGCGCCACGCCGGCCTCGCCGGCCACCTCGCGGACGTGCCACACCAGTGCATGGACGACCGCACCGGAGACGCCGGGGCGCGCCGGGGCCGATGGTTCCTCGCCGTCGACTCCGTGCGTCATGTTCCCCATGCGACCTTTCCGCTCCGCACCCCGCGTCGCCGCGACCGGTGCTCCCTCCACCATCGTCCAGCCATCGCCGTTGCTTTAGTCCGCGGCGCCCGTCCCGACCTCTCCGGAACGGCGGACGGTCGTGCCCGTAGACTCGGTGGCATGAGCATCTACGACACGCCGTTGCATACCCTCCAAGGCGAGCCCACGACCCTCGACGACTATCGCGGAACCACCCTGCTGGTCGTCAACGTCGCCTCCAAGTGCGGTCTGACACCGCAGTACGAAGGTCTGGAGCGGCTCCAGAAGACCTACGGGGACCGGGGGTTCTCGGTGATCGGATTCCCGTGCAACCAGTTCGGCGAGCAGGAGCCGGGGAGTGCCGACGAGATCGCCACCTTCTGTTCGGCCACCTACGGGGTGACCTTCCCGATGATGGAGAAGATCGACGTCAACGGGGCCGACCGGCACCCCGTCTACCAGGAGCTCACCGCCGTGCCCGACGCCGACGGCGAGGCCGGAGACATCCAGTGGAATTTCGAGAAGTTCCTCGTGTCGGAGGACGGGTCCGTCATCCAGCGCTTCCGTCCGATGGTGGATCCCGAGGCCCCGGAGGTCATCGACGCCATCGAGGCCAACCTCCCGGGCTGACCGGGAAGTCGGGGCGCCGGCCGACCGGTGGGCCGGGGACCGGATCCACCACCCGGAGGGGGCCCACCACCAGCAGAGGGGAGCAGTGCCGTGCACGACCACCGGGCCAACCATGAGCCGGCCGTGGACCACCTCGTGGAGGTGTGGACGTCACTCGCGTCGGCGTGCGACCGGATCGGCCCGTCCCAGTGGGAGCTCCCCACCGACCGCACCGGGTGGACGGTGCGTGATCAGCTCTCCCAGCTCATCGGTGTCGAACGTCGTCTCCTCGGTGAGGCGCCACCCGTGCCCCCACCGGCGAGCGGGGGTGCGGGGGCCGACGCGCCGTCGTCCGCGGCGCTCGATCCCGCGGTGGCGCTCCGGCGCCGCATCCCCGGGAACGAGGTGCTGGCCGAGTTCATCTCGGTGACAGGGCGTCGGCTCCATGAACTGCGGACCGCCCCGCCCGAACGGTTCGATCGGCTCACCTGGAGCCCCGAGGGCCAGAGCCCGTACCGGGACGTCCTGGTCGGCCGGGTGCTCGAGGGCTGGGCCCACGAACAGGACATCCGGCGCGCCCTGGGGCGGCCGGGCGGGCGCAACGGAACCGGTGAGCTGACGGCGCTGGCCCGCTGTGAGCGGACGATGCCCTACGTGGTGGGCCGGCGGGTGGCTCCCCCCGACGGGACCACCGTCCGCTTCGTCGTCACCGGGGTGCTGGGACGCCAGGTGACCGTGGCGGTGGACGGACGACGGGCCACCGCCCTCGCCGGTCGGGGTCCGGAGCGGCCGACGACGAGCCTGACGTTCGACCAGGAGACGTTCTGGCGCCTCGCCTCCGGCCGCGTCGACGGCTCACGGGCGCTGGCGTCCGGGCAGGCCCGGGTGGAGGGCGACCTCGCCCTGGGTCACCGGGTCCTCGACTCGATGGCTTCCGTGGCCTGACCGACGTCGGGCTCGCCGGGCCCCCGGCGACCCGCCCGCCCGGCCCGAGGGTCGAGCGCCGGAAAAGTCGGCACCCCGGGGACCGGTACACTCCTCTATTCGTATGCGAGCCACTGCCGCGCCCGAGGAGGGCAACAAGGTCCGTCTCACCGTCGAGATCGACGAAGCCGAGATGGACGAAGCCCTCGATGACGTGGTCAAGCGTCTGTCGCGCGAGATCCGGGTGCCCGGATTCCGGCCCGGGAAGGTGCCCCGGAAGGTCCTCGAGACCCGGATGGGCGGCGCCACCGCCCTGCGGGGTGAGGCCATCCGGGAGGCGCTCCCCGATTTCTACTCCCGGGCCGTCGACGAGACGGAGGTCGACCCGATCGACCAGCCCGACATCGACATCACCGCGGGCGAGGAGTCCGGCCCGGTGTCGTTCGAGGCCCTCGTGCTCGTGCGCCCGGTGGTCGCCATTCCCGGCTACGGCGGCCTGGTCGTGACCCTGCCGTCGCTCGAGGTGTCCGATGAGGAGATCGACGCCCAGGTCGACCGGCTGCGGGCGACGTCGGGCGAGCTGGTCGAGGTGACCCGGCCGATCCAGACCGGTGACCAGGTGACCATCGACATCCGGGGGACACGTCCCGATGCCGACGACGAAGGGGAGGACGAGGACCTGACCGCCGACGACTTCCTCTACGAAGTCGGCTCCGACACCATGGTGCCGGGCCTCGACGACCAGTTGGTCGGCATGAAGTCGGGCGACGCCGTCACGTTCGACTCCGAGATCGAGGCCCTCGGCCAGACCGTGTCGTTCGGGGTGGTGGTGAAGGACGTGAAGGAGCTCGTCCTGCCCGACGCCGACGACGCCTGGGCCGCCGAGGCGAGCGAGTTCGAGACGATCGAGGAGCTGCGGGCGGACATCGCCGAGCGGCTGCGGCAGCGCCGGATCGTCGAGGCCCAGATGGCGCTCCAGCAGAAGACGGTGGAGGCGCTCACCGAATTGGTGACCGAGGAGATCCCCGAGCAGCTGGTGCTGGAGGAGCTGCGGGAGCGGATCCACGACCTCAACCACCGGCTCGAGGGCCAGGGCATGTCGCTCGGGCAGTTCCTCGGGGTCACCGGCCGCAGCGAGGAGGAGTTCCTGGAGGAGCTGCGCGCCGGGGCCCTCCAGAGCGTCAAGGCCGATCTGGCACTGCGGGCGCTGGTCGAGGCCGAGGAGATCGAGATCACCGAGGAGGAGCTCGACGAGGAGCTCGCCGCCATGGGGGCCCGTCTCGAGATGGACGCCGACCAGGTACGGAGCCAGCTGGAACAGGCGGGACGCCTCCCGGCGGTACGCTCGGACCGTCGCAAGGCCAAGGCGATGCGCTGGCTCGTGGAGTCCGTCGAGTTGGTCGATGAGAACGGGGCGCCCGTGTCACGGGACGACCTGAAGGTGAACCAGGGCGAGGAGGACCCGGAGTGAGTTCCACGGAGGCAAGCAGGTCGATCGATGCGCAGGCATACAGCGTGCCGTGGGTCGTCGAGTCCACCAGCCGGGGGGAGCGCAACTACGACCTGTTCTCCCGTCTTTTGCGCGAGCGCATCATCTTCCTCGGCACGCCGATCAACGACACGGTGGCGAACCTCGTGTGCGCCCAGCTGCTGTTCCTCGAGTCGGAGGAGACGGACAAGGACATCCACCTCTACATCAACTCGCCGGGCGGTGACATCACCGCCCTCTTCGCCATCTACGACACCATGAAGTACATCAAGCCGGACGTGTCCACGTTCTGCTTCGGGCAGGCCGCGTCGGCCGCCGCCGTCCTCCTCGGCGCCGGAGCCCACGGCAAGCGGTTCGCGCTGCCGCACGCCAGGATCCTCCTGCACCAGCCGTTCGGCGGCGTGGAGGGCCAGGCCAGCGACATCGAGCTCCAGGCCAGGGAGATCCTCCGGATGCGCGACCTGCTCAACGGCATGCTCGCCGACGACACGGGACAGAGCGCCGAGCGGGTCTCCAAGGACACGGACCGCGACTTCATCATGACCGCCGCCGAGGCCGTGGAGTACGGTCTCGTCGACGAGGTCATCACCGCCCGCGACACCCTCCCCATCGACGCCATCGGCGCCGCCTAGGGGGGTCGTCGCAAGGTCCGGTCCGCGCGACGCCAGCCGCTAGAGTTGGAGTCCCGGGTGGCACAGCCGGTCAGGCCGGGACGGAGTCCCCGGTGACCGACCCGCCTTCCTGGGGGACGGACAGCCGGCACAGACACACAGCGTTCGGTCGAACAGCAGGGACCGCCGACAGAAGGACACGAGGAACCGACGTGGCGAAATTCGGAGACGGTGGCGATCTGGTCAAGTGCAGCTTCTGCGGGAAGTCGCAGAAGCAGGTCAAGAAGTTGATCGCCGGTCCCGGGGTCTACATCTGCGACGAGTGCATCGAACTCTGCAACGACATCATCGCCGAGGAGCTGGCCGACACCACGGAGCTGAGCTTCGACGAGCTGCCGAAGCCCAAGGAGATCTACGAGTTCCTCAACGACTACGTGATCGGTCAGGAGTACGCCAAGAAGATCCTGTCGGTCGCCGTCTACAACCACTACAAGCGGGTCCAGGCCGGCAGCAACGGTGCCCACGACTCCGACGTGGAGCTGGCCAAGTCGAACATCCTCCTGCTCGGACCCACCGGGTGCGGTAAGACCCTGCTGGCCCAGACGCTGGCGCGGATGCTCAACGTCCCCTTCGCCATCGCCGACGCCACGGCCCTGACCGAGGCGGGTTATGTGGGCGAGGACGTGGAGAACATCCTCCTCAAGCTCATCCAGGCCGCCGACTACGACGTGAAGCGGGCCGAGACGGGCATCATCTACATCGACGAGATCGACAAGATCGCCCGCAAGTCGGAGAACCCGTCGATCACCCGTGACGTGTCGGGCGAAGGCGTCCAGCAGGCCCTGCTCAAGATCCTGGAGGGCACCACGGCCTCCGTACCGCCCCAGGGCGGCCGGAAGCATCCCCACCAGGAGTTCATCCAGATCGACACCACCAACATCCTCTTCATCTGTGGTGGTGCCTTCGCCGGCATCGACCAGATCATCGAGAACCGGATCGGCCGCAAGGGCATGGGGTTCCGGGCCGAGGTGCGCAAGGCGTCCGAGCGCGACGACTCCGAGCTGCTCCGCCACGTGCTCCCCGAGGACCTCATGAAGTTCGGGCTCATCCCCGAGTTCATCGGCCGGCTCCCCGTGGTGAGCGCCGTCTCCCACCTCTACAAGGAGGCGCTCATCCGCATCCTGGTGGAGCCCAAGAACGCCCTCACCCGTCAGTACAAGCGGACCTTCGAGCTCGACCACGTGGAGCTCGAGTTCACGGACGACGCCCTCGAGGCCGTGGCCGAGCAGGCCCTCCTGCGGGGCACCGGCGCCCGAGGCCTGCGGGCGATCCTCGAAGAGGTGCTGCTCGAGGTGATGTACGACCTGCCGAGCCGCACCGACATCTCGAAGTGCGTGGTGGACCGGGCGGTGGTCCTGGACAAGGTCCATCCGACGCTGGTGCCGCTGGTGCCCGCCAAGCCCAGCCGTAGCCGCCGGGCCGCCTCGTAGCCACCGGCCCGTCGCCCCCAGGCGACCCCGCCCCACCCGTGACCTTCGTCGACCTACCCGAAGCCCTCGCCTGGCTGGACAGCCACATCGACTTCGAGTCGGGCATGCCCTCCCGACGGAGCCTGCCCTCGTTGGATCGCATGCGGGCCCTCGCCGCCCTACTGGGCGACCCGCACACCGCCTATCCGGTGATCCACATCACCGGGACCAACGGCAAGGGTTCCACGGCGGCCATCGTCACCTCGCTGCTCGCCGCCCGCGGCCTCCGCGTCGGCACGTACACGAGTCCCAACCTCTCGCGGGTCAACGAGCGGCTGTCCCGTAACGGTGAACCGGTCGACGACGAGACGTTCACCGATCTGCTCGACACGCTGTCGCGCATCGAAGGACTGATGGACGAGCCCCCGACCCGTTTCGAGCTGCTCACCGCCGCCGCCCTGACCTGGTTCGCCGACGAGGCGGTCGACGTGGCCGTGGTCGAGGTCGGCCTCGGCGGGACGTGGGACTGCACCAACATCGTCCATGCCGCCGTCGCCGTCGTCACCAACATCAGCTACGACCACACCGAGGTCCTGGGGCCCACCCTGGAGGACATCGCCACCGACAAGGCCGGCATCTTCACCCCGGGCTGTCGGGTCGTGGTGGGGGAGACCGACCCGTCCCTCGTCACCCTGTTCCGTCGGGTGGCGACAGAGGTGGGCGTGGCCGAGTTCTGGACCCGGGGCATCGACTTCGCCTGCACGTCGAACCGTCTGGCGGTGGGGGGTCGGCTCGTCGACCTGCGCACCCCCGCCGCCGCCTACGGCGAACTCCTCGTCCCGCTGCACGGCAGCCACCAGGGCGACAACGCAGCCTGCGCCCTGGCCGCCGTTGAGGCGTTCTTCGGCGAACCGCTGCACGAGGACGTCGTGGCCGAGGGGCTCGGGGCCGTCCGGGTGCCCGGTCGGCTCGAAGTGGTCGGCCGCCATCCGCTCGTCCTCGTGGACGGGGCCCACAACGCCGCCGGCATGATGGTGCTGGCCCGGTCGCTGACCGAGGAGTTCACCGTGGAGGGCACGACGGTCGCCGTCGTCGGGATGCTCACGGGCCGTGACCCGTCGGCCATGCTCGAGGCGCTGGTCTCCGCCGGGGTCCGCACGGTGGTGACCTGCGCCCCGGACAGTCCACGGGCGTTGCCGGCTGCCGTCGTGGCCGAGGCGGCTCTGGCTCTCGGAATGGAGGTCGCGGTGGCGGCGTCACCGACCGAGGCCGTGCGTCTCGCCGTCGAGCGCTCGTCGCCCGAGGACCTGGTGGTCGTCTGTGGCTCGCTGTACGTGGTGGCCGATGCCCGCGAAGCCATGGGGGCGGACGCCGGCTGATCCGCGTCGATGCCCCGCTGACGGGCTGAGAGCCGGTGGCCGGTTGGCCGGTTGGCCGGTTGGCTGGTTGGCCGGTGGGCCGGTTGGCCGGTTGGCCGGTGGACCGGTGGTCGGGTGGATCGGCGGTGGGGTCGCAACGCCCGCGCGCGAGCGACCGGCGGATCGATGGGATCGCCTCGTGATCGGGGATCGCCTCGTGATCGTCGCCGCGCCACTTGCGAAGAAGCGGTCATGGCCGCGACCTGGACGACAGCGGTAGGTTCGACGGAATGGCGACCATGGAGGACGTCGTTCGCGTCGTGACCGCCCTGCCGGAGGTGACCGAGGGGCTCCGCTACCGGGCTGTCACTTGGTTCGTCGCGGGCACGCCGTTCGCCTGGGACCGTCCGTTCTCCAAGGCCGACATGAAGCGATTCGGAGAGTCGGTGCCCCCGAGCGGACCGATCCTCGCCCTCCGCGTCGAGGATCTGCTCGAGAAGGAGGCGGTCCTGGCCGAGACATCCGAAGCCGTCTTCACCATTCCCCACTTCGACGGCTTCGCAGCAGTTCTCGTTCAGCTCTCGAGGGTCGACCTGGACGAGTTGCAGGACCTGGTGACCGGTGCCTGGGCCGCCTGCGCTCCGCCTGGACTGGCCGACGCATTCTTCAGCGAGGATGAGGAGTAACAGAGCAGCTGTCGGTCAGTTCGCTCCAGTCCGGCCGGTGGTCCGAGACCGTCGAGGGCGACGCGGCTCGTCCGGTTGCCGGTCCCCCTGGGCGCCATCGTCGCCCGCTGGTCTGTCGCCGGCCGGTCTGTCGTCGGGTGGCCGGTCGAACAGAGTGCCGTCCGGTGGTGGATCCGTCCCCGGGACCCGACGGGGCGGTCGGGGCATCGGCTCGGCCCCGGGCCGGTCCAGGCCGAGGTCGGGCTCCTGGCCGAAGTCGGGTTGGGGGGTGAAGGACCACCGGGGGTCCTCGTCGCTCGGCCCGTGGCGCTCGAGCACCCACCCGTCGTAGGTCTTCAGCCGGTGGTGGTGGGTGCAGAGCAGGGCCAGGTTGTCGAGGGCCGTCGGGCCGCCCAGGGCGACGGGACGGACGTGGTCGATCTCCAGTCCGTAGGGCATGGCACACCCCGGCACCACACAGACGCGGTCCCGGAAGGCCAGGGCGGTGCGCAGGGTGGCGTTGATGGTCCGGCCCCGGTGGTGGACGGCCCGGATGTCCCCGGCCTCGGTGAACACCAGGGCCAGGAACGAGTCGACGGCGAGGGCCCGGGCCAGGGGGACGGGGATCGGCCCCGCCCCGTCCAGGTCGCAGAGCTCGCCGGGGAGGGTGTGCCCCCGCACCAGGGCGTCGCGGTCCACCCGGACCATCACGGTGGCCGCCGGCGGCCGGTCGACGATGTCGTCGGCCCCCCGCAGCCCCGGTGTCCCCCGCAGCCCCGGTGTCCCCGGTCGCCCCGGTGTCCCCGGTCGCCCCGGTGTCCCCCCTCCCCGGGAGACCCGCCGGGGGGCGGCATCGGCATCATCGGCACCCCGGGGGACGGCAGCGGCGTCATCGGTGCCCCGGGTGGCCGGGGCGATCTCGCCGGAAGCGCCGGCGGAGCGCCGGCATAAGCGTCGGGATCAGCGCCGGGGTCAACGTCGGCGTCGCCGGTGCCGGTGACCCAGGTCGAGGACCCGGTGACCAGGGCCACGAGGGCGTCGGCCCGCAGCGCCCCCTCCGACTCGGGGGGGACCGGCGAGGGTCCCGTCGTGGCCGCCCGCCGGGCGTCGCGGAGGCGGTGGGCGGCGGGGACGAGCCGGGCCAGCAGGGCCGCCCCCCGCTCGGGGGAGTCCTGGCCCGAGAAGCAGAACGCCCCCTCGGCGTCGTGCCAGTGGGAGAAGTGCCGGGCGGCGTGGATGGCCCGGGCGGTGGCCACCGGGTCGTGGCGGGCCGCCCCGGCCCGGGCCCGCCGGCAGCGCTCGGTGGTGGCGGCCAGGGGCTCGTCGAGCGAGCCGGCCAACAGGGCCGCCTCGCTCGCCGGGTCCACACTGGCGGCCCCGGTGATCTCGGCCGCCTTGGCCCCCGACAGCCGCCCGGCCCGCAGGGCCGCCTCGGTGGCGGGCAGTTCGGCCAGGCGCCGGCCGGTCACCAGGGTGCGGTTCGCCTGGCCGGGGGAGATCCCCTCCACCTCGGCCAGCATCCGGGCCGGGGACCGGTGGCCTCGGGCCTCCCACAGCCCCGAGGAGGCGATGCGGGGGGCGAGCAGGCACTTGGCCGCCACCACCAGCCGCTCCACCTGGGCCAGGGCGGCGTAGAGGGCGGCGGCGTCGGGGCCGGCCAGGGTGTCGGGCTCCAGGGTCGCCACCAGCGACGCCAGGCCCTCGGTGAGGGTGGCCACCTGCGAGGAGAGGCCGGAGCGGGCAGGACGGGAGGGGGACTCCGGTGCCATGGGGACACCCTCGTCGGGGGGTGTGACACGGGGTGGCGGGGGTGGGGCTTCCCGGGCCCGGGCCCGGCCGGACGTCGTCCACACCCCGCCGAACGTCATCCGCACCCGGCCGGACGTCGACCGGGCGCGCCGGCGCCCCCCGTGGCATCGGCTAGCCTGCCCCGCTTGTGGGACGCACACTTGTCATCGCCAAGCCCGACGCCGTAGAACGCGGTCTGTCCGGTGAGATCCTCAGCCGACTCGAGCGCAAGGGACTGCGCCTGGTCGCCGCCGAGCTGCGCACCCTGGAGACGGATGTCGCCCAGGCGCACTACTCGGAGCACGACGGCAAGCCGTTCTTCGACGAGCTGGTCGTCTTCATCACCCGGTCCCCGGTCCTGGTGATGGTGGTCGAAGGCCCCGACGACACCTACAAGGTGGTGCGCAACCTCATGGGTGCCACCAACCCGGTCGACGCCGCTCCCGGAACCATCCGGGGTGACCTGGCGCTCGAGATGGGCGAGAACCTCGTTCACGGATCGGACTCCAACGAGTCGGCTGAGCGGGAGATCGCCCTCTTCTTCCCCGACCTGTAGCCCCGGCCCCTCAGGGCCACGGGGTGGCCCCCCGTCATGCGGAGTGAACAACCCCGTTTGACCTGGGACGGAGCCGCGCGACGGCCCCGAATTGGCCGGAGCGCTCTTGTGCCCCCCTGCCGATTCCCGTAGCCTGAAGGCACATGCCAGCTGCCTCTACTTGCCAGCGCAGCGGAAGCCCGGGCCTCCCACGCGCACCGTTGCGGCCGGCCCGATGATCGACGGAGGAGTGCATCTCTGATGCGCGACAACAGTTTTTCCCTTCTGGGACGCGACATGGCCGTGGACCTCGGCACCGCCAACACCCTCGTGTACGTACGAGGGCGCGGCATCGTGTTGAACGAGCCGTCGGTCGTGGCCGTCAACACGAAGGACGGACGCCCCCTCGCCGTGGGTGCCGAGGCCAAGCGGATGATCGGGCGCACCCCGAGCCACATCCAGGCCATCCGGCCGCTGAAGGACGGCGTCATCGCCGATTTCGAGATCTGCGAGAAGATGCTCCGCTACTTCATCCACCGCGTCCACCAGCGGCGATTCGCGAAGCCGCGCATGGTGATCTGCGTCCCGTCCGGTATCACCGGCGTGGAGCAGCGGGCGGTCATGGAGGCGGCCGAGTACGCCGGCGCCCGCAAGGCGTACATCATCGAGGAGCCCATGGCGGCGGCCATCGGGGCCGGGCTGCCCGTCCACGAACCGACCGGCAACATGGTGGTGGACATCGGCGGAGGGACGACCGAGGTGGCGGTCATCTCCCTCGGCGGCATCGTGACCAGTCAGTCCATCCGCATCGGCGGTGACGAACTCGACGAAGCCATCGTGTCGTTCGTGAAGAAGGAGTACAGCTTGGCCCTCGGTGAGCGCACCGCCGAGGAGATCAAGATCGCACTCGGCTCGGCCTACGAGCTCGAGGAGGAGTTGCACGCCGAGATCCGCGGACGGGATCTGGTGACCGGTCTGCCCAAGACCGTGGTCATCTCCACCCAGGAGATCCGTCAGGCCATCGACGAGCCGGTGTCGGCCATCGTCGACGCCGTCAAGGTCACGTTGGACCGCACGCCCCCCGAACTGGCCGCCGACATCATGGAGCAGGGCATCGTCCTGACCGGTGGTGGGGCCCTCCTGCACGGGTTGGAGAGCCGTCTGACCCAGGAGACGGGCATGCCCATCGTGGTCGCCCGTGACCCCCTCAATTGCGTGGCCATCGGTAGCGGGCAGTGCTTGGAGGAGTTCGAGGCCCTGAAGCAGGTCCTCATCACCTCGTCGGCCCGCTGACCGCCGGGGAGTCCGCAGTCTCGTGGCGCCACCGCGGCGCTCCCGCCGCCCCCGAACGACGCTTCTGCTGCTGGTACTCGCCGCTGTCACGATCATCACGCTCGATGCCCGCGGCGGGCTGCATGTGGTGACCTCGGGCGTCCGATCGGTGGCGAGCGACGCCTTCTCGCCGGTCCGATCCGGTGTCGATGCCGTGGTCGAGCCGATCGGGAGCTTCCTGGCCGGCTCGGTCCACTACGGCGCGGTCCGCGAGCAGAACCAGAAGCTGCAGTCCGAGATCGACCAGCTGCGGATGCAGAACGCCGAAGCCGCGGACCAGGCCGAGTCGTACCAGCAGCTGTTCGCCCTCCTCCACCTGCCGTTCGTGTCCAATCTCCAGACCGTTCCAGCTCAGGTCACCGACTTCGGGACCAGCGACTTCGCGGCCACCATCGACATCGACGTGGGGCGCGCCGACGGTGTCCAACTGGACATGCCGGTGGTCGGCAACGGCGGCCTGGTGGGCCTGGTGGTGGAAGTGAGCCACCACACCGCCACGGTCCGGCTCATCACCGACGGGCAGTCCTCGGTGGGGGTCCGCTACGGTCCGGGCACCGGCTCACTGGCCGTGCTGAACGGCACCGGGGCGGGCAAGCCGTTGAGCGCGGATCTCGTGCCCAACAACACGCCGCTCACCGACGGAGAGATCTTCACCACGAGCGGTCTGCAGGGTGCCCTCTTCCCGCCCGGGATCCCGGTCGCCAAGGTGATCGCCTCCCACACCGGCACGACCGCCTCCCAGGAGAGCGTCAGTCTCGAGCCCCTGTCCGATCTTCCCCATCTCCGGTATGTGTCCGTGGTGCTCTGGGGCCCGGCGTCGTGAACAGGAGTGAACTGGGCCGGCTGACCCTGGTCGTGCTGCTCTTCGTGGTCGTCCAGGAGACGATCATGTTGGACATCCATGTCGGCGGGGTCCACCCGGATGTGATGGTGCTGCTGCCCATCGTGGCCGGACTGGTCGGCGGCCCTTCCCGAGGAGCCAGCGTGGGCTTCGCCTCCGGCCTGGTGTCAGACCTGTTCCTGCCCACCCCTTTCGGTCTCTCGGCGCTGGTAGGCAGCCTGGTCGGGTTCGCCGTGGGTCTCGCCACCCAGGCCCTCGACCGCACGGCCTGGTGGCTCGCCCCGTTCGCGGCACTGGGCGGGAGCGCCGTCTACGAGGTGGTCTACGGGGCGCTCGGGTCCGTGTTGGGCCAGCCGCAGATGTTGCACGTGGCCCTGGTGCGGATCGTCGTCGTGGTGTCCGTGACCAACGCCGTACTCGCCCTGCCGGCGGTGCGGCTGATGTCATGGGGCATGGCGAGGGCGTCCACTGAAGGCATGCCAACCTCCGAGACGGGCGTCGGGGCCGCCCGATGAGCGTCGACCCCACCGCGGGCCGCGTACCGCCCGCCCGGGTGACTTGGGATACTGGTGCCCCGTGAGCCGTTCACTGCGCCATCCCTTCGGTGACAAGCGGATCTTCGGTTCCTCCGGAAGCTCGAAGCCGTCCAAGACCAGGACCCGCCAGCCCCGGATGCGCCAGAGCCGATTCTCGGTGGAGGCGATGCTGGACGCCCCGGACACCACCGAGTCGCGGCCGGGTCTGCGGTTACGGGTCGTCGGACTGTGCGTGGTGGTGCTGTTCGCCCTGCTGGGTCTCCGGCTGTGGGCGCTGCAGGTCCTCCAAGCGCCGGCCGCCGCCCAGGCGGTGGTGGCCAACCAGATCCGGACGGTCCCCATCGAGCCCACCCGCGGCCTCATCCTCGACCGCAACGGCAATCCGCTCGTGGGCAACGTGGTCACCGAGCAGATCACCCTGTCCCGGGTGGCCGCGACGCAGGACCCGGCGGTGATCGGGAACCTGGCCGCCCTGATCGGCGAGACCCCGGCGCAGGTCCAGGCGGCCCTCGACAACCAGCAGTACAGCCTCTACAAGCCGGCCCCCATCATGGAGGACGCCCCGACGTCGGACATCCTCTACATCAAGGAGCACCCGACCGAGTTTCCCGGCGTCTCCTCGGTGCAGACCACCCAGCGCACCTACCCACAGCTGGAGATGACCGGACCCGCCCAGGGCTTCTACCCGGCCGCCCAGGTGCTCGGCTACGTGGGCACCATCAACTCCGCCGAGCTCAAGTCACGCGCATCCCAGGGCTACCAGGCCGGGGATCCCTTCGGCCAGTCGGGTCTCGAGTACGAGTACGAGCCCGAGCTGCGCGGCAACCCGGGCCAACAGGAACTCGAGGTGGATCCCCAGGGCCAGGTGGCCGGAACCCTGAAGACGACGGCGGCCGAGCCGGGGGACAACCTGGTCACCAACCTGGACACCAACCTCCAACAGGTGGCCGACAACGCCCTCGCCACCCAGATCACCACTCTCCGAAACAGTTACGACCCCCAGTGCAACAACAACGCCGGCTGCAAACCGGCGGCCACCGGCGGTGCCGTGGTGGTCATGAGCCCCCAGACGGGGGCGGTCTACGCCCTGTCCTCGTACCCGAGCTACAACCCGACCGTCTGGGTGGGCGGCATCAGCGACGCCGACTATGCCGCGCTGTCGGCTCCGGCGAACAACGAGCCCCTCCTGAACCGGGCCATCGAAGGTCTCTACACCCCGGGGTCGACGTTCAAGCTCAACACGGCCACCGCCGCCCTGCAGACCGGCCTGATCACCCCCGGCTTCACGTACTACGACAGCGGTGTGTTCAAGGCCCCGGGTTGTCAGTACAACTCCACGACGTGCATCTTCCACAACAGCTCCGGCGACCCGACCGGCGACTACGACGTCTCGTCGGCCCTGACCGTGTCGAGCGACGACTTCTTCTACAACCTGGGCGCCCTGTTCTACGAGCAGGGAGCCCAGTACGGAGCCATGCCCATCCAGGACCAGGCGGCCGCGTACAGCCTCGGTGAGCTGACCGGGATCGACCTTCCGGGCGAGGCCGAGGGGCGAGTCGACAGCCAGGCCGAGCGGGTCAAGCTCCACGCCGAGGACCCGACCGCCTTCCCCAACACCTCCTGGACCGAGGGCGACAACATCGAGATGGCCTTCGGCCAGGGCGAGACCTACATCACCCCCATCGAGCAGGCCGTGGCCTACAGCACGTTCGCCAACGGTGGCACCCGCTACGCGCCCCAGGTGGCGGCGGCCGTCGTGAGTCCGACCGGACAGGTGGTCAAGCGCTTCACCCCCACGGTCACCGGACACGTCGCCATTTCGTCCTCGACGTACCAGGCCCTACTGAAAGGGTTCACCGGCGTCGTCCAGAGCCCGAACGGAACGGCGTACGGCGCGTTCCAGGGCCTGAACTTCCCCGGCGGACTGGCCGGCAAGACGGGCACGGCCGATACGGTGCCGGGCAAGGAGCCGACGGCCTGGTTCGTGGGGTTCGGGCCGACGGCCGACCCCCAGTACGTCGTGGTCTGCGTCATCGACCAGGCCGGGTACGGGGCGACGGCGGCAGCCCCAGTGGTCCGGGCCATCTACGCCTATCTGGCCGCGCACCCGATCACCGCGGCCGCCGTCCCACCGAGCACGGCTGCGGTGCAGGCCACCACTCCGATCCCGCTACCCGCCACCGCGCCTGCGTCGACCACGACGACCACCACCAAACCGGGCTGAGGGCACCGGCCCGGACGCCTGTCCAGGCCGTACGTGCCCTGCCCCTAGGATGGAGGGGGAGATGGAGTCCCTCTGGCCACAGATCGAGCCGCTCCTCGCCCAGGTGACGAAGCCCGCCCGCTACATCGGCGGCGAGCTGGGCGCCCAGCAGGCACGCCACGGCGCCGACGTGGTGTCCTGGCTGTTGGTCTATCCCGACACGTATGAGGTCGGCCTCCCCAATCAGGGCCTCCAGATCCTCTACGAGATCCTGAACGAGCGCCCCGATGCCGCCGCGGAGCGGTCCTATGCCCCCTGGGTGGACATGGAGGCGGCGATGCGGAGCGCCGGCGTCCCCCTCTTTTCCGTGGAGGGTCACCACCCGGCGGCGGAATTCGACGTGATCGCCTTCAACCTGTCGGCTGAGCTCGTGTACACCAATGTTCTCAACCTCATCGATCTGGCCGGGGTGCCGATCCGGGGCCGCGACCGTACCGACGACCACCCGGTGGTGATCGCCGGGGGGCACTGTGCCTTCAACCCGGAGCCGTTGGCCGATTTCGTCGACTGTTTCGTCCTCGGTGACGGCGAGGAGGTGGTGAGCGAGGTCAACGAGGTGCTGGCCGAATTCGGACGTGCACGGCGCCGTCGTGGGGAGGGGGATCGCGGGAGGGCGGATCTCCTGCGGGCGCTCTCCCGGGTGGACGGGGTGTACGTCCCGTCCTGCTACGACGTGGCCTACGACGACGACGGACGACTGGCCGGGGTCACCCCCCGTTTCGACGACACCCCCGCGGGTCGAGAAGCGGACGATCGCCGACCTCGGGGCGTGGCCCTATCCGCGTCAGCAGTTGGTACCGCTGATCGAGGTGGTCCACGACCGACTCAACGTGGAGCTGTTCCGGGGGTGCACCCGCGGCTGCAGGTTCTGCCAGGCGGGGATGATCACCCGACCCGTCCGCGAGCGACCGGCCGACCAGGTCCGCACCATGGTCAGCGCCGGACTCGAGCGGACCGGGTACGACGAGGTGGCGCTCACCTCCCTGTCGAGCGCCGATTACTCGGGTATCCAGGAGACGGTGACCGGGATCATCGACGACCCGGCCTGCTCGGGCCAGGTCTCGGTCAGCCTGCCCAGTCTCCGGGTCGACGCCTTCACCGTGGGAACGGCGGCGCAGATCCAGCGGGTCCGGCGTACGGGACTCACCTTCGCCCCCGAAGGGGGCACGTGGCGCATGCGTCAGGTGATCAACAAGCTGATCCGGGAGGAGGATCTCTACGCGGCGGTCGATGCCGCCTTCAGCCAGGGCTGGAAGCGGGTCAAGTTGTACTTCCTCATCGGCCTGCCCACCGAGACCGACGAGGACACGCTCGGCATCGTGGCCTTGGCGAAGCAGTGCGTGGCGATCGGCAAGCGCTATCACAACAGCGTCACCGTGACGGCCTCGGTCGGCGGGTTCGTGCCCAAGGTGCAGACCCCGTTCCAGTGGTTCGGCCAGAACACGATCGAGGAGCTGACCCGCAAGGTCCATCTGCTGCGCGACGCGGCGCGCCCGGTCCGGGGTCTCACCATCCGCTGGCACGATCCGAAGGCGACGGCCGCGGAGGGCGTCGTCAGCCGGGGTGACCGCCGCATGGGCGCGGTGATCGAACAGGTGTGGCGTAACGGGGGCACGTTCCAGGAGTGGTCAGAGCACTTCGACCTCGATCTGTGGACCGACGCGCTCGCCGCGCAGGGAATGACGCTGGAGGACAGCGTCTACCGCCACCGGACCGAGGACGAGGTGCTGCCCTGGGACCACCTCTCGGCCGGTCTCCACCGGGACTTCCTCTGGCAGGACTGGAAGGACGCACTGGCCGAACACGGTCTCCCCGACTGCCGCTGGACACCCTGTTACGACTGTGGCGCCTGCACCGGGTACGGGGTCGAGCACGTGGTCGCGTCGGCGGTGCCGCCGGCCGGTGGGAGCCAGGGCACGGGCCAGGATCTCTCAACCGGAGGCCAGGTGCCGGTACGCTTCCTTGCCACGGCGCCATCCGGTGCCGCACCGGCCCCTGGGCCGGGTGGGAGCGCCACCGCGCTGGTCGGAGAGGGGAGGGGCTGACGTGCGCATTCGTTTCCGCTTCTCCAAACTCGGCAAGATCCGATTCACCAGCCAGCGCGACGTGGCGAGGATGTGGGAACGGGCGCTGCGGCGGGCCGCCCTCCCGCTCGCGTACACCGAGGGATTTTCGCCACGGCCCCAACTCAGCTTCGGGCTGGCGCTCCCGACCGGTGCGGAGTCCCTGGCCGAGTACGTCGATGTGGCTCTCGACCCCGAGCGGGCGCTCACGGCGGGCATCGACCCGGCCGGACTTCCGGCCGTGCTCGACGGGCTGCTTCCCGACGGGCTCCACATCGAGGAAGCGGTGACCGTCGAGCGGTCCAAGGACTCGCTCCAGCAGATGGTGACCTCGTGCTCGTGGACGATGCGGCTCGCCGGCGTGACGCGCGAGCAGCTGTCGGGGATGGTGTCCGCCCTGCTGGCCGCCGAATCGGTGCCCATCACCCGGGAACGCAAGGGACGGGAGGAATCCGACGACCTCCGCCCGTCCGTGCTCGCCCTGGCCGTGGCCGAGGCCGGGTCGGACGTATCGCAGGATCCGTCCGGTCGTACGGTCGGCCTGGTGGCCGAGCTCAGCACCCGGCCCCGTGGCGTCCGCCCCGTGGAGCTGGTGCGAGGACTGATCACCGTGTCGGGGGCCCCGGCCTCCCCACCGATGAACGGGCGGCCCGATCGCGGCCAGCCCGGGAGTATCCCGGTCGTCGACCGGGTCTGTAGGACACAACAGTGGATCGAGCGCGACGGACTCCGTCAGGAGCCGCTCCTCGGCCGGGTCGTCCCGGCCGGGACCGACCGCGCCGTGCACGCCCTGGAGCGTGCGTCGTGAGCAGTATCAGAAGGGATCTCGATGTCAGAAGCACCCAACGGGCAGACGCCGGGGGCCGCAACGCCTCCTCCGTCGCCGACGCCGTCCAGTACGCCGTCGTCCGGGGCACCCACCCGGGCGGCGGCACCCACCGGCGGACCTGAGGGGTCGACGGCCACCACCGCCGTAGGCACCGCCCGCCCCGCCGAGGGCACGGGTCCGTCCGGCGCGTCCGGAGGTCAGAGCGGTGGCCAGGGGACCGGCCAGGGCGGGGGCAACCGCCGCCGGCGTGGGTCCCGGGGCGGCCGCGGACGAGGCCGCACGGCGGGAGACGGCGGATCGACGCGCGGTCAGGAGGGGGACGAGCCCGGCACGGCCAGGCCCACGCCGCCCCGACCGGTTCCCGAGCACCGCGGCGCCACCTCTGACCGCGGCGCCACCTCTGACGGGGGCGGCACGGACGGGGGCGGCACGGCGGTCGCCACCGGGGCACCAGGAACGGTGGCGGACACCCCGGCCGAACCCGACACGTCCCGGCCCAAGATCGGCGACAGCCGTCCCGCCATCGGCGACCGTCGTCCGGCACCGGCCGGAACGACCGCGCCCGCGGCCGCCCCGGCACGATCCGGTGGTGGCCGGAACCGATCCCGCTCCGGGGGAGGATCCCGCACGGGCTCGGGAGGAGGCTCGACCGGGCCGGTGCCGACTCCGGTGGAAGGTGACGCCGTCCGGACCCCCGCCGAGACCAAGCGACCGAGTGGGGCCCGGGGGGAGGGCCGACGGGGTGGCCGTGAGCGACGCGGCAAGGCGGTCGGCCGCTACCAGATCTGTGTCCATGTCCGTCCCGATATGACGCAGATCGCCCTGCTCGAGGGCCGCACACTGGTGGAGCACTACATCTCGCGGGCCTCCGACGACGCCACCCAGATCGACGGCAACATCTACCGGGGGCGGGTGCAGAACGTGCTGCCCGGCATGGAGGCGGCCTTCATCGACATCGGCACACCCAAGAACGCCGTCCTGTACCACGGCGACGTCCGGTACGACACCGACGACGTGGAATCGCCCAAGGGCTCGGGACAGCCGCGTATCGAGCAACTCCTCAAGCCCGGCCAGACGATCCTGTGCCAGGTCACCAAGAACCCCATCGGCGCCAAGGGCGCCCGCCTCACCCAGGAGGTGTCGCTGCCCGGGCGGTTCGTCGTGCTGGTCCCCAACTCCTCGGCCTACGGAATCTCGAAGCGGCTCGAGGACGCCGAACGGAAGCGTCTGCGGCGGATCGTGGATGCCGTGCGCCCCCAGGGCCACGGCCTGATCGTCCGGACCGCCGCCGCCGGAGCCAGTGCCGAGGAACTCGAGAACGACATCGCCCGACTGGTGGAGCAGTGGGAGGCCATCGCCGCGGCATCGTTGAAGGGGCAGGGGGCGGCCCTCCTGTACCGGGAGCCCGCGATCGCCGTGCGGGTCATCCGTGAGGAGCTCAACCGGGAGTACCGGGCCGTGGTCATCGATGACCGCGCCCTCTTCGAGCAGGTGCGGGACTACGTCGGGGCGGTCAATCCCGAACTGGCGGACCGGGTGGAGTACTACGACCCCGAGGCGGAGCAGTTGCCCGTCTTCGAACGTTTCCACGTCCACGAACAGCTGCACAAGGCGCTCGACCGCAAGGTCCACCTCCCCTCGGGTGGGTCGCTGGTGATCGACCGCACCGAGGCCCTGACGGTCATCGACGTCAACACGGGCAAGAACGTGGGCACCACCAATCTGGAGGAGACGGTCTACCGCAACAATCTGGAGGCCGCCGACGAGGTGGCCCGCCAGCTGCGGCTGCGGGACATCGGCGGCATCATCGTGATCGACTTCATCGACATGGAGATCCGGGAGAACCGGGACAAGGTGGGCAGCGCCCTCCGCGCCGCTCTGGCCAGGGACAAGACCCGCACCCAGGTGTTCGACATCAGTGAGCTGGGACTCGTGGAGATGACCAGGAAGCGGGTGTCCGAGGGCTTGATCGAGTCGATGTCCACCACCTGTGAGGTCTGCCAGGGGAGGGGAATAGTATTTGACGACCCGGAGCTGTAGGCTGTCATCCCTATGTACGCAGTCATCAGAACCGGAGGCAAGCAGGAGCGAGTGGCCGAGGGCCAGGAACTCCGCGTGGAACTGTTGGGCGAGGAGCCCGGCACCGAGGTGACCTTCGAGCCCGTCCTCGTGGTCGACGGTGACACGGTCCTGGCCACTCCGAGCCAGCTGGCCGGAGCCACCGTCACCGCCACCGTCAAGGGTGAGGAACTCGGCCCCAAGATCCGCGGCTTCACCTACAAGAACAAGTCGAACCAGAGCACCCGGTGGGGCCACCGGCAGCGCTACTCGACCATCGCCATCACCGGCATCTCCGCCGGCTGACCACCTGTTCGACCCGCCGGCGCGCCCCATGGCGCCGCCCGGCGGATGTCCACCACCACCAAGGAGCTCATCACATGTCCAAGACCAAAGGCGGCGGTTCGACCCGCAACGGACGCGATTCGAACGCCCAGCGCCTCGGCGTGAAGGTCTTCGGGGGCACGGAGGTGCGCACCGGCGCCATCATCGTGCGCCAGCGCGGCACGAAGTTCCATCCCGGCCTCAACGTGGGTCTCGGTAAGGACGACACGCTGTTCGCCCTCGCCGACGGCACCGTCCAGTTCGCGAGCCGCAAGGGCCGCAAGCTGGTCGACGTACTGCCCGGCGCCTGAGCGCCACCCGGGTGCCCTCGCGGAACCTCGAGTTCGAGGGCTGTGTCAACTTCCGCGACCTCGGGGGGTACGCGACCTCCGACGGTCGGACGGTCGCCTGGCGGCGTCTGTTCCGGGCCGATGGCCTGAACAAGCTGAGCGGCGCCGATCTCGACCAGCTGTCCGAGCTCGGGCTCGCCACCGTCATCGATCTCCGCACCCTCGACGAAGCCGAACAGCGCGGGAGCTTCCCGGTGGACAGGCTGCCGGTCTCCTATCTGGGCCTCCCCCTCACGGACGTGCTCCCGACCACCGAGACGCTCCCGGACTGGAAGGAGGCGGCGTACGTCGCCACCCGGTACGGAGCCATGGTGGCCGAGGGTGGCCCCATGCTGACCTCCGCCATCGACGCCCTGGCGGCGGCGGACGCCCTCCCCGCCGTCATGCACTGCAGTGCCGGAAAGGACCGGACCGGCGTGCTGTCCGCCCTGCTGCTGGCGTTCCTCGGGGTTCCCGACGAGACCATCGTGTCCGATTACGCCCTTTCGGCCGAGGCGATGGACCGCCTGCTGGAGCGGCTGAAGGCCGAGTACCCCGAGGCCCAGGACGAGGTCGAGCGGTATGCCCCGGCCATCCTCCACGTCGTGCCCGAGACGATGGAGCAGTTCCTGGCCGAGCTGCGGGCCGCCTACGGCACCTATGACGAGCTCGCCGCCTCGCTGGGGGTCACCTCCTCGGTCGGGATCCTGCGGTCCTCGGTCCTGGTCGAACCCTGACCGGCCCGGAGTGGCGACCGTCGTCCGTCGGTCCCGCCCCGTCGCCACCCCCCGACTCCGACCCGCTCGACGTCTCCCCCCGTCCCTCCTCACCGCTCCCCCCGGGGAGCGGACAGCCCTGATCGGTAGGATCGTTCCATGTCCGGCTTCGTCGACGAGGCACAGCTCCACGTGAAAGCCGGGGACGGTGGTGCCGGCGCGGTCGCCATGCGGCGGGAGGCCCACGTCGACAAGGGGGGACCCGACGGGGGTGACGGCGGCCGGGGCGGCAACGTGTGGCTGGTCGCCACCACGAACCAGTCGTCGCTGCTGCCCTTCCGCGATCATCCCCATCGGGGGGCCGACAACGGCGGGCACGGTGGCGGTAAGAAGATGCACGGGAAGCGGGGGGCCGATCTCGAGGTGCCCGTGCCGGTGGGCACCCGGGTGCGCCGGTCGGACGGGACCATCCTGTGTGACCTGGCCAACTCCGGCGACCGGTGGATGGCGGGGGAGGGCGGGCGCGGCGGCCGGGGCAACGCCAGCTTCCTGTCCAACAACCGCCGGGCCCCCACCTTCGCCGAACAGGGGGAGAAGGGCCACGAGGAGTGGTACGACCTCGAGCTCGCCCTGGTGGCCGACGTGGCCCTGGTCGGGTTCCCGAACGTCGGCAAGTCGACGCTGATCTCGCGCATCTCGGCGGCCAAGCCGAAGATCGCCGACTACCCGTTCACGACCCTCGAACCCCACCTCGGCGTGGTACGGACCGACGACGCCACGACCTACACGGTGGCGGACATCCCGGGTCTGGTCGAAGGAGCGGCGGAAGGCAAGGGCCTCGGGCACCAGTTCCTCCGCCACATCACCCGGGCCCGCGCCCTGGTGGTGCTCGTCGAATTGGATCCGGTGACCGGCGTGGACCCCGGCGAGCAGGAGCGGGTCCTGCTGGCCGAACTCGGCCGCTATCAGCCCGACCTCTTGGACCGGCCCCGACTGGTCGTGGGATCGAAGGCCGACATGGTGGATCCGTCCGAACTGCCGGACACCGTCCGGCCCGAGACCTTCGACCGCCACGACCACGGTGCTGACGACGGGGCGTTCCGACCGGATCTGGTCATCTCCTCGGTGACGGGGCTCGGGATACCGGCCCTGGTCGGACGCCTCGCCACCTTGGTGGACCAGGCCCGTACCGCCGAACCGGAGTCCGACGGAACCATCGTGATCCACCGTCCGCTGCCCGAGGGTTTCTCGGTGGAGCGGATCGGTGACGGCGAGTTCGTGGTGGTCGGCAAGGTGGCCGAGCGGGCCGTGGCCCTCAACGACGTCACCACCGATGAGGCGGCCGACTACGTGCAGGGCCGCCTGCGGCGGATCGGCGTGGACCGCGCGCTGGCCAAGGCCGGCGCCCGGGACGGCGATGTGGTCCGCATCGGCGACCTGTCCTTCGTCTGGTACCGCGACCAGCCCGAGTTCACCGGCGAACCGTCGAGTCGTCGCCGACGCCACTGACGCCCGTGCACCCGTCCCGCACCCTGGTGGTGAAGATCGGCTCGTCCTCGGTGACCACGTCCAACGGCCGGGTGGACACCGCGGCCATCGACAAACTGGCCGGCGAAGTGGCCCAGGCCCGGCGGGCCGGTCACCGGGTGGTGGTGGTGACCTCGGGAGCCATCGCCGCCGGCTGGACGAGCCTGTCCGAGGGTCGGCCCCGTCCCCACGATCTGGCCACCCTCCAGGCGGTGGCCGCCGTCGGCCAGCACCTGCTCATGCGGGTGTGGAGCGATGCCCTGGGCGCCCATGGGTTGACCGCCGGCCAGGTCCTCCTGGCCCCCCTCGACTTCGTCCACCGCAGTCAGTACCTGCACGCCCGCCAGACGCTCGGGCGCCTGCTCGAACTGGGGGTCGTCCCGGTCGTCAACGAGAACGACGCGGTGGCCGACGAGGAGATCCGCTTCGGCGACAACGACCGCCTGGCCGCACTGGTGGCCCACCTGGTCGGCGCCGGGCAACTCGTCCTGTTGACCGACACGGCCGGCCTGCTCACCGGCGACCCCCGGCACGAGGCGGATGCCTCGCTCATCGAGGAGGTCGTGGAGATCGACCACGAACTCGAGGCCATCGCCGGCGGTCCGGGAACGACGGTGGGCAGTGGCGGGATGGGCTCCAAACTGGCTGCCGCCAAGATCGCCGTGTGGTCGGGGGTGGAGGCGGTGATCGCCGACGCCGCCCGCCCGGGGGTCCTGGCCGCCGTCGCCGCGTCCACGCCGGGCGTGGGGACGCGATTCCGCCCCCGGGAGGTCGTGCTGCCCGCCCGCAAGTTGTGGATCGCCTTCGCCATCGGTGCCTCGGGACGGATCGTGGTCGACGACGGCGCCCGCCGGGCCCTCGTCGAGCGGGGTCGGTCGCTCCTGCCCGCCGGCATCGTGTCGGTGGACGGCGATTTCGGGGTGGACGACGCGGTGGAGATCGTGGGTCCCGACGGCGCCGTGTTCGCCAAGGGCCTGGTGCGCCACGCCGCCGGCTCGCTGGCCGGTTGGGCCGGGCTGCGGAGTGACGACCTCCCCGAGGACGTGTCGGCCGAGGTGGTGCACCGGGACGACCTCGTCGTGCTCGGCTGACGCCACGATCCGGCCGAACCGGCCGGTCCGGCGTCGTGCCCGTCCGACGGGGACCGCCGGGCTCAGGGGCGGACGCCGGATTCCGGGGCCGTGGAGGATGCCGCGAGCAGAGCCGAGGCCAGCGTGGTGGCGGCCAGGGTGGTGTCCTCCTCGGTGGCGCCGAGGGCGTCACCGAAGACGCGGAACCCGAGGATGGTCACCAGGCTGAGCAGCGCCCAGGTGCGGGCGTCGCGGGACTCGAGACCGAGGTTCTCCTCGAGGTTGCGCATCGCGGCGGTCAGGATGGGACCGTTGCCCATCCTCGACCCGGCGAACGGGAGATCGCGCACGGCCAGGTAACGCCACAACTTGAACCAGCTCTCGACCTCGGGCACCGCGAAGATGGGGCTGATCCCGGCCTTGCCCGACGAGAGTCCCGCCAGCACGCCGAGGCCGAGATCCATGGAGGCCACGCGGGAAGAGAGCTCGTCGGCCACCGCCATGAGGAACCGGTCGCGACTACCGAAGTACCGGGTCACGTAACTCGGCTGGGTCTGCGACTCGACGGCGACCGCCACGTTGGTGATCTCGTCGACCCCGTGCCCCACCAGCAGGCGGATGGCTCCGTCGATCATCTTCGCCTCGTTGGCCAGCTGAATGGGGAGTTTGCGCTTCGGGGCAGCCTGTCCGTGGGTGGGCTCCCGGGCGGTGTCGGTACTCGCGGTGGGGTTGGCGGCCATCCCCTCCAGAGTACGGTCCATACTGCGTCCGTCGGACGGAAACATATGTGCTCCCAGCTGGGAGGAGTGCGCCGTCGGCACGTTCGGATCGCCGTCGGGGCGGGTGCCCGCACCGGCCCTCCCGGGAGGACCACTACGCTTGCCCCGTGCCTACGGATGCCCCCACCCCGCTGGTCGATCTGGGTCGTCGCGCCAAGGCCGCGTCGCCGCGTCCTGGCCGCCTCGTCCTCGGCTAGCCGCGACGAGGCCCTGGGGATGGCGGCCGACCTCCTCGAGGAGCGGGCCGCCGCCATCCTGGAGGCCAACGCCGTGGACGTGGACCGGGCGACCGCCGCCGGATCGGACGCCACGTCGCTCGACCGCCTGCGCCTCGACGCCGGCCGGGTGGCCGGCATGGCCAACGGTCTCCGGGACGTGGCCGCCCTGCCCGATCCGGTGGGGGAGGTCACCGAGGGCTGGGTCCGGCCCAACGGCCTGCGGGTGGAGCGGGTCCGCTTCCCCCTCGGCGTGATCGGCATCATCTACGAGAACCGCCCGAACGTGACGAGCGACGCCGCCGGGCTGTGCCTGAAGTCGGGCAACGCCGTGCTGCTGCGGGGGTCCTCGTCGGCCATCTCCTCCAACACCGTCGTGGCCACCGCCCTGCGGGACGGCCTCGCCAAGGCGGGGCTGCCCGTCGACGCCGTCGGCCTCGTGGAGGACACCAGTCGAGCCTACGCCGTGGCCTTCATGCAGCTCGAAGGGGCCATCGACTGCCTGATCCCCCGGGGTGGGGAGTCCTTGATCGCGTCCATCCGGGAGCACGCCACCGTGCCCTACGTGATCGACGGCATCGGCAACTGCCACGTGTACGTGGACGCCGCCGCCGACCTCGACATGGCCGAGGGCATCGTCGTGAACGCCAAGACCCAGCGTCCCGGGGTCTGCAACGCCGCCGAATCACTCGTCGTCCACCGGGCGGTGGCCGATGAGTTCCTGCCCCGGGTGGCCGCCGGCCTCGACGGGGTCACCCTGCTCGGCGACGCCGCCACGCGGGAGATCCTGCCCGGCCTCGGAGCGGCCACCCCGGAGGACTTCGCCGCCGAATTCCTGGGGCTCACCCTCAGCATCGCCGTGGTCGACGACCTCGACGCGGCCATCGACCACGTCACCCGGTACGGGTCGGGGCACTCCGAGGCCATCGTCACCCGCGACATCGGGGCGGCCGGCCGGTTCGTCGCCGAGGTGGATGCCGCCGCCGTCGTCGTCAACGCCTCGACCCGCTTCGTCGACGGGGGCGAACTGGGGTTGGGGGCGGAGATCGGCATCTCCACCCAGAAGCTGCACGCACGGGGCCCCATGGGCCTGCGCGAGCTCACCTCCATCAGATACGTCGTCACAGGAACAGGCCAGGTACGGACATGAGTCAGGACACCACCCCCGTCGAGCGGGCGGACCGGGAGATCAGCTCCGGGTTCCCCGAGGCCGGCGCACCCCGCTTCGACTCCATCGATGCGGTGCGGGCGGGTCTGGCCGGGGTCGACTACCTGGCCGACGACGGGATCTCGGGCGTCGTCTACCTGGCCGACCGCCTGGCGAAGCCCGTCCTCGTGGAGGGGCCGGCCGGGACCGGCAAGACGGAGCTGGCCAAGTCGGTGGCCCGACTGACCGGGAGCCGACTCATCCGCCTGCAGTGCTACGAGGGACTCGACGAGTCCAAGGCCCTCTACGAGTGGAACTACAAGAAGCAGCTGCTGCGGATCCAGGCCGACTCCGGCCAGTCCTGGCAACAGCTCGAGGACGACATCTTCTCCGAGGAGTTCCTGCTCACCCGGCCCCTGCTCGAGGCCATCAAGGCCACGGAACCCGTGGTGCTCCTGGTCGACGAGGTGGACCGGGTGGAACTCGAGACCGAGGCTCTCCTCCTCGAGATCCTGTCGGAGTACCAGGTCTCGATCCCCGAACTGGGCACCGTCCGCGCCAGCCAGATCCCCCTCGTGTTCCTGACCTCCAACAACACCCGGGAACTCTCCGAGGCCCTCAAGCGCCGCTGCCTCTATCTCCACATCGACTATCCCCAGATGGAGCGGGAGCGGGCCATCATCGAGACGCGGGTGCCGGGTATCAGCCAGGCTCTGGCCGATCAGGTGGCCCGTATCGTCCGCTCGATCCGGTCGCTCGACCTGAAGAAGGCCCCTTCGGTGTCCGAGACGTTGGACTGGGCCCGCACGCTGGTCGTCCTCGGGGTCGAGTCCGTCGACGCGGAGCAGGCCAAGGACACGCTGCACATCCTGCTCAAGTACCGCTCGGACATCGACCGGGCGGCCAAGGAGCTGGCCGGCCTCGATACCGGCGACTGAGCCGGGTCGGACGTGCTGGACCTCCTCACCGGGTTCGTCGCCGAACTCCGGGCCGCCGGGATCCCGGTGTCGCTGACCGAGCACCTCGACGCGGCCGAGACCCTGAAGCACGTCCCCCTGGAGGACCGCGAGGCGATCAAGTACACCCTGGGCGCGAGCCTGGTGAAATCGTCGACCCACTGGCCGGCCTACGAGACCGCCTTCGAGATCTACTTCTCGATGCGGGGGCCGAACTACTCGATCGCCGACGACGAGGAGGACGGCGGCTCGGGCGAGGAGTCCGGCGACGAGCCCTCGAGCCTGCCCGGCCAGGGAGGTCGCCAGGGCAAGGGACGGGGCGGCGGGGGCGGTGAGGGGATGACGCCCGAGGAGCTCGCCGACATGCTCTACAAGGCGCTCCTCAGTGCGAATCCGGCCATGGTCCAGGCTGTGGCCCGCCAGGCGGTCGACCGGTACGCCGGCATGGAGGCGGGCCGACCCGTCGGCGGCACGTACTACCTCTACCGGACGCTGCGGAACCTCGACCTGGACAAGGTCATGGACCGTCTGGTCGACCAGGCCCGCCGGTCGGCCAGCTCACACATCGAGGAGGGGACCCACGAGCCGACACCGCCCGACGTCGCCCTGACGGGCCTCGAGGAGCGGCTGTTGCGCGACGAGTACCAGGCGCGGATCGATCAGCTGCGCAAGGAGATCGAGGCCGAGATCCGTCGGCGACTGGTCGCCGACCGCGGGAGTGAGGCGCTGGCCAAATCGATCCGCAAGCCGCTGCCCGAGGACATCGACGTCATGCATGCCACGCGGGACGAGCTCGTCGCCCTGCGCAAGTCGCTGGCCCCGTTGTCCCGCAAGCTCGCCGTCCGCCTCGCCCGCAAACGGCGTCACGGGCGCAAGGGCCCGCTCGACTTCCGCTCGACCATGCGGCACGCCCTGTCCACGGGAGGGGTCCCGATGGACCCGAAGTTCCGCTACCCCCGACCCTCCAAGCCCGAGATCATCGTCATCGCCGACATCTCGGGATCGGTGGCGTCCTTCGCGCGGTTCACCCTCCATCTGGTCCATGCCATCAGCTCGCAGTTCTCCAAGGTGCGGAGCTTCGTCTTCATCGACGGCATCGACGAGGTGACGGGGTTCTTCGACGGCGTCGACGACCCGGCCGAGGCCGTCCACCGGATCAATACCGAGGCCGACGTGGTCTGGGTGGACGGTCACTCGGACTACGGCCACGCGCTCACCGTGTTCTGGGAGCGCTGGGGCGAGGAGATCACCCCGAAGACGAGCATCCTGTTGTTGGGCGACGCCCGGAACAACTACCACTCGACCGGGGCCTGGGTGGTCAAGGAGATGCAGGCCCGGGCCCGCCACGTCTACTGGCTCAACCCGGAGCCCCGGGCCTACTGGGACTCGGGGGATTCGGTGGTGGGCGAGTACGCCACGTACTGCGAAGAGGTGGTGGAGTGCCGGACGCTCCGCCAGCTCGAGCGATTCGTCGGGGAGCTGGCATGAGTGCCGGCCCGGAGGGTTTCGACACCCTGACCGGCGCCGGCACCGGGTCACCCGAAGGCCCCGGACCCGGGGGCCCGCCCGTCGGCATCCGCACCACCGGGCCCGACGCGCCGGCCGCCACCCGGATCGTGCTGGTGCGGCACGGCGAGGCCGTCTGCAACGTGTCCGGGGTGTGCGGAGGGCCGGTCGGATGCACGGGCCTGACGGACCGGGGCCGGGCCCAGGTGGCCGTGCTGCGGGACCGTCTGACCGAGACGGGTGAACTCGCCGGGACGGACGTCCTCTACTCGAGCGTGCTGCCCCGGGCCGTGGAGACCGCCCGGATCCTCGCACCGGCCCTGGCCGGACCGGACGGCGCCGGGTCCGGTGAGCCGGTCCAGGAGTGCGGGTTCTGCGAGCTCCATCCCGGCGACGCCGACGGCCTCGACTGGGCGGCCTTCAGCGCCCGCTTCGGCAATCCGGACTGGGACGTCGACCCGGGCCGCGAGATCGCTCCGGGGGGGAGAGCTGGACCGGTTTCGTCAACCGGGTGTCGGCCACCCTGGATCGCGTGGCGGCCCGCCACCCCGGCCAGGTGGTCGTGGTGGCCTGCCATGCCGGCGTGGTCGAGGCGTCACTGCTGGCCAAGCTGCCGGTGGTGGGCGGGACCGAGGGGGCGCGGATGAAGCTGCGCACCCAGCACGCCTCCCTGACCACCTGGGAGGTCGACGGGACCACCTGGAAGCTCATCGGCTACAACGACGGGGCCCACCACCTGGGGACCGAAGGGGTGGGGGGCGACACCCGACCCCTCGGCGGATCGGGCCGGTCGTGGATGACCGTCGGGACCGGGTCGGTGGACGACGGGGTTCAGCAGGCGTAGTCCTCGTCGTACGCTCCCACCCCGTACTGGACGAGTTCGACCGGGCCGGTGGGGAGGTGGTAGCCGGCGGACACCGGGAACCAGGAGTGGACGTCATCGCATGTCGCCGCGGGAGCCGGACCCCAGTCGGCCGCCCAGTAGGGGACATCGGGCGCGTACAGGCCGACGATCGAGGTCCAGACCCCGGGACTGGCGTAGACGCCGACGTTGCTGATCCCCTCGGAATGGAGAGCGTTCATGTATCCCTGGATGACGGCGGAGTTGGCCGCCTGGTTCCCGGACCAGAACTGTGACGCCCCTTCGACGTCCAGCCACCAGCTGACCTCGGTGTCCACTCCGGCCGTTTTCGCCTGGTCGTACGCCTGGACGCCGGCCGCGAAGCCGTAGTTGCACGACACCGTCCACCAGGAGGTGGCGCAGCCCGGGGCGGCGTCGGCACTCGTCCCGAAGGTGAGGAAGGCGTAGAGGTTGAGGCCGGCACCGGCCCAGGTGGCCTCGCTGGCGAGGCAGGGGTTGACCGCACCGAAGCTGGCCCCCGTGACCTGGACGACGCTCACGGTGTGGGGAGCGGGTGGATAGTCACCGCACTGGTAGTTCGAGATGTCGTAGCCGTAGCTGCCGGACGGGTAGGGACCCCCGGTGAAGGTGCCGTTGCCCTGGGCCAGCACGATGCCCACCACCGGTGCCGCCAGGACCTGGGGCGTCGATCCCCAGTAGGTGGCATCCCCCTCTGCGGTGACGCCCCCGTCCCGGTTGACGAACCAGTACCCGCCACCGTCCAGGGTCTTGGCCAGGCCGACGATCGGCTGGGGTTGCGGGAGCGACGCGATCGAGCCGAAGAAGCGGGCGTCGCCGAAGGCGAAGACGCCACCGTCGGCGGCGGTGAGCAGGTACCCGTCACTGGAGCTGGTGGCGGAGATCGACACGATCGGCGCCGTCAGGTGGAGGCTGCCGGTCGAACCTTCGAAATGGGCGTCACCGAAGGTGAACACCCCACCGTCCGCAGCCACCAGCCAGTAGCCCTTGCCGTCGCTGGTGGAGGTCATGCCCACCACGGGTCGGTTGAGGTGGGTGCCACCCATCGATCCGTAGAAGCCGGCATCCCCGAAGGCGAAGATCCCGCCGTCGGAGGCCACCAGCCAGTAGCCCCGCCCGTCGGGGGTGGCCCGCATGCCCACGATGGGCGTGTTCAGGTGGGTGCCGCCCATGGAGCCGTAGAAGCCGGCGTTGCCGAAGGAGAAGATGCCGCCGTCGGTGGCGACTTCGCGGTAGCCACCGAAATCGAGCGGAGCGGTCGGGGCCAGGCCCACGATGGGCGCGTTCAGGTGGGTGCCGCCCATGGAGCCGTAGTACGGACTCCCGCCGTAGGCGAAGACGCCGCCGTCGGCGGCCACGATCCAGTAGGTGGACGTCGTGGTCAGGTGGGGGGTCACCCCGTCGGCCTGGGTGGCGGCCCGGGCCGACGGTGCCGTCGTGGTCGGTGACGTCGTGGTCGTCGTGGTCGACGGCGTCCGGATCGGCCCCGGCCACTCCGGCCGGGAGCACGACGGCGAGGAGGGCGATCAGGACGACCAGGGCGCGGACGTGACGGCTCCCGATCGGGACTCGGTTGGTGGCCGGTTCGGCTCGATGCATGATGTGGCTGGCTCCAGACGGTGGGCAGGACGGTGGGCGGTCCGTCTCCAGAGTTCCATCGACCGATCGGCGGTCGGAGTTGAGGCCTCGTCCATTGTGGGACGGTCCCGATGGACGGGTCAACAACCCGCTGTCCCACCCGGGGATCCCGGGCCCTCCGGGGGCACCCCTAGTTGCGCAGGAGGTCGGCGATGCGGAAGGCCAGGTCGAGCGACTGACGGCCGTTGAGCCGGGGGTCGCAGGTGGTCGTGTAGCGCTGGCCCAGTTGGCCCTCCACGATGTCCTCCACCCCACCGAGGCATTCCGTGACGTCGTCGCCGGTCAGTTCGATGTGGACCCCACCGGGCCAGGTGCCCACCGCCCGGTGGATGCGGAAGAAGGCCTGGAGCTCGCCGATGATGTCGTCGAACCGTCGCGTCTTCTGACCGCCTTCGGCGGTGAACGTGTTGCCGTGCATCGGGTCGCACATCCAAACCACCGGATGGTCCGCGGCGGAGACGGCCTGCAGGAGTCCCGGCAGATGATCGTCGATGGTGTCGACCCCGAACCGGGTGATGAGGGTGAGGCGGCCGGGCACCCGACCGGGATTGAGGCGCTCGCACAGGGCCAGCACTTCGTCGGCGGACGCCCCCGGCCCGATCTTGCTGGCGATCGGGTTGTGGATACCGGCCAGGAACTCGATGTGGGCTCCGTCGAGCTGACGTGTGCGATCACCGCACCACAACAGGTGGGCGGAGCAGTCGTACCAGTCGTCGGTCAGCGAGTCGCGGCGGGTGAGGGCCTCCTCGTAGTCGAGGATGAGCGCCTCGTGGCTGGTCCAGAAGTCGACCTGGTGGAGGGTGTCCTCGTCGAGGAGGTTGATACCGCAGGCGTCCATGAAGCGCAGGGCCCGGTCGATCCCCTGCGCGATGTCCTCGAATCGGCGGCCTTCGGTGGACGTGGCCACGAACTCCTGGTTCCAGGCGTGGATCTGGCCGAGGTCGGCGAATCCGCCCTTGGTGAAGGCCCGCAACAGGTTGAGGGTGGCGACGGACTGCTCGTAGGCGGTCACCAGCCGGCCGGGGTCGGGAACCCGCGCCTGGCGCTCGGGCAGGTCGTCGTTGACCATGTGTCCGCGGAACGAGTCGATGACCTCGCCGCCCACCGTCTCGGTGGGCGAGCTCCGGGGCTTGGCGAACTGCCCGGCGATGCGCCCGACCTTGACGACCGGGAGCCCGGCCCCGTAGGTCAGGACGACCGCCATCTGGAGGATCACCTTCAGCTTGTCCCGGATGCCGTCCGCGGTGAACTCGGAGAACGACTCGGCGCAGTCACCGGCCTGGAGCACGAAGGCCCCGCCGCCCGCCGCGGCGGCCAGGGACCGGGTCAGGTGGCGGGCCTCGCCGGCGAACACCAGGGGCGGTAGGCCCGTCAGCCGGGCGTGGACCTGTTTGAGGGCACCCTCGTCCGGCCAGACCGGCTGCTGCGCGGCCGGCCGGGTGCGCCACGAGTCCGGGGTCCACGGCGAGGAGGCGTCTGGGGTCGCGTTCGGGGATGCCACCCCTACAGCGTAAGGCCTCCGGCCCTAGGCTCGGGACATGAATCCGTTTCGCTTCGGCGTCCAGCTGTCGGCCGCGCCGTCGGGGGCGGCCTGGCGGGGCCTGGCGCGGTCCGTCGAGGATCAGGGCTACTCGACCCTGTTCATCCCCGACCACTTCGGGGAGCAGTTCGGACCGCTGGTCGCCCTGACGGTGGCGGCCGAGGCCACCACCGACCTCAAGGTCGGATCCCTCGTGTTCGGGAACGACTACCGCCATCCGGTCGTGGTGGCCAGGGAGATCGCCACCTTGGACCTCCTGTCCGAGGGCCGGGTGGAGTTCGGCCTGGGTGCGGGGTGGATGACCACCGACTACGAGCAGTCGGGCATCGCCCACGACGGACCCGGCGTGCGGATCTCCCGGATGTCCGAATCGCTGGCCATCCTGAAGGAGCTGTGGTCGACGGGGGCGTCGACGTTCGCCGGCGAGCACTACACCGTGACCGGGGCGGTCGGCTTCCCGCGGCCCCACCGGCGGCCCCATCCCCCGATCATCATCGGAGGCGGGGGGCGGAAGGTGCTGGGGATCGCCGCCCGCGAGGCCGACATCGTCGGGGTGAACCCGAGCCTGGCCGCCGGACGGCTGGGTCGGGAGGTGGTCGAGACCACCACGGCCGACTACTACGACCAGCGCATCGCCTGGGTGCGCGAGGCCGCGGGCGACCGGTTCGGTGCGCTCGAACTGCAGTGCCTGACGTTCGTCGTGCAGATCGTGCCCGACCGCCGGGATGCCGTGGAGCGGCTGGCATCGATGATGGGTTCCCCACCCGAGCAGGTGGACGCCTCGCCCATCGTGCTCATCGGGACCATCGAACAGATCGTCGAGACGCTCGTCGCCCGGCGGGAGCGCTGGGGTTTCTCCTACATCGTGGTCCACGAGGCCGAGATGGAAGCGTTCGCGCCGGTCGTGGCGGCCCTGGCCGGCACCTGACGTGGACACGGGGGCACCGCGGATCGGGCTCTTCGGGGGTACGTTCGATCCCATCCACCTGGGACACGTCCACGTGGCCGGAGCCGTCCGCGACGCCCTGGGGCTCGACCGCATGCTCCTGGTGGTGGCCAACGACCCGTGGCAGAAGCACGACCGGCCGGTCAGTCCGGCCGAGGACCGGTTCGCCCTGGTCGCCGCCGCCCTCGGCGACTCCCCGGGCCTCGAGGCCTCCCGACTCGAGATCGACCGGGGAGGCCCGTCGTACACCGTCGACACCGTGCGCGCGACTGCTCGACGCCGAACCGGGTGCGGAGGTCTTCGTCGTCATCGGGGCCGACGTGGTCGCCACCCTCGGGACCTGGCACGACCCCGAGGCCCTCCGGGACCTGGTGACCCTGGTCGTGGTGGACCGTCCGGGCGTTCCCCCGGTCGAACCCGCGCCGGAGTGGCGGGTGGTGCGGATCACCGTGGCGCCCGTCGACGTGTCGAGCACCGATCTGCGGGCGGCCCTCGAAGCCGGACGGACGGTCGACGGACTGATTCCCGACCCCGTGATCCGTTGCATCGCCGAGCGCGGTCTGTACGCTGGTGGCAGATGACCGTGCGGCTGACCCCCATCGAGTCCGACAGCACCCCGCCAGCCCCGGTTCCCGCCCCGCCACTCCAGCCTGAACTCCCGGTGACGGCGTCGGTGTCCACCCCGGGTGCGCCACCCGCTCCCGCCACGGGGACCGACAGCCGGATCGCCCTCCGGGAGGCACGCCGGATCCGGAGACGGACCGCCTGGCTGTGCGCGGTGGTCGTCGCCGCGGCGCTGGCCCTTACCATTGTGGTGGTGACCCTCGCCCGCGACCGTCCCGTGCCGACGTCGTCGGCGGTCATCGTCACCGTGTCGTACCCCTCGTCCGTTACCGCCACCGGCAGCTCCCGCGCCGCCGGCCGACCCGTCATCCGGCGCCCCGGCGCCAGAAGGAGGCAACCGTTGACCACCACCGATCACACCCCCGTCACGGGCGGCAAGCTGCCCGACATCCCCGACGAGTGCCTCGTGGCCGCCCGTGCCGCGGACGCCAAGTCGGGGGAGGAGACCGTCATCCTCGCCATGGGTGACCTCCTGGGGGTGACCGACGCGTTCGTCGTCACCAACGGGCGCAACTCGCGCCAGGTCCGGACGATCGTGGAGGAGGTGGAGCTCCGGGTGAAGATCGAGCACGGGCGGGCCCCGCACCGGATCGAGGGGCTCGACGACGCCTACTGGGTCCTGATGGACTACGGCGACTTCCTGGTCCACGTGTTCCTGGACGAGGCCCGATCGTTCTACGACCTCGAGCACCTCTGGAACGACGCCCCGCGGGTGGCCTGGGCGGTGGCCGCCTGAACCGGGAGGGCTCGCGCCGGACGACGGAAGAGCCGGTCAGAGCAGAGGGGCCTGCGGTGCGTAGTCGGCACGGGCCACCGGGCCGGGCACCTGGGCGCCGGCCGCCGTCGGCACCTCGATGGCCTTTCCCGCGATCTCGAAGCTCACCCCCGTGATGCCCGGCTGTTGGGTGAGCGTGTAGACCACCTGGGCGATCGCCAGGGTCTGATCCGGTCCGACGACCTGGATCGGGTCGGAGGTGAAGTCGACGGTGGCCACTCCGGAGGTGGTGTCGGTGGTGACCTCCACGCCGGTGCGGCTGAGGAACGACTGGATGCCCGTGGCCGATTCGGTCGTCGTGGGTCCGGCCAACAGGGCGCCGGTGATCTGCGTCAAGGACGCCGGGACGGCGACCTCGCGATCAGTGGCCACCAGGTGGCCGGTCGGGGCGACCAGGTAGATCTGCTCGCCCACGCCCACGGCCGGTGGCGTTCCCGGCGCCGTCGTCGACGTGGGTGCCGGATCGAGGAGGTGGTACGGCACGGCGGACCGGGCGATGGGGGTGGGCGTGGCCGCGGTGGGGATCCCACAGGCCGACAGGACGACCGCCAGGGACCCGACCAGTGCCCCGACGACGATGCGTGCACGGCCGGCCCTCACGGTGCCTCCTCGGGGGTGAGCGGCGCGTCCGCCCCGGCATCCTCCGGTTGGAGGGGGAGCTCGACGACGAAACGCGTACCGCCACCGGGGGCGGCCTCGCTCCAGACCCGCCCCCCGTGGAGGCGCACGTGCTCCGCCACCAGGGAGAGTCCGAGTCCGGTCCCCTCTCCGGAGGCCCGCTGGCCGGCCCGGCCGCCCCGGTAGAAGCGCTCGAAGAGGTGCACCCGCTCGACGTCGGGGACGCCCGGTCCCCGGTCCTCGACCACGACGCGGATCGAGACGGCGGGCTCGGCCACGCCGGGCACGACCTCCGGTTGCCGTTCGACGAGCACGCGGCTGACCCCGCCGGCGTACTGGTCGGCGTTCTCCATCAGATTGGTCATGACGCGCTCGAAGCGCCTCTTGTCGACCCGGAGGCGCAGGCCCTCGACACCCGGGCCCACCACCACGGGAAACGTCGCCGGACCCCGCACCCCGTCATCGCCGATCGGCGCGGTGGCGGCCACGGCCCGGCGGACGAGTTCGCCGGGATCGACCTCGTCGAGGGACAGCTCGGCCGAGCCGGCGTCGAATCTCGAGATCTCGAGCAGGTCGTCGACCATGCGGGTGAAGCGCCGCAGATCGCCGTCGAGCAGATCGAGCGCCCGCCGGGCGCGCGGGGCGAGTTCGTCCCGGTGACCTTCCAGTACCGAGACGGTGGCGGTCAGGGTGGTGAGCGGCGACCGCAATTCGTGACTGACGTCGGAGGTGAACCGGGCCTCCCGCTCGATGCGGTCCTGGAGGTTGGCCGTCATGCGGTTGAACGCCGACGCCAGCTCCTCGAGGTCGGCGTCGTCACCGGCATCCACCCGGGTGTCGAGCTGACCGTCGGCGATCGCCACCGCGGCATCCGTCAGACCGGCGAGGGGCCGGAGGGCCCGTGAGCTGGCCCACCGGCCGACGGCCGCCCCGGCCAGGGTGGTGACGAGGGCCGCTCCGGCCAGGGCGAAGGCCAGTGCCCGGAGCGTGCCGGCCAACTCGTCCAGCGAGAAGACCTCGAAGTAGGCGGAGCGGACGGCGGGCAGCGGGACCCCGATCACCAGCTGCGGGGTGCCGCCGAGGTCGAACAGCTGGGTGGCCGGGGTTCCCGACAGGACGAGCGTCCGCTCGGTCGCCGGAATGGCGCTCTGGCCGACCTGGATCGAGGTGGCGTACCACTGGCCCCCCGTCCGCAGCACCGATCGTGAGCCGGGCAGCGTGTCGACCGACTCGACGAGCTGGGTCACATCGGTGGCGGGGGAGCGCAGGGCGTTCTGCACCAGCGCGGCGTTGGCGAACGCCTGGCGCTGCTCGGCCGACTGCCGTTCGCTGAGGAAGGTGGCCCGCGCGGTGAAGTACGTGATCCCGGCCATGAGAGCCGACAGGCCGAAGGCGGCCACGGCGAAGGTGAGCGTCACCCGCGCCCGGAGGCCCAGCCGGCCCGACAGACGGGTGCGCCTCGGCCGGGAGGGGGGGTCGGCCGCGGCGAGCCGGGCGCCGGCCACCGGTCAGACCGCCAGCTTGTAGCCCATGCCCCGCACCGTCAGGATGAACTGCGGGGAGGCCGGGTCGGGTTCGATCTTGGTGCGGAGCCGGCGGACGTGGACATCGACGAGGCGACCGTCGCCGAAGTAGTCGTAGCCCCACACCCGCTCCAGGAGCTGCTCGCGGCTCAGCACCTTTCCGGGATGGGTCGCCAGCTCGCAGAGCAGGCGGAACTCGGTCCGGGTGCAGTGGACCTCGGTACCGTTGCGACGGACGACCCCGGCGTCCGGCTCGACCTCCACGTCGCCGAAGCTCAGGACGGCCGACGCGCCCTCCTCGGTCCGGGACCTCCGCAGCAGGGCCCGGATCCGGGCCGCCAGCTCCTTGGCCACGAACGGCTTGGTCACGTAGTCGTCGGCGCCCGCCTCGAGGCCCGCCACCACGTCATGGGTGTCGGATCGGGCCGTCACCATGATCACGGGCACCGTGGAGAGGCGACGCAGCGCCCGGCACGTCTCGAACCCGTCGATGCCCGGGAGCATGAGGTCGATCAGCGCCAACTCGCACGGCTCGGCACCGAACCGGGTGATGGCGTCCTCGCCACTGCCCACGTCGTCGACGGTGTAGCCCTCGTCCTCGAGAGCGAGGCGCATCGACGAGCGGATCCGTTCGTCGTCCTCGACGATCAGGATGCGGCTCATGGCCCGATCATGACACGACCGTCCCACCCGGAGCGGGCGGGACGGTCGTGGTGGCGTCGGACCCGAGGGGTTACGAGAGCCAGATCTGCTGGGGCCAGATGTCGCCGCCGATCATGCCGAAGGCCTTGCCCCCGGCCGGCGTCGTCGGGTTGTTGAAGTTCTGGACGTTGGGCTTGGCGCCGATGGCCCACACCGTGCGGTCGTACCAGATGTAGGGGAGGTCCCGGGAGAGGAGGCGGTTCACCTGCTGGTAGGCGGCGACCTGGGTGGCCTGGTCCGCGCTCTGGCGCCCCTGCAGCAGCGCCGTCTGCATGGCCGGGTCGGTGTTGCGCGCCATGTTGATGGCGAAGCCGGGGGTCGTGGCGTTGGTGGGCGTCCAGAAGATGTAGTTGAGGTCCGGGTTGACCGCTCCGAACTGGCGCCACGTCAGCGCCTCGTAGGCACCGGTCAGGGCCACGTTGATGATCGAGTCCTGGAGGATGGGCACCAGGGTGACCACCATGCCGGCCTGCTGCAGCACCGATTGGAGGTACTGGCCGATCTGGCTCCCCTTGGGGTCCGGCGTGTGGCCCAGTGTGAAGGAGACCGGGGCACCCGACGCCTTGACCTCGGACACCAGCTGCTTGGCCTTGCCCAGGTTGAACTCCGGGTAGCCGTTGTCGGACAGGTAGTAGGGGGAGGAGGAGGTGAAGGCGCCGTTGCTCGTGAGGTTGACGTTGTTGTCGATGACGGCCACGTATTGCTCGGAGCTGGTGGCGTAGGCCATGGCCTGGCGCAGCTTGAGGTTGTTGAACGGCGCCTTGGAGAGATTGAGGATCATGCAGCCCATGTCCGGCTCACCGGCGATGTGCACCGTGTCGTCGATGTAGGCGAGGGACGTGTTGGCCCGGAGCGCCGTGGTGACCGAGGAGGTGTCGGTATGGAGGATGTCGATGGCCCCGGAGTTGAGGCTGGCCAGGATCTGGTCGGCGTCCGGGATGGGCTTGTACGTGATGCTGTCCAGGTACGGCATCCCCGACCGCCAGTAGGTCGGGTTCTTCGTGGCGGTGAAGTGGTCGTTGGGGATCCACTCCTGGAAGACGAACGGACCGGTGCCGATGGGGTTGGTCTGACTTCCCGAGGTCAGCCAGTTCGGCTCGGCGATGAAGGCGAACTGGGCGCCGATCCCCCCGCAGAGGTAGTAGTTGAAGGGCACCCACGGCGTCTTCATGGTGATCGTGACCACGAGGGGGCTCGTGACCACGATCGACTCGACCGGCGTGAGTGCCGGCCCGGTCAGCAGCGACGCCTTCTGGGCCGTGAAATTGGCGGCCACGGCGGTGGCGTCGCACGGTGTCCCGTTGTGGAACTTGAGGTTCGGACGCATGGTGATCGTCCAGACCGTGCCGTCGGGGTTCGAGGTGACCGACTGGGCCAGGTTGGGCTGCGGCGTCCCGTTGACGTCGAGGATCATCAGCGTGTCGAAGACCGTGCGGGCGTACATGATCCCGACCTCGTCGAACGTTCCCTGGACGGGGGAGAAGCCCTTCTCCTCTGCGTCCACACCGAACGTGAGCGAGCCACCCGGCTTCGGGGTGGCCGAGGTGACCCCGTCGGGATGGGTGCCGGTCGAGCCGCCGGATGTGGTCGACGAGCCCGACGAGCCCGAACTGCCGCAGGCGGCGAGGACGCTGCCGGCGGCGATCCCGCCGCCCACTACGGCGCTCTTGGCGAGGAACGAGCGGCGGTCGATGCGATCAGTCATGGTCCCCCTTAGGACGGCGGCCCGGTGTGCACCGGTGCCGGTCGTTGCGATGCCGTTGGTCGGATGCGGTCATCCGACCCCGGGCCCGTCCCCGCCGACGACGGCCCAGAGACCGGTGTCCGGGGCAGACGATAGCCCTGCACGACCCCCGATGGGGGGTATCGGGGGTGCCGGCCGGGGCGGCGCGGTCCCCCGGTCGGTGGTGGAACGACCGGTACGCTTCCTGCGTGCACTGGGAGATCGAGGCGTACCGCCGCTCGGTGGCGGGACTGTCGGCGGACACGGTGCGCGCCTATGCGTCGGACGTCGAGCGGTTCGCCGCCTGGGCCGAGCGCGGCGGCGCCCTCGGGCCGGCCGACGTCGACCGCGTCCTCCTACGTCGCTACCTGGCGTTCCTCGCCACCCGCCGCTACGCCAAGGCGACCATCTCCCGCACCGCGGCGTCCCTCCGGTCGTACTTCGGATGGTGTGCGCGCCGAGATCTCGTGACCACTGATCCGTCGGTACGGCTCTCGGCTCCGTCGCCCGACTCCCGCCTGCCGCGCGTCCTCGGGCACGCCGAGCTCGATCGGTTGCTCGGGCCGGTCCCGCCCTCGCCGGGTCCGGCCGGCCCCACGACCGAACCCGGCGGGCAGGCACCCCGGGACGTCCGGGACGACGCCGTGCTCGAACTGCTCTACGGGAGCGGCATGCGGGTGGCCGAGCTGTGCGGCCTCGACGTCGACGCCCTCGACCTGGGTCGGGGTGTGGTCACCGTGACCGGAAAGGGTGACAAACAACGCCAGGTGCTGATCCACGACAGGTGCGCGGCGGCGCTGCGGAGCTGGCTGGCCGGTCCGCGTCGGACCATGGCGAACGAGCTGTCACCAAGGGGTGCGCTGTTCTACAACGAGCGGGGGAACCGTCTCGGCTCCCGTGACGTCCGGCGGATCCTGGATCGCCGCTCACCGGTCCCCACGCATCCCCACGCCCTGCGGCACTCCTTCGCCACGCACCTGCTCGACGGCGGTGCCGACCTCCGGGTCGTCCAGGAATTGCTCGGTCATTCCAGCCTTCAGACAACACAGGTCTACACTCATGTCAGTAAGGAGCGCCTGCGTTCGGTGTACTCACAAACGCATCCACGGGCCTAAGGGGACAATTGGCGACGCAACTCGACTCGGCTGGACACGGCATCGACGCCCTGTGGGCCGACTACAAGAAGACCGGCGCGAAGGCCCTGCGCGATCAGCTCATCGTGCACTACGCCCCTGTCGTCAAGTACGTGGCCGGCCGCGTGTCGGTCGGACTGCCCCGCCACGTGGACGAGGCCGACCTCGCCAGCTACGGAATCATCGGACTGATCGACGCCATCGAACGGTTCGAGCCGGCCCGCAACATCAAGTTCGAGACCTATGCGGTGCCGCGGATCAAGGGCGCCATCATCGACGAGCTGCGTTCGATCGACTGGGTGCCACGTTCGGTGCGGGCCAAGGCTCGGGCCGTGGAGCAGTCGTACTCCAAGCTCGAGGCCTCACTCCACCGGACCCCCACCGACGCCGAGGTGGCGGCCGACCTGGAGATGACCCCTGAGGAGTTCCAGACCGCGCTCCGGAAGATCTCCTTCGTCGGCGTCGTCGCCCTCGACGAGGTGTTCCGGGGCGGCGACCACTCCGACCGGTCGACGCTCGGGGAGACGCTCCCCGATGCGACCGCCGGCCCCATGGACACCTTCGAGGTGAAGGAGACCAAGGAGGCCCTCGTCAAAGCGGTCAGTGAAATGGCCGACCGCGAGAAGACGGTGCTCACGCTCTACTACTACGAAGGCCTGACCCTCGCCGAGATCGGCGACATCCTCGGGGTCACGGAGAGTCGGGTGTGCCAGATCCACACCAAGGCCGTGCTCCAACTGCGGGCCAAACTGGCCGACCGTCCGGAGAGCGCGGGGCGGTCGTTGGCCAAAGCGCCGGCGCCCGCCGCCGCCCAGGCCGCCGGCTGATCCCTGCCGGCCCCGGAGGGGTCGGGAGCCCCGGACGACGGGCCGGTCCACCACCCGAGTGGAGGAGTGCCGCGGCGGGCACTAACATGGCGGGGTCCCACCGACCGGTGGGGCACTCGAGCGGTACCTACTACGCACCCGGCCGCGTCCACGGTCGCCCCGAAAATTTCGGGGTGCTGCAGCCGGGGAGGACCAAACCGTCACAAGGAGCAGTCATATGGCCGTCGTCACCATGAAGCAGCTGTTGGGCGCGGGCGTCCACTTCGGGCACCAGACCCGTCGGTGGAACCCCAAGATGCGCCGGTTCATCCTCGGCGAGCGCAACGGGATCTACCTGATCGATCTCGAGCAGACCATGAAGGGCATCGAGGAGTCCTACGGGTACATCCGGGACCTCGTCGCCGGCGGAGGCACCATCCTCTTCGTCGGAACCAAGAAGCAGACCCAGGGACCCGTGGCCGTGTACGCCGACGCCTGCGGCATGCCCTACGTCAACGAGCGCTGGCTGGGCGGCATGCTGACGAACTTCCAGACCGTCTCGACCCGCGTGAAGCGTATGAAGGAGTTCGAGGCCATGCAGAAGGCCGGCGACTTCGACGCCATGCCGAAGAAGGAGGCCCTGCGCCACACCCGCGAGCTCGAGAAGCTCCAGCGCAACCTCGGGGGCATCCGGGGCCTCGACAAGCTTCCGGACGCCATCTTCGTGATCGACACCAAGAAGGAGCACATCGCCGTCACCGAGGCGAACAAGCTCGGGCTGCCGGTCGTCGCGGTGGTGGACACGAACTGCGACCCGGACGTGATCACCCATGTGATCCCGGGGAACGACGACGCCATCCGTTCCGGTGCGCTGCTGTGCCGTGTGGTGGCCGATGCCGTCACCGAAGGTCGCTTCATCGCCCAGAATCGCCCGGCACCGACGCCGAAGGCGCCGGCCACCCCGGCCCCGACGGCCGAGACTCCCGCTCCGGCCGCCCCGGCCGCGGCCGCTACGCCGGTCACACCGCCCGCGGCCCAGGATGCCACCGCCGAGGCTCCGACCGAGACCGCGCCCACCGCCGAGGCCCCGGCCCAGCCCACCGCCGATGCTCCGGCCCAGCCCACCGTCGAAGCCCCGGCCGAGGCCACCGCCGAGGCCGCGGCCGAGCCCACCGCCGAAGCTCCGGCCGAGGCCACCGCCACTCCGACCGAGGAGGTCTGACCGTGCCCGCATTCACCGCCAAGGACGTCCAGAAGCTCCGCCAGCTCACCGGCGTCGGGATGCTCGACGCCAAGCGTGGGCTCGAGGAGAACGACGGCGACATGGATCGCGCCGTCACCTGGCTACGGGAGAAGGGGCTCGCCAGCCAGGCGAAGCGGGCCGACCGCGAGGCCTCGGAAGGGGCCGTCGCCATCGGTACCGCGGATGACGTCGTCTCCATCGTCCAGCTGCGTTCGGAAACGGACTTCGTGGCCAAGTCCGAGGAGTTCGTCGCCTTCGCCAACGAACTCGCCGACCTGGTCGCGACCAAGGGCGCCGACGCCGTGTCGGAGCGCTCCGACGAGCTCGACGGCATGAAGGTCAAGCTCAAGGAGAACATCTCCGTCGGTCGGGTCGTGCGCATCGAGGCACCGGCCGACGGCGCCGTCGACTCGTACCTCCACCTCCAGGCGGGCCGCGGCGTGAACGCCGTGGCCGTGGCCGTGGCCGGGGGCGACAAGGAGCTGGCCCACGACATCGCCGCCCACATCGCCTTCGCCCGTCCGCTGTACATCAACCGGGAGGACGTGCCCGAGGCGGACGTCGCCGCCGAGCGCGAGACGATCGAGAGGATCGCTCTCAACGAGGGCAAATCCGAGGCATCGCTGCCCAAGGTGGTCGAGGGCCGGCTGAACGGCTGGTACAAGGAGCGGGTCCTGGTCGACCAGCCCTTCATCAAGGACGAGAAGCAGACGATCGCCAAGTTGCTCGGCGATGCCACGGTGACGGAGTTCGCCCAGGTCGTCGTCGGCGACTGAGTGACGGTGGGCCACAGACCACGCATCATCTTGAAGCTGTCGGGCGAGGCCCTGGCCTCGTCGGCGTCGGACGAGACCATCGACGCCACCGCGGTCGAGCAATTGGCCCGGGAGATCGCCGAGACCCGTGAGGAGCTCGACATCGAGCTGGCTGTCATGGTCGGTGGCGGCAACATCTGGCGGGGGACGACGGGCGCCGGTGCGGGGATGGACCGGGCCACCTCGGACACCATGGGGATGCTCGGCACCGTGATCAACGCCCTGGCCCTGCAGGACGCGCTCGAGCACCACGGTCAGGCCACCCGGGTGCTCTCCGCGGTCCAGATGGCGGAGGTGGCCGAGCCCTACATCCGACGGCGGGCCATCCGGCATCTCGAGAAGAGTCGGGTCGTGGTCTTCGCGGCGGGGATGGGCAACCCCTATTTCACGACCGACACCTCGGCGGCCCTCCGGGCCGCGGAGATCGAGGCCGAGCTGCTGTGCAAGGGGACCCACGGCGGAGTGGACGGCGTCTACTCCGCCGACCCCCGGATCGACCCGACGGCCACCCGCTACGACGAGATCTCCTTCATGGACGTGGTGGCGAAGGACCTCCGGGTGATGGACCTCACCGCCATCACCTTCTGCAAGGACAACGGTCTGCCGATCCGGGTGTTCGACCTGATGGAGCCGGGCAACATCCGCAAGGCGCTCGGCGGGGAGTCGATCGGCACGCTCGTCCGATGAATCCCCAGTTCGCAGACCTCCCCCGGTGCGCCCCGATCACGATGGCTACGCTGGACCGCTAATGGATGACGATCTGATCGCACTCGTGGTGTCCGATGCCACCGAACACATGACCAAGGCGGTGGAGCACACGCAGGCCGAATTCAGTGCCATCCGCACCGGCCGGGCCACCCCGGCCCTGGTGGAGCACCTGAAGGTCGACTACTACGGCACCGAGACCGAGTTGCGCCAGATGGCCGGTTTCAGCGTCCCCGAAGCTCGCCTCCTGGTGGTGTCGCCCTACGACAAGAGCTCCCTGGCGGCCATCGAGAAGGCGCTGCAGAGCTCCGACCTGGGGATCACCCCGTCGAACGACGGAACCGTCATCCGGTTGTCGTTCCCCGTGCCGACCGAGCAGCGCCGCAAGGAGCTCGTCAAGGTGGTCAAGCAGAAGGCGGAGGACGGTCGGGTGGCGGTGCGCAACATGCGTCGCAACGCCCGCCAGGAGCTCGAGGCGATGCAGAAGGACGGGGAACTCTCGACCGACGAGCTGGAGCGGGTAGAGAAGGACCTGGACAAGATCACGCAGGACAACGTGGCGGCCATCGACCGTCTGCTCGCCCACAAGGAGCAGGAGCTCCTCGAGATCTGACGGCGACCGGACGAACGTCCGGACACGACACCGGCCCGGCATCCGGTCCGGCAACGACATGGGCCGGCCCGATGGCCCGATCCTGGGGAGGTAGCAGAGAACGTGGAGCACGGCCCGGACGAGGGAGACGAGGAGACGACGCGGGACGCGCCGCCGCGCCCCGCGCGGACCGGTAGCTCCACCGGTGGGGTGCGCATCATCGGCGCCGAGACGGCGGCCGAGATCACCTCCGAGATCCCCGTCGTCCCTCCCGCCCACGTCGCTCCCGACGCCACCCCTCACGGCTCGGTCCGGATCCTGGACGAGCCGTCGACGGGCGATCAGGACGAGGCCTCCACGCCTCCGCCGACCGAACTGCCGCATTGGACCGAACCGCCCACCGGCCAGGTCCCGGCGGTGCTGGCCCGTGACGAGGGGGAGTCGACCTCCATCCTCCCGCCCACCTGGCGCGAGGAGGACGCGGACTGGGTGGCCCACGAAGAGGAGTTCGAGCCGTCGATGTTCAGCGGCGAGCAGGCCTCGCTCGGCGCCCTGGACGAGTCGGGCGGGGTGGACGAGGAGCTCCGCCCGTGGGAGTTCGACCTCTCCTCGGTCCGGCCCGGCCAGCCCGGTCCGGGTTCGACGTCCTCCGATCCGGTGACCGAGCCGGTCGAGGTGGTCCGGGACGGGGGCGACGCCCCCGACGTCCCGGCGCCCCGTACGGACGCCCCGGTCATTCCCGACGACGAGACGGGGGAGGCCACGTCGGTCTTCCTCGTGGCCGATGTGGCGGCCGCCGGGGCCCGGCCCGACGAGGTGGCGGCCACCGGTGCGCGCCCCGACGAGCCCGAGGTCGATCCCGATCCCACCGGTGTCACGCCGGCCGTGGGCGCGGATCCCGGCACTGTCGGCGCATCGGCGGCCGTGGTGGAGGTGGACCCGGCGCGACCCTCGGGCACCCCCCGGGTGGGACGGGCGCGGCGTGCCGGACTCCGCCCGGACCGGCTGAAGGCCAAACGGCCCGACGACGATGTCGCGCCGGTGGGGGAGCCGCTGGCCGCGGAGCCGCCGGGGGCGTCGGTGGTGGACGTTCCGGGCGCGGGTCGCCGGAAGGCCGGCCTCGCCGGCCTGGCCGCCGCCGACCGGGCGGCCGTGGAGGAGCAGGACCAGGCCAGCCAGCCGGCGCCCGCCGAGACGGTGGACGAGGACGAGTGGGCCGGCTCCCGCTTCCGTCGCCGGACCCGCAAGGAGCCGACACCCGACCGGCCGCCCCGCTCGAGTTCCAACTACGCACCGGAGGTCACCGGCGGCGGTCCCCCCGAGCCGGTTCCGGAGCGGACCCGCCACGCCGACGAGACGGGCGGGAGCAGCACCGGGGTTCGGGTGGGCACCGGGGTGGCAGTGGCCGTCGTCGCGCTCGCCGCCTTCAAGGTCGGCACCGTCACGTCCGTCATCCTCTGCCTGCTGGTCGTGACCTTCGCCGCGGGGGAGGCGTTCGCGGTGCTGCGCCGGGCGGGCTGGCGACCGGCCACGTTGCTCGGCCTGGCCGGAACCATCGCCCTGACGTTGGGCGCGTACAACAAGGGCGTCGCCGCTCTTCCGCTGGTGATGGTCCTCATCACCGTCTTCACCCTGCTCTGGTACCTGTTCGGGGTGGAGCGCGGCTCCGCGGTGGCCGGGACCGCCTCGACGCTGCTGGTGGTCGGCTGGGTGGGGCTCCTGGGCTCGTTCGCCGGACTGCTGCTGTGCCCGTCCCTCTTCCCCGACCGGCACGGGATCGCCTTCCTCCTGGGCGCCATCATCGCCACGGTGGCCAACGACGTCGGCGCCCTCGTGGTGGGCCGCTGGGTCGGGAGCCACCAGCTGGCGCCCAACGTGAGCCCCAACAAGACGTGGGAGGGTCTGGCCGGCGGGGCGGTGGCCTCCGTCCTGGTGTCGACGGTGGCCGTCGGGGCCATCCACCCGTGGACGGCGGCCAACGCCGCCGTGCTCGGCATCGTCGTCGCCGTGGTGGCGCCCCTCGGTGACCTCTGCGAGTCACTGCTCAAGCGGGACCTGCGTCTGAAGGACATGGGCACGCTGCTGCCGGGCCACGGCGGAGTCCTGGACCGGGTCGACGCCCTCATCTTCGTGCTGCCGGCCACCTACTACCTGGTACGCGCCCTCAATATCGGGTGAACATCGGGCAGGCTGGAGGGATGACCCCGCCCACCGGAGGATCCCCCGACGTGTCGTCCCCCCGCCCGGACGGCCTCGTCACGGTCAGCGTGGTGGGCTCGACCGGTTCGATCGGGACCCAGACGCTCGACGTGGTGGCCGAGGATCCCGGGCGCTACCGGGTCGTGGCCCTGGGCGCCCAACGGTCGGCCGATCTCCTGGTGGAACAGGCGCTCGCCTTCCGACCCGAGGTGGTGGCCATCGGTGACGCCACCCTCGCCGCCGAACTGTCGCGACGGCTCCCCCGGGGCACCGAGGTGCTCGCCGGCCCGGACGGGCTCGCCTCCATCGCCACCGAGGCCGAGGTGGTGGTGAACGGCGTAGTGGGGTTCGCCGGCCTTCCGGTCACCCTGGCCGCCCTGGAGGCGGGCCGCCGCCTGGCCCTCGCCAACAAGGAGTCGATCATCGCCGGAGCGCCGGTGGTGGCCACGGTGCGGAACACCCCCGGTGCGGAGATCCTCCCGGTCGACTCCGAACACTGCGCCGTGCACCAGTGCCTGCGGGCCGGCCGGGCCGTGGACGTCGCCCGACTGCTGCTGACCGCCTCGGGTGGCCCGTTCCGGGGTCGGAAGGCCGACGAACTGGCGGCCGTCGGCGTCGACGAGGCGCTCGCCCATCCGACCTGGTCCATGGGGCCGAAGATCACCGTGGACTCCTCGACGCTGATGAACAAGGGTCTCGAGGTCATCGAGGCCCACGAACTGTTCGGCGTGCCCTACGACGCCATCGACGTCGTGGTGCACCCGCAGTCCATCGTGCACTCGATGGTCGAGTACGTGGACGGTGCCGTGGTCGCCCAGCTGTCGCTGCCGGACATGCGACTCCCCATCGGGTACGCGCTGGCCTACCCGGCCCGACTCGCCTCGCCCTTCGGGGCCATCGACTGGACCGCGCTCTCGGTCCTCGAATTCGAGCCACCGGACCGATCGACCTTCCCCTGTCTCGATCTCGCCTACCGCGCCGGACGGACCGGCGACCTCGCCCCCGCCTGGCTCAATGCGGCCAACGAGGTGGCCGTCGGGGCGTTCCTCGACGGCCGGATCGCCTGGTCGACGATCGCCGCGGTGGTCGCCGACTCCCTCGACCGGTACGACGTGGCGACCCCGTCGGGACGTCGTACCGTCGACGACGTGCTCGACGCCGATGCGACGGCCCGACGACTGGCCACCCGGGTGGTCGCCACCCGGGAGGCGCCATGAGCACGACCGAGACCCGACCGGTGCCCGAGGATGCCGAGGCGCCGACGGAGCCGTTGGGACCCGTCGGCGCCGAGAAGTCTGCCCGACGCCTGGCCGGCGAGCTGGTGGGTGCGATCACCGTGATCGTGCTCCTCGCCATCTTCACCGGTTACGTGGACCTGCTCGTGGTGGTGGTCTCGATCATCGTGATCGTGATGCTCCACGAGCTGGGCCACTTCCTCGCGGCCAAGCACGGTGGCATGAAGGTGACCGAGTACTTCGTGGGCTTCGGTCCCCGCCTCTGGTCGTTCCGACGGGGGGAGACCGAGTACGGGATCAAGGCGCTGCCGCTGGGCGGCTACGTGAAGATCCCCGGGATGACCAACCTCGAGGAGGTCGATCCGGCCGACGAGGGCCGGGTCTACCGGGACAAGCCGTTCCATTCCAGACTCCTGGTGGCGGTGGCGGGGTCGGCCGTGCACTTCCTGCTCGCCTTCCTGCTCCTGTGGGTCCTGCTGGCCTTCGTCGGGATCCCCAACTCGAACCAGGTCCAGGTCCAGGGTCTGCACGCGGTGGGCGACCAGGCCAGCCCGGCCGGTGCCGGGGGCATCCGACCCGGCGACGTCGTGGTGTCGGTCGACGGCAAGGCGATCGGGGGCGACCTGACCACCCTCACCTCGGCGATCCAGGACCATCCCGACCAGCCGGTGACCATCGTGGTCGAGCGTGACGGCTCCCGACGGACGCTGACGGTCACCCCCGCCAACGGACGGATCGAGCACGAGCCGGGCGCCGTGGCGCCACACGGCTCGGCCCCCTACGGGCTCATCGGAGTCAGTCTGGGGTCGCCGGTGGAGACCCGGTCGCCCCTGAGCGCCGTCACCTCCACCGGGGCCCAGATGGGCCGCGTGGTGTGGGCCTCGATGGCCGGAATCGGCCACCTGTTCTCGCCCAGCGGGATCGCGCAACGCTTCGACCAGGTCACGAGCGCCAAGGCCGCCAGTCAGGCGGCGGCGGACGGCACCCGGGCCCAGTCGATCGTGGGCATCGGCCAGACGGCGACCGACGCGCTCCAGGCCGGGATCGGCGACTTCCTGTACATCCTGATCGTCATCAACATCTTCTTCGGGGTGTTCAACCTCTTCCCGATGCTCCCCCTCGACGGCGGTCACGTGGCCATCGCCGTCTACGAGAAGATCCGCACCGGGCGCCGCCGCGTCATGTACCACGCCGACGTCGCCAAGTTGATGCCGTTCACCTGGGCGTTCATGTTGTTCCTGGCCGTCCTCATCATCCCGGCCCTGCTCACGGACATCCTCCACCCCATGGGCAATCCCTTCGGGTAGGGCGGGGGCCGTGCACCCGGACGGGTGCCCGTGACCCCGACGACCCGGCCCCCGCGGGGCCGTCGTCGGGACGTCCCCCGGTAGCATCGGGGGCATGCCACACCCCCGAGGGAGCCTGACCGAGCGCCGCCCCACCCGGCGGATCCAGGTAGGTGACGTGCCGGTGGGTGGCGGTGCACCGGTCACGGTCCAGTCGATGACGACCACCAAGACGGCCGACGTGGACGCCACCCTCGCCCAGGTTTACGCACTGGCCGCCGCCGGGGCCGACATCGTCCGATGCACCTGCAACGAGGAACAGGCGGCCGAGGGCCTGGCCCGCATCGTCCCGCGCTCGCCCGTCCCCATCATCGCCGACATCCACTTCCATGTGGAGATGGCGCTCGCCGCGCTGGAAGCGGGCGTGCAGGGCCTCCGGCTCAATCCGGGGAACCTGCGCAAGCCCCACGAGATCAAACTGGTGGCGGCCGAGGCGAAGGACCGGGGTGTTCCCATCCGGATCGGGGTGAACGCCGGGTCGCTCCACCCCGACCTCTACAAGAAGTACGGCGGGGCCACCCCGGAGGCGCTCGTCGAATCGGCCCGGATGGAGCTCGCCTACTTCGCCGAGGTCGACTTCCAGGATGTGAAGATCTCGGTCAAGGCCTCGTCGGTACCGCTCATGATCGAGTCGTACCGGCTCGCCTCGGAGACGTTCGACCATCCGCTCCACCTCGGGGTGACCGAGGCCGGACCACCACCGGCCGGACTGATCAAGGGGACCGCCGGCATCGCCACGTTGTTGGCCGAGGGCATCGGCGACACCATCCGGTACTCCCTGACCGCGGACCCCGTCGAGGAGGCCCGGGCCGGTCGCCAACTGCTCGAGGCCCTGGGCCTGCGCGAGCGCAAGGGGCTCGACCTCATCGCCTGCCCGAGTTGTGGCCGGTCCGAGATCGACGTCATCGCCGTGGCCAAGGCGGCCCAGGACGCGCTCGAGGACCGGAACCTTCCCATCCAGGTCGCCGTCATGGGGTGCGTGGTCAACGGTCCGGGTGAGGCCCGGGAGGCGGACCTCGGCATCGCCGCCGGACGGAAACGGGGCCATCTGTTCATCAAGGGCAAGATCGTCCGGGTCGTGCCCGAAGAGGACATGGTCGAGGAGCTCGTGGCCGAGGCCGAGCGGCTGGTGGCCGAGGGGGTCGAGGCCCGCCTGGCCGCGGCCGATGCGGGCGCCGCGGCCGAGGCCGAGGCCGACCGTCGGGAGCTGCTCGACGCCAAGGGGGCCGACGCCAACGCGTCGGAGGTGAAGGTCGACCTGATCCGCAAGCGCTTCGGCGACGAGGCCGGCCCCGCCGACTGAGCGGGTACGACTGCCCGCGGCGGCGGATGACGGTGGCTGCCGACGGACGCCACCGGCTTCCGGGCCGACGGTCGGCTCCCGGTAGGCTCTCCGCCCATGCGCATGTCCCGCCTCCTGGTCCGTACCCTGCGAGAGGCTCCGGCCGACGCCGAGGTCGTCAGCCATCAACTGCTGGTGCGGGGTGGGTTCATCCGTCGACTGGCTTCGGGCGTGTACAGCTTCCTGCCGCTCGGGCTCCGCGTGCTGCACAACATCGAGGCGGTCATCCGCGAAGAGCTCGATGCCGCCGACTGCCAGGAGCTGCTCCTGCCGGCCCTGCATCCGCTCGAACTGTGGGAGCAGAGCGGGCGTGCCGCCATGTTCGGATCGGACGCGCTGCCGGCCATGCAGGTCGAGGGCCGGGGCGGCTCCTTCGTGCTCGGGCCGACCCATGAGGAGGTGGTGACCGTCACCGTCGGCGCCGAGGTCGACTCGTACCGCCAGCTGCCCCTCACCGTGTACCAGGTCCAGGTCAAGTTCCGCGACGAGGCCCGCCCCCGCTTCGGCCTCCTGCGGACGCGCGAGCTGATCATGTGCGACGCCTATTCGTTCGATGTCGATCCCGAGGCCATGCAGGCGTCCTACCGGACGGTCTACGAGGCCTATCTGCGGATCTTCGGGCGTCTGGACCTCGACGTGTCCCCGGTGGAGGCCGAGTCCGGGGCCATCGGCGGGGAGGTCAACCACGAGTTCATGGTGCCGTCGGCGGTGGGGGAGGACCACTTCGTGCGCTGTACGGGCTGCGGATACGCGGCCAACGTGGAGGCCGCCACCCGGGGCGGCTTCGAGGACCCCGTGGCCCCGGATCCGGACGCCGCCGACGTCGTCGTGCACCACACCCCCGACCGGCCCGGCATCGACGGTGTCGTGGCCTTCTTCGACGATCCGTCCGTCACCCCCGCGGACCTGCTGAAGAGTCTGGCGGTGGTCGACGCCGAGGGTGACGCCGTGCTCCTCCTCCTCCCGGGGGATCGTGAGGCCCGGCTGCCCTCGGGCTGGCGGCTGTTCGAGGACGAGGACTTCGCCGCCCATCCCTCGCTGGTCAAGGGGTACATCGGTCCGATGGGCCAGCAGGACGCGGGGATCAGCGTGGTGGCCGACGTGGGGGTGGCCCGACCGGGCCCGTGGATCGTCGGGGCCAACCGACCCGACCATCACGTGAGCGGTGCGCTCGTCGGCCGTGACTTCGTCGTGGACCGGTGGGGCTCCTTCGCGGAGGTGGCCAGTGGTGACCGGTGTCCGCGCTGCGGCGCGGAGGTGGAACTGGTCCGCTCGGTGGAGGCCGCCCACACCTTCCAACTGGGCACCCGGTACTCGGACGTCCTCCCCGGTGCCTCGTTCGTCGCCGAGGACGGTGACGAGGCCGTCTTCTCGATGGGCTGCTACGGCATGGGCGTCTCCCGACTCCTCTCGGTGGTGGCCGAGGAGCACCATGACGACCGGGGACTGGTGTGGCCCGCCGCCCTGGCGCCCTTCCCGGTCCACCTGGTCGCCCTCGGCGCCGGGCGGGCCCCCGAGGTGGCCGGGGCCGCCGATGCCCTCCACGACCGTCTGGTGGCCGCCGGCGTGGACGTGCTCTACGACGACCGGGACGTCTCGCCCGGGGTGAAGTTCGCCGACGCCGACCTGATCGGGATCCCGGTCCGGCTGGTGGTCGGGGCCAAGGGCGTGGCCCGGGGCATCGTCGAGTGGCGCTCGCGGGCCACCGGCGAGGAACGCGAACTGGCGTTGGACGCACCGGCCGAGGTCATCGTCTCCCCCTGACCACGGCATCCGCCGGCGCCACGTCCACCCCTGGTGACCGGCCCGGTGGCGGGTCGCCCCCGGGGGCGGACGACCAGGTCAGGGTCCCACCGGGCCCCTGTCGCTGCTATACTTTCCACTCTGCCGTTCGGTTGGGGTGTAGTGACGCTGACGAGGCGTGGGCGGCCAGCCCACGCTTTTGTTTTGGTCGGAAACGCCTCCCCCGGGCGGGCAGGACAGGTCGGGACCTCCGGGTCGACGGCCCTTGAGCAGGACGAACGCGACCGACGACAGACACACCCACCGGAGAGGAGGAGGCGCAGATGGAACAGGATCTCTTCGCCGCCCTCCAGCCGGTGGTGGCGGCGGTCGACCTCGAACTGGTCGACGTCGAGATGAAGGGCGGCGTGCTCCAGGTGACCGTCGACCGTGAGGGCGGGGTGGACCTCGAGGCCCTCACCGCCGCCAACCGGGCCGCTTCGGCGCTGCTCGACGACCTCGACCCGTTCCCGGGCCGGTACTCGCTCGAGGTGTCCAGTCCCGGGATCGAACGGCCGCTCCGCACCCCGGCCCACTTCGCCAAGGCCGTCGGCGCCCTGGTGACGGTCAAGACCCGCCCGCAGGTACCCGGCGACCGACGGCTCCGGGGCACCCTGGTGGCCTCGGACGACGAGGGATTCAACCTGGCCGTCGAGGGGTCCGACGACGAGCCGGTCCGCCTCGCCTACGGGGACATCGACCGGGTCCGCACGGTCTTCGTGTGGGGCGGGCAGGACACCCCGGGCAACCCGGCCGCCAAGAGGTCCGGTGGCCAGGCTCCGGGCCGGAAGAAGACGCAGAAGAGGAAGCAGGTCGTTACCCCATGAGCAAGACGAACTTCGAGTTCCTCGACGCACTCGGCCAGATCGCCCGGGACAAGGGGATCTCCGTCGAGACGCTGCTCGATGCGCTGGCCAACGCCCTGGTGGCCGCCTACAAGCGCCGCCCGGACGCCGCCGAGGAGGCGGTCGTCACCATCGACCCGGACTCCGGGGAGATCCGGGTCTACGGCCAGGAGCTCGACGAGGACGGCAACGTCGTGCGTGAGTGGGACGACACGCCCGACGACTTCGGGCGCATCGCCGCGCAGACGGCCAAGCAGGTCATCCTCCAGCGCATCCGAGAAGTGGAGCGCGACCTCAAGTACGAGGAGTACGCCGGGCGCGAGGGTGACATCGTCACGGGCATCGTCCAGCAGACCGACAACCGCTACACGTTGCTCGATCTGGGCAAGGTGGAGGCCCTGCTGCCCCAGGCCGAGCAGGTGTCCTACGAGCGCTACGAGCACGGTGCCCGGCTCAAGGCCTACATCGTCGAGGTCCGCAAGACGACCAAGGGCCCCCAGATCGTGGTCAGTCGGAGCCATCCCGGACTGATCAAGCGGCTGTTCGAGCTCGAGGTCCCCGAGATCTCGTCCGGTGCCGTCGAGATCAAGGCCGCGGCCCGCGAGCCCGGACACCGCACGAAGATCGCCGTCTGGTCGAACGACCCCAACGTGGATCCGGTGGGGGCCTGCGTCGGGGCCCGGGGCTCCCGTGTGCGCATGGTCACCAACGAGCTCCGGGGTGAGCGGGTGGACGTGGTCCCCTACTCGGACGACCCGGTCGAATTGATCCAGTCGGCGTTGGCGCCGGCCCGGGTCCGCGAGGTGCGCCTCGACGACGAGACGGGGACGGCCACGGTCATCGTCAGCGACTACCAGCTGTCCCTGGCGATCGGCAAGGAAGGTCAGAACGCCCGCCTCGCCGCCCGGCTCACCGGCTGGCGCATCGACATCAAGAGCGAGACCCAGCTGGCCGAGGAGGAGTCGGGCTACGCCGGCGAGGAGTGGGCCGAGGGCGAGTGGATCCAGAACGAGGCCGGTGAGATGGTGTGGCAGCCCGCCGAGGGTGGATCGGCCGTGTCGGCGACCGAGTGGGCCGAGGGCGCCGAGGGCGCCGACGAGCCGGGGAGCGAGCTGGCGGGCGAGGACATCGCCGAGGCCGAGGTCGAGGCCGTGGAGGATGCCGTGATCGTCGAGGAGGTCGCCGAGGTACTGGAGTCCGACGGCGCCGGCGCCGAGGGTGCCCCGAAGGCGGAAGCCGAGGGACAACCGGCCGGGGAGGCTCCGGCATAGCCCCTCGGCGAACCTGCATCGGGTGCCGCCGGACCGGTCCGGCCGACACCATGGTGCGGGTGGTGCGTCTCGGGGACGGCACCCTGGGCCTGGGGCGGACGCTCCCGGGTCGTGGTGCCTGGTTGTGCCGGGACTCGGTGACCTGCCTGGACGCGGCGCACAAGCGCCGGGCGTTCGAGCGGGCCCTCCGGGGCCCGGTGGCCACCGGGGCGGTCGACGGGCTCCGTCGGACGCTCGGAGGGTCGACCGGAGGCCCGGGCCCGGACGGCTCGGCCAGACCGGTCTTGTGATGTGCGAGGATGGAGGGTCGTATGTGCACTGTGGCACCTGCGACATCGAAGGAAGGGCAGTAACAGCCGTTGCCGAAGAAGATCCGGGTATACGAGCTCGCTCATGAGCTCGGCCTGACCAACAAGGAGGCCCTTGACCTCTGCCTGTCCCTCGGGATGGGCGTCAAGAGCCATTCGTCGTCCATCGAGGACGCGCAGGCCGACCGCGCCCGTAGGAAGGCGGACCGGGAGGGCCTGCGCCGTCCGGTCCAGCCGGAGGAGCCTGCTGCGCCGGCCAAGAAGGCCGCCGCCAAGAAGGCCCCGGCCAAGAAGGCCGCGCCCACCGGCGAGCCGGCGGCGCCGGCCGCCGTCGGTGACGATCCGACGACGGGAGAGGACCCCGGTCCGTCGACACCCCCGGTGAAGCGCACCGGCGCCCGACTGGTGACGAGCCGCCCCGCCTCCGAGCAGCCCGGCGTCGCCCCCGCTCCCGCCCCGGCCCCGGCACCCCGACCCGCTCCGGCGCCTCCGACGCCCGTGGCGCCGGCAGCGGCTCCCGCCCCGGCTCCCGCGCCCGTCCCGGCCCCCAGCCCTGTCGCCCCCGTGGCGCCGGCGGCGGCGGCCCCGGCACCCGCGACGGCGCCCCCGACTCCGACAGCCCCGGCGCCGACGGCCCCGGCCAGCCGCGCCGGCCGCTCCTCCCGCACCCGCGGTGCCTGCCGCACCGGCTGCGTCCGCCCCCGCACCGGCCCCGGCCCCGGCCGCCGCCCCGGCCGCTCCGGCCGCCGCGGCGCCCGCCGGGGCGCCCCCGCGTCCCGGTTCCGGTCCGGTCCGACCGCCGACCAGCGCGACGGGCAGGCCGATCCCGCCCCCGCCCGGTGGTCCACCCCGCTCGCTGTCCGGCAAGCCGATCCCCCCGCCCCCCGGGGCGGGTGGCCGTCGCCCGCCTCCCGGCGCCCCGCGTCCGGGCTTCAGCGGCCGTCCGAGCGGACCCGGTGGCGCCGGTCGCCCCGGAGCGCCCCGTACCGGTGGCCCCCCGGGTGCCTCGGGCGGTGGCTACGGCGGTCGTCCCGGTGGATCCACCGGGGGCTACGGGGGCGGACGTCCCGGTGGCGGCCCCGGCGGTGGCCCCGGAGGTCCCGGTGGTGGCCCCGGAGGTCGGGGCGGTCCCGGAGTCGGCCGCGGCCGTCCGAACCAGCGGCGACCCCGCCGTCGCCGTCGGAACCTCGAAGAGCTCGAGCCGACCACGCTCACCGCCTACGCGCCCTCGACGGCGCCGGTGCCCGAGAACGAGGTCATCATCGAGCGCGGCTCGACGGCCCGCGACCTCGGACCCAAGCTGAACCGGTCGGCCGGTGACGTCGTCCGCTTCCTCCTCCTCCAGGGGGAGATGGTGACGGCCACCCAGTCCCTGACCGACGACATGATCGAGCTCTTCGCCGCCGAACTGGGCGCCGAGGTGCGCCTGGTCGACCCCGGCGAGGAGCGCGAGGCCGAGCTGTTGGCCAAGTTCTTCGACGACGACGACGAAGAGGTGGACGAGTCCGAGCTACGACCCCGTCCGCCGGTGGTCACCGTCATGGGCCACGTCGACCACGGCAAGACCCTGCTGCTCGACCGCATCCGCTCGGCCAACGTCGTGGCGGGCGAGGCGGGCGGCATCACCCAGCACATCGGTGCCTACCAGGTCGACTGGGACGGACACCCGATCACGTTCATCGACACGCCGGGCCACGAGGCCTTCACGGCGATGCGCGCCCGCGGGGCCGAGGTCACCGACATCGTGGTGCTGGTGGTGGCCGCCGACGACGGCGTCATGCCCCAGACGGTCGAGGCCATCGACCACGCCAAGGCCGCCGACGTCCCGATCATCGTGGCCGTGAACAAGATCGACCGCGACGAGGCCGACCCGAACCGGGTGCTCCAGCAGCTGTCGGAGCACGGCCTCGTCCCCGAGGCCTGGGGCGGTGACACCATCGCCGTCGAGGTGTCGGCCCTGCAGTCCCTCGGCATCGAGGACCTGCTCGAGCAGATCGTGCTGGTCGCCGAGATCGAGGAGCTCCAGGCGTCGCCCGAGGGCCGGGCCCGGGGCGTCGTCCTGGAAGCCGAACTCGAGATCGGCCGGGGCCCGGTGGCGTCGGTCATCGTCGAGCGCGGAACCCTCCGGGTGGGTGACCCGATCGTGGCCGGAGCCGCCTGGGGCAAGGTCAAGGCCCTGGTCGACGACCACGGCCACCAGATCAAGGAGGCACCGCCCTCGACCCCGGTGCAGGTGCTCGGGTTCTCCGAGCCGCCCGAGGCGGGGGACGAGTTCCGGGTGGCCCCCGAACTGGCCCAGGCCCGCACCATCGGTGAGGCCCGCGCCCACCGCTACCGGGTGGCCGGCCACGTGCCCGCCGCCACGTCCGCCCTGGGTGGCGCCAAGCTCGAGGACCTGTTCGAACAGATCCAGCGGGGTGAGACGGCCACGCTGAACCTCATCTTGAAGGCCGACGTGCGAGGTTCGCTGGAGGCCGTCACCGAGAGTCTGCGCAAGCTGGAACGCGATGACGTCAAGCTCAGCTTCGTCCACCGCGGCGTCGGCGGCATCACCGAGTCCGACGTCGAGCTGGCCCAGGCCTCCACGGCCACCATCATCGGCTTCAACGTGCGTCCCGACCGACGGGCCCGGGACATGGCGGCCAAGGCCGACGTGGAGATCCGGACCTACGAGATCATCTACAAGCTGCTCGAGGACCTCGAGGCCGCCATGCTCGGTCTGTTGTCGCCGGTCTTCGAAGAGGTGGTCACGGGTGAGGCCGAGGTGCGCCAGGTGTTCCGGGTCCCCCGGATCGGTGCCATCGCCGGCTGCTACGTCCGGGAGGGCGTCATCACCCGGGGATCCAAGGTGCGCTTCCTGCGGGACGGTGTGGTCATCTGGAAGGGCGCCATCACGTCGCTGCGCCGGTTCAAGGACGACGCCCGCGAAGTCCAGGCCGGGTTCGAGTGCGGCATCGGCCTCTCGGACTACCAGGACCTGAAGGACGGCGACATCATCGAGACCTACGACGAGCGGGAGATCCCCCGCACCTGACCGTCGCCTCCGCCCCCACCGGGGCGGGGCGGGCAGGGGTCGTGGACGGACCGGAGGGCCAGTGGCACGTCGTCAGGACAACCGGGGCGTCGCCCCCTACTCCCGCTCGTTGCGGGTCAACCAGGTCCTGCGCCAGGTGGTCGCCGACGAGCTCGAGCGCCTGGCCGACGCCGACGAGCGGCTGCGGCTGGTGACGGTGACCTCGGTCGACACCACGGCCGACCTGCGTCAGGCGACGGTGTACCTGAGCTCGCTCTCCGACGACGCGGCGGCCGCCCTCGGTGACCGCCGGGTCCAGGTGCAGCGGGCCGTCGCCCGCCAGACCCAGCTGAAGCGGACGCCGCAGCTCTCCTTCGTCCAGGACCCGGCCGTCGTCACCGGCAACCGGATCGAGGACGTCATCCGTCACATCCACGAGTCCGATGACGCCGCGGGGCGACCCGAGGTCGACGGAGGGGACGACAACTACCGGTGAGCCCGGCGCCGACGGACCAGGTGAACGGCCTGGTGGTGGTGGACAAGGAGGCCGGCTGGACGTCCCACGACGTGGTGGCCCGCTGTCGGCGCATCTTCGGCCAGAAGCGCGTCGGACACGCCGGCACCCTCGACCCCGACGCCACCGGCGTCCTGCTGGTCGGTCTCGGCCGCACGACCCGCCTCATGCGGTTCCTGACGGCCCTCCCCAAGACCTACGAGGCCGAGGTGGTGCTGGGTACCGCCACCTCCACGCTCGACGCCTCCGGCGAGGTGACCGGGACGTGGGACATGGAGGACGTGTCGCTGGCGGCCGTCCGGGAGGCGGCGGCCGGGCTGACCGGCGACATCGAGCAGGTCCCGCCGATGGTGTCGGCGGTCAAGGTGGACGGGCGGCGCCTCCACGCCCTGGCCCGGGAGGGGATCGAGGTCGAGCGTTCGGCCCGGCCGGTCACCGTCTACCGCTACGACGTCGCCCCGGGTCTGGCCCCGGGGGTCTTCCGCATCGAGGTCGTGTGCTCGTCGGGCACCTACGTCCGGGTGCTGGCCGCCGATCTGGGCGAGGCGCTCGGGGGCGGGGCCCACCTGCGCAACCTGCGACGGACCCGGATCGGGTCGTTCGCCACCGAGGACGCCCGACTGGTCGACGAACTGACGCCGGCGGTCGTGCTCACCCCGGCCCAGGCCATGCGCGACCTCGACCAGGTCGTGGTGCCCATCGACGCCCAGAAGCTGGTCGCCCGGGGACTGCCGCTCGACCGCGTGCCGCTGGGGGTGGCGGGGGAGGGGCCGTGGGGCCTCGTCGACGACGCCCACCACCTGCTGGCCGTCTACGAGGCCACCGAGACGGACCGGATCAAGCCGGCCGTGGTGATCGAAGCGGCCGGCTGAGCCACGTCCGCCCACCGGGTGACACCGGGCGTGGGTCCGGTCATCGCTGACTCGGCAGTAACCTTCCGGACTGTGGAGATCGTGACCGACAGCGCCCGGATGCCACCGCCGGCGGGCGGATCGGCCGTCACCATCGGCGCCTACGACGGTGTCCACCTCGGGCACCGGGCCCTGTTGGCCGAACTCCGGGCGCGGGCGGGGGACGACGGCCTCGCGACCGTGGTCGTGACGTTCGACCGGCACCCGGCCTCGGTGGTGCGTCCCGAGTCCGCCCCGCGGCTGCTCTGCGACCTCGACCAGAAGCTCGAGCTGCTGGCGTCGGCCGGCGTCGACCGCACGGTCGTGGTGCGCTTCGACGAGGAGCGGGCGAACGAGACGGCCGAGGACTTCGTCAACCGGGAGCTCGTCGAGGGTCTCGACGCCCGGTTGGTGGTGGTGGGCGAGGACTTCCACTTCGGCCACGGCCGCAAGGGCAACGTGGCCCTCCTGGCCGAGATGGGGGCGGTGGCCGGCTTCGAGGTCGACGGGGTGTCCCTCTCCTCGGAGGCCCCTGGCGCGCTGCCCGTGTCCTCCACCCGCGTCCGCTCGCTGGTCGGTGCGGGGGAGGTCGAGGCCGCCGCCGCCCTGCTCGGACGGCTGCACCAGGTGCGGGGTCCGGTGGTGACCGGTGACCGGCGCGGCGGTGCCGAGCTCGGCTTCCCGACGGCCAACCTCGACGTGCCCTCCGAGATCTGCCTGCCCGCCCCCGGGATCTACGCCGGATGGTACGAGCGGCCGGACTCGTCCCGCCACATGGCGGCGGTGTCGGTGGGCCGACGCCCGACGTTCTACGCCGAAGGGGGCGAGCTCCTGGTCGAGGCGTTCCTGCTCGACTTCGACGGCGACCTCTACGGCGAGGCGGCCCGCCTGTCGTTCGCCCACCGCCTGCGCGAGGAGCTGGCCTTCGACTCGGTGGACGCCCTCGTCGCCCAGATGGGGCGGGACGTGGACGACGTCCGTACCGTGCTCGGCCGCTCCGGCTGACCGCCGGAAGGTCTACGGGTTGGGCTTCTTGCCCAGGACCTTCAGCACCCAGGCGCCGAATCCCGTCGGCTTGTCGTAGTGGTGGTGGTCCGAGCCGTGTCCGGCCCGCCCGAAGGAGGTGCCGCCCTGGGCGCCCTCGAGGCGGTTGGGTTCCTCGTACTTCGGCACCTTCGGGAGGTGCTGCTTCTTCTTGCGCGGCTTGCTTCCGTCCGAGCCCATCCGACCATCTTGGCAGGCGGACGGGGCCCGGATCCCCTCAGAAGACCGGCGCGTCCCCCAACAGCTCGGTGCGGAGCTCGCGTTTGAGGATCTTGCCCGCCGGGTTCCGGGGCAGCGCGTCGCCGCGGAACCAGTAGCGGGTGGGGGTGTTGAAGGCGGCCAGCCGCTCGCGGACGTGGCGGGACAGTTCGTCGGCGGCCACGTCCATGCCCGGGCGCAGCACGATCACCGCGCCGACCTCCTCGCTCAGCACCGGGTGGGGCACGCCGATGACGGCGCAGTCGGCCACTGCCGGGTGCTCGTGCAGCGCGGCCTCGACCTCGACGCAGTAGACGTTCTCCCCACCCCGGATGATCATGTCCTTGGCCCGGTCGACGATGTGGACGAATCCGTCGTCGTCGATACGGGCGACGTCACCGGTGTGGAGCCAGCCGCGGGAGAACGAGCTGGTGGTGGCGTCCGGTCGGTTCCAGTAGCCGCGGACCACGTTCGGGCCCTTGATCCAGAGCTCCCCGGTGCGCATCTCGTCGGGGGCCTGGTCGGCCGGGGGCTCGGGACCGTCCCAGTCCTCGGGGACGACGGCCACGTCGCAGACCGGTGCCGGCGGTCCGACGCTGTCCGGCTTGCGCACGTAGTCGTCCCCCGTGTTCATGGTGGTCATGGCCGACGTCTCGGTGAGTCCGTAGCCGTTGCCGGGCGCGCCGGCGGGGAAGTGCTCCTTGATCCGCCGGACCAGGTCGGGTGGAGCCGGTGCACCGCCGTAGGAGATGGACTGGACCGACGACGTGTCGCGCTTGGCGAAGTCGGGGGAGTCCAGGACCTGCATCACCATGGCCGGCACCCCACCGAACACCGTGATCCGCTCCCGCTCGATGAGTTCGAGCGCCCGTTCGGGATCGAAGTGGTGCATCATCACGAGCTTGCCCCCGGCGGCCGTGTTGGTCACCAGCAGCGCGTGGCATCCCGTGGCGTGGAAGAGGGGGACCGACAGGAGATTGGCGTTCTGGACACCCGGAGACGCGTCCTTCTGGGCCTGGGTGCGCCGCATGCCGCCCACCGTCGAGACGAAGAACAGGTTCATCAGGTTGGAGCAGCTGTTGCGATGGGTACCCACCGCCCCCTTCGGCCGGCCGGTGGTCCCCGACGTGTAGAAGATCGTGGCGTCGTCGTCGGGATCGATGGTGACCTCGGGCAGGGTGAGGTCCTCGTCGGCGGAGCCGACCACCTCGGTGAAGGGGATGACGGGGAGCGGGCCGGCACCCGCCCGCTCGAGCTGTCCGTGGACGGCGGAACGCCGGCCGCCGGTGTCGGGATCGTGCTCCTCGCAGGAGACGATGAGGGCCTCGAGTCCGGGGACCTCGGCGAGGTGGTGGGAGATCCGCTGCTCGCGCTCCTCGTCGACGAAGGCCACGCGGGTGCCGGAGTCGGAGAGGCCGTAGGCGAGCTCCTCGCCGGTCCACCAGGCATTGAGGGGGACGGCCACGGCCCCCACCGTGATGACCGCCCAGAAGGCCATCACCCAGTCCGGGAGGTTGCGCATGGCGATGGCGACCCGGTCGCCGGGGCGCACGCCGAAGCGCCCGACGAGCTGGTGGCCGAGGGCGGCCACGATCCGGTGGTGCTCGGCGAAGGTGACCCGCTCGTCCTCGTAGACGAGGAAGTCCTTGTCCCCGTGGAGGGCGGACAGGTCGAAGACGGCCCGCAGGTCGGCCGGAGCGGACTTCCAGGTCCGGGTGGGGATGCCCCGGATGACCACCTCCTCCATCTCGAAGGCTCCGCCGGGGGCGGTCAGGAGGTCGACGATCTCCGCCCGGGAGGGCGGGGTGTCGTCGGGGGTGGCATCCTCCGTCGGTCCGGTGGGGATGTCGTCGGCCATGTCGCTTCCTCTCGAAGGGTCGCCACCGCGTCCCGCGGCGACGACCTCAGGCGGTGGGGTCCTTGAAGACGGCGTTCCGGTAGTACGCCAGTTCCGCCACGGACTCCTTGATGTCGTCCATGGCCCGGTGGCCTCCGGCCTTGGTGGGGGCGTGGGCCGCGGCCTCGGGATACCACCGTCCGGCCAGCTCCTTGATGGTGGAGACGTCCACCGAGCGGTAGTGGAGGTACTCCTCGATCTCGGGGAGGTGGGCCGCCAGGAACCGCCGGTCGGTGCCGATGGAGTTGCCGGCCAGCGGGACGGTGCGGGCCTTGGGGACGTGGGCCTTGATGAACTCGAGGGTCTGGCGTCCCGCCTCGGCCAGGGTGAGGTCCGTCGACCGGATCTCCTCGAGCAGGCCGCTCCCGGTGTGCATGTCCCGGACGAAGTCGTCCATGGCGCTCAACTGATCCTCGGTGGCATGGACGACCAGGTCGGGACCTTCGGCGACCACCACCAACTGGTCGTCGGTCACCAGGGTGGCGATCTCCACGATGACGTGACGATCCGCCTCGAGCCCCGTCATCTCCAGATCCATCCACACCAGCACGCGCTCACGCTACCGGAGGGGGTGCGCCGGACAAAGGTGACGGACCGTCAGAAACGGCCGCCGCCCGCAGGGCGACGGAGCGCGCCGAACGGGGTCGGCACGCGGCCGCCGACGTTGACGGGACGGTGACGGCGTCGGTCCTCCGAGGGCGGTAGCGTCCGGGGGATGAGCGGGACGCACGGGTGAGCCCGACCGGCGACGACACGGGACCCGGGTCCGGCGGCCACCTGCCCGTCCCCGTGGTCCGCCTCGATCCCGATCTGCCGCTCCCGGGTTACGCCCATGCCGGCGACGCGGGCGCCGACCTGGTGGCCCGCATCGAGGTCCTGCTGGAACCCAACGGGGGGCGGGCCATGGTACCTACGGGCATCGCCCTTGCCATTCCCGAAGGCTGTGCCGGGTTCGTCCAGCCCCGCAGCGGACTGGCACTCCGTCACGGGGTGACGTGCCTCAACACCCCCGGTCTCATCGACTGCGGTTACCGCGACGAGCTGGCCGTGCTCCTGGTCAACACCGACCCCGAGGTGCCCTACCGGATCCGGCGGGGCGACCGCATCGCCCAACTGGTGATCCAACGGGTCGAGTCTGCCCACTTCGTCGAGGTCGACTCGCTCGGCGGGTCGGAGCGGGGCCACGGCGGCTTCGGGTCGACGGGCCGGTGACGGCGTGATCGCGCTGACCGGGCTCGACGGCGCCTTCCTGGCCCTGGAGTCGCCGAGCACCCATCTCCACATCCTCGGCGCCATGGTCTTCGACCCGGCGGCCGTTCCCGGGGGCCTGAACTTCCGCCGCATCCGCTCCCTGGTCGACGAACGCGTCCCGCTGGTGCCACCTTTCCGGATGCGCATGCAGGAGGTGCCATTCGGCCTGCAGCACCCGACACTGGTGGAGGACCCGGACTTCGATCTCGACTTCCACGTGCGACGGGTCAGCCTGCCGGAGCCCGGCGGGTCCGTCGAACTGGCCGAGCTCGTGGCCGACCTGGCCTCCCGCCCGCTCGACCGGAGTCGACCGCTGTGGGAGTTCCACGTGGTCGAGGGCCTGGCCGACGATCGCGTCGGCATCGTGGCCAAGGTGCACCACGCCATCGTCGACGGTGTGTCGGGCGCCGAGGTCCTGGCCTCGTTCTTCGACCTCTCGCCCGACCCCACCCCCCGCCCGCTGTTCGGTGCCGGCCGGGTCGCTCCGGCGGGCCGTGCCCACCCGACCGTGTCCAGCAGCCGGGCGGCCGATGGTGGGGATGCCGTCGGTCGCGACGACGGGCCCGGGGAGCACGAATGGTCGCCCCCGGGGCTTCCGGGCGAACTCGACCAGCTCCGACGGACGCTCGGTAACCTTCCCGCCCAGGTGGACAGCCTGGCCCGCAGCATCGCCCGGACCGTCCAGACGGCCCGGGCCGTCAGTGCCCGGAACCGAGAGGTGCGGGGTGGACTGCCGCCGGCCCCGTTCCAGGCCCCCCAGACCTCGATCAACCGGGCCATCTCCCCCCACCGTCGCGTCGCCTTCGCCGACCTGTCGCTCACCGAGGTGAGGCGGGTGGCGGCCGTGTTCGGCGGCACGGCCAACGACGTCGTACTGGCCGTGACCGCCGGTGGGCTGCGGGCGTTGCTGCAGGGGCGCGGTGAGGAGCCCGAGACGTCACTGGTGGCCCTCGTGCCGGTGTCGGTGCGGACCGAGACCGAGCAGGGGACGCTCGGCAACCGGGTGTCGGGGATGCTGGTGTCGCTGGCGACCGGGGTGGACGACCCGGCGGCCCGGTTCCGCCACATACGGGACGGCACGCGGGCGGCCAAGGCACAGAACGCCAGCGTCGACCCGGATCTGTTCGCCTCCTGGGCCGAGGCGGCCTTCCCCGCCGTGGCCACCCGGCTGTCCCGACTGGTCACCAACCTGCGCCTGTTCGACCACGTCGCGCCGCCCTTCAATCTGGTGGTGTCGAACGTGCCCGGGCCCGATGTGCCGATCTACCTGGCCGGGGCGAGGTTGGAGTCCCTCCATCCACTGGGGCCGATCATGGAGGGGGTGGGCGTGAACGTCACCGTCTTCTCGTACCTCGACTCGGTCCACGTCGGCGTCCAGGCCTGCTGGGACCTCGTTCCGGACGTGGCGGTCCTGGCCGGCGCCATGGAGGCGTCACTGGACGAGCTGGTGGCCGAGGCCGACCGGCGCGACCGACCGGTCCCGTGGTGGCACGCGGAGCTGCCGGCCTGACCGACGGTCCACGCCCGCCCGGTCCCTCCCCTGCGCCCGCCCCACGCCCTTCCCGGAGTTCCATCCGCCCTGGGCCCCGCGTCATCCAGATGGACGGTCGGCGACGAACTGGTGGTGCGGGTCCCCGTTCCCATGGGACACGCCCCGGGTGCAGCAGTGGGCCGCCGTAGGGCGGACGAGCGGAGGGCGAACCAGTGACGACGACCGAGAAGCAGGAGACGGGGACGGCGACCGAGGCGCCCCGGTGGTGCCGGACCGAACTCGGGCGACGGGCCTGGCACGTGGGAGCCACCGTGGCCGGTCCCTGTGCGGCCGCGGTCGACCGGGACGGCAGGTTCCCCGCCGAGGCGACGGAGGCGATGCGCTCGAGCGGGCTCCTGGGCGCCATGGTGCCGGTCGACTCGGGGGGAGAGGGCGCGAGCCTCGCGGAGGTGTCGGAGTCGATCCGGGCGATGGCCGCCCACTGCGCCTCGAGCGCACTCGTGCTCGCCATGCACCAGATCGAGGTGGCGTACCTCATCCACCACGGCCGGACCGACGCCCTGCAGGGCCTGTTGCGCCAGGTGGCTACCGGCTCGGTGCTGATGGCCAACGCCAACAGCGAAGTGGGCCTCGGCGGCGACGTGGGGCGGAGCCGGTGCGGGCTGGAGCACCGCGACGGGTGGGTGCACCTGGAGAAGGACGTCCTGGCCCTGTCCTACGCCGAGTACGCCGACGCCATCACGGTCAACACCAGACGCGATACGGATGCCGCCGAGACGGACCAGGTGATGTTGATCTGCGGCCCGGGCAGCTTCACTGTCGAGGCCACGGGCGTGTGGGACACCCTGGGCCTGCGGGGGACGTGCAGTTCGGGCTACCGGCTCGTGGCCGACGAGCGCGAGGACATGGTCCTCACGGACACGTGGTCGACCGTCGTCAACCAGACGGGTCTGGCCGCCACCGCGGCCACGCTGAACTCGGTGTGGCTCGGGATAGCCGAATCGGCGGCGGCCACCGCCCATGCCTCGGTCCGTGCCGAGGCCCGACGCAACATCGGCTCCGCTCCTCCCGGCGCACTCCGGTTGGCCGAGTTGGTCGTCGTGCTGGGACAGGCCCGTGCGGTGCTGGCGGACACCATCGCCCACATCGAGGCGGTCGGCTCGGGCGCTGACATGGAGGACGACCTGGCCCTCGTGCTGGAGATGCGTGACCTCAAGCTGTCGATGACCACCCTGTGCGCTGACGTCGTGTTGCGCGCCCTGTCGGTATGCGGACTGAGTGGCTACAAGCGTGATGCCGCCTTCAGCGTGGAGCGCAACGTGCGGGACGTCCTGGGCGGTCAGCTCATGGCCAACAACAACCGGTTCTACGTGGACAACGCCCAGCTGCTCGCCATGGTCAAGCGGTTCTGACCCCGGACCGGACCTCGGCCCGGGCCGGTCCCGGTCATCACCGGAGGAGCGACGGTGGGTCCTTCCCGAAGTGCAGGTCGAGGAGATTGTCCACCCGACCGGGGACCCGGGCCAGGTCCTCGGGGCCCGGGGCCGATCCCCGCACCGACAACAGGTAGCCCATACTGCCGTCGCGCCAGTCCAGGCGGTCGTCCAGGGTGCGGTTGACACTGGTGGCGACCACTCCCTCGAGCTCCTGCACGGCGTCGAGGTTGCCGAGCCCGGTCAGCCGGTGGGCGTCGACCGGTGCCTGCACGAAGTAGGCGTAGGCGAAGGGTCCGGAGGATGGATTCAGGTCCACCACGTGCAGGTCGATCGGGTCGCCGAAGGCGACGGCCGCGGCCACCTGGGTGAGCGACCGGCCGTGCAGCGAGGCGTAGAGGGTGTCGATGGCGCCGCCACCGACGCGCCCGTTGATCTCGATGATCATGGGACCGCGCGTGGTCAGCATGACCTCGATGTGCAATGCGCCGGACCGCACTCCCAGCGCCACCGCCGCCCGCGCGGCCAGGTCGACCACAGCCTCCGCTTCGTCCCGCTCCAGGACGTGGGGCAGGAAATTGCCGGTCTCCCGACACGGGTCGGCCAACGCGAATTTCCCGGTGACGGCCAGAGGCACGACCTGTCCGGCGCGGGCGACCGCCTCGACGGACACGTAGTCGGCGAACGGTCCGGAGCCCCGGGCGTCGAGGCCTCCCAGCCACTCCTCGACAATCAGGTCGGGACAGCGGTCTTCGGCCAGTACCGCAGTCAGGTGGCCCACGGCCGCCGCGTGGTCCTCGACGCGTACGGTGTCCTGGCTTCCGCTGCCCCGGCGCGGCTTGATCACCACGGGATAGTCGAGGTGGGCGATGCGCGCCGCAGCGGCCGCCACCGTGGCGCATCCGTCGACGCCCACGAAACGGGGTCCCGGCACGCCGGCCCTGGCGAGGGTCTGACGCTGGACCACCTTGTCGGTAAGGCCCAGAACGACCTCGGGGGTGTTGGCCTCGAATCCGAGGGACGCGGTGAGCAGTGCCGCCCGAAGGAGCTGGCTGTCGGTGAAGGCCAGCACGCTGTCCACGCCGTGCGTGGCCAGTTCGGCGGCGACGTCGTCGACGGTGCGCCCGGCCACATCCACCACCGGGCCCAGACGTGGCAGCAGTCGTGACCAGGAGCCGAGCCCGGGGTCCGAGGCGTCGACGACCCACACCAGGTCGCAGGTTCTGTCCAGCGCCTCGACCAGCTCGAGTGGCGACGAGGACGAGATGTCGTAGGCGACCGCCAGCGTGGGTCGGCGCCGTTGCGCCGACCTGTCCGGTCGACGGGCGTCGCGGCGGACCGTCGTCGGTCCTCCGGTCCGGTGCGTGGCTCGACGGGGCGATGTCATCCGCCCACCGATGCCACCAGGCAGAGGATCGTGACGGCCACCGACGTCCAGACGACCAGGATGCGGACGGCCCGGACCGAGGTTCCGTCGGGAACGTCGCCGCCGACCCGGATCCGGTTGGTCAGGCCCGCCAGCACGACGGCGATGACGCCCAGGTGGAGGGCACACGACACCAGCACGTACCAGTAGGCGGTCGCGTAGGCGCCGTCGAAACGGTTGAACACCAGTCCCGAGTAGGCCACGCCCACCAGGCAAAGGGTGCCCACGGCCACGACCGTGGCCGTGGCCGCCCGGCGGGCGACCACCGGGGCCGAAGCACCCGAGCGGGCCGACCGCTCGGACCACCAGGCCAGCGATCCGAGGAGAACGGCGCCGACCACCACGCCGACCAGGTGGGACAGGCCGGCCGTGGGCACCGGACCCGGCAGCGGGCTCCCTCCGGCGGTGGTGCAGGGACGGGCCGGGGAGCAGTGGAGGCCGCGCCACATCCCCTGCACGTCGGCCGCCCGCAGGTAGAACCATGTCCCGACGGTGAGTGCGGTCAGCACGCCGTCGAACGCGACGAGGAGCCATACCGAGAGCAGCGTGATCTGGCGTCGTCGTTCCGGTGTGACCCCGTCGTCGACCAGGTCGGCCCGGTCGGGCTCGGTGAGCAGGGCCATCAGACCGGACCTCCCCGCTCGGGGGCGGTGGCCCCGGCCGCCGATTCCGGGACCCCCAGGCGCGGGGTGCCGCCGTCGACACCGGTGTCCTCGTCGACCGGCACCAGCACCGGCCCGACCGGAAAATTCCGCAGTGGTGGTGGGCTGGGGACCCGCCACTCCAGGGACTCGGCCCGCCAGGGGTCCGCCGGCGCCGGCCGACCGTGACGCGCCGACCAGACGCCCGCCCACAGCAGGACCACCCATCCGAGGGTGAGCACGTAGGCGCCCACGGTGGAGACCTGGTTGGCCGTCCGGAAGGCCGGCTCGTACCACGCCACCCGACGGGGCATCCCCTGGGCCCCGGCCCAGAACTGTGCGAGGAAGGTCACCTGGATCCCCACGGCGATGAGCCAGAACCCCACCCGTCCGGTCCGTTCCTCGAACATCCGGCCCGTGAACTTCGGGAACCAGTAGACGAGACCACCGGTGGCGCCGACCAGGACGACGCCGACCATCATGTAGTGGAGGTGGGCGGTGACGACCATGCCGCCGTGCAGGTCACGGTCGGCCGTCGGTATTCCGAGGAGCGCACCGGACAGGCCCCCGATGACGATGTCCCACAGGAACAGGTACACGAAGTACAGGGGGAGGCGGGCCCAGATGCTGCCCCGCCAAACCGTCCCGAGCACGCACAACACCACCACGCCGACGGGGAGGGCGAACAGTTCGGTCAGGACCAGGCTGCTGCCGCTCAACGCCGGCGACAACCCGGTCGTGTACAGGTGGTGCCCGAGGGTGAGCAGCGAGATGCCGGCGATGGCGACGAAACACCAGACCACCAACCGGGCGTTGAACACCGGGCGACGGGCGAAGCTGCCGGCCATCTCGAGGACGGCGGCCATCGGGGGGATGAGGAGCACGTAGAGCAGCGGTTGTCCCATCGTCCAGAAGGCGATCTCGTAGAGTTCGCCCGACCCACCCTGCGGGGCGACGAAGAAGGTCGTCCCCATGGTGCGGTCGGCCAGGACGAGGGTCATCACGAGGAGCAGCCCGGCCATGGTGGCGACGGCCAGACCGGCGGCGATGAACGCCCCCCACGCCATGACCGGCATCCGGCGGGCGCTCATGCCCCGGGCGCGGAGCGTCACCACCGTGGCCACCGTGTTGATGCCGGAGATGACCACGCAGGCGACCAGACCCACCAGGGCGAGGGCCAGTGCCGTCATGGCCGGGGACGCCTGGTCGGCCAGGGGGGCGTAGGTGGTCCATCCCACGTCGGCACCACCGATGACGACGGTCGACACGAGGCACGCCGCCGCTGAGGCCATGATCCAGACGCCCATGGCGTTGAGCCTCGGGAGTGCGACCGTGCGGGCGCCGAGGATCAGGGGTAGGACGTAGCTCGCAAACGGTCCGATGAGCAGCAGGAGGACACCGATCACCATGCAGAGTCCGTGGAGGGTGACCACGTCGCCGTAGGCGGTCGGCCCGAGGAAGGTCGAGTGCGGGCTGAGCAGCTGCGTGCGGATGAGGACCGCTCCCACTCCGCCGACGCCGAGGAGCACCACGGCGAGCCCCAGGTACTGCATGCCGACCACCTTGTGGTCGGTGCAGAATCGTAGGTAGCGGTACCGACCGCGTCCCACGCCGACCTCGAGGGTCACGACGTCAGGTCCCGGGGTCGATCCGAGGAGCCATTCGAGCGGCGGGTTCCAGGTGCCGACACCGGCGTTGAATCCGACGAACCAGGCGACCATGGTCACCGCGGTGACGCGGTCGGTCCCCCAGTTGCCGACCTCGAAGAGGACGTGCGACGCGGCCCAGGCGGCCGCGGCGGTCAGCACACCGACGACGAGACCGGCCGCCACCCCCTGCCGTTCACGCAACGTGAGGGACCGGACGGCGCGTGGGACCGATGAGGTGGTGGGCCCGGTCATCGGGCCAACCCCGCGATCCTGCGGGCCGTGGCTGTCGGCGTCCCCTGGACGACGAGCCAGTGGGCGAAGTCGGACGGGGAGACGACCTCGGCGTCGGTGGCCATGGCCGCGTGGAGCAGCCCGCACAGCTGGCTGCACTGCACCCGGACGGGCCCGAGCCGGTCCGGTGTGACGCGCAACACGGTCACCACACCGGGCGAGGCCTCGACCTGGGTCCCGAACGCTATGGGGTGGAAGCCGTGAGTGACGTCGACCGAGGTGACCTCGAACTCGACCGGACGTCCCAGGGGAAGCTCCAGGGACGTGCCGTTCACCCGTGTGCCCGGGTACGCGTAGGTCCACACCCACTGGTGACCGGTCACCCGCACGACCACCGGATCGCCTCCGGCGGCGCCGGCCGGGGTGAGTACCGACAGTCCCCAGACGACGACGGCCACCACGAGCGCTGCGCAGGCAACCAGGGCCAGAGTGGTCACCGACCGGGCGGCGGCGCGGGCCGGTGCATCCGGAGGGGGCGTGTCACCGGACCGGACGTGGCCGCCGACGAGGCTCGCGGCCGCCAGTCCGGCGACGATGCCGAGCGCCACTGCGGCCAACACCCCGACCACCTGGAAGGTGTGCACCACGTCCGTGGCGGCGTCCGAAGCGGGCCGGGGGAGGATCCGACCGGGCAGGACCAGGGCCGCGACCGTGCCGATCAGTGCGACACCGGCACCGCACAGGCCGGCGACCGCCCAGGAGCCGCCGTGTCCCTCCACCGGCGCGGCCTGTCCGGTGACCTCCTGGCTGGAGGGCCCCTCAGACGGCATAGAGGTACCCCGACATGTAGCCCAGGGTGTTCATGGCGGAGCCGAAGAGGGCCACCATCTGCCCGCAGGGGAACTCGCAGTTCCACGCGTAGGTGCCCCGGGGCCCGGAGAGGAAGCTGAACACGATGGTCCGGTACGGCCCGTCGTCGCTGTAGTCGCGGGGGACGGCGGGCAGGGGCACGTTGAGGAAGAAGTCGGACGCCGCACCGGGAAGGCTCTGGAGCAGGAAGGTGTGCCCGATGGCGTCGGGGTCGACCGCGTGGACCACCCGTCCGTCGACGGTGGCCACGTTCCCCACGGTGCCGCGGACGGTGGCGAACCACGGATCGTTGAGGGCACCACCCCCGTCGTACTGGTGGACCGTGACCGTCACGAGGGCATGGGCGGGCACCTGGAAGTCCGGAGTCGGCCCGATGGCCGGCCAGGTCCGGTTGCCGCCCGGGTGGATCGGGACCCCGTCGACCTCCCCGTCGGCGAACGGGTAGGTGGAGAAGTGGAGCGCCACGTGGGGGACGACCCGGCCGTCGACCACCGCGGTTCCGAGCCGGACGGCCACCTGGGTGCCCGAGGGCGCCCGGTAGGCCTGGGAGGTGAGCAGGGCCCAGGCCCCCACCACGAGTACGAGCGTGACGACGACCGAGGTTACGAGCCCCGAGACGGACGAATGGGCGCGTCGACGCGGCGGCAGGGCGGACGGCGATCCGTCCGCATCCCTTCGTCCGATTCCCTCCGCCCCTTGCAACATGCGCCTCGTGTCATCCCACTGCCCGAACAGCCTGCATCGTTCCTTCGGAGCTGCGGGGCGATGCGGATGGAGACTCGTCGGGAAAAACTGCGCGACGACTGGGTCTGCGGGTCGGGGGCGTGGCGCCCCCGGAACGGTCGGTCAGGCCGAGCCGGGGCCGTCAGGGGCGGCGGGGTTCGTCGGGCCCGACGGGAGCCACTCGGCGCGGCCCATGACCCACACCATCCACCGGCCACTCTGACCAGGGGCGTCGACCTCCTGGTCGACGTCGCCGCTGTGGCGGAACCCGAGCCGGGGTGGGACCGCCGCGCTGCGACGGTTCCCCACGTCCATGCGGATCTCCACCTTGTCGACGTACCCGAGGTGGGCGAACGCCGCGGTGGTGAGGGCGCGGGACGCCATCGTGGCGTACCCGCGGTGGGTGGAGTCGGTGCGCACCCAGTAGCCGATCTCCACAGTGTCCGGGTCGTGCCGGTGGTGGAGCCCTGCCGCACCGACGACCCGATCGGCGCCCGGCTCGAACAGGACGAACTGCCACTCGGTGCCGGCCTCGAACTTGGCATGACCTTCGGCGAGGATCGCGACGTGCCCGTCCACGGTGGGCCGCTCCTGGGCCCACGGCATCCAGGGCCGGAGCTCGGGCTGACTGGCGGACACGGCGGCACACAGGCTCTCGGCGTACCGGGGGTGCCACCGACGCAGCTCCACTGCCTCGGCGGACACGGTGTCGGGCAGCAGTGCCATCCACTGAGGATCGCACAGGGCGACCCGCGCCGGGAGTGGCATTCCGGATCCGGTGTCCCAACTGCTAGAGTCATGCCCCTACGCGGACGTGGCTCAGCTGGTAGAGCACAACCTTGCCAAGGTTGGGGTCGCGGGTTCGAATCCCGTCGTCCGCTCCACTGGGATGTCGCGCAACATCCCGGACACTGCAATCCACGCGCAATCGTGGGATCGGTCGGCAGAAGTGGACTCGGCCCCTCGTTCCGGTGGGGGACGAGTCGCGTCGGTTCCCTGGTGACGTCCCCCGGTGACGCCCCGGGAAACGCGGCGGGCCTATCGCTAGGCTGCGTCGCAGGGACACCTCCACCGCCTCCGACCAAGGGGAAGCAGATGCCGGAATTCACCTCGTACGTTCCCGGGACCCCGTCCTGGGTCGACCACGCCACCCGGGACATCGACGCCTCCAACGCCTTCTACGGGTCGCTGTTCGGCTGGGACGCCGAAGACCAGGGTGCGGACATGGGTCACTACACCCTCCTGCGCAAAGGTGGGAGGACGGTGGCCGGCAACATGCCGGCCATGGGTGAGGGCCAGCCCAGTGTCTGGGTGAGTTACGTGTCGGTGGACGATGCCGACGCCACGGTCGAGCGGGCGAAGGCGGCCGGGGCCACCGTGTTCGTCGAGCCGATGGACGTCTCCGACATCGGGCGCATGGCCGTCTTCGCCGATCCGACCGGGGCGGCCATCGGTGTCTGGCAGCCGAAGACGTTCATCGGGGCGGAATTGGCGAACGAGGCCGGGGCGTTGACCTGGAACGAGCTCAACACGCGGGACCTGGCCGCGGCCAAGACCTTCTACCCGGAGGTGTTCGGGTGGGAGCCCCACGACGCCGACATGGGCGAGATGACGTACACCGAGTGGAAGCTCGGCGACAACACGGTGGCGGGGATGATGCCCATGCCGGACATGGTCCCGGCGGAGGTGCCCGCCCACTGGCTGGTCTACTTCGGCGTCGACGACACCGATGCCGCGGTGTCCGAGGCGACCGCGCTCGGGGCGACCACGGTCGTCCCGCCGACCGATATCCCTCCGGGCCGGTTCGCGGTCCTGGCCGATCCGGACGGCGCCACCTTCGCCATCATCAAGCTGGCGGGGTGACGCCGGGTCGTCTCCGGTCCGTCCGGCCCTCGGATGTCCACGCCGTCCGGGGGCGGCCCGATGCGCTCCGATGTCCAGCTCCGGCCCGGTGACCGACTGCTGTCACGCCACGGCGCGCCGGAACACACTGGTCGCCCAGGTGACGACCACGATGCAGAGCGGCACCAGCACGGCGAAGGCCTGCCACACCGCCGGGTCGGTGAAGGAGCCCACGGACAGGGCCCTGGCCCCCTCGACGGCGTAGTAGAGCGGATTGAAGTGGGCCAGGAAGCGCATCCAGGTCGGTCCCAGTGAGATGGGGAGCAGCACGCCGGCCAGGAGCAGGACCGGAAGGTTCAGTCCGTTGATGATGGCGGCGAAGCTGCTGATGTCCTTGGTCACGAGCGCGGTGGCTACCGAAAAAGCGGACATGGTGACCATCAGGATGCCGAGCAGGACCACCAGGACGGCCAGACCTCCCCAGTGCAACGAGTACCCGAAGCCGGTGGCGGCGGCCACCACGACGGCGTCGAAGACGAACATCATCAGCATGCCGGAGAGCAGGGGTCCCATCAGGATGGCGAATCGGCTCGCTGGAGTGACCCGTAACCGCTCGATGACGCCGGACTGGAGTTCGAAGATGGTCCCGAACCCGCCGGACATGCCGCTGGCGAAGGCCAACAGGGCGAGGATGCCGGGGAGGAACAGATCGATGACGGTGGCCGACGACGTCTGGGGTCCGGAGAAGTGGCGCAGGAGCGGCGTGAACAGGACCAGGTACAGCAACGGCGTGGAGAAGCCGACGAACAGCCACACGGGATTGCGCAGCATCTGGACGGTGTAGCGGTGGAACAGGAGCCACGTGTCACGGGTGAGCTTCATGCCGCCACCTCCGATCCCCCGGCGTTCGCCCCATCGGCCCCCGTGTCGCGCAACGACCGGCCGGTCTGGCGGAGGAACACGTCGTCGAGCGTGGGTTCGGACAGGCTCATCGAACGCACGCCGACCCGACCGGTGTCGAGGATCCGGAGCAGCCGGGGTAGAGCCGTGCTGCCGTCCTCCACGTAGAGGCGGAGCTGGTCACCCGAGACGGAGATCTCGCGGACGTAGGGTTCGGACCCGAGCAGGTCGACTCCTCGACCGGTGGCCTCCGGTTCGTCCTTGAGGGTGATCACGATGGAGTCGCCGGCGACCCGTTGTTTGAGGTCCCGGGGGGTCCCCTCGATGACGATGCGGCCGTGGTCGACGATCACCAGGCGATCGCACAGGACGTCGGCCTCCTCCAGGTAGTGGGTGGTCAGGACGATCGTCGTCCCCTGGTCCCGCAGCGCCCGGAGGTGCTCCCAGAGATTGGCCCGGTTCTGCGGGTCGAGGCCGGTGGTGGGTTCGTCGAGGAAGAGCACGGTGGGCTGGTGGACGATGCCCAACGCGACATCGAGCCGTCGCCGCTGACCCCCGGAGTAGGTCTTCACCCGGCGGTCGAGGAAGCCCGAGAGATCGAGGACGGCCGCCAGCTCGTCGATCCGGGGCCGCAGCTCCGCCAGCCCCGCTCCGTACAGGCGCCCCTGGAGCAGGAGGTTCTCCGTTCCGGTGGCCAGTTCGTCGGCTCCCCCAACTGACTGACGTAGCCGATGCGCTGGCGTACCTGTCGAGGACGATGGTCGACGTCGAAGCCGGCCACCGTGGCCTGGCCGGCATCGATGGGGAGCAGGGTGGTGAGCATCCTCATGGTGGTGGTCTTGCCGGCACCGTTCGGGCCGAGGAGCCCGAAGATCTCTCCGGACTCGACGCGCAGGCTCACGTCGCGCACGGCCTCCACCGGTCCGCCACGGGACGGGAAGGTCTTGGCGAGTCGGTCGGTGACGATCGCGGGGGAGGGTTCGGTCATCAGGGGTGCCTCGATTCGGGGTTCGTCGCGACGCAGGGGTCGCGTTGGGTACAGGTCGTCAGGGATCCAGGTCGTCAGGGATGCAGGCCGTCGGGCCGGCAGAGGGGGTCCGTCAGCTCGGTTCGATGAACGGGGGGAGCGAGGGGGGCTCGTCGCCGGACAGATGTATCCGGCGCCACCAGTCGACGCCCTCGAGGACCCCCGACTCGATGTCGGCCGAGAGCTGACAGACGAAGGCGTGCTCCGTTTCGAGCAGGGCGATCCGGAACCGGTCCTCCACCGAGAAGATCTTCGGAAGGCCGATCTTGTCGGCGACCTCGTGGGACGCCTGCGCCTGGGCGATCAGCGTCTCCAGGCGCAGGGCCCGCTCCCTCAGCAGCCCGACGACGTCGTCGGGGGGGAGCGCCGGAAGGAACGAGAGCGCCGCCTCGAACGCCGGGTACTCCTTCACCGGGGTGGCCACGAGATCGGTGAGCCAGTCGTGGGCCTCGACGCGCCCGGCGTCGGAGAGTTGGTAGACGGTGCGCTCGGGGAGGCGACCCTCGCGCTCGGTCTCCATAGGCGTGATCAGTCCCCGGCGCTCGAGCGCACTGACCACGGCGTACAGCGAGCCGTAGTTGAGCCGGACGCTCTCGTGCTTGTTGCGCTGCCGCAGCGTCGTAGCCACCTCGTAGGGGTGCATCGGGCGTTCGTAGAGGCAGAGCAGCACGGCGAGGGCCAGGGGGTTCGTGCGGTTGCGGGGTCCCATGTCCACTCCTTTACGGGTACTCTATATAAAGTAGTCTAACCCGTGGAACGAAGTCGTCAAGGGCCTGGCGCTGCACCGGGACCCGCTCTCGGGACCCGGTGGCTCAGGGAGTGAACGTGAAGGCCGTGGCCGCCGACGACCAGGGGCCCGCCGTCGGGCTGCCGGCCACCGTCTGGGTGTACCCGGGGGTGAGGACGGCGGCGGTGGCGTCGATGGCGAAGACACCGAACCCCTCGTAGGGGCTGGTGGTGTTGAGGGCGACGAAGGGACCGACCAGCCCGACGAGGGACGCCGGTGTCGCCCGGGTGACGAACGTGTCGCCCACCACGAGTTCGCCGGAGGTCGCGGGGGTGACCGTCCCGGGCCCGGTGGTGGAACCGGTGCCGGCGGCATCCACCGTGGCCGGTGACGTGGTGTCCCGGGCGACGACTCCCCGGTACTCGGCCACGTCGACGAACTGGACCACCGCGGAGCCGGCCAGGGTCACGGTGATCCTCGTCCCGGCGGCGGCACCCGGCACGTCGATCCCGTACCAGAGCTCGGCATCGCCGTCGGTGCTGCAACCGGTGGCGACGGCCCGGCTCCATGCGATCGAGTCGCCGGACACCCCGGACACGTGGGCGTCGACGTGGGCGCCGCTGCTGGTGGCACAGGCCTGGTCGACCGACACGACCAGGGCGTCACCCGCGGTGATCGGCAATGTCAGGGTGAGGCTGACCGAGGTGCCGTTGGCCGTGGTGTGGGTGCCGACCTGCTGGATCAGGGCTCCGGTGACCGTGAGGGTGAACAGGGAGCTGGCGTAGGCCCCGTCGCCGTCGGAGACGGTGACGGTGAATGTCGTATTGATGTCACCTGCGGCCAGGTTGCCGTAAATCACCCCGCTCGGGGCGTCGAGGAACAGTCCGGTTGGAAGGCTTCCTCCCGTTACCGTCCAGGTCAGTCCCGGTAGGCCGCCGGTGGCCGCCAGGGTCTGGCGGTAGCCGGTCTCGCCCGCCACCCCCGGGGCGAGGGTGGTGGTCGTGATGACGGGTGCCGCGTAGACGGTGAGGAGCTGTGCGGCCGAGACCGACCCGGCGTAGGTGCCGTCACCGCTGTAGGTGGCGACCAACGGGTACGGCGCGACGGAGGGATCGAGGGCGTCGGGATCCGGCGAGCAGGAGGTGTCGGGCAGCGTGACGGTGCACAGGTCCGTGGCGCCCGACGAGACGTCCACGGTGCCGGTGGCCGTGCCGTCGTCGCCGGTGTCGACGGACACCATGAAATCGGTGCCGTCCTCCGCGCCGAAGGTGGCCGTGGACGGGGAGAGCACGAGGTCGGAATCCGTCTCGATGGCTCCCACGTCGACGGGGTCGCTCGGTGCGCTGACGCTCGTCCAGCCGCCGAACGTGGCGGTGACGGTGTAGGTGTAGGTGCCCGACGGCACCCCCACGTCCTCGCACGACGGGGCATCGAGGACCTGGCCCGGGCCGGTGCCGCACACGTCGACCTCGGTGCCGTCGGCCGTCGATGTGCGGGTCACGATGTACCCGAGGGCGACCAGGTCCGGGCTCGTCGCTCCCGCCCAGGCCACCTCGACCTGGTCGCCTGCGCCCGTGGCCGTCACGTCGGTCGGCGCGTCCAGTGACGCCACCTCGGCGGTGCCGGTGCCGGAACCGGTCGAGCCCCAGTAGGCCCAGGCCGGTGTGGCGGTGCCGATGAGGACAGCGACGACGGCCAGGGGGACGAGGATCCGGCGCGCCGTCACCGTGCTCCCTCGGGGCAGAGGGTGAGCGGACGCGGGCGGTCAGCGGTGACCGGACGCGCCGGGGCCACGACCCGCGACGGGCTGGTCGTGGCTGCAGGGGTCATGGCCGTGGATCCGGTGTCCGCCATGTCGACCTCCGGTCGGGGTGCGCCCTCGTCCGCACCGCTGTCGGGTCCCACCGGGGCCCGGACGGTCGCGGGGCGGCCGTCCGGGCGGAACCGGGGGACGGGCTGGTGCTACGAGCTGAAGTTGATGCCGATGCTGGCGTCCTCACAGGGGTTCTGGTCCGTGTTGCTCTCCGTCATCGAGATGGTCGGCTCGTCGATCCCTAGGCCGGAGGCCGTCACCGTGTCGCCGGCCCCGACGGTGGTGCCGACATCGAGCGTCGGATCCACGGTGAACCAACTCGCCAGGCATCCGGGGATGTCGGAGCCGTCTGCCGTCGCCGCGTCGCCGCCGGGGAAGGTGGCGATCGACATCGAGACCAAGCCGACGAACGCCGCCTGGTCCGACGTATTGGTCACGCTCACGTCGAACGGCTGGCTGTCGGCACCCGGGGTGAGGGGAGTGGCCGGTCCGGTGCTGGTGAAGGAGAACGCATCGTCCGGACCGGTGCCGACCTGGGCCGAGCCCGTGCCGCTACCGCCCGAGGTGAAGTAGGCGAAGGCGATGCCGCCGCCGCCCACGGCCATGACCGCGGCGATGCCGACCGCGGCGACCTTCTTCTTGAGCGTGAATCGCTTCATGGTTCTCTCCTTGGATTGGGTGGTTCATGGTCCGGTGCGCTCCGCCATGGCGTCTGATGGTCCGGGCCTCCGCCCTCCCGCCGCGTCAGGTGTGTCACCTCGACCGGCCCCCGGGAGGGTGCCGGTTCAGTTGGGTCCCTGGGCCCCCGGGAGCTGACTCCCGGGTCCGAAGAGTTGCGAAGTCGGATCCGGCCCACCGATCTGGCGCACCCGCCCCACCTCCGCTCCCGCGCACTGCTCTTCGACGCCCCCGACCGGAACTTGACGGTGGAGGGTCGATAGGGGTCGTTCGGCCCTGAAGATTCTGGGAATACACCCGTGGTCCGGCCACCTGGTGCGCTGGCACCATCACGCACCGTGAGATGTGGTCCCCTCCGATGGCGGTCGTTCGACCGGGCGCCGATGGCCCACGCTTCCCACCGGCGCGTGGTCCTGCCGGTCGTTGGCTACCCTCGGGTGGCCCGGTCGAGTCGGGCACCGAGTCGCACCGAGGAGTGAGCCATGAGTTTCGAACCGAGCCCCCGGGGGTTGGACCTCCGCACGCGTGTGACCGAGTTCGTCGAGACGGAGGTGCTCCCGGCCGAGGCGGTCTACGAGGAGCAGATGGCGGCGTCGGGTGATCCCCATTTCCACCCGCCGGTACTGGAGGACCTGAAGGCGTCGGCCCGGGATCGGGGCCTGTGGAACCTCTTCATGCCCCACGTCACCCCCTGGACGCCGGACCCCGTCCCCAATCTCGACTACGCCTACCTGGCCGAACTGGCGGGCCGGAGCCCGCTGGCCTCGGAGGCCATGAACTGCTCGGCGCCCGACACCGGCAACATGGAGGTCCTGGCCCTCTTCGGGTCGGAGGAGCACAAAGAGCAGTGGCTGGTCCCGCTGCTCGAGGGCCGGATCCGGTCGGCATTCGCCATGACCGAGCCGGACGTGGCCTCCTCGGACGCCACCAACATCCAGCTCTCGATCCGCCGGGACGGCGACGAGTACGTGCTGAACGGCCGCAAGTGGTGGATCTCGGGGGCCGCCTCCGAGCGCTGCCGCATCTTCATCGTGATGGGCAAGACCGACCCCGAGGCCGCCCGCCACCAGCAGCAGTCGATGATCCTGGTTCCCCGGGACACCCCGGGCCTCACCATCGTCCGCAACCTGCCGGTGTTCGGGTACGTGGACCGCGAGGGCCACTGCGAGCTGCTGTTCGAGGACGTGCGGGTGCCGGCGTCGAACCTGATCGCCGACGAGGGCATGGGGTTCGCCATCGCCCAGGCCCGACTCGGGCCCGGGCGCATCCACCACTGCATGCGCTGCATCGGCATGGCCGAGCGGGCGCTCGAGCTGATGTGCCGTCGGGTGCTCGGGCGCGAGGCGTTCGGGAAGCCCCTGGCCGCCCAGGGCGTCATCCGCGAGTGGATCGCCGACTCCCGTATCGAGATCGAGCAGGCCCGCCTCCTGACCCTCAAGGCGGCCTACCTGATGGACACCGTGGGCCACAAGGGGGCGGCCACGGAGATCTCGGCCATCAAGGTGGTGGCACCGAACATGGCGCTGCGCGTCGTCGACCGGGCCATCCAGGCGCACGGGGGTGGCGGGGTGTCGGAGGACTTCCCCCTGGCCCGCATGTACGCCGGTCTGCGCACCTTGCGCTTCGCCGACGGGCCCGACGAGGTCCACCGCCGCCAGCTCGCCCGGGCCGAACTCGGTCGTTACGCCTGACGGAGGCCCCCGTCCGCCTGCCGTGACAGGAGGGCCGCGGCGGGCCGACCGTTCAGTCGCCGAGTCCGGCGATCGCCGGTCCCCAGTAGGTCGACGGCCAGAACTGGGGGCCTTCGGCGAGCCGGGCCGTGTCCCCGTAGGCGTCCATGTGGACGAAGGTGCACGCCTCCAGGAGCCGCGGTCCGACGTCGGTGAACACGGGGCCGATGGCGTGGGCCACGATCGACTCGTAGGAGTCGTAGCCCTCCACCAGACGGGCGGCGCCGGTGGCCTCGTCGAGGAACCAGTCGTAGTAGAGGGTGCCGGGCTCGCCGTCGGAGATGGCGCAGCACTCGGTGGCGACCTGACGGAAGGTGTCGACGTCGTGCACCTGCATCTGGAGCACGCAACGGATGGCGGCGGGTTGCTTCACGGTGGTCCTCGATTCGATCGGTGGAGGCGTCAGGAGTCGGTGGACCCGGTCAGCCGGTCCAGGCCGGGTCGGAGCAGCAAGGTGTACGTGTCGGCGATGGCCGGTTCCCGGTGGTCCGCCTGAGCGGCCAGGCGGGCCGGATCGAGGGCGACCGCCAGGAAGGCGGCCCGGGAAGGGAACACGTGGAACCGGACCTGGTCCCAACCGCGCCCGTCGCCCACCACGGTGCCCTCGACGTCGAACCACGCGCCGATGCGGATGCCCTGGGGCACGGCGATCTGGGCGGACAGGCCCTGGTAGATCTCCATGTCCTCGGACACCCGTCCTTCGTGGTACCGGAGCACGTGGAGAATGACGACGGGTCCGTCCTCGGGAGTCGAGGGGTGGGGCACCGCGTCGAGGTCAGGGGCGTCGGGTGGCAGCGCCGGCTCGGCCACCGGTACGCAGCCGATCACGAACGTGGACGCCATGCCCGCGTCCTTGTGCTGGTGCAGTTCGACGTACTCGGGAAGGTCCTGCATGTCGAGGAACGCCCGGCGCGTCGGGTAGCGGACCACGGCGATCCGGTCCCAGCGCTGATCGTCACCGATGAACTGCTCCTCGACGTCGGACAGGAACACCAGTTCCGCGCCGACCTCGCGGAAGGGGCCGAACGGCGCGTACCGGTCGTCGGCCTCCCGACCGGTGAGGTCGGAGTCCCGGCCGTCGGCGTAGACGGCCCGGTCCCGGTAGCGCATGAGGTTGACCATCCACAGCGGCCCGTCGTCCTCGGGACGCACGTCGGCCAGTCGGCGGACGTACCCCGGGTCGATGGTCCCGTACGACAGGGTGGGGAGCTGGTCGGGGTCCATGGACTACGTCCTCCGGTCGTCGGCCCGGCCCGGCCGGCCCGGGTCGATGTTGTCAGTCTCGGTGTCACTATAGTGACTCCGAGGTCCCGTTCCGGAGGGCCCGGGCCGGGCGAGAGGACGCAGATGAGCGACGTGGTGCGCACCCCCGACGACCGGTTCGAGGTCCTCGACTGGCCCTACGAACCCCGGTACCTCACCCACCCGAACGGCCTCCGTCAGCACTACGTCGACGAGCGCCCACCGGGGGAGGACCGAGGGACCTTTCTGCTGCTGCACGGGGAACCGACCTGGGCCTATCTCTACCGCGACTGGATCGATCCGCTGGTGGCGGCCGGGTTCCGGGTGGTGGCGCCCGACCATTTCGGGTTCGGCCGGTCGGACAAGCCGACCGACGACGCGTGGTACACCATCGCCCGTCACCGGGAGGCTCTCGACCACCTGGTCCGGACCTTGGATCTCGGCGACATCCACCTGGTGGTGCAGGACTGGGGCGGTCCCATCGGGCTCTGCACGGCCGACGCCGATCTCCACCGGTACCGGCGGGCGGTCATCCTCAACACCTGGCTCCACCATGACGGCTTCGAGTACTCCGAGGGGGTCCGCAGCTGGCGGTCCGCCGCCCTCGACCCGGAGTTCCTCGGGGGCGACATGCCGACCGGCAACATCGTGGCCGGCACCCTCCGCCGCCCGGGACACGATCTGGTCCGGGTGGTGGCGGCCTTCGACGCGCCGTTCACCGGTGCGGCGTCCAAGGCCGGTGCCCGTCGGTTCCCGGTCTGCATCCCGTTCGCCGAGCCCGAGTTGGGCGATGCGACCCTCCAGGCCGAGGTGCGGGTGCACCTGGCGAACTGGCCGATCCCGGTCCACGTGATCTTCGGCGACGCCGACCCGGTCTTCCCGGTCTCGGGAGGCGAACGGTGGGCCGAGGAGATCAGGGGAGCCACCTTCGACCGCATCGGGGGAGCGGGTCACTTCCTGCAGATCGACGCCCCCGGGGACGTGCTGGCCGCCATGCTCGCCCGCCTGGACGCCGGAGGTTCGTAGGTCCGGCCCGCACCTGGTTGCGGCGCCGATAGGGTGCGCAAAGAAGGGGGCCGCCGCCATGTCCACACCGGTCGAGATGACACCCACCCGCACCGGGTCCGCCCGGGGGGCTCAGGCGGACCGGCCGAGCACGTTGCGCGTGCCGTTCCACGTCCTGGCCAAGCCGACCGGTCCGATCTGCAACCTCGACTGCGAGTACTGCTTCTTCCTGTCGAAGGAGTCGCTCTACCCGGGCGACCGGTTCCGGATGTCGGACGACCTCCTGGCCGACTACCTCGGCCAGTACCTGGCCAGTCAGCCCGATGGCGAGGTCACCGTGGCGTGGCAGGGCGGTGAGCCCACCCTCATGGGTGTGGACTTCTTCCGGCGGGCGGTGGCCCTGGCCGAGGAGGTGGCCCGACCGGCCCAGCAACTCCAGCACACGATCCAGACCAACGGCACCCTGCTGACCGACGACTGGTGTGAGCTGCTCGCCCGGCACCGGTTCCTGGTGGGCATCAGCATCGACGGGCCGCCCGACCTCCATGACCGCTACCGCGTGGACAAGCGCGGCGGCCCCACGTCCTCCCGGGTCCTGCGGGGACTCGGCCTCCTGCAGGCCCACGAAGTCGATGTCAACGTGCTGTGCACGGTGCACGCCGCCAACCAGGCGCACCCGCTCGACGTCTACCGGTACTTCCGCGACGACCTCGGGATCACGTTCGTCCAGTTCATCCCCATCGTCGAGCGCGTCAACGAAACGGGGTTCCAGGAGGGCGACACCGTCACCGACCGGTCGGTCGACCCGGACGCCTGGGGGACGTTCCTGAACGCCGTGTTCGACGAATGGGTCGTACACGACGTCGGCACGGTGTTCGTCCAGCTGTTCGACGCCGCCCTGGCCAGCTGGTGCGACCTTCCCTCGAGCCTGTGCATCTTCCGCAAGACCTGCGGTGACGCGGTGGCCCTCGAGCACAACGGTGACCTGTACTCCTGCGACCACTTCGTCGAGCCCGACCATCTCCTCGGGAACATCACCACCACCTCCATGGTCGATCTCGTGAGCTCGCCCCGACAGGTGGCGTTCGGGAAGGCCAAGGAGGAGACCCTCCCCGCCTACTGCCGATCCTGCGACGTGCGGTTCGCCTGCAACGGCGAGTGCCCGCGCAACCGCTTCACGCTCACCCCGGACGGTGAGTACGGGCTCAACTACCTGTGTGCCGGCTACAAGTCGTTCTTCACCCACATCGACGGGCCGATGCGGCTCATGGCCCAGCTGCTGCGGAGCGGTCACTACGCCGACGAGGTGCGCCAGCTCTTCGCCACCGCCGGCCGCAACGATCCGTGCCCCTGTGGGAGCGGACGGAAGGCGAAGGCCTGTCACCCGCGCTGAGGGCCGGCCGGTGCCGGTCGGCGGGATCGGGCTCCGCCGGCCTCAGGGGTCGGCGGGCTGGGGCTGGGGAGCCCCGGCCAGCATGGCCACTCCGGCCAGGGCGGCGGCCAGGCCGAGTACCGCCGGCACGAGCCGGCCATCGCCGTGGGCGAGCGTCTCGCCGAACACGGTGATCCCGAGGATGACGCCGGCGAACAAGGTGACGGCGTTGCTCGAGGCCAGCGCGGGGGCGAGGACCCCCGTCTTGAGCGCGGACTGCTGTAACACGAAGCCGGAGACGGCCGAGATGATCAGCACGTAGATCGTCCAACTCGCGAAGATCGCCCCGAGGCCGTGCCCGACCACGGTCACGAACTGCTTGGTGACCGCCGTCTGCAGTCCGAAACCGAACCCGGCGGCCACGCCGAACAGGAGCGCCCGGGGAGCGCCGGTGCGGTGGCGACCGGACAGCCCGGCCCCCGCCACCAGCACGAGGGTGACCAGGCAGGCCGACCACCACTCGGAGGCGGCGGGGTTCGTGGTCCCGCCCTTGGGCGATCCGACGGACAGGAAGAGCACGATGCCGACCACCACGGCCGCCGCCCCGGCGACCACCCGGGGAGAGATCACCTGGCCGGTCAGCCGGGCGCCGAGCGGTAGGGCGAAGACCAGCGAGAGGGTGGTGACCGACTGGACCACGACCAGGGGACCCTTGTCGAGGGCGACCGCCTGGAGGACCCATCCGGCCGCCTGGAGGAGGGCCCCGGCCAACCAGACCGGCTCGCGCACGATCTGGACCAGGAAGCTCGGGTGCCCGTCACCGTCCGACGTGGACAGAGTGCCCTTCTGTTGGAAGACGCTCCCGCCGGCGAACGCGATCGCCGCCAGCAAGGCGAGGAACACATCCATGGCCGCTCAGCTACCTCCGGGTCCGTTCCGCCCCCACGCATCGCTGCGCCGGTCGGGCGACCGAAGCGTACCGCCGGACCGGGCGGCGACCGCGGGACACCCTCCGGCTCGGCGGTCAGCTCGGGCCGGGAGGGGTGGGCGACCCATTGGTGGACGGGTCGACCACCGATGGCGACCCGGCGACCTCGGATGGGACGACAGGCGCCACGGATACCGCCGACCGTCGGCCCAGCACGGCGCGAACGGCGAGCGCCACGCCGAGGGTGGTGGCTCCGAGCGCGGCCACGACGACCAGTGTCCGCAGCCGTGCGGCCAGGCGCGCGCCGTGGCGCTGGGTGCGTTCCGCCACGTCGAGGGCGTGCTGGGCGGCGTCGACCACCGAACGGACGGTGGCGAGGTCGGCGTCGGCTTCCGCCAGCACGTCGGCGATGCTCATCCGACGTACCGCCTCGACAGGTCGGCGAGGGTGGCCTCGCATCCGGTGGCGCAGTCCGAGATGACGTCGGCCACGCGGCGGCTGGCGGTGATGCGGCCCGCCACCTGACCGGACAGGGCGATGCCGGACTCGAGGTCGCCCCCGAAATAGAGGTCACGGACGTTCCCGAAGTCGGCCATGGCGTTGCGGCCGTGGTCGAATTCGAGACATCCGGACCGCTCGGTCCGCAGCGCCCGGAGCGCCGGTGAGGTGTGGCTGTTGAGGAACACGGTGTCCGTCTCGGCCGCGGCGACCACAGCCTGCTTCCAGTTGTCGTGGACGGGCGACTCGACGGTCGACAGCATGACGGTGCCGAGTTGGACCCCTTCGGCCCCGAGCGCCAGGGCGGCGGCCATGGTCGGACCGTCGAGGAACCCACCGGCGGCGATCACGGGGACGTCGAAGGCGGAGGTCACCGACGGCAGTAGCACCATGGTCGAAACCGGGCGCGGGTTCTTGAAGCCCCCGCCTTCGCCGCCCTCCACGATCAGCCCGTCGACACCGGCCTCGACCGCCTTGGCCGCGGCCCGCAGGGTGGGAACCACGTGGAACACGGTGAGTCCGGCGTCCTTCAGCCGGGCGGTGTACTGGGTCGGGCTACCCGCCGACGTGGTGACGAATCGCACACCCTGGGCGATGACGAAGTCGACGATGACCGTCGGGTCGGCCACGAAGGCCTGGGCGATGTTGACTCCGAAGGGCTTGTCCGTCAGGTCCTTCATCCGGGCGATCTCGTCCCGGACCGTGTCGAGTTCCCCCGAGGAGGTCTCGATGATGCCCATGGCGCCGGCGTTGGAGACGGCCGAGGCGAGCTGCGAGCGCGCGATCCACCCCATGGGGGCCTGGACGATGGGGATGTCCACGCCGAGCAGCTCGGTGACCCGGTTGGCCAGCACCCGGGCATCTTGACACGTGGACTCGCCGAGCGGGCCCGGGGGTCGGTTCCGGGTCAGGTCGGGGTCGGCCCGCCAGCGACCTCCTCGTCGCCGGTAGCGACGGCGCGCTCGGCGGCGCTGCGATTGGCGACGCCCAGGATGAGGCGCACGACGATGGCGATCACCGCGAGGTCGGCCAGCATCTGGACGGTCGTCACCAGCTGGGCGAGGTCCGTCTTCGGGGTGATGTCACCGAACCCGACCGTGGAGAACACGGTCACGGTGAAGTAGAGGGCGGTCATGTGGTCCATGGGGTGCCCGAACGTCTGGACGTCGGAGTTGGACATGTTCAGGTAGATCCAGGCGAAGAAGACGAGGAAGAGCGGGATCACGATGGCCATCGCCACCCCGGCCCGGAGCATGGGGTGCTTGGCCCGGGCGATGCCGCGGATCTCGAAGAGCAGCACGGCGATGAAGATGGCGGTCGCCGCCCCCAGCCGGGCCATGACGCCGATGTCCCGCAGGAGGCTGTGGGCGATGGGCCGGTGCCCGATGGGCATCAGGAAGTAGACGGCCAGGAGGACGCCGGTGCTGAGAGCGGCCCGAATGACGGTCGCCAGCAGCTCCCGATGCTCGACGTCGCCGATTCCGAGGATGGAGGTGGTGGCCACGTCGCCAAGCCTGTCAGGCCGCCGGTCGCCGGGGACGGACCCCGGGGGAACGGCGGCGCTCAGCCGCGTCGCGGATCGGAGAGGTAGGCCACCAGCCGGTCCCGACGGCGTTCCACCAGGCGCAGGGACATCCGTTGGCCGAAGTAGGCGCCGGCCAACGCGATGAGACAGGCGAGCGCGATCCCGAGTCCGAGGTCGTTGTCCGGCAGCTTCTGGGTCAGACCCTTCGGCGACGTGAGACCCCAGATCAGCAGGGTCGGCGCCAGGAAGACGCCCGTCAGCAGGGGGACGACGCCGTAGGGGAGGAGCACCAGGGTCGCCCAGCGACCCAGCATCGGCCACCAGGTGCGGCGGTGTTCCCAGCGGTAGCGGAGGGGGATCGGATGGTAGGGGAACAGGACGCCGACCCAGGCCGACACGCCGAGGACGCCGAAGGGGATGACCCCGATGGCCACCGCCGAGTAGACGACGACCACCCGGTCGGGGGCCCCGACCCCGTTGACGAAGGCGATGAGCAGGCAGACCGGCGCCACCACGAGCCACAGCATCCGACGGCGGGCCACCAGGATCCGGTGCAGGGCACCGGGCTCGTTGATGGCCGCCAGTGTCTGGACGGTGTCACAGGCCAGGACGTTGGTGGCGGGAACGTCCGAGTACATCCAGCTCGACAGCACGAAGGCGAAGGCCAGACTGCCGTGGAGTTCGAAGACCTTGTCCCCGGATCGAGGTCGGGAGGAAGAACCACGCCGAACTCATCAGGGCGGCGTTGATGGCCACGGTCAGGAGCGTCTCGAACGGCGGGTGGGTGATGCGCCGGAACTCCGCTCTGGTGGCCTCGGCCACCGTCGAGGGCAGTTCGACCGGAGCGGCCGGATCGTCGGCCGACGTGGGGTCGGTGGAGGGGGACGCCATCGCGTCGACCCTACACAGCGTTCGGTGTCGAACCGTGGTCCGCGACCGGTCGACCATGACCGCCGGACGGTGGCGCCGGCACGGTGTCGACGCGATGATGCGGTGTGCACGGATACCGGACCCGGACGACGCGATGAGCGGGACCTCGGAGTTCTTCGCGGGTGTGGGACACATCCCCTTCGCCGGACCCGACTCGGACGACCCGCTCGCCTTCCGTTGGTACGACGCCGACCGGGTGGTGGCCGGACGCCGAATGGAGGACCAGCTGCGGATGGCGGTCTGTTACTGGCACAGCTTCGTGTGGCCCGGCTCCGACGTCTTCGGCGAGGCGACGCTCGACCGGCCCTGGGGTGCGCCGGGCACCGATCCGCTCGGAGCCGCCCGCACCAAGATGGCTGCCGCCTTCGAGTTCATGGCCAAACTCGGTACCCCGTTCTTCTGCTTCCACGACCGGGACATCGCCCCCGAGGGGACGACGGCGGCCGAGACGGCGGCCCACCTCGACGCCATGGTCGACGAGGCCGCCGGCCACATGGAGCGCACCGGGGTGCGCCTGCTGTGGGGGACGGCGAACCTGTTCTCCCACCCCCGCTACGCGGCAGGGGCCGCCACCAATCCCGATCCGGAGGTCTTCGCGGTGGCCGCGGCCCAGGTGGGCCACGCTCTCGAGGCCACGCACGCGCTCGGTGGGGCGAACTACGTGCTGTGGGGAGGCCGCGAGGGGTACGAGACCCTCCTCAACACCGACCTGGCCCGTGAAGCGGACCAGCTGGCCCGCTTCCTGCACCTGGTGGCGGAGCACAAGCACCGCATCGGCTTCCCGGGGGCACTGCTGATCGAACCCAAGCCGGCGGAGCCGACCAAGCACCAGTACGACCACGATGCGGCGACCGTGCTCGGGTTCCTCGACCGCCACGGACTGGCCGGCGAGTTCCGGCTCAACCTGGAGGCCAACCACGCCACCCTGGCCGGCCACAGCTTCCACCACGAGGTGGCCACGGCCATCGCCGCCGACGCCCTCGGATCGATCGACGCCAACCGCGGCGATCCCCAGAACGGGTGGGACACCGACCAGTTCCCGAACTCCGTCGAGGAGTGCACGCTCGCGCTGTACGAGATCCTGTCGGCCGGTGGCTTCACCACCGGAGGGATCAACTTCGACACCAAACTGCGCCGTCAGTCGACGGCCCGGGACGACCTCTTCCACGGTCACATCGGCGCCATGGACACGATGGCCAGGTCGCTCCTGGCCGCCGCGTCCCTGCTCGAGTCGGGGGACCTGGCCCGGTTCCGGTCCGAGCGGTACGCGGCGTGGGACGGCCCGCTGGGGACGTCGGTGCTCGACGGGACGGCCACGCTGGCGTCGCTGAGGGACCAGGTGACGGCCGGGGGCCTCGTCCCCGTGCCGGTATCGGGACGTCAGGAGATGCTCGAGCACCTGGTCAACAGGCACGTCGAGCGGGCCCGATGAGCGGCTCCGACGACACCCCCTTTTCGGCGGCGGCACGGCGGGTCCGGCTCGGGGCGGACCACCACGCCGAGGCCGCCGTCCTGGTGGCGGCCATGACCGAGGACGAGCGGCTCGGGTGTCTCGACGGCGACACCGAATTCTGGGACGGCCTGGACGACCTGGTCAACGGTGGCTACCACGCACACCCGTGGCCGGCCGCCGCCGTGGCGCGTCTCGGGGTCCCGGGGATCCGGTTCGCCGACGGTCCCCGGGGATGCGTCGTCGGCCCCGCCACCTGCTTTCCGGTCTCCATGGCCCGGGGGGCGACCTTCGACCCCAGCCTCGAGGAGCGCATCGGCCGGGCCGTCGGGGCGGAGTTGTCGGCGGTCGGCGCCACGTACACCGGCGCCGTCTGCATGAATCTCCTGCGCCACCCCGGTTGGGGGCGGGCTCAGGAGACGTACGGCGAGGATCCCCATCACGTGGGGGAGTTGGCGGCGGCCCTGACCCGGGGCCTGCAGACCCGCGTCATGGCCTGCATGAAGCACTTCGCCTGCAACTCGATGGAGGAGGCCCGCTTCCGGGTCGACGTGACGGTGGACGAGCGTGCCCTCCACGAGGTGTACCTGCCCCATTTCCGGCGGGTCGCCGGGGAGGGGGTGGCGTCGGTGATGTCGGCGTACAACTCGGTCAACGGGGAGTGGTGCGGCCAGAACGGGGTGCTGCTGACCGACATCCTGCGGGGCGAGTGGGGGTGGGACGGCTTCGTGACCTCCGACTTCATCGCCGGGCTCCACGACGCGGTCCTGTCCGTGCGCGCCGGCCTGGAGATCGAGATGCCGTTCCGACAGCAGCGGGCCCGGGACCTTCCCGCCGCACTGGCCGACGGTCGACTCGATCCCGCCGATGTGGTGGCCCGGGTGGAGGCGATCGTGGCCACGCTGCTCCGCTTCGCCGACGTCGCCGTCGGAGCCGAGCCCGACCCCTCGGTCCTCGCCAGCCCCGGGCATCGGGCACTGGCCCGGGAGGCGGCATCGGCGTCGATGGTCCTGCTGCGAAACGAAGGCCGGCTGCTGCCGGTCCGCCGCGACCTCCGACGAGTGGTGGTGCTCGGACGCCTGGCGCGCGTCGCCAATCTCGGCGACGGAGGATCGAGCGAGGTGCTGCCGCCCGAAGTGTCGACGTTGCTCGACGGGATCCGGGGTGCGTTCCCCACGGCCGATGTGGTCCACCACGACTCCGACGCCCGGGCGGCCGAGGGCGCCGACCTGTGCGTGGTGGTCGTGGGACTGACGAAGGAGGACGAGGGCGAGTTCATCGACGTGGGCACGAGCGAGTCGATGGCGACGATGTTCCCTGCCGCGCCGGAGCCGGGTCCCGCGGCGACTCCCGGCTCGTCCGCCATGACCGATGCCTCCGAGGTGGCCCCGGAGCTCCGGGGGATGGCGGGGGCGGAGTCCTCCCCACCGACGGTCGGGCCCGATGCCGCCCCTCCACCGACGGTCGGGCCCGATGCCGCCCCTCCACCGACGGTCGGGCCCGATGCCGCCCCTCCGGCGACGTTCGCCCCGGGAGGCGACCGGCGGACACTCCGGCTCCCCACCGAGGACGAGGACCTGGTGGGCGCGGCGGCGGCCGCCTGCCCCCGGACGGTCGCAGTGGTCATGGGCGGCTCCGCCGTGGTCATGCCGTGGTTGGACCACGTAGCGGCCACGCTGGTGGTCTGGTATCCGGGCATGGAAGGCGGGCGGGCCCTGGGCGACGTCCTGACGGGGACGGTCGAGCCGGGAGGGAGGCTCCCGTTCGCCCTGCCGGTGGACGAGGACGATCTGGTCGCGTTCGAACCGGGCGCCGATGCCGTCGTCTACGACCTCTTCCACGGTCAGTGGAAGCTCGACCGGGACGGCATCGCCGCCCACCGCCCCTTCGGCGCCGGCCTCGGGTACACCACGTGGGCGCTGGACCCGTCGTCGATCCGCCTGGACCGGGACGGTCCCACGTCGACCTCCGGGCGCGTCTCGATCGAGGTGGCCAACACGGGAGACTGCGCCGGGGCCACGGTGGTGTTCTGCTTCGCCGGGCTGCCCGGCTCCGCGGTGGAGCGCCCGGCGCGCCGCCTGGTGGCCTTCCGACGGGTCCAGGTCGACGCCGGCCACGCCGCCTCGGTCACGCTCCCGTTCGATCTGGTGGATCTGGCGGTCCGCCGCGACGGGGCATGGTTCCAGGAGCCGGGCTCCTACGTGCTCGGCGTCGGGACCGACGCCGGTGACCCGGTGGCCACGGTGACCGTCGACGGGGTGGGCGGGGCCTGACGGTGCCGCTGGTCCTCGGTGTCGACAGTTCCACCCAGGTGACGAAGGTCGAGCTGCGGGACGCGGACGACGGCACCCTGGTCGGCTCGGGACGGGCCGCCCATCCCGACATCCACCCGCCGTGCTCGGAACAGGATCCCGAGACGTGGTGGATCGCGCTGGCCCGGGCGGCCGGCCAGGCCACCGACGGCGGGTCCCGGTCCGTGGCGGGGGTGTCGGTGGCCGGTCAGCAGCACGGCCTCGTCGTCCTCGACGGGCACGGTGCCGTCCTGCGGCCCGCCAAACTGTGGAACGACACCGAATCGGCCCCCGAGGCGGCCCGCATGGTGGAGGCACTCGGCGCCCCGGCCTGGGCGGCCAGGACGGGCTCGGTGCCGGTGGCCGCCTTCACGATCACCAAGCTCGCGTGGTTGACCGCCCACGAACCGGACGTCGCCCGGGCGGTGCGATCGGTGCTGCTGCCCCACGACTACCTGACGTGGCGGCTGACCGGAAGGCGGGTGACGGACCGGGGTGACGCCTCGGGCACCGGGTACTTCGCCCCGTCCACCGGCGAGTGGCTGGTCGACCTGCTGGACGATGTGGTCGGACCGGCCGACTGGGCCGACCGCCTGCCCACCGTCCTGGCCCCGACCGAGGCCGCCGGACCACCGGACCCCGCCGGGCTCGAGGACCTCGGGCTCCAGGGCATCGGAGTGGTGGGCCCGGGAACCGGGGACAACATGGCCGCCGCCCTCGGCATCGGGTTGGCCCCGGCCCAGCCGTGCATCTCGCTCGGAACCTCGGGGACCGTCTACGTCCGCAGCGGGGTGCCGACCGCCGACCCGTCCGGAACGGTGGCCGGGTTCGCCGACGCCACCGGGCAGTACCTGCCGCTGGCCTGCACGCTCAACGCCACCCGGGTGACGGATTCGGTCGCCGCCCTGCTCGGGGTGTCACCGTCGGAGCTCTCCGCGCTCGCCCTCACGACGCCCACCGGTGCGTCCGGGCTCACCCTCCTCCCGTACTTCGACGGCGAGCGCACCCCCGACCGGCCGACCGCCACCGGCACCCTGGCCGGGTTGCGGGCCGGCGTGTCGCGTGCCGAGGTGGCGGCCAGCGCCTACGAAGGAGTCGTCTGCGGGCTCCTCGACGCGCTCGACGAACTCTCGGCACTCACGGAGGTCGACGGTGGGCCCCTGGTGGCGGTCGGCGGAGGTTCGCGGTCGCCGGCCTACCGCCGGGCGCTCGCCGATCTGTCCGGACGTTCCGTGGAGGTGCCGGACCTCGACGAGGCCGTGGCGACCGGGGCCTGCGTGCAGGCGGCGGCCGTGGTGTCCGGTCGCTCGCCCGACGAGGTCCGGGCGTCGTGGGGGTTCGGCCGACCGGTCAGGGTCGAACCGGACGCGACCGTCGACGCCGCCGCCGTCCGATCGGCCTACGCCGCGCTACGGGGCTGACCGCTCACCCACCCCACCGGGGGAGGGCCCGATCGCCCCGGGGGCGCGTCGGGGAGTCGGTAGGGTCGCAGGATGCCCCGAGTCGTGTTGGCCCCGGACAAGTTCCGCGGGACCGCGGACGCCCACCAGGTGGCCGCCGCCATGGCCGGCGCGGCCACCCATCTCGGATGGGAGGTGACCGCGCTCCCGATGTCGGACGGGGGCGAGGGCCTGCTCGACGCCTGTGCCCGGGCGTGCCCGACCGAGGTGGTGACCCGGGTCACGGGGCCCGACGGCGCGCCGGTCGATGCCGCCTGGCGCCTGGGGGAGGGGATGGCGGTCGTGGAGTCCGCCCGGGCGTCGGGACTGTCCGTGGCCGGGGGAGCGACGCGAACGATCCGGTGGCGGCCACCTCCCGGGGGACGGGGGAGCTCCTGGTGGCCGCGGCGCGACGGGTGGGGCCGGGCGGCACGGTGGTGGTCGGTCTCGGGGGCTCGGCGACCACCGACGGCGGTCTCGGGACCCTGGAGGCGGTCGAGGCGGGGGGCGGAGTGGCCGGGGTCCGGGTCATCGGTGCCTGTGACGTCGGCGCCTCGTTCGTGGAGGCGGCCGCGGTGTTCGGTCCCCAGAAGGGAGCCGGCCCGGACCAGGTCGCCGTGCTGACGGCGCGCCTCGAGGCGCTGGCCGACCGGTACGCCGACCGCTACGGCGTCGATGTCCGCCGGCTCCCGGGAGCTGGCGCCGCCGGGGGACTCGGCGGCGCGCTGGCCGTGCTCGGAGGGACGCTGGCGTCGGGCTACGAACTCGTGCGTGACCTGGTGGGGCTCGACCGGGCCCTGCAGGGCGCCGACCGGGTGGTGACGGGGGAGGGTGCCCTCGACGGGACCTCGTTCCGGGGCAAGGTCGTGGGCGGGGTGGTCGCGGACGCCCGGAGGTCCGGGGTCCCCACCCTCGTGGTGGCCGGCCGGTGCACCGACGAGGGCACGGCCCTGGCCCTCGACGCGGGGTGCGCGGTGGTCTGCCTGGTCGACCGGTTCGGCCACCGGCGGGCCCAGGGGCAGGTCGAGACCTGTATCGCCGAGGCCACGGCGGACTGGCTGGGCCCGACCGGACCGCCGACCTGACCGGGGCGGCCCCGGGTCCGATGACGACCCCCTCCTCCCCGGGAGTCGCCGGGGGCGTGCTGCTACCATCGGGTCCAGCATCATGAAGTCCCCGGGCGGGGAAGCCGGTCGAATTCCGGCGCTGGTCCGCAACCGTAGGCGGCACGTGACGACCCGAATGGGCGTGTGCCGCGAGCCGGGATGCCGCCCCCGGGCTTGGTGAGTCCCACCCGTCGAGAACAGCGGCGCGGACTCGGTCACCGGGGGACGACCTCCGGTGCTCCCGGGTCGGGCCCGGAAGCGAGAAGGTTCGATGTCCGTCACCAGGCGCCACCGGACGGATCCCACCGCAGCGGCACCGGCGCCTGACGGACCGCGCCGGCCCGGCGTCGGTCGGCGGCTCGCCCGCGGCTCGCTGGTCGTGGCGGCGGGCACCGTGGCCCTGGCCCTCGCCGGGCCCTTCGCCCTTCGCCCGTTCGTCGACGTGGCCCACGCCGCCGGCACGGCGGGCGAGACGTCGGTGGCGTTCGTACTCGATTTCGGAGGCTCCACCTCCGACCAGGTCGTGGGCTGTGTCACCGTCCCCTCGTCCGACGACCGCTACGACGCGCTGGCTGCATTCGTCGGTCAGGAACATCTGGCCCAACCCACGTTCAACGCCTCCGGACTGCTCTGCTCCATCAACGGGATCCCTGCCAGTGGATGCGGGACCGAGGTGGGCGACGGCTACATCTACTGGGCGTACTGGACCGGCGGACCCCACGGCTGGACGTACTCCGAGAGCGGTGCCCAGGGTGCGGTCGGGACCGACGACGTCGAAGGATGGCGGTTCGAGAACCCGGGGAAGGCCAATCCGAGCGATCCACCGCCCCGCACGCCCGCCCGGTACGGCGCCATCTGCGGATCCCGCGGCACGACCACCACCACGAGCGGCGGGGGCGGGGGCAAGGCGGGCGGCAACGGTGACGGCGGGAGCCCGTCGGCCGGAACGGCGGCGACCTCCCCGGTCGGGGCCGCGGCGACGGGTACCCCCGCAGCGACACAACGCACCCACCCGAAGAAGGGAAGCCCGGGCGCAACGGGTCAGGCCGGTGGGGCGGCGTCGTCGGTCTCCGGTTCCACCTCCCCGACCGCGACGACACCGTCGGCGAGCCCGGCCCCTTCGACGATCCCCACCGCCGTCCCCCAGGACGATGTCTCCGCCCACGACCCGGGTCCGGGGGGTTCGAGCCCCGTCCCGCTCGTCGTCGGAGGCCTGATCGTGGCGGCGCTGGCCATCGCCGCCTACGTCCGGTCCCGTCGGAACCCCCGGACCCGGTGAACACCCACCACGCCCGATGAGCAAGCCGTCCGCCACCGCCGGACCCGGACGGCGCGGCCTCCACCCGGGCGCGTGGTGGCTCTGGGCGGCGTGCCTGGCCGGTGCCGCGTCGCGCACGACCAACCCGATCCTGTTGCTGGTGATCGGGGCCGTGGTCGTCTACGTCGTCACCGCCCGCCGGACCTCCGCCCCCTGGTCGCGCTCGATGGGCGTCTTCCTCCGACTGGGTCTGGTCGTCATCGTGCTGCGCGTCGTACTTGTCATCGTCTTCGGTGACCGGGCGCTCCCGGGGCACACGATCTTCACGTTGCCCCACGTCCCCCTACCGGCCTGGGCCGAAGGGGTGAGCATCGGTGGTCCGGTGACGATCGAGTCCGTCCTGCAGGCCGCCGTCACCGGACTCCAGCTCGCCGTGGTCCTGGTCTGCTTCGGCGCCGCCAACTCGCTGGCCAGTCCGTACCGGCTGCTGCGGTGCCTCCCCGCCGTGCTGTACGAGGCGGGGGTGGCCATCACCGTGTCCCTGTCGTTCGCGCCCGAACTCGTCATGGCCATCGGCGACATCCGCGAGGCCCGCCGCCTGCGGGGTCGCTCCGTGCGTGGGGTGTCCGGCATCCGGGGCATGGCCGTGCCGGTCCTGGAGCGGGCGCTCGAGCGCTCCCTCCAGCTCGCCTCGTCGATGGACGCCCGGGGCTACGGGCGGCGGGTGGCGGTGGCCCGTGGCGTCCGACGCTGGGCGACGGGTGGCACCGCGGTGGGTCTGCTGGCGATCCTGGCCGGTGTGTACGGCGTCCTGGTGGCGGGCTCGCTGCCCGGCGGTGGCATCCCCTTCGTCGCGGTCGGGGCCGTCCTGGTCGGGGTCGGCCTCGCCGCCGGCGGTCGCCGGACCAACCGGACCCGGTACCGACCCGACCCCTGGCGCGCCCAGGAATGGCTGGTGTCGGCATCCGGTGTCGTCGTGGTGACCACCCTGGTGGGTGCCGGCCTGGCCGGTGTCCCCGGCCTGCAGTTCGTGGCCGATCCCCTGACCACGCCGACCCTGCCGATCGTGGTGGCCGTCGGGATCCTCGTCGGCCTGGCCCCCGCCTGGATCGCGCCGGTGGAACAGGCCGGCACCGTGGCGACGGCCGCGCCGACCACGGAGGACCGCGGTGGGGCCGGCGCCGCCGGGCGAGCCCGGCGGGCACCCGTCGGAACCGCGGCGTCGTGTCCGGCGGGTGGCCCGGACGCCGAAGCGGTCAGCCCGCCCGACCGTCGGGCCCCGGTCAACCCGCCAGACAGTCGGGCCCCGGTCACCCGACCCGGGGAGCCGGTGTCATGATCCGCTTCGAGGACGTCTCGTTCGCCTACGACGGTGCCGACCGCCCGACGCTCGACCGGGTCGATCTGGAGATCGGCGAAGGAGAGCTGTGCGTCGTGGTGGGTCCGACGGGCTCGGGCAAGACCACGCTGCTCCGGGCCGTCAACGGACTGGTGCCCCACTTCACCGGCGGTCGGCTCACGGGGGAGGTGCTGGTCGACGGGCGCTCGACCCGGGACTTCCCGCCCCGTGAGCTGGCCGACGTGGTGGGCATGGTCGGCCAGGACCCGGCGGCGAGTTTCGTGACCGATGTGGTCGAGGACGAGTTGGCCTACACCATGGAGAACCTCGGCCTGGCCCCGGACGTGATGCGGCGGCGGGTCGAGGACACCCTGGACCTGCTGGGTCTCCACGAGCTGCGCTACCGACCGCTCGGCACCCTGTCGGGGGGACAGCAGCAGCGGGTGGCCATCGGCGCCGTCCTGACGGCGTCCCCCCGGGTGCTGGTGCTCGACGAGCCCACCTCGGCCCTCGACCCGGCGGCGGCCGAGGAGGTGCTGGCGTCGCTCACCCGTCTGGTCCACGATCTCGGGCTGACCGTGCTCCTGGCCGAGCACCGTCTGGAGCGGGTCCTGCCCTTCGCCGACTCGGTGGTGCTCGTACCCGGCCGCGGCTCCTCCCTGGTCGTCGGCCCCGCGGCCGAGGTGATGGTCGACGCTCCGGTGGCGCCCCCGCTGGTCGACCTCGGCCGGCTGGCCGGATGGGTGCCCCTTCCCCTGTCGGTCCGCGACGCCCGACGGGTGGCCGGGCCCCTGCGGGACCGACTGGCCGGTGTGGTGCCACCCCAATCCCCACCGCCGGCGCAGGGTGACGTGCGGGCGCGCCTCGACCGCGTCAGCGTCCGCTACCACGAGGTCACGGCCCTCGACGCCGTGGATCTGGAGATCCGGCCCGGCGAGATCATCGCGGTGATGGGCAGGAACGGTTCGGGCAAGTCCACCCTGCTGTCACAGCTGGCCGGGGTCCGGCCGCCGACCACCGGCCGTGTCGACGTGGGTGGTGACGCGCCGGACGGTCTGGCCCCGAGGGCGCTCGTGGCCCGGGTGGGCCTGGTGCCCCAGGACGCCGGCATCCTCCTCTACGGCGACTCGGTGGCCGACGAGTGCGCCTCCGCCGACCACGACACCGGCCTCGTCGCCGGGACGACGGCCGCCATGCTCGAGCGCGTGCTGCCCGGGCTGGCCCCGGACCGCCATCCGCGGGACCTCTCCGAGGGGCAGCGGCTGGCCCTCGCTCTGGCGGTGGTGCTGGCGCCGACCCCACCGCTGGTGCTCCTGGACGAGCCGACCCGCGGGCTGGACTACCCGGGCAAGGCCCGGCTCGTCCTCCTGCTCGACGAGTTGGCGGCGGACGGACACTCCGTGGTCATGGCCACCCACGACGTCGAGCTGGTGGCCCAGGTGGCCACCCGGGCGGTGGTCCTGGCCGAAGGCGAGGTCGTCGCCGACGGACCCGCCCGGGACGTGGTGTGCCACTCGCCGGTGTTCGCCCCGCAGGTGGCGAAGGTGTTGGCCCCGGAGCCGTGGCTGACCGTCTCGGAGGTCCGGGCCGCCCTCGAACCCGAGGCCGTACGTGGATGAGCGTCGCCGCATGACGGCCGCCGTGCGACTCGCCCCCCGTGCCTCGGTGCTGCTGGCCGTGACCTCCCTGGTGGGTGTGGTGGGATTCTGCTGGCCCCTCCTGCTCCACGGGACGGCCGGCAACGCCCAGGCTCATGCGGCCGATGCGCCGTGGATCTTCATCGCCGTCCTGCCGCTCCTCCTCGCCGTGGTCCTGAGCGAACTGGCCGAGGGCTCGCTCGATGCCAAGGCCATCGCCCTGCTCGGGATCCTCGCCGCCTGTGGGGCGGCCCTCCGGGTGCCCAGCCCGGGCGTCGCCGGTTTCGAGCCGGTCTTCTTCCTCCTGATCCCGGCGGGTCGGGTGCTCGGACGCGGCTTCGGCTTCGTCCTCGGGGCGCTGACCATCGTGGTGTCCGCCCTCATCACGGGTGGGGTGGGCCCGTGGCTTCCCTTCCAGATGTTCGGGGCGGCGTGGATGGGTTTCGGGGCCGGCTGCCTGCCCCCCGCCCGGGGTCGGGCCGAGGTCGGGCTCCTGGCCGCCTACGCGGCCGTGGCCGGCATCCTCTACGGCACCCTGCTCAACCTCTGGTTCTGGCCGTTCGGCGCGGATGCCACGACGTCCTTCTCCTTCGTCCCGGGGGCCGGCCTGCTCCACAACCTCCACAGCTTCCTCTTCTTCGACCTGACCACCTCGCTCGGTTTCGACATCCCCCGGGCCCTCACCAACGGCGCCCTGGTCCTCCTCCTCGGACGGCCGGTGCTGGCCGCCCTGCGCCGGGCGAGCCGGAGGGCCGCCTTCGGCGTGCCGGTGGTGCACGAGCCCGCGCCGGCGGTCGGTGCCGGTCCGTCCGGCGCCTGAACCCCGACCGATGGGCCCCGGACCGACCGGGTGCCCGGGGACCTACACTCACTGTCCGCCGGCTCCATCGACCGGTCGAGGCAGGCGGTGAGGGAGGAGGCGACGGTGTCGCTGACATACGAGGAGGCCCTGACCCAGGTCACCGGCCCGGGGCAGCTGTTCGAGGTCGTGCCGGTCACCGCCCTCGGACGGGAGGTCCGGGTGTTCAAGAACGCACCGGCCAATCTGGGCCAGCTGTTCGCCGGGGCCCGGGGGGACGAGACGGAGTTCCTCGTCTACGAGGACGAACGCTGGTCGTTCGCCGAGACGATGCGCAACGTCGACGGGCTGGCCCGGGCCCTGGTGGACCGGTACGGGATCACCAAGGGCGACCGGGTCGGGATCGCCATGCGCAACCTCCCCGAGTGGATCGTGGCCTTCGCGGCCATCCTGTCGGTGGGGGCGGTGTCGGTCTCCCTCAACGCCTGGTGGACCGAGGCGGAACTCGACTACGCCATCGAGGACTCGGGTCTGGCGCTGCTGATCGCCGATCCCGAGCGGATCGAGCGGGCCCATGCCCCCGCCCACTCGCGGGGTGTGCCCATGATCATGGTGCGGGGCGATCGGCTCGAACCGAATCCCACCGGGGTCCGGCGCTACGACGAGGTGGTCACCCTGGGCGACACCATGCCCGTCATCGAGGTCGATCCCGACGACGACGCCACCATCCTCTACACGTCGGGCACCACCGGCTTCCCCAAGGGTGCCGTGTCGACCCACCGGGCCGTCATCAACGGCCTCATGGGATTCTGGTGCAACTCCAGCATCCTCACGGCCCGCAAGGGGGAGGACGTCTTCGGCACCAGCGGCTCGTTCGCTCCCTGCTTCATCCTCATCGTGCCGCTGTTCCACGTGACCGGGTGCGTGCCGGTGATGCTCACCTGCTTCGGGATGAAGTTCAAGCTCGTGATGATGCACCGCTGGGACCCCGACACCGCCCTGCGGCTGATCGAGGCCGAGCGGGTCACGACCTTCGTGGGCGTGCCCACCCAGAGCTGGGACATGTTGGAGAGCCCCTCGTTCCACAAGTACGACACCTCGTCCCTCGCCAGCGTGGGCGGTGGGGGCGCGCCGGCGCCGGCCAAGCTGGTCGACCGGGTCGAGAAGGGATTCGCCAAGGGGCGTCCCAACATCGGCTACGGCATGACCGAGACGAACGGCCTCGGCCCCGGCAACACCGGCGACGACTACGTCACCCATCCGACGTCCACCGGCCGGGTCCTCATGCCGGTCATGGACGTGGAGATCCGTGACGACGACGGTCGGCCCGTGCCGGTCGGCTCCCGGGGGGAGATCTTCATGAAGGGCCCGAACGTCATCCGCGGCTACTGGAACAAGCCGGAGGCCACGGCCGATGCGATCGTCGACGGCTGGCTGGCGTCGGGCGACCTCGGCCGCATCGACGACGACGGCTTCCTCTACATCGAGGACCGCGCCAAGGACATGGTGCTGCGGGCGGGGGAGAACGTCTACTGCGCCGAGGTGGAGAGCGCGATCTACGAGCACGGCGACATCTACGAGGCCGCGGTGTTCGGGGTCCCCCACGAGCGGCTGGGCGAGGAGGTGGCCTGTGTGATCCTGCGCCAGCCCGGCTCCGACCTCGACGCCGACGGACTGACGGACTTCCTGGCCGAGTCGCTCGCCCCCTTCAAGATCCCGAGCCGCATCGCCTTCGCCGACGAGCAGCTTCCCCGCAACGCCTCGGGCAAGATCCTGAAGCGGACCCTGCGCGACGACTACTTCGCCGGTCCCGCCTGATCCTGCCGCCGTCGGGGGCCGGCCCTCAGCGGAGACGGGGTGGCACCGGGATCCGGGCCAGGTCCTCGGCCGCCACCACGTCGGGGAACACGGCGAGGGCCTCGTCGACCAGGACCGAGACGTCGGGGTAGCGCTGGGAGAAGTGGGTGATGACCAGGCGCCGGGCGCCCGCGTCCCGGGCCACCCGACCGGCATCGGCCGCCGTGAGGTGCCGGTAGCGGCGGGCCAGGTCCCGGTCGGCCGAGGCGAAGGTGGCCTCGCACACCACCAGATCGGCGCCGGCGGCCAGTTCGACGGCGGCGTCGCACATCCCGGTGTCCATCACGAAGGCCATGCGCTGGCCCGGCCGGGGCTCGCTCACCTCCGCGAGGAGGACCCGGCCCCGGGGTCCGTCGATCACTCCGGTCGCCGCCAGGCGCCCCACGTCGGGGCCGGCGACGCCGACGGCGGACAGCCGCTCGGGCAGCATCCGGGTGCCGTCGGGTTCGACGACCCGCCAGCCGAAGGTCTCGGGATCGTGGTCGAGTCGGACGGCCTCGACGGCGAAGGGTCCGCCGGTCGACGCCGGTCCGTCCGCCCGAACCGGCACCGGTCGGACGTCGAGGTGGTCCTGGTAGGCCGACGCGTGGCGGAGCCGATCGAAGTACTCGAGCCCCGACGCCGGGAAGAGCACCTCCACCGGATGGGTGACCCGGTCGAGCGACAGCCGCTGGAGGATGCCGGGGAGCCCCAGGCAGTGGTCGCCGTGGAAGTGGGTCACGCAGATGTGCCGGATCCCGGTGGGCGACGCGCCGGCCAGGAGGAGCTGGCGTTGGGTCCCCTCGCCCGGGTCGAACAGGACGGACCGGTCGTCCCAGCGCAGGAGGTAGCCGTTGTGGTTGCGGCGACGGGTCGGGGTCTGGCTGGCCGAACCCAGGACGACCAGCTCGCGGGAGGGCATGCCCTCGTTCTACACGGGCCCGGCCCCCCCGGCGGCGGTCGGTGGCAGTGTGGGCGGATGAAGCGCAACGTCCTGGTGCGGCCCCGGTCGTCGCATCCGTCGGTCGGGGGTGTCCATGATGGGGCTCTCGTGGTGCGGGTGCGCGAGCCGGCCACCGACGGCCGGGCCAATCGGGCCGTCGTAGAGGCGGTGGCGGCCGCGCTCGGGGTGGGACGCGGTGCCGTGCGCATCACCGGCGGCCACTCGTCCCGGCGCAAGGTGGTGGAGGTCGACGGCGACGAGTCCTCGCTCGCCGCGGCGTGGGAGGCACTGCTGGCCGCCGGGTGAGCGGTTCCCGGCGACCCCGATCAGAGGCGCGAGAAGCGGGCGGCCTCGTCGGCGAACCGTCCCGCCGATTCCGTGCTCACCGAGGGGCGCGTCCGCGCCACCGCCTCGAGCACGTCGTCGCCCGTCACCACGGCCTCGCGACCGTCGACCGCCCGGTCGAAGGCGAGTTGGGCGGCACGTTGGGCGACGAGGGCGAAGTCGGCGGGCGTGAACCCGGCGGTGGCCGCGGCCACGTCCGCGGTGTCGCCGGAGGGCACGAACTCGGCGGCGAGCTCGCGACGCTCCATCTCGTCGGGCGCCCCGACCGGGATGATGAGGTCGAACCGGCCGGGTCGGAGCAGGGCCGGATCGATCGACGCGATCGAATTGGTGGCCATCACCACCAGTCGGTCCGGCCGGGCCTTGAACTGGGGGACGGCCTTCAACAGCTCGTTGACGAGGGGTTGGCTGTCCGGTCGCTCGGCCCGGTCCGAGGCGATCTCGTCGGCCTCGTCGATGAAGGTGACGAGCCGGTCGACGCCGAGGAGTTCGGTCAGCGAGTCACGCAGCGTCCGCGCCCCCTCGACCCCGCGGCCGAGCAGGGACGGGTGCAGTTCCACGAAGGCCCAGCCGAGGCGCGACGCCATGGCCCGGGCGAAGGACGTCTTGCCCGTTCCCGGCGGCCCGAACAGGAGGACGGCGGCCGGGGGACGCAGCCCGAGCCGGTCGGCCAGCTCGGGGTGGGCGAGCGGGGCCACGACCCGTCGGTCGAGGAGCTCCTTGGCCGACGAAAACCCCTTCATCGACTCCCACAGTCCGTCCTGGGGGACGGTGCCCCCGAAACGCTCGACCACGGCGAGCTCCTCGGGCACCATCGAGGCGTCCCGGGCGAACAGATGGAGTCCCTCCAGGTGGGTGAACCCCTGGTTGACGAAGGCGTCCTCACCGACCTGCCCGGCCTGGACCACGGCCAGGAGCCGTGACGAGCCCCGGTGGATGACCTCCTGGTCGAGCTGGCGCAGGAGGGCCGAGCCGATGCCTCGCCGGCGCCACTGCGGATGGAGGGCGAACGCCAGCACGTGGGCGTCGGGACCGGCCACCCGGGCGACCACGACCCCGACGAGGTCGCCCGCGGAGGAGAGGGCCACCACGGCCGGCTGGTGCTCGTGCAGGGCCTCGACGACGTCGCTGCGGCTGTAGGCCGCACCGGTGGAGGTGCCGGCCAGGTCGATGAGGCGGACCACCTCCTCGACCGGTGCCACCGGGTCGCGGTCGCCGAGGGTGAGGACCCGCCATGCGGTCGTCATCGCCACCTCCTGGTCGGACGGTCGGTCCATCGTAGGCCGACGGTCGTTGACCGGGATGCCCGGGCGGCCCACACTGGGGTCTTGGCCCATCGGGCCGGGGGGAGGGACCGACGTGGGACAGTGGCCCAGGGCCGAGCTCGAGACGGCGTTCGCCGAGTACCAGCGCCAGGCCGCCGCCTCGGGGGCCAGCGGTGACTGGCGCCCGTGGGCCGACCTGTTCACCGAGGACGCCGAGTACATCGAGCACCTCTACGGCCGGATGCACGGCCGCGAGGCCATCTACCAGTGGATCCAGGAGACCATGTCGACGTACCCCGGCAGCGAGATGCCGGAGTTCCCGATCGAGTGGTACCTGATCGACGAGGACCGCGGATGGGTCGTCTGCCAGGTCTGGAACCGCATGCGCGATCCCGGCGACGGGAGCGTCCACCAGGAGTACAACATCACCATCCTGAAGTACGCGGGTGACGGTCGCTGGTCCTCGGAGGAGGACGTCTACAACCCCATGCACTTCGGGACCATGCTCAAGGCGTGGGAGGCGGCGCGGGACGCCGCGGCCGGGGGCTGAGGGGCCCGGGTATCGGGGGCTAGGTTGACGACGTGGAGCGACGCAGACTCGGACGGACCGGTCACCTCTCCTCGGTGGCCGTGCTCGGCGGGGCGGCCTTCGCCCGCTCGGATCCGGACACCACCGCCGCCTCCTTCCGGGAGGCCCTGGACGCCGGGGTCAACCACCTCGACGTGGCCCCCCAGTACGGGCGGGCCCAGGATCTCCTCGGGCCACTGATCCCCGCGGTCCGCGACCGGTTGTTCGTGGCCTGCAAGACGCTCCGCCACGACCCGGACGGCGTGCGGGCCCAACTCGAGGAGTCACTCGCCCGGCTCCACTGCGACGCGTTCGACCTCTACCAGCTCCACGCGGTCACCGACCTGGCCGAGCTCGACGCCCGTGCCGGTGCGGTGGCCGCCATCCTCGCCGCGCGCGACGAGGGTCTGACGCGCTGGGTGGGGATCACGGGCCATGAGCCCACGGCGCCCGCCGCCCATCTGGAGGCCCTCCGACGGTACGACCTCGACACCGTCATGTTCCCCGTCTACGCGCGGTTGTGGGCCGATCCCGAGTACCGCCGAGATGCCGAGGAGCTGCTGGCCTACGCCGCCGAGCACGACGTCGGCGTGATGGCCATCAAGGCCGTGGCCGCCCGGCCGTGGGCCGGGCGGGACGCCACCGCCGACACCTGGTACGAGCCCTGGACGGACCCGGTGGCGGTGGGGCGCGGCGTCCGGTTCGCCCTCTCCACCCCCGGTGTCCACGCCTTCTGCACCCCGGGGGACACCGGGGTCCTGACCACCGCCCTCGCCGCGGCATCGACGGCGACGCCGATGGGCCCGGGCGAGCGAGCCGCCGCCGTCGCCGCCATGGCGGACGAGTCGTCCATCTACCCGATGGTCGCCGGCTGAGTCCGGTGGTGGACGCGGCGAGGGACCGGCCGGGCTCCGGGGCGGCCGACGGGGACGTCGTGCCGGGCGAGGAGGTGCGTCTGGTGGCGCCGCTGCAGGGGACGGTGGCGCGCCTGCCGGTGCCGGTCGGCACCCAGGTCCCGGCCGGTTCCATCGTGGCCATCATCGAGTCGATGAAGATGGAGCACGTGGTCCGCAGTCCGGTGGCCGGGACCCTGACTTATCTCGACGTGGTGGCCGGCGACCTGGTGGCCGACGGGACACCTCTGGCCATCGTGGAGGCGGGGGAGCCGACCGGGAGCGAGCCGTCGGCTGTCGACGAGGTCGACCCCGGGGCCGTGCGCCCCGATCTGGCCGAGCTGTTCGCCCGACGGCGCCTGCTGTCGGATGCCGGGCGCCCCGATGTGGTGGCCCGCCGACACGGGCAGGGCCGCCGGACGGCCCGCGAGAACATCGACGACCTGTGTGATCCGGGGAGCTTCACCGAGTACGGCGGCTTCGCCATCGCCGCCCAACGGCGCCGCCGCGACGAAGCGGATCTGATCGAGCGCACGCCGGCCGACGGGTTGGTCGGGGGGACCGCCCGGGTCAACGGCGACCGCTTCGCCGACGAGCGGTCGCGCTGCGCCGTCGTCTCCTACGACTACACGGTGCTGGCCGGCACCCAGGGCCAGCAGAACCACCGCAAGAAGGACCGTCTGTTCGAGCTCGTCGAACGCCTCGCCCTCCCCGTGGTGCTCTTCGCCGAGGGGGGCGGTGGTCGGCCGGGCGACACCGACTACGCGGTGATCACCGGTCTCGACACCCAGGCCTTCGCGCTCTTCGGGCGGCTGAGCGGACTCGTGCCGTTGGTCGGGATCGCCTCGGGCTGGTGCTTCGCCGGCAACGCCGCCCTGCTCGGCTGCTGTGACGTCATCATCGCCACCGACGGCACGTCGATCGGCATGGGTGGCCCCGCCATGATCGAGGGCGGCGGCCTCGGCACGTACCGCCCCGAGGACGTCGGACCCCTCGAGGTCCAGGTGGCCAACGGTGTGGTCGACCTGGTGGGGGCCGACGACGCCGCGGCCGTCGACCTGGCCCGTCGCTACCTCTCGTACTTCCAGGGACCGGTGGACGAGTGGGCGTGCGCGGACCAGCGGCTGCTGCGGTCGGCCGTCCCCGAGGAGCGTCGGCGGGCCTACGACGTCCGGGCCCTGATCGACCTGTTGGCCGACACCGGGTCCGTGCTCGAACTCCGTTCGGGGTTCGGTGCGGGAATGGTCACCGCACTCGGCCGCATCGAAGGACGGCCGGTCGGGATCCTGGCCAACGACCCGACCCACCTCGGCGGCGCCATCGACGCCGACGGGGCCGACAAGGCGGCGCGCTTCCTGCAGCTGTGCGACGCCCACGACCTCCCGGTGGTGTCCCTGTGCGATACGCCGGGCTTCATGGTCGGTCCCGAGGCCGAGCGCACGGGACAGGTCCGACACGTCAGTCGCCTGTTCGTCATCGGCGCCAGCCTGACGGTGCCCCTGTGCACCATCGTGTTGCGCAAGGGCTACGGCCTCGGCGCCCAGGCGATGGCCGGCGGCAGCTTCCGGTCGCCGATCTTCGTCGTGGCCTGGCCGAGTGGCGAGCTCGGAGGGATGGGTCTCGAGGGGGCGGTGCGGCTCGGCTTCCGGCGCGAGCTCGACGCCGTCGAGGACCCCGTCGAGCGGGAGGACCTGTTCGCCTCCATGGTCGACCTGGCCTACGAGCACGGCAAGGCGCTGCACGTGGCCACCGCCTATGAGATCGACGACGTGATCGATCCGGCCGAGTCCCGCGGGCGCATCGTGGAGGCCCTCCGGGCATCCCCTCCGCCTCCGGCCCGGACGGGTAAGAAGCGGAACTGCATCGACACCTGGTGACCGGACCGGTCACCGTCGGTCCGGCTCAGCCGGGCGACGGCCTGCGGTAGACGACGACCGGACAGGCGGCGTGGGTGACGCAGTGCTGGCTCACGGAGCCGAGCACGATGCCCGAGAACGTCCCGTGCCCCCGGCTGGCCACCACCAGGAGCCCGGCGTGCCGCGACGCCTCGACCAGCACCTCGGACGCGTGGCCCTCGACGACGTGGGCGTGGACGGCGAGGTCCGGATGGGCGACGCGGAGGCGTTCGACGACCGGGTCGAGAAGGGTCTGGGCGTCGGCCGCAGGGTCGTAGTCGTCGGGGAGCGGGATCACGTTGCCCCAGCTCGTCGGGTACTCCCAGGCCGTCACGAGGTCGAGGCGCTGGCCGGTCCGGGCAGCCTGCGCGGCGGCCCAGTCCACGGCGTCCCCGGCCGGCTCGGATCCGTCGTAACCCACGACGACGGCGTCGGGGTCGTTCGGATGGTCCTGGGTGTCGTTCACGGTGTCCCTCCAGACGGTGCTTCCGGCGTCACGCGTGGTGCGGCTGCGAGCGTAGCCCCCGGGAACCAGGGGAACGTGTCCGGACGGGCTCATGGGGCCTCCTGCGGGAGCGGATGCGCGTGAGGGCGCAGGTGCGGGTGGGGCGGCGCGAGCCTACGCGTCCAGCGCCGCCCGGCGGCGGGCGGCGGCGAGTTGGACCTGTTCGATCCCCGGGCCCCCGGACGTCGGCGCCTCCCGGGGCCCCGGATCCGCCGCTCCGACCAGGCGTCCGAGGGCGGCGGCCACCGACGACCGCAGGGCGCCCACGTCGTAGCCGCCCTCCAGGAACACGATCAGGCGCCCGGGCTCGGGGGCGTACCCGGCGACCGTCCCGGCCAGCTCGGCGAAGTCACCGGCCGACAGGGCCAGGTCGGCCAGCGGGTCGTCGCGGTGGGCGTCGAACCCGGCCGAGACCAGTACCCAGGTGGGCCGGAATCCGGCCACCGCGGGGGTCACGATGCGGGCGAACGCCTCCCGGAGCACGTCGCCGGTGGCGCCGGGGGGGAGCGGCACGTTGAGGGTCGTTCCCCGGGCGTTCGGCCCACCCACCTCCGCGGCACTGCCGGTGCCCGGATAGCAGGGCCACTGGTGGGTGGAGACGTACAGGACCGCCGGTTCGTCCCAGAACAGGTCCTGGGTGCCGTTTCCGTGGTGGACGTCCCAGTCGACGATCAGGACCCGCTCGCCGGCGTCGACGAGGGCGGTGGCGGCCACGGCCACGTTGTTGAGGAGGCAGAAACCCATGGCCCGGTCGGCCGGTGCGTGATGGCCGGGGGGCCGGGCGGGCACGAAGACGGGCGCCCGGTGGGCCTTGGCGGCCTCGATGGCCACCAGGCCGGCTCCGGCCGCCAGCCGGGCGTCCTGCCACGAGCTGGGGCCGGCGTACGTGTCGGCGTCGAGGGAACCGCCCCCGGCGGCACTGAACTGCTCGAGGCGCTGGAGGTGGGACGGTGTGTGCACGCGCATCAGGCGCTCGGCCGGGGCGGGGGTGGCCTCCACGACGAGGAGGTCGCTCCCGAGGTCGAGGTCCTCGACACCCTCCATGGCGGCGCCGACCCGGGCCGGGCGTTCGGGATGACCGGGATGGCTGTGGTCCTCGGCATCGAGCGGCTCGACGACGATCAGCACGACGGTTCCCGAGGTGTGGCGGGGGGCCGGCTCACGGTGTCGCCTTCTCCACCGAGAACCAGTCCCGGGCCTCCAGGTAGGGCGAGAACGCGGTGACGATGGCGTCGATGTCGGCGGCCGACTTCGGCCGCTGGACCTCGTAGACGCGGGGGAACTCGAGCCAACCGGTGGTCAGGTCCCACAGGCGGACGGCCGCCGCACCGGTGGGCGGGTCGACCAGGACGGGACCGAACAGCATCTGGTCGTCGTCGAAGATCATCGTGGGCACCCCGAAGCCGCCGCGCGAGGCGACCCGGTCGTGCTCGGCCCTGACCTCGTCGCCGGTGGTGGGATCGCCGATCGCCTCGGCCACCAGCCCGGGGTCCAGTCCCATCTCGGTGAGGATCTGCTCGGCCACGTCGGGCCGGTGGGGCTTGCGGCCGTCCTCGTGGAGCGCCTTGCCCGCCTCCGCGTACCAGGCGTCGAGGAGCGCCATGTCGCGGCGTCGGAGCAGGGCGCCGATCCGCATCATCGACCAGCCGTAGGACCAGTCCCGCTCCCAGGGGTGCTTCTTGCCCTCCTCGCGGTTGATCTCCTCGAGGCTGAAGAACCGCCAGCGGATGTCGAGCCCGGTTTCGTCGCGGACGTTCCGGATCCACCGCGACGTCTGGTAGGCGTAGGGGCACATGATGTCGAAATGGAAGTCGACACCGGTGGGCCGGTCCGGGCCGTCACCGATCATGGCGTGATCCGCTCGGTCATGACATGCCTCCTACGCTCCGCCCGGCCCGTTGCCCCGGACGCTCCTCTGCACCGTACACGCCGTCCGTGCGCGTCCGAGGTCCCGGCCCGGGGGCGTCGGCCGGGGACGTCGGCCGGGGACGTCGGCCGGGGACGCGGGCCCGACCGGGCGGTCACCTCGTCAGAAGTGTCCCAGCACCGGGTGGGGCACGTAGGGCTCCTCGAGACGGGCGATCTCCTCCGGGTCGAGCGTGAGCTTCTCGGCGGCCAGGGCGTCCTCGAGGTGGGTGAGCTTCGTGGCTCCCACGATCGGGGCCGTCACCCCCGGCTTGTGCAGCAGCCAGGCCAGTGCCACCTGGGCGGCCGGCACCCCCCGGCCCGCGGCGAGTTCGGCGACGCGCTCGACCACGTCGAAGTCGGTGGGCTGGTCGTAGAGGTAGTTGGTGAAGTCGTCCGTGTTCGACCGGGTCGTCAGTCGGTCGCCGGCCCGGGTGCGATTGCCCGCCAGCACGCCGCGGGCCAGTGGGCTCCACGGGATGACCCCCACCCCCTGGTCGATGCACTGGGGGATCATCTCCCGCTCCTCCTCGCGGTAGACGAGGTTGTAGTGGTTCTGCATCGACACGAACCGGGTCCAGCCGTGGGTGTCGGCGACGTGCTGGGCCTTGGCGAACTGCCAGGCGTGCATGCTCGACGCGCCGATGTAGCGCGCCTTGCCGGACCGGACGACGTCGTGGAGCGCCTCCATGGTCTCCTCGATCGGCGTCCGGTCGTCCCACCGGTGGATCTGGTAGAGGTCCACGTAGTCCATCTCGAGGCGGGTGAGCGATGCGTCGATTCCCGACAGGATGTGCTTGCGGGAGAGGCCCCCGCCGTTCTCCCCCGGTGACACCGGCATCCGGATCTTGGTGGCCACCACCAGTTCGTCCCGGGTGAGGAACTTGGGCAGCAGGCGACCGGTGGCCACCTCGGAAGCTCCACCCGAGTACACGTCCGCCGTGTCGAAGAAGGTGATTCCGCCCTCCACGGCACCCCGTACGATCGGCTCGGCGGCTTCCTCGTCGATCACCCAGGGTCGGTCGGAGTCGTTTCCGAAGCTCATCATGCCGAGGCAGACGCGGGAGACCCGCAGTCCGGTGCTTCCGAGATTGACGTACTCCATGGGGACCTCCGGGGGATCGACGGTTGCGGCGCGGAGCCACCTTAGGGAGTGGGCCCGAGCCGAGGAACGCCGAATTCCGGTCTGACCTGGACCGTCGAGGTCGGATTCTTACCGGTTGCCCAGCCGGTGCTTATGTTCACCTTATGTTCCGATGATGGACTTGGGACCTCAATCCCCAGGTCAGAGCGCATGGGCGACCGGGGGGTGGTTGTGGCCGCGGCCACCGGACAGCAGATGAGGTCGTAGTGGCGAAGACAGGTCGAACCGGTTCCCACCGACGGAAGTGGTGGATCGTCGCGGCCGCCGTGATCGTCCTCGCCGGTGCCGGCGTCGGCACATGGCTGGCCACCCGGAGCACCTCCAGCGGAGCTGCCGGCATCGTCACGACGAGTTCGATCAAGACGGTGACGACGGGGACGGTCTCCCAGACCGTGGCGGCCACCGGGACGATCGAGCCGGCGACCACGGCCGACGAGAACTTCGCCGTGTCCGGCAAGGTCACCGCCGTCGACGTCACCCAGGGCCAGGTGGTCACCGAGGGCCAGACGTTGGCCACCGTCGACCCGACCACGCTCGACGCCACCCTGGCCCAGGCCCAGGCCACGCTGGCCAACGACCAGGCCCAGCTCGCCACCGACACCGCCGACAGCGCGTCCTCCACCCAGATCGCCCTCGACAACGCCAACATCGCCTCGTCGCAGCAGCAGGTCACCGCGGCCCAGACGGCCGTCAGCGACGCCACGCTGACGGCGTCGACGGCCGGCACGGTGGCGTCCGTCGACCTCACCGTCGGCCAGCAGGTGAGCGGCACCTCCTCGTCGTCCACGTCGGGGGCCAGTGCGTCCAGCTCCACGTCGACCGGTTCCACCGGCTCGTCGGGTGCGTCCGGCTTCTCGGGCTCCGGCGCCACTTCGGCGTCCTCCTCGACCGGTGCGTCCGCTTCGACCTCGTCGTCCTCCGGCCAGGTGGTCATCGTCTCCACCGGCTCCTACATCGTCAACACCACGGTGTCGAGCAGCGGCGTCGCCCAGATCCAGGTGGGTGACCAGGCGACGATCACGCCCTCGGGTGCCACCACTCCCGTCTACGGGACGGTGGGCACCATCGGGCTGGTGGCCACGACGACGGACGGCGTCTCCTCCTTCCCCGTCGTGGTGGACGTGACCGGGAGCCCTTCGGGCCTCTACGGCGGGACGAGCGCCGACGTCTCCATCATCGTCAAGGAGCTGCAGGACGTCGTCGTGGTGCCGACCGGCGCCATCACCTACACCAACGGGACCTCCGCCGTCACGCTCGACGACAACGGGTCCAAGGTGGTGCAGCCCGTCACCACCGGCATCGCCTCGGACGGGGACACCCAGATCGTGAGCGGAGTGACCGCGGGACAGAAGGTGTACGTGACCAGTGTCTCCTTCCGGGGTCCGCTGGGCACCGGCCGGACCGGTGCCGGCGGGTTCGGCGGTTTCGGCGGCTCGGGCGGCTTCGGTGGCAGCGGCTTCAGCGGTGCCGGCGGCAGCGGCTTCAGCGGCGGTGGGGGCTTCAGCGGCGGTGGGGGCTTCGGAGGATGACCGGCGGCGTCGACGGCGGACGGGACGGTGTGACCCCCGTCGAGTCGATGGAGGACACCGGTCCGGTGTGGGTCGAGCCCACGGCCACCCACGGGGTCGTGCGTCGCCCGGTCATCGAGGTCGTGGACGTGTGGAAGACGTACCGGTCCGGCACCCTGGAGGTCGATGCGCTGCGGGGGGTCTCGTTCACCATCGACCCCGGTGAGTACGTGGCCGTCATGGGGCCCTCGGGTTCAGGCAAGTCGACGCTCATGCACATCCTCGGCTGCCTGGACGTCCCCTCCTCGGGCTCGTTCCTCCTGGCCGGCGACGATGTGAGCACCCTCTCGGAGGACCAGCTCGCCCATGTGCGCAACAAGCGGATCGGGTTCGTGTTCCAGCAGTTCAACCTCCTCGCATCGTTGTCCGCGTGGCGCAATGTCGAACTCCCGCTGCTGTACGCCGGCGTCGAGCGCACCGAACGGCGCACCCGGGCGCTCAGCGCCCTCGAACGGGTGGGCCTCGCCGACCGGGTCGACCACCGCCCGGGCGAGCTGTCCGGTGGCCAACAGCAGCGTGTGGCCGTGGCCCGCGCCCTGGTCACCGACCCCGACCTGATCCTGGCCGACGAGCCGACCGGCAACCTGGACTCCGTCTCGGCCCGGGACGTCATGGACCTCATCGACGAGTTGCATGCCTCGGGTCGCACCATCGTGCTCATCACCCACGACTCCGACGTGGCCGATGCCGCCGGTCGGTCCATCCGCATCCTCGACGGGCAGATCGTGGATCCGGCGCTGAGCGGGACGGCGGCCGGATGAACGTCCTGGAGACCTTCCGCACCGGTCTGGACGCCGTGCTGTCGCACCGGCTGCGCTCCACCCTCACGGTGGTGGGGATCATGATCGGCATCACCGCGGTGATCCTGACCGTGGGTCTGGGCGAAGGCGCGCAGCAGCAGGTGGGTTCGGAGATCACCGCCCTCGGCTCCAACCTGTTGACCGTGACGCCGGGCAGCACCACGTCGAGCTCGGGCATCCGGGGCGGCTTCGGATCCGCCTCGACGCTGACCACGGGGGACGCCGCGGCCCTCGACTCCAAGATCGTGGCGCCCGACATCCGCGCCGTGGCCCCGGCCGACTCGGAGAGCGAGAACCTCGTCGCCGGCACGACGAACTGGACCACCACGGTGGTCGGGACCGACCCCTCGTGGCTGACCGTCCGGGGTCGGTCGATGACCGAGGGTCGCTTCATCGACACCCACGACCTCGCCACCCGGGCCACCGTGGTCGTCCTCGGCGCCACCACCGCCGAGGAACTGTTCAGCTTCCGCGACCCGGTCGGCGAGAGCGTCAACGTCGACGGCGTGCCCATGGAGGTGATCGGCGTCCTCAACACCGTCGGATCCTCGTCGAGCTCGTCGACCACCTCGGACCCGGACGACCAGGCGATCGTGCCGCTGACGACGGCGTCGTCCCTGCTGTTCGGGGGCACCAGCCGGGACTCGGTCAGCCAGATCCTGATCCAGGCATCGTCCTCCTCGACGCTGTCGGCCGCCTACCAGGAGGCGGACGCCGAGCTGCTGAGCCTGCACGCCATCACGACCGCATCCGACGCCGACTTCACGATCACCAGCGAACAGCAGGTGCTCTCCACGGCCACGTCGGTGGACCGGACCCTGACCGTCCTGTTGGGGGGCATCGCCGGGATCTCGCTGCTCGTCGGCGGGATCGGGGTCATGAACATCATGCTGGTCTCGGTGACCGAGCGGATCCGGGAGATCGGTCTCCGCAAGGCGCTCGGCGCCACCCCCCGGGTGATCCGGCGGCAGTTCCTGGTGGAGGCCTCGGTCCTCGGCACGGTCGGCGGACTGCTCGGGGCCGTACTCGGGATCATCGGGGCCGAGGTGCTCCCCCACTTCATCTCCGATCCCATCACCGTGTCGCCGGTCGCCGCCGTCGGGGCCATCGTCGTGGCCATCGTCATCGGAATCGTGTTCGGCGTCTACCCCGCCAGCCGCGCCGCCAAGCTCCCTCCCATCGACGCCCTCCGCAACGAGTGAGGTGCTGAGGCCGTGACCCCTGATCGATCGTCCCCCATCCACCCCGACGAACTGTCTCCCGTCCACCAGGCGGCCCCCGGGCCGGAATCAACGAAGGAAGCAACCATGCACAACGACCACCAGACCACCAGTTACGGGACACCGCCGGCCGGTGGCGTCCGGACCGTGCGGATCCGACAGCTCGCCGTCCTCGGAGCGGTCGGAGCGGCCGGTCTGGCCTTCGCCGCCTGTGGCGGATCGTCGGCGGCGTCCACCACGTCGTCCACCGCGGCATCCGCCCGCCCGGGCGGAGCGTCGGGCTCGACGACCACGCCGAGCAGCCTGCCCGGCGCATCGGGGACCATCGCGGCCGTCAACGGCTCGTCGTTCGAGGTGCAGAACACCGAGACCGGCCAGACCACGGTGACCTACACACCGTCGACGACGATCCGCCAGACCTCGGACACCACAGCGGCCGCGGTGACGGTCGGCTCCTGTATCTCCGCCTTCGGCAAGCCCACCTCGGGCACGACGTCGGGTACGACAGCCTTCGGCAAGCCGATCACGGCCACCACCGTCTCGATCAGCCAGCCCGTCTCGGGAGCCTGCAGCCGTGGCTTCGGCGGGGGTGGCTTCGGCGGGGGCGGCTTCGGTGGCACCCGGCCCACCGGCACCCGACCCGGCGGCTTCGGCGCCGAGGGCGGAACGACCCCCGGAGGGGGAACGTTCCCGCATCGCTCCGGCGGCTCCTTCGCGGCCGGGAACTTCGGCGCCGCGTCGGGTCAGGTGACGGCCGTCAGCGGCTCGGTGGTGACCGTCAGCGAGACCGATCCCCAGACCCAGAAGTCCTCGAGCGTGACCGTCACCCTCACCGGGACGACGACCTTCACGACCACCCAGACCGCCACGGCCGCGGCCATCGTGGTCGGACAGTGCGCCCGGGCCGAGGGCACCGCGAGCACGACGGGGGCGGTGACGGCCCAGACGCTGACCATCTCGGCCCCGGTCAACGGATCCTGCACGAGCGGCTTCGGTGGGTTCCGGGGCGCCGGCGGCGGCTTCGGCGGTGGCGCCCCCGGGGCGGGTGCGGGTGCCTGATCCTGCGGGCGTCTCCGACGTCCTCGTCGCACCGGCCCCTGAGGGCGCGGACGGTCTCCCCCCGGTCACCACTGCGGGCGCCCTCCGCTCGCCGCGTGGCGGGCTCTGGAAGGTGATCGCCGTCCTGGTGGTCGTCGCCGCGCTCGTGGCGGCCTGGATCCTCACCCGTCCGTCCGGGCCGCCGTATCGCAGCGCGGCCGTGGAGACCGCCAGCGCGGTCTCCAGTCTCTCGTCCGTCGGGACCATCACACCCGTGCAGCAGGCGAATCTGACCTTCACCGCCGCCGGCACCGTCGGCACGGTCGACGTCGCCGTCGGTCAACAGGTGGCGGCCGGACAGGTCGTCGCCACGCTCGACACGACGCCGCTCCAGACGGCGGTGATCGACGCCCAGGCGTCGCTCGCCTCGGCCCAGGCCACGCTGGCCTCCGATGAAGAGGCCCAGTCGACGGCGGCGACGACCACCTCGAGCGACACCTCCGCGGCGACGACCACGTCCGGTTCCCAGTCGTCGGCCGGAGACACCGGGACGGGTTCGGGTGACTCGGCGTCGAGCGCGGAGGTCGCCCGACTGCAGGCGACCCTGGTGGGCGATCAGCACAAGCAGGACCAGGCCGCCACCGCCGCCGGTGCGGCCCTGGCGGACGCCACGACGGTCTGCACGACGTCGACGACGACCGGGGAGCCGGGCGCATCCACGACGGGGTCGGATCCGGTCACGCCGTCCACGGTTTCCACTCCCTCCCCGTCGGGCGCCACCGCCGCAACCTCGGGCACGCCGGCCGGGGGCGGACCGGGTGGGGGCGGCACCGGCGGGAGCGGTGCGGGCGGCACCGAGACGTGCACCCAGGCGTTGGCCGCCGCCACGTCGGCCCACCAGGCCCTGGTGGCCGCCATCGACCAGGTCACCAAGGACGAGGCCGCGCTGTCCGCCGCCCTCGGCCTCGCCGGCTCGGGAAGCTCTGGCGGGTCGGGCGGATCCACCGGGGGATCGGGCTTCACCGGTCCGGGCGGATCGACGACGTCGACCACCGCTCCCGCGTCGACCACGACGTCGACATCGAATCCGTCGACGGGTTCCACCACGTCCACCGGCTCGTCGGACCGAACCAGCTCCGACGGCTACTCGACGGCGGGCTCCGGCGCCTCGACGTCGACCGCGGCCTCCAGCGCCCGCACCAAGACCGTAACCGCCGAATCCATCGCCCTCGACCAGGCGAACGTCGATGTGGCCCAGGCCGAACTCGATACCGCCCAGCAGAACATGGGTGACGCCGATCTCGTGAGCACCATCAGTGGAACGGTGGGTTCGGTCTCCCTGGTGGCCGGCCAGTCGGTGTCCGCGGGGTCGCCGTCGGCCACCCCCCAGATCGTCGTCGTCGGTCCGGGTGACGACTACGACGTGGCGGCCACGGTGCCGGTCACCCAGGTCCGTGACGTCCACGTGGGCCAGCAGACCCTGGTCACCCCCGACTCCAGCTCCGTGCCCGTCACCGGCACGGTGACGGGCATCGGTGTGCTCGGGACATCCTCGACGTCGACGACGACCTATCCGGTCACCATCGCCATCCAGTCGACGGCGCTCGGGCCCTATTCGGGATCCGACGCCTCCGTGCAGATCGTGACGGGCCGTGCCGACGACGCCACAACGGTCCCGTCGTCGGCGGTGCACACGGTCGGCACGACCCGCTACGTGTACGTCGTCGACGGCGGCACGATCAAGACGACGCGGGTCACCATCGGGATCGTCGGCGCGCTCCGGACGCAGATCCTGACCGGGGTCCATGTGGGGCAGACGGTGTCGCTCGCCACCATGGCCGCCCCGGTGCCGTCGTCCTCGACCACCAGCACCCGGTCCGGGCTGGCGGGACTGTCCGGCGCCGGTGGGTTCGGTGGGGCCGGAGGCTTCAGCGGTGCCGGCGGGTTCGGGGGTGCCGGCGGTTTCGGCGGCGGGAGCGGATTCGCCCGCAGCGCCGCCGGTTGATCCGGCTCCCACCCCCCTCCGTGGCCGGGTCGGCGGCCGCCGCGGGGTGACCGGTGGGACGGGTAGCGTCGCCGCCATGATCGACGAGCGACTGGTCGCCGAAGCCGTCCACGACACCGGGATCCGACGGCTGCAGCACGCCTACGCCGACGTGGTCAACCGCCGGGCGTGGTCCGAGCTCGACCACCTCTTCCGACCCGACGCCGAGGTGATCATCGACCGACGCGAGGGCGAGCCCCTGCGGCTGGTGGGGGGGAGTGAGGTCGGCGGGTTCATCGGCTCGGCCATCGCCCACTTCACCTTCTTCGAGTTCGTCGTCCTGAACGCCCACATCGCCTTTCCCGACGGCGCCGACTCCGGCCGGGCGGTCTGCCGTCTCTTCATGTGCGAACTCCGCCAGGACGGGGCCACCGGAAGGTTCTCCACCGCCTTCGGTCTGTACCACGACCGGTACGCCCTGGAAGAGGGCACGTGGCGGTTCGCCGAGCGCCGCTACCACTCGTTGGCCCGGCACGGTGGCGTGCTCGACGTGTTCCCCCTCCCCACCGAGACCGGTATCCAGGTTCCGGGCGCGTGAGCGGGGCCCCGGCGGTCACGCATCAGCCACCGGTGTGACGGCGCGTGGCAGCATCGGGGCATGCCGCTCCTCGTGGTCCGACACGCACGCGCCGGTCGACGGAGTGCCTACGTGGGTGACGACCTCGAGCGACCGCTGTCCAAGCGCGGTCGGGCCCAGGCGGACGGCCTGGTGCCCCTGCTCACCGGCTACCGCCCGCGGCGGATCCTCTCGAGCCCGGCCGTGCGCTGTTTCGAGACGGTGCGACCGGCGGCCGACGCCCTGGGGCTGGCGATCGAGTCGGTGGGCGAACTGGCCGAGGGCCGGAGCGAGGAGGCGCTGGCCCTGCTCGAGCGCATGGCGGGGGAGACGGCGGTCCTGTGCACCCACGGCGACATCGCCGCCGACCTCCTCGACGCCCTGGCTCCCGGCCTGTCCGCCACGGCCCGGTACGACCTGCGTCTCCTGAAAGGGGAGGTGTGGGTCGTCCAGTCGACGGGGGACAGCCTGGAGATCGTCGACCACCTGCGCCAGGAGCCCCGGCGGTGACCCACGTCCGGCCTCCGGACCGTCGGTCCGGACGGGCCCCGGGTGACCGACCGCTACGCTGACCGCCCGATGCCCGACCCAGAACGATTCGACCCGGGCTCCTACGCCACCTTCCGGATCGTCGGGCGGGAGTTCGACCCGGCGACCCGGACCCTCACGCTCCGCTACGCGCTCGACGACCGGGTGCAGTTCACCGAGACCGTCACGTTCGAGACTCCGCCCGACCCGGGCGTCGACCCCTCCGGCCCCGGATTCGAGCGGGCCCTGCTGCACCTCCACGTGGCTGCGGGGACCAGCTACTACAAGACGGCCGCCCCGCCCCGGGTGCTCGTGGAGGGCGAGTCCCTCCGTCCCGGCGAGGCCGACCTCCATCACCACCTCTACGACGACGGACTCCGGGAGTTCGCCGTCACCAACGGTCTGCCCGTCCCCCGGCCCGTGGTGGTCGTGTCGTCCCGGGAGGGTGCCCACCCCCCGCTCCCGGCGGCGGGGGCGCTCACCCCGGGCCTGGTGGTCCCCATCGGCGGGGGCAAGGACTCGATGGTGCTCATCGAAGCCGTCCGCCACCTCGGGCCCCGGCTGTTCGCCGTCAACCCTCACCCACTGGTCCGGGAGCTGGCCGCCGAGGCGGGGCTCGAGCTGATCGTCGTCCGCCGCCGGCTCGACCCGGGCCTCGCCGCCCTGCACCGGGCTGGGGCCCTCAACGGCCACGTCCCGGTGACGGCCATCGTCTCGCTGATCGCGGTGGTCGGGGCGTTCGTGTACGGCTACGACTCCATCGCCATGGCCGTCGAGCGCTCGGCCAGTGAGGAGACCGTGTCGGTGGGCGGTGTCCCGGTCAATCACCAGTACTCCAAGAGCCGGGAGTTCGAACTGCTCCTCGCCGAGCAGCTGCGGGCGACGGTGGCGCCCGAGCTGACCTACGGATCGGGCCTGCGGCCCTGGTCCGAGCTGGCCATCTCCCGGGCCTTCGCCGGCCTGACCCGCTACCACGGCACGTTCTGCAGCTGTAACACGGTCTTCCGCCAGGGAGCGGCGGAGGCGGACCGCTGGTGCGGTCACTGCCCGAAGTGCCGCTTCGTCGCTCTCATGCTGGCGCCGTACCTGGAACCGGCACAGCTGACGGCCATCATCGGCGCCGACCTCTTCGCCGACCCGGACCAGGTCGAGGGGTTCGCCGCCCTCATGAGTGACGCCGACAAGCCCTTCGAGTGCGTGGGGGAGCGACGGGAGTCGGCCGCGGCCCTGCGCCTTCTGGCCGGTCGGGCGGCCTGGCGCACCGAGCCGGTGGTGGCCGCCCTGGCGCCCACGGCGGCGGCCCTCGTCACCGACGACGACGTGGACGCGTTGCTGACCCCCGAGGCGGACCTGGCGTTTCCCGGACCGGCGGTAGCTGACGCGGTCGACGCGCTGCTGGCCGGCGCGGCCCGGCGGGACGGGGACCGGTGAGTGGGTCCGTGGCGCTCGACGGTGTCCTCACGCGGCACCTGGCCATCTGGGGGATGGGAGCCGAGGGACTGGCCCTGGCCGCCCTGGCCACGGCTCGGGGCGTGGACCCGGTGCTCGTCGACGACGACCCGGGAGGCGCCGCCGACCGGGTCGCCGGGGCGCTCGGTGCCGACCACGCCGTCCTCGCCCCCGGGGCGGTCGACTGGACGGAGGTCGACGTGGTGGTCCGCTCGCCCGGGGTGAGCCGGTACCGCCCCGAGCTGACGTCGGCCGTGGCCGCCGGGGTCGAGGTGACGACCACCATGGCCCTGTGGCTGGAGGACCACGCGGACGCCGCCGTCCTGGCCGTCACCGGCACCAAGGGAAAGAGCACCACGGCCGCTCTGGCCGCCGCCGTCCTCGAGGCCGACGGGCGCCGGGTGGAGCTCATCGGCAACATCGGCGTCCCCGTGCTCGACACCTACGCACGCCCCCGCCCTGACGTCTACGTGGTCGAGGTGTCCTCGTACCAGGCCGCTGACGTGACCCGCTCGCCCGGTGTCGTGGTCCTCACCAGCCTGGCCCCCGACCACCTGGACTGGCACGGCGGGGTCGAGCCGTACTACCGGGACAAGCTGCGGCTCGTCGAGGCCGGCCCGCCCGGTCGCCTGGCCGTGTGCGCGGGAAACGCGGAGGCCGTGGCCCGCACCGCCCGGCACCCCGATCGGACCCTCTACGGTCCCGAGGGGCGCGTGGTGGTGGACGCGGAGGGCTGGCTGGCGGTCGACGGCGTGCGACTGGTCGACACCGCCCGACTGCTGGTGGCGGGCCGGCACAATGCGTGGAACCTGTGCGGTGCGGTGGCCGGGGTGTTGCTGGCGACGGGGTCGGTCCCGTCGTCCGATGCCCTGGCCCAGGTGGTGGGGGAGTTCCACGGCCTCCCGTCGCGCTGTGCCGTGGTGGGGGAGCGGGACGGCCGCACGTACGTGGACGACGCGCTGGCCTCCAACCCGTTCGCCTCGGGCGCGTCCATCGGGACCTTCGCCGGGCGACCGCTGACCGTGGTGGTGGGCGGGGCCGACCGGGGGGTCGACCCGGGGCCGCTCGTCACGGCCCTGGCCGCCCACCGGCCACCCCCGGCCGTGGTGGTGCTCCCTCCCGGGTCCGCGAGACTCGCCGGACTCCTCGCCGGCGTCGTGGCCGAGGTGCGGGAGGCCGCCGACCTCGAGGAGGCCGTGGACACCGCCACCGGGTTGACGGCCAGAGGCGGCGTGGTGCTGTTCTCTCCCGCCGCGCCCACCCCGGAGGGCGGTGGCGGCTACCGGGAGCGGAGCCGGAGATTCGTGGCGGCGGCCGGACTGGCCCCGCCGACGGGGTCGGGTGCGGCCCCGTGACCGGGTCCGGGATTGACAGGGGAGCGGCCCCCGGCAACGGTGGGCCCGGAAAAGGGGAGGACGACGTGCACGAGATCACCATCATCACCGACCGGGTGGCGACCGTCGACGGCGAGGTGGACCCCGACCGGTCGACCGTGCTCATCGCGCCGTCGGACCTGGCCGGGGCCATCGGCTGGGACCTGAAGCCCAGCGGGCTGTGTCGGGGGGACGTCTGCGTGCCGGTCCGTGACATGGGCGCACTCCGGAGGGGGGACCGGCTCGACCTGGTGGCGGTGGCTGCGGCCGTCGGCCAGCCGTCGGTCGTCGACGTCGATGCCGCGCTGGTGGCGGTGGCCCTCCCGGCCGAGCTGCGCCGGGCGGCGCTCCGCGAGCTCGAGGCTCCGGCGTTCACGTTGCCCGACCTCGACGGGGTGCCCCGGTCGCTCGACGACTGGGCCGGTCGCAAGCGACTGCTCGTCGCCTTCTCGAGCTGGTGCGGCTGCCGCTACGACCTCCCCGGGTGGCAGGCCCTGCACGACGAGCTGGCCGACGACGGCTTCACGGTGATCGCCGTGGCCATCGACCAGGATGCCGACGACGTGCGCCCGTTCACCGGCGGCCTGACCCTGCCGGTGCTCTACGACCCCCATCATCTCCTCACGGAGCTCTACGCCATCTCCAATGTGCCCACCGTGGTGTGGATCGACGAGCACGGCCGGATCGTGCGGCCCAACGCCGAGGCCTTCGGCACGGACACGTTCGCCGACTTCACCGGCGCCGAGTCGGCCCCCCACCTCGACCTGGTGCGGCGCTGGGTCCGCCTCGGCGAGGTCCCGATCGGGGAGGAGGAGGCCCGGGGGGCGGTCGCCGACCTCTCCGAGGACGAGGTGCTGGCCCGACTCCACTTCCGGATCGCCGCCGAGGCCCACCGGCGGGGCGATGCCGGGACGACCCGCCGCCATGTGCTGCGGGCCGGTGCCCTCGCCCCCGACGACCTCACCGTGTGGCGCGCCGGCATGCCGCTGATCGGCGAGGACCCGTTCGGCCAGGACTTCCTCGACCGCTACGACGACTGGCGCGCCAAGGGAAGCCCGGCCCACGCCCTGCCGCCGCCGGCGACCCCGGCCGCCGCCGAGTGAGCCCCGACCGGCCCTAACGGCGAGAGCTGCGGGACTGGCGCCGGACGAACTCCAGGATGGCGATGTGTTTGTCGGTGTCCATCTGCATGAGCCGCACCAGCAACGGCCAGAGGGTCACGTCGTCCAGCTCCTCGAGGACGGCGGCCAGCCGTCGGAGCTCGTGGGCGTCCTCGTGCTCCCGATCGAGGAGCTGTTGGGTGAGCGAGGCGACCCGGGTCGGTTCGGGGCCCCAGTCGCCGGGCCGGGGCACGGCGGGCTCGCCCGACCGCATCTCGACGTCGGACCGCAGGGCCGAGGTCAGCTCGCGGAAGAGCCGGTGGTGGCGGATCTCGTCCTCCACGATCAGGTCGACGAGGTAGGAGAAGGCCGCCGACCCCGACTCGGCCGCCGCCTCCTGGTACTGCACCAGCAGACCCCGTTCGTTCTCCTCGTGCGAACTCAGGTACGCGAAGAGCTCGGACTCCCAGATGCTCGCTCCGGCCAATGTCATTCCCTGCACCTCCGTCCCGGACCCGATCGTCCCAGGGGATGTTCGCGCCGCCGGACGCCTCCGAAAAGGGCAATTGGTCCACTGGACACCCGCACGGGGTCCGCTCCACGTAGAGTCGTCCCGGGAGTGGATCCCTCCCGCGTGGTCGGACGTCCACCGCGGGCCCCGGAGGTGGAGTCCCGATGCGAGTGTGGATCGACGATGACCGGTGCACCGGGCACGGCCGGTGCTACACGCTGGCCCCGGGGGTGTTCGGCTGCGACGACAGCGGATTCGGCGAGGTCCTCGGTGACGGCGAGCTCGACGACGACCTCGTCGGCGAGGCGCGGCTGGCCGCCCTGAACTGCCCGGAGCGGGCGGTCGTCCTCGACGAGTAGCCGGGGGCGGATCAGGCGGGCTTCGGCTCGCGGGGGAGGCCGAGGCCCATCTCGCCCAGGATGTTGAGGTTGATCTCGGTGGTGCCACCGGCGATGGTGGTCTGGCGGGCCGCCACCAGGTTGTAGGCCCAGGACCCGTCCGTCGACGCCTCACCGAGGACGTCCATGGCCAGATCGGCCAACTTCTGCTCCGTGCGGCCCCAGGCCAGCTTGGCCATGCTCCCGGCCATACCCGAAGGCTGGCCGTTCCGCTCCTGTTCGAGCGACCGGTTGGTCATCCAACGCATGCAGGCGATGTCGGCGTAGATGCCCGCCACCCGGTCGCGGATGCGGGGGTCGGCCAGCGCCCGGGCCGCCGAGGGCTCGGCCAGCAGGTGGTCGAGCTTCTTGGACAGGCCGAGGTGGAGCCGGGCCACTCCGGCCCGCTCGTAGCTGAGGGTGGTCATGGCCACCGTCCAGCCCCCGTGGAGGGGACCGAGGAGGGTCGAGGCCGGCACCCGGGCGTCGGTGAAGAACAACTCGGCGAAGGGCTCGTCCCCGGTGATGGTCCGCAGCGGCCGTACCTCGATGCCGGGAGTCGAGAGGTCGACGAGCAGGCAGCTGATGCCCTTGTGCTTGGCGACCGTGGGGTCGGTGCGCACGTAGAGCTGACACCAGTCGGCCATGTGGCCGAGGCTGTTCCACGTCTTCTGGCCGTTCAGGACGAACTCGTCCCCGTCGCGCACCGCCGCGGTCCGCAGCGAGGCGAGGTCGGATCCGGCGTCCGGCTCGGACATGCCCTGGGACCAGATCTCGTCACCGCGCAGCATGGGGCGGAGGAACCGCGCCTTCTGCTCGTCGGTGCCGTAGGCCATGATGGCCGGGGCGATGTTGGAGACACCGATCACGTTGACCGGTCCGGGGGCCGACGCCGCGCTCATCTCCTCCAGATAGGCGAGCTGCTCGTCGATGTCCGCGGCGCGGCCGCCGTGTTCGACGGGCCACGCCGGGGCCGCCCATCCGGCATCGGCCAGCTGCCGGTTCCACTCCCGCAGGACCTCCAGGTCCGACTCCTCGGGCGACCGCTGTCCGGCCTGGGCCACCTCCGGCGTGAGGTGGTCGTCGAGCCAGCTCCGCAACGACCGCCGGAGCTCGGTGGCGGGGTCGGGTCGGACGGGGGTGGCATCGCCTCCGTCCGGCGGCAGGGTCGTGGCGGTCATGGATGCGATCTCCTGAGGCGGTCCGGCCGCGACGTCGGGGTGGTCGGGTGACGCCCTGGCGTGGCGGGTGACATCCCGACCACAGTAGCCAGGAGGGTGGGGGAGGGCACGGCCCGGGATCGCGGGTGGCCACCACGGCGACCTGTTGGCCGATGGTGCGGAACCCCGAGAGCCGGGTACGGCGGCGATATGCTCGTGGCCCCGTCGACCCACCTCCGAGGAGATCCCCCCATGCCCGAGCTCGCCGACCTGCTCGCCGTGTTCGACCTCGACCCGACCGGTGACGGCACCTTCTCGGGATCGAGCATCGTGTTCGGTGGCGGATCGGTCGTCTTCGGCGGCCAGCTGCTGGCCCAGTCGATCCTGGCCGGGGCCACCGTCGACCCGGGCAAGGAGGTCAAGTCGATCCACACGGTCTTCGCCCGGGGGGCGTCGACCGACGTACCCCTCGAGTTCGACGTCGACGTGATGCAGAACGGCCGCTCCTTCGCCAGCGCCTCGGTCACGGCCCGCCAGGGCGAACGTCTGTGCACACGCTCGCTGGTGCTGCTGCACGCGCCGGACCCCGACCTGATCCGCCACCAACCCGAGGCGCCGGCCGTCGGCCCCCCGGAGGACGCGGTGGCCTCCGAGCACTCCACCGGGTTCTGGGAGGTCCGCACCGTGGGAGGGGTCGACATCGCCGACCCCGACGCCATCGGGCCCGCCGAACTCGACGTGTGGACGCGGTTCCCCGGGGCCCCCGCGGAGCCGGTGCTCAACCAGGCCCTGCTGGCGTTCGCCACCGACGGCTTCCTGATCGGGACGGCCATGCGGCCCCACCCGGGAGCGGGTCAGTCGCTGGCCCACCGGACGATCTCCACCAGCGTCATCACCCACACGCTCACCTTCCACGGGCCGGTCGACGCCGGGGCCTGGATGCTGCTGTCCCACGAGAGCCCGATGGCGGGCCTGGGGCGCAGCTACGGACGGGCCCACGTCTACGCCGAGTCCGGCGAGCTGGTGGCCTCCTACGTCCAGGAGAACATGATCCGCGGCTTCGCCGAGGGTCGGGCCCCCGCGCCGGGCACCAAGTCGGCCCACTGACGGGCCGTCGGGCCTGCCCGCCGACGGGCCCGGGGTGGATCAGATGTACATGCCGCCATTGACGCCGATGATCTGCCCGGTGATGTAGCCGGCGTCCTCGGAGCAGAGGAAGGCGGTGGTGGCGGCGATGTCGTCGGGCGTCGCGGCCCGGCCGAGCGGCACCATCGACCCCAGGACGTCGATGCCCGGGACCTCGCCCCGCTCCCCGGCCTTCCTGGCCATCGGGGTGTCGACGATGGTGGGGGGGATGGTGTTGACGGTGATCCCGTTGGCCGCGAACTCTCGGGCGAACGCCTTGGTCAACCCGATGACCCCGCCCTTGGACGCCACGTAGTGGGCCATGTGGGGCGCCCCGGACTGGGCGCTCGACGACGAGATGGTGACGATCCGGCCCCACCCCTCGGCGAGCATGTCGGCCACCGCCAACTGCATGCACACGAAGGTGCCGGTCAGGTTCACCCCGAGCACGTGGTCCCACTTCTCCGGCGTGATGTCGGCCACCGCGTCGAAGGATTCGACGCCGGCGCTGGTGACCAGGACGGTGACCGGGCCGAGTTGGCCGCGCACGTCGGCGAAGACCCGCTCGAGGGCGCCACGGTCGGCGACGTCGACCTCGAAGGCGGCGGCCCGGGCGCCGCCGGCCGACAGTTCGGCCGCCCCCGCCTCGGCCCCTGCCCCGTCCCGGTCGAGCAGGGCCACGGCGTGCCCGGCTCCGGCCAGTCGCTGGGCCACGCCCAGGCCGATGCCCGATGCGGCACCGGTGACCACGGCGACGCGCCCGCTCATGACGGTGCCTCGGTCGGGGTGAACTCGATGTGGAGGTCGTGCAGGCCCCGCAGCACCCAGGTGGGTTCGTAGCCGAACCGGCGGTCACCGGGAGGACCGTGGTGCTCCTCGGACAGCCGGATGTCGCGCATGCGGTCGAGGATGCGCTCGATGCTGATCCGTCCCTCGGCCCGGGCCAGGGGGCCGCCGGGACACGAGTGGGCCCCGCGCCCGAAGGCCAGGTGCTCCTTGGCGTTGGGCCGGTCCACCTTGAACACGTCGGGGTCCTCGAAGCGTCGGGGATCGCGGTTGGCCGCGCCGTTGAGCAGCATCACCGGCGTACCCGGGGCGATCTCGACGCCACCGACGGTCGCGGCCCGACGGGCGAGACGGAAGTCGGCTTTGACCGGGCTCTCGATCCGCAACGACTCCTCGATGAAGTCGGGAATGCGCTCCCGATGGGCCCGCAGCTCGTCCTGGAGTTCGGGGTACTCGCAGAGGTACTTCAGCCCGACGGCGAGGAGCCGGGCCGTGGTCTCCTGTCCGGCGGCGAAGAGGAAGCCGGCCGTGCGGACCACCGAGACGACGTCGGGGGTGGAGCCGTCCGGATAGGTGGCCAGGGCCAGGTCGGTCAGGACGTCGTGGCGGGGGGTCTGGCGACGGTCCTCGATGTAGGCCGTGAAGCGGTCGTCGAGGGAGGCGAGGAAGTTGAGCGACTCAGGATCGGCGTCGCCCTCGTCGTGGGCCGCACCGATCTCGCCCGGGGTGGCGCTCAGTCCGAAGATCTGCCGGAACGCCGGATGGTCCTCCTCGGGCACGCCGAGGACGTCGGCGACGGCCAGCATGGCGAAGGGCTGGGCGAAGGCGCTGATGATCTCGCAGTGGCCGTCGGCCAGGAACTCGTCGAGCTGGCGGTCGACGGCCCGCCACATGAACGCCTCGTTCTCCTTCAGGCGCTTGGGGGTCAACAGGCGCATGAGCAGCGCCCGCTCCCGGGTGTGCATGGGCGGGTCCATGGTCACCATGTGCTCGTTCATCGGGAGCTGGTCGCGGTGCCGCTCGATGAGCTCGCTCACGTCGTCCCCCTCGAGGGGCTCGGGGAAGGTGGCGAAGGGACCGATGACCGAGATGCAGGAGGAGAAGGTGTCGATGTTGCGGTAGACCTCGGTGGCCTCGTCGTAGCCGGTCACCGCCACCACCCCGTAGTGGGGCGTCGCCACCACCGGGCACTTCGACCGCAGGTACTCGAAGTAGGGATACGGGTCGTCGGTCAACGACTCGTCCATGAAGAAGTCGACGGTCTCGTAATCGCTCATGCGGGGCTCTCCTGTCGCCGATGCTGAGCGATTGCTTAGCATCGGCGCGGGGCACGGTCAACCACGCCCGGCCGGCGGATTCGCGGTGCGAGGGCCGTCACTCTGGGATGCTGGTCGGCGGGAGCAGTGGCCCCTCTCCGGTCGAGCACAACGGGTGACAGGACATGGTTTCGAACCGCAGGATCGGCGCCGAGGACTCGAAGAGTCGGGCCGCGCTCCTCGACGCCACCGAGCAGATCATGCTGGAGGAGGGCTACGCGGCGGTCAGCTCCCGACGGGTCGCCGAGCGGGCCGACCTCAAGCCACAGCTGGTGCACTACTACTTCCGCACCATGGACGACCTCTTCCTGGCCGCCTTCCGCCGGCGGGCCGAAGTGGGGCTCGAGCACCTCACCAGGGCCCTGGCCTCGGACCGGCCCCTGCGGGCCCTGTGGGCGTTCGGGGACGATGCCCCGAGCACGGCCCTGAACATGGAGTTCGTGGCCCTCGCCAACCACCGCAAGTCCATCCGGTCCGAGATCGCCCGGTACGCCGAGGAATTCCGGGCCCGCCAGACCGAGGTCCTGACGCGGGTGATGGAGGAGCGCGGCATCGACACCGGACGCTTCCCCCCGGTGGCCCTCATGACGGTCATGACGAGCGTGGCGCAGATCCTGGTCCTGGAGGAGTCGCTCGGGATCGACGCCGGCCACGCCGAGACGCGTGCCTTGGTGCGGAGCCTCCTCGACGGTCCGGTCCCCGAGGCCGGACCGTAGGCCCCGGTCGGGGGTGGGGCACCGACGCCGGCCCGGGGTCAGTGCGACCGCAGCTCCCGCTTGAGCACCTTGCCGGACGGATTGCGGGGCAGGGCGTCGAGGAACGTGACGGCCTTGGGGACCTTGTAGCGGGCCAGCTGCCCCCGGCAGTGCTCGACGAGTTCCTCGGCGGTGACGGTGGCGCCGTCCCGGAGGACCACGAAGGCCACCGGGGTCTCGCCCCACCGCTCGTCGGGACGGCCGACGACGGCCACCTCGAGGACGGCCTCGTGCTCGTAGAGCACGCGTTCGACCTCGGAGCTGGCGATGTTCTCCCCACCCGACACGATCATGTCCTTCAGGCGGTCCACGATGAAGAGGTAGCCGTCCGCGTCGCGCACGCCGATGTCCCCGGTGTGGAACCAGCCGCCGGCGAACGCCGTCTCGGTCGCCTCCGCATCCCGCCAGTAGCCGGGGAAGACCTTCGGGCCCCGGAGGACGATCTCGCCCGTCTCCCCCGGGCCCACCGACCGGCCCTGCTCGTCCCAGATGTCGAGATCGAGGAAGAGGCACGGACGGCCGACGCTGCCGAGCTTGGTGATGATGCTGTCCCGGTCGAGGAAGGTGTCGCCCGACACCGTCTCGGTCAGCCCGTAGGCGTCGGCGAACCAGGCCGAGGGGAAGGTGCGCTGGATGCGCTCGATCAGCGGGATGGGCATCTTCTCCCCGCCGTTGATGATGAGGCGCACCGACGACAGGTCACGCCGCTCCACGTCGGGGAGCGCCATGATGGCGTTGACCATCGCCGGCGCCAGCCACACGGTCGAGACCCGGGACCGTTCGAGCTCGTCGACGACGGCCGCCGCGTCGAAGGACCGGTGGATGATCACCGTGGCGCCGGCCGCGATCAGGGACGTGGTGGTGAGATCCAGGGCCCCCACGTGGTAGAGCGGTCCGCAGGCGAGCCCCAGGTCGGCCCGGGTGAACCCGAACTCGACGAGGTGGGCCAGGTTCTTCCACGCCAGGTTGGCGTGGGTCAGCATGACGCCCTTGGGACGGCCGGTCGTGCCCGAGGTGTACATCAGCCGGTGGATGTCGTCGGCGGCCACGGCCACACGGAGCGCGTCGTCGGCCCGGCCGTGGAGCCCGTCGAACGGGTCCCATCCCGCGGGTGCGGCCCCGGAGATGCAGGTGCGGACCGGGGCCGGATCGAGGCCCTCGGACGCCTCCGTGCCGAGGGGGACGAGGTCCTCGTCGCAGACCAGCACCCGGGCCCGGGAGTGCTCGAGGATGTAGCGCACCTCGGGGGCCGCGAGCCGCCAGTTGATCGGCATGGCGACGGCGCCGAGGTAGTTGGCCGCGAAGATCACCTCCAGGAACTCCGGGCAGTTGTAGGCCAGGAGGCCCACCACGTCTCCCCGGCCGACGCCGCGGTCCGCCAGGCCCGCGGCGAGGGCCCGGCTGCGGTCCGCCATCTCGCGGTAGGTGGTCTCGCGGCCCTCGAACACCGTCATCACCCGGTCGGGGGACCGGACGGCGTGGTGGTCGAGGACGGCGAACCAGTTCAGGTCGCCGGTCGGCTGGGTGCCGGGTGTCATGCGGGGCCTCCGTGGTCGAGGGATCTCATGTCGGACTGGGGTTCGAGGATGTCGGTCAGTGGCTCCACCAGGGGACCCTTGCTAGCGTCGGGCTAGATGGCACAGGTCGAAGCGACGGGTGATGCTCCTGGCCCGACCAGGCGGGAGCTCCGTCGCCAGGCGATCATCGACACGTCGGCGAGCGTCTTCGCCCGGGGGGGCTACCACGCCACGGGCATCAACGAGCTGTGTGTCGCCAACGATCTCGGCAAGGGCGCGCTCTACCACTACATCGGGTCCAAGGAAGCGCTGCTGGTGGCCATCCATGACCGCGTCATGGACGAGGTCATGCTGGGTGCCGACCGGGTGGCCGAGGCGGGCGGTACACCGTCGCAGCAGCTGGCCATGCTCGGCGACGAGCTGCTGGACGTCATCCACCGCTACCCCGACCACGTGTGGGTGTTCCTGCACGAGTTCCCGGCCCTGACCGGCGAGCGGGCCCGTCGGTTCCAGGGTCGGCGACGGGACTACGAGCGACGGGTCGAGGCGGTGTTCCGGGCCGGCGTGGACGCCGGCGAGTTCCGCGAGCTCGATCCGCGACTGACCGCGCTCGCCTGGCTGGGGATGCACAACTACACCTATCTGTGGTTGAAGGCGGGTGGTCCGCTCTCGGCCCGCGATGTGGCGGCCCCGTTCGCCGAGATCTTCATCCGGGGCATCGCCGCCGGCGGCGACCGACCCGGACCGTCGCCCGCTCACGGCGCCGAGTAACCACCGTCGACGACCATCGCCGATCCCGTGGTCCACCGGGAGTCGTCACCCGCCAGGTACGAGTAGGCACCGACGAGGTCGTCGGCCGAGCCGAGGCCGAGGGGGTGACGGCTGGCGATGGCATCGACGGACTCCTCGGGCAGGTCGTCGTGGATGGCGGAGCGGAACGAGCCCGGGCAGACGCAGTTGACGCGGATCCCGTCGCGGGCGTACTCGACGGCGGCGACCTTGGCCAGTTGGATCACCGCCGCCTTGGTGGCGCAGTACGGCGCCGCGTGCGACCAGGCGGTCAGCCCCGACACCGAGGCCGTCAGCACGATCGACCCCGCCCGTTGCGGGCGCATGACCCCGACGGCGGCCCGGATGCCGTTGACGGCGCCCAGCACGTTGATACGGAAGGCCCGCTCCCATTCGTCGTTGCCGAGGTTGTGGATCCGACCGTTGGCCGACAGGACCCCGGCGTTGCTGATGAGGACGTCGAGACGACCGAACCGTTCCACGGCCAGGGCGACGACGGACTCCACCTGGTCGGGGTCGCTCACGTCGGCCAGCGCCGTCTCGACGGAGCCGTCGGTGTCGGGGAGTCCGGCCACGGTGGCCTCGAGGGACGTCGCGCTGACGTCGCTCAGGACGAGGTCGGTGTCGGCTTCGCCGGCCAGCCGGCGGGACACCGCCGCCCCCAGCGCACCCCCCGCACCGGTGATCACCACCACCCGTCGCGGCCCGCTCATGCGGGTACGGCTCCTGGGCCTCGGCGGTCGGTGGGACGGGACATCGATCTGTCGGTCATTGTACCGACCAGTACACTACAGACCGTGACCGACCGCCCGCCCCCGCCGTCCGGCCGAACCCCCGCCGACCTCGTCGAGATGTACCGACGGATGCTCGTCATCCGCGGCTTCGAGGAACGCGTGTCGGCGCTCTACCGCGATGGCGAGGTGCCCGGCTTCGTCCACCTGTCGATCGGCCAGGAGGCCGCGGCCGTCGGAGCGTGCTGGCCGCTCGGCCCGGCCGACGTCATCACCTCGACCCACCGGGGCCACGGCCACTGCCTGGCCAAGGGGCTCGAACCCCTCGGCATGTTCGCCGAACTCATGGGCAGGGACGAAGGGACCAACCGCGGCCGGGGCGGTTCGATGCACATCGCCGACCCGCGCCTCGGGATCCTCGGGGCCAACGGGATCGTGGCCGCCGGGGTGCCGATCGCGGTCGGCGCGGCGACGGCGTCCCAGCTCCGGGCCGACGGGGCCGTGGCGGTGGCGTTCTTCGGCGACGGCGCACCCGCCCAGGGGGCGTTCCACGAGGCGATGAACCTCGCCGCGGTGTGGCAGCTCCCGGTGGTGTTCTTCTGCGAGAACAACGGCTACGCCGAGTTCTCCCCCGCGTCGACCCAGCACGGGGCCTCGCTCGAGCGGCGGGCCGCCGGCTACGGCATCCGCTACCACTCGGTCGACGGCAACGACGTCGTGGCGACGGCCGACGTCATGGACGGCGTCGTCGACGCCGTGCGGTCGGGGGGAGGTCCGGTGGTGGTGGAGGCGACGACCTTCCGCTGGCACGGCCACTACGAAGGTGATCCCGAGCGCTACCGCACCAACGACGAGGTCGAGGAGTGGAAGGGCCGTGACCCGCTCCTGGTGCACGAGGCCCGGCTCCGCCACGCCGGGATCGGCGACGACGAGCTGAAGGCGCTGCAGTCGTCGGTGGCCGAGCAGCTCGACGCCGCCGTCGAGCAGGCCCGCGACCTGGCGCTCCCCGACCCCGCCACGGTGACCGATTTCGTGCTCCGGGCGAGGCCGCAGTACCCCGAGCCACCGGCCCCGCCGGCCGATGCACCGGTGTTCCGCATGATGGACGCGGTCCACGACGCGCTCGAGGCCGAGCTCGAACGCGACGACCGGGTGTTCGTCGCCGGGATCGATGTCGGGGAGGGTGGCAACGTGTTCGGCCTCACCCGTGGCCTTCGTGACCGGTTCGGGGCGCGGGTGCGCGACACGCCGATCTCCGAGACGGCCATCATGGGACTCGGGGTCGGGTCCGCCATGGCCGGCATGCGGCCGGTGGTGGAGCTGATGTACCTCGACTTCGTAGGGGTCTGCTTCGACCAGCTGCTCAACCAGGCGGCCAAGCTGCCGTTCATGACGGGCGGCAACGCCGAGATGGCCATGGTGGTGCGCACCCAGTTCGGGGCCGGACGGTCCTCGGGGAGCCAGCACTCCCAGAGCCTCGAGGCCCTGTTGGCCCACGTCCCGGGGCTCACGGTCGTCATGCCCTCGACGCCGTCCGACACCTACGGACTGCTGCGGGCGGCGATCCAGGACCCGAACCCGGTCATCTTCATCGAGAACCGGCTGCTGTACGGCATGAAGGGCCCGAGGCCGTCGGCCGACCACATCGTGCCCATCGGGGTGTCTGCCGTGGTCCGGCCCGGGACCGACGTGACCGTCGTATCGGTGTCCCGGATGGTCCACGAGGCGGTGGCGGCCGCTGAGGCGCTGGGGGAAGAGGGGATCTCCGTCGAGGTGGTCGACCTGCGCACGGTGGCCCCGCTCGACATGGGACCCGTCCTCGAGTCGGTGCGGCGCACCGGCCGTCTGCTCGTCGCCCACGAGGCGGTCGTCCCGTTCGGCATCGGCGCCGAGATCGTGGCCACCGTGGCCCGCGAGGCGTTCTGGGATCTCGACGCCCCGATCCAGCGGGTCGGTGCCGCCGCCAGCCCGGCGCCCTACTCGCCGGGCCTCGAGCGGGCATGGCTCCCGGACCGCGACGACATCGCCGCGGCCGTCCGCCACCTCGCCGCTGTCTGAACGTCCTCGGCCCGGTCTCCCGCAGCGCCGGGTCCCCGGGGAGTGACCCTCAGCACCCCAGGGCGCGGGCGATGACGAGGTGCTGGATCTCGTTGGTCCCCTCGCCGATCTCGAGGACCTTGGAGTCGCAGTAGAACCGGGCCACCGGTGAGTCGAGCATGTAGCCGACGCCGCCGTGGATCTGCACCGCCTCGGAGGCCGCCCACGTGGCCAGCCGGCTGGCCTTGAGCTTGGCCATGGCCGCCTCCTTCAGGAACGGGCGGCCGGCGTCACGCAGATAGGCGGCACGGTACGTGAGCCACCGGGCGGCCTCGAGTTCGGTGGCCATGTCGGCCAGCTTGAACTGCACGGCCTGGAAGGAGGAGATCGGCTGGCCGAACTGGTGGCGCTGGCCGGCGTAGGCGGTGGCCAGGTCGAGCACCGCCTGGGTCAGGCTGAGCGACAGGGCGGCGATGGAGATGCGCCCGACCTCGAGGGTGCGGAGGAACTGGCTGAGGCCCAGATCGGGGTCGCCGACGAGGTGGTCGTCGGGTACCTCGACGTCGTCGAAGAAGAGCTCACGGGTGTCGAGGCCGCGCCACCCGATGCCGCGCATCTTCGGGCCCATGGTGAATCCGGGGGTGTCCCGCTCGACGACGAAGCTGGCGAACCTCGGGGCGGCGCCTTCCCCGGAGTCGGTCCGGGCCAGAAGGGTGACGCCGAAGGACATGTCCGTCCCGGCGTTGGAGATGAACGTCTTCGAGCCGTTGATGACCCAGCCACCGGCGCGCCGGACGGCCCGGGTGCGGATCCCGCGGGCGTCCGAGCCCGCATCGGGCTCGGTCAGCCCGAACGCCCCGAGGGCGCGGCCCTCGGCCAACGGACGCAGCCAGCGGTCGCGCTGGGCGTCGTCGCCGAACAGCAGGAGCGGCAACGAGCCGATGGTCACGTGGGCCTGCCAGGCGGCGGCCACCGACTGGTCGGCCAGACCGATCTGTTCCATGGCGGCCACGAAGCCGACCGTGGACATGCCGATGCCGCCCCACTCCTCGGGGACGAGCATGCCGAGCAGGCCGAGCGCCCCCATCTCCCGGAGCAGGTCGGTGGGGCACCGGGCCTCCTCCCACGCCAGCGGGGCACGCGCGGCGATCTCCTTGGTCGCGAAGTCTCGGCACAGGCCGACCAGCTCGCGCTCGGGTCCGGTGAGCTCGAAGTCCATCTCCCGATCCTATTGGACCGACCGGTACAGGTGCGTCCCGCGACGGTACGATCTGGGTATGGCGTCCGATCGCAGACCGCACACATTCCCGACGTTCGACACGGTGGAGGAGGAGCGCACGCACCGCAAGCAGCGCCTCGCCGCCGCGTTCCGAATCTTCGGCCACTTCGGCTTCGACGAGGGCACGGCCGGCCACATCACGGCGCGCGACCCCGAGCGGACCGACCACTTCTGGGTCAATCCGCTGGGGATGAACTTCAAGCAGATCCGCGTCCGGGACCTGCTGCTCGTCAACGACCGGGGAGAGGTGGTCGAGGGCACGTGGCCGGTCAACCAGGCGGCCTTCGTCATCCACAGCCAGATCCACGCGGCCCGGCCCGACGTGGTGTCCGCCGCCCACTCCCACTCGGTGTACGGCAAGGCGTGGTCGACGCTCCACCGGCCACTCGACCCGCTCACCCAGGACGCCTGCGCCTTCTACGAGGACCACGTGGTCTACGGCGACTACTCGGGTGCCGTCCTCGACATCGAGGAAGGCAAGCGGATCGCCGGGGCACTGGGGGAGTCGAAGGCGGCCATCCTGGAGAACCACGGCCTGCTGACCGTGGGTCGCACCGTGGACGAGGCGGCGTGGTGGTTCGTCACCATGGAGCGGTCGTGCCAGGCCCAGCTGGTGGCCGAAGCCGCCGGCACCCCCGTCCTGATCGATCCGGAGGTGGCCCGGACCACCTTCGGCCAGACCGGTGGCCACCGCGTCGGCTGGCGGCAGTTCCAGCCGCTCTACGACTGGATCGTCGAGCAGCATCCCGACCTGCTCGACGAGTAGGCGGCCGCCCGTCAGCCGGTGGGGGGCGCGTCGTCCCCGTGCAGGTGGGCCATGAAGGTGGCCGACCACGCCATGAGGTCGGCGGGGACCGTGTAGCCCGTCTCGTCGTTGATCGCCTCCCAGTGGCGGGCGACGTCCTCGATGGTCGGCTCGTCGTCGGTGGCGACATAGCCCGGCGTGGAGCCGATGAACAGGCGGGCGAAACGCCCGAAGCCGGCGGTGTACAGCTCACCGGTGACCGGGCAGTCCTCGTGGGCCAGGAACGCGGCCATGGGGGCGACGAGCCCGGGGGCCATCCGCGGATCGTCGGAGCCCGGGCCGGCCATCCGGGTCATCGCCCCCGGAGCGATCATGTTGACCTTGATGCCGTGGGCGGCGCCGGCCGTGGCCAGGCTGCGGGTCAGGCCCACGACCCCGCCCTTGGCCGTGGCGTACGAGGTGTTGGTGGGCAGCCCGAGCATCCCGGTGGAGGTCGTCATCACCAGGCGTCCGTACCCCTGTCCGACCAGGTGGGGCCAGGCTGCCCGGGCCGTGTTGAACGAGCCCCCCACGTGGACCGCCAGGTGGAGGGCCAGGTTGTCGGCGTCGACGTCCGGCGGTCCCGCCCAGCGGATCACCCCGGCGTTGTTGATGACGATGTCGATCCGGCCGAACCGGTCGACGGCGGTGGCGACGAGGGCGTCCGCCCCGTCGACGGAGGACACGTCGTGGGTGTCGGCGACGGCCGTTCCACCCGACGCCGCGATGGCGGCGACGGCCTCGGAGGCCGGCCCCTCATCGGCACCGGTCCCGTCGATCGATCCACCGAGGTCGTTGACGACGACGCAGGCACCCCGCTCGGCGAGCAGGCGCGCGTACGCCAGGCCGATGCCGCGCCCCGCGCCGGTGACGACGGCGACGCGTCCGTCGAAGTCGAGCCGGGTCAGGCCGGCACCGGTGTGTCGAGGTGCAGCAGATCGGCCAGCGTGCCGCCGACGATGGCGGCCCGCTCGTCGGCGGGCAGGTCGCCGAGCTGGGTGGCGATGAGCTCGCGGCTCCCGCGGAACGTCCCCTCGGCATGGGGGTAGTCGTTGCCCCACACGAGGGTCGACAGTCCGGTGATGTGCCGACAGGCGATCGCCACCGGGTCGTCCTGGAACGAGATGTGGAACTGGCGCTTGACGTACTCGCTCGGCTTCAGCGGATAGGGCCACTTCTCGTTGAGGCGGAACAGCTGCGCCATGCTCGGCTGGTCGGTGGCCGGGCGCTGGTCGTCCCAGTAGCCGAGCCACCAGTCGGCGTCCTGGCCGATGCCGGTGACCCAGCACTTGTCCATGGCGCCGACGAGGGAGGCCAGCCAGTTGGCGTTGAACTCGATGAGGGAGAAGTGGAGTTCGGGGTAGCGCTCGGGCACGCCCCCGCCGATGAGCTCGCACATGATCTGCTGGGGCACCACGGTGGAGTAGATGCACTGGGTGATCATCCGCTTGGACGCCGACTTCTCGGTCATCGGCTGGTTCACCTGGGCGGCCGACTCCATCACGACCTTGAGCGTCGTCGACTCGGGGTCGTTGACCTTCACCCCGCCGGTCTGGGTGTGGATGAAGATCTGCACCCCGTTGGCCACGGCCGCCTCCCACACCGGGTCGAAGCTCCGGGAGTAGTAGGGCTTCGGGGCGATCGCCGGCAGGAGGATGGCCCGGAACCCGGCGGCGGCCACCCGCTCGATCTCGGCGACCGCGTCGCCGATGTCGGTCAGGGGAACCGGCGCGGTGGGCACGATCCGGTCGAAGTAGGGCGTGAACCGCTCGACGATGTAGTCGTTGTACACGCGGGCGTGGGCCATCGAGAGTTCGTGGTCGTCGGAGTAGAGACCGAAGAGCGAGAGGTTCGGGTGCATGATCTGCACGTCGACCCCGTCGAACCTCATGTCGTCGAGGATGATCTCGGGATCACCCTCGGGCATCCGGCCGCCCGTCTGGCGGTAGCGGGAGATCGTCCACCCCTCGTACCCGGGCGTGTGCAGTCGCCGGAAGATCCGGGCGCCCCCCTCCACGAACGGTTCGATCTCGAAGTCCTCTTCCCAGACCCCGCGCTCGCGGAGGTGCTTCGGCAGGCGGGTGCGGAACAGATCGGTGGGTTCGAGCACGTGCCCATCGGCGGACACGACGAGTTCGTTCTGCGACATGACGGTGACCTCCTGGCGGGACCCGGGTGCGTCCCGTTGATCCCGGAACGCGGCTTCGCGCTGGACGCGAACCGCGTTCGCAACTTAATCCAACCGGTCGGTACAGTGCAACGCGTACCGATGGTCGGGGCGGACCGGAATCGCCCGGAAGGAGCAGGACCGATGACGAAGCGGTGGCAGCAGCGCCCACCCGGGTCGACCTGGGGCGACTGGGGGGACGACGACGAACTGGGTCGCATCAATCTGGTCACCCCGGACAAGGTCCTCGAGGGCGTCCGCGAGGTGCAGGCCGGGATCAGCTTCTGCCTGAGCCTGCCGCTCGACTACCCCGGGGGCAACGCCCTCAACCAGCGCCGGTATCCCCCGGTCCTCGCTCCCACCGAGGACATGGACGGGAACGCCGACACCTTCTACAACATCCACATGAGCGAGATGCCGGACTTCGGGGACCCGAAGTACGTCGACGTGTGGGCCGACGACACGGTCACCCTGTCGTTGCAGTACTCGACGCAGTGGGACTCGCTCGCCCACGTCGGCGCCGAGTTCGACGCCGACGGCGACGGGGTGGAGGAAGCGGTGTACTACAACGGCTACCGGGCCGGCACCGACCTCGTCGGTCCGACGTCCGACGCCGCCGGTGACGGCGGCTCCCACCGCTGCTTCGCCCGCCATCTCGGCCTCGAGCACATGGCGTACCACGGGGTCCAGGGCCGGGGCGTCCTGGTCGACCTGGCCCACCACCTGGGCGACGACTGGACGGCGGTGGACCGGGCCACGCTCGAGGAGATCATGGCCGCCGACGACGTGCACGTGGAGCCGGGAGACATGCTGCTGCTGCACACCGGCTTCGCCACCCGGATCCTCGAATACGAGCGCAGTCCCGACCCGGCCAAGATCTTCACGCTGTGCAGCTACCTCGACGCCCACGACGAGTCACTGCTGGACTGGATCGCCGAGTCGCAGATCTCGGCCCTGGTCGCCGACAACTACGCGGTCGAGGGACTCCTGGGCCGCGATCGGGACCCGAGCCGCCACTCGTTCCTGCCGATCCACCACCTCTGCCTCTTCAAGCTGGGCGTCCCGCTGGGGGAGATGTGGTATCTGCACGAACTGGCCGGGTGGCTGCGCGAGCACGGGCGTAGCCGGTTCCTGCTCACCGCGCCGCCGCTACGGCTGCCCGGGATCGTGGGCTCACCCCTGACGCCGGTCGCCACCGTCTGAGGCCGACGACGACAGCCGGAAGGCGGCGTAGTCGGTGTCCACCACCCGGGCGATCTCCTTGAAGAGCTTGGGCCGGCCACCGGAGTTCAGCAGGTACTTCACCGGCTTGCCGGGGATGTTGTTGCCGAAGTAGTAGCTGGCCTGGGTGAACGAGGCGTTGACCGCCCCCCGGTCCACCATGTCGGTCCAGCGGGCCTCGGCCTCCGGGGTGACCTCGATCGTGTCGTAGCCGTGCTCCCGCAGGTACCCGAGCGTGGCGGTGATGAACTCGACCTGGTCGCCGTTGTACCGGGGGTTGTTGCCGGCGGCGGCATGGGGGCCGCCCGGGAAGAAGAAGTTGGGGAAGCCCGCCGTCTGGATGCCGAGGAACGTCTTGGGGCCGTCGGCCCAGTGGTCGGCGAGGGCCCGGCCGTCCGTACCGTGGATGCCCATGCGCAGCAGGGCGCCGGTCCCGAAGTCGAAGCCGGTGGCCCACACGATGATGTCGAACTCCGTCTCGCCCTCGGTCGTCTCGATGCCGTGCTCGGTGACCCGCAGGATCGGTGTCTCCCGGAGGTCCACGAGGGAGACCTTCGGATCGTTGAACATCTCGTAGTACCCGGTCACGAACGGAGGCCGCTTTTCGCCGTAGCCGTGGTCCTTGGGGATGAGCCGGTCCGCCGTGGCCGGGTCCTGGACGATGGCCCGGACCTTGGCGGCGATGAACTCGCACCACTCGGCGTTGGCGGCGTCGTCGAACAGCACGTCGGCGTAGTTGCTCGACAGCTTGGAGAAGCCCGGGCTCCGCCACATCGATTCGAAGAACGCCTGACGTTCCTCGGGCGAGTCCTCGAAGGCGGAGCGTTCGTTGGTCGGGTGGAGGAACCCGGCCACCGAGGTGTTCAGGACCTCGCGCATGGCCTCGAACCCGGCCCGCAGCTGCTCCTGCTCCTCGGGGGTGATCGGCGCGTTGTTCAGCGGGGTGCACCACCCCGGGGTCCGCTGGTACACGGTGAGTGACGCCACCTCGGGGGCGATGACCGGGGCGATCTGGACGCCACTCGAGCCGGTGCCGACCACCGCCACCCGCTTGCCGGCGAAGTCCACCGGGTCCAGCGGCCACTGGCCCGTGTGGTACGACTCACCCCGGAAGTCCCGGCGTCCGGGCACGTCGGGGTAGTAGGGGACCGACAGCACCCCGGTGGCGGCCACCAGGTACCGGGCCCGGAACACCGACCCGTCGTCGGTCTCGACGGTCCACGATCCCGACGGCTCGTCGAAGGCGGCGGACGTGACCCGGGTGTCGAAGCGGATCTGCCGGCGGAGGTCGAACCGGTCGATCACGTGGTTGAGGTAGCGCTCCGTCTCGGGCTGTTCGGCGAACTGCTCCTTCCACTCCCACTCGTCGAAGAGTTCCTTCGAGAACAGGTAGGCGTAGGTGTAGCTCTCGGAGTCGAACCGGCACCCGGGGTACCGGTTCCAGTACCAGGTGCCGCCGACCCCGCCACCCGCCTCGAGGAGGAGGGTGCTGAAGCCGGCCTCGCGGGCGAGGTACAGCTGGTGGATGCCGGTGACGCCGGCTCCCACGATCAGTACGTCGGCGTCGAGTCCCGTCGATCCGTGGTCGGAGGTGGTTTCGAGGTGGTTCATGGTGGTGCCGCGTCCATCCAGTCACTCTGTCATCGGAGACATCGGCACCGCCACGAGCGCATTCTCGGGTCTGTACCGACCGGTTAGTATACGACGCGGTTCGGACGGGAAGGCGTGGAGGTCGACATGGCGATCACGGATCAGAGACGGTCGGGGCTCCCGGTGCCCTTTGCCGTGGAGCTGCCCGACCGGATCCCGAAGGAGCGGTACTACGACCCGGAGTTCTTCCAGGCCGAGGTCGACCACCTGTGGTCGCGGACCTGGCAGATGGCGTGCCGGCTCGAGGAGATCCCCGAACCCGACGATTTCACCGAGTACCAGATCCTGGACCAGTCGATCATCGTGGTCCGCACCGAGGACGGTGGCGCCCGGGCCCTGCAGAACGCCTGCCGCCACCGCGGCGTGCGGGTGGCCGAGGGCCGGGGGAGGTGCGAGAACGGGTTCGTGTGCCCCTTCCACGGCTGGTGCTACGCGCCCGACGGCACCAACACCTTCGTCTCGAAGGCCCGGACCTTCTCGGAGCACAACCTGCGGCCGGGTGACATCGACCTGACCCCGGTGCGCTGCGAGCTGTGGGGCGGGTGCGCGTGGATCAACCTCGACCCCGACGCCCCTCCGCTCCGCCAGTGCATCGAACCGTTCGCCACCACCCTCGACGCCTGGAAGATGGAGTCGTTGCGGGCCGAATGGTGGTATTCGTTCCGGCTCCCGGTGAACTGGAAGCTGGCCGAAGAGGCATTCCTCGAGCAGTACCACGTCATCGAGACGCACCCCCAGCTCGTCATCCCCGGGCGCTATCCGCCGCGGGACCCGACCACGTTCGACCCCCGGACGTTCGTCGAGTCCGAGCTCCACTACCTCCGGACGATGAGCGACGGCATGGCCGGCATGGTCCACGCCAACGACGTGGAGGTCGCCGAGACGCTGCGCGACATCGAACTGCCGGCCGACCCGACCCTGGCCCTGGCCACCTGGCAGCGGACGCTGAACGACGCCGTGGTGGCGTGGCACCGCGACCGGGGGTGTGACATCCCCGACCTCAACGAGCTGGAGGAGGCCGGGCTGAACGAGCCCATGGGCTACTGCTTCCCGCACTTCTACGTGCTGCCGATGTACTCCAGCGCCTCGTCCTACCGGTTCCGACCGCTCGGTCCCGAGGAGACGCTGATGGAGATCTGGTCGCTGACCCGGTTCCCCCGCAACTCGTCCGGGGAGCCTCCCACCCCTCCCGAGCCGTGGGACCACGACGATCCGCGGGTGCCGCCGATCCCCATCCAGGACTTCTCCAACCTGCCCCGCCAGCAGCGCGGCCTCCACGCCAGGAGCTTCGAGTACATGCGGCTGTCCGAGGGGATCGAGGGCGGGGTGGCCAACTTCGAACGGACCGTCGACGGATTCCTGGCCGGCCTCCCCTACGAGCGGCTGCTGCCGGCCCTGCGCCAGATCAACCTGAACCCACTCGAGCGCCCGGTCGTCGACCTCGGCCTCTGAGTACGACGACCGACCGGAGAGACGCACGACCATGGACTACGCAGATGCCGCCGAGGGGATCCGGGCCACGCTGGCCGCCTACGCCCACGCGTTGGACGACGGAAGGACCGACGACATCGTCGCCACCTTCTGCCCGGACGGCTGCTGTGAGATCCCGGGCCTGGGGACCCACGAGGGCCACGACGCGCTGCGACGCGGCGTTCGCCCAGTGGACCCCCCGACGGCCCCAGCGTCACGTCGTCGTGAACACCCACGTGACCGACTGGCACGACGACGAGGCGCGCGCCGCCAGCGACGTCCTGTTCCTCCTGAAGGGGAAGGACGGATGGTCGGTGCAGCTCGTCGGCCGGTACTACGACGTCCTCCATCGTTCGGAGGGGACCTGGCGCTTCCACCGTCGTACGGCGGAGTTCATCGACTGACGTCGTGGACGGCACCGGCCTCGGCGCGGAAACGATGTTCACGTATAGGTAGAGTGTGCGTTACAGGAACAGCAGCGACAACGACCTGAAAGACCGATCCGAGAAAAGGGGACCACGCGTGACCGTGCTGAAGACCGAGAAGCTGACACCGACGGTGGGCGCACTGGTGGAAGGCGTCGACCGTGACCAACTGATCAACGACGACTCCCTCCCCGGGGCCACGCTGGACGCCCTGGAGGCCAACGGTGCCCTCGTCTTCCGGGGGCTGAAGCTCGACGACGAGGCCCAGGTGGCGTTCAGCCGCAAGCTCGGGACCGTCGAGAAGCTCGGACGGGGCGACAACCCCGAGATCTTCCTGGTGACGCTCGACCCGGGCAAGAACCCGGCCGCGGCGTACCTGAAGGGGACCTTCGACTGGCACATCGACGGGTGCACCGACGACATCCCCATCATGGCCACCATGCTCAGCGCCCATGCGGTGGCCGACTCGGGGGGCGAGACGGAGTTCGCCAGCTCGTACCAGGCCTACGAGGACCTGTCGGACGAGGAGAAGGTGCGCTGCGAGTCGCTCCGCGTGGTCCACACCATCGAGGCGTCCCAGCGCCTCCAGAACCCGAACCCGTCCCCCGAGGCCCTCGAGATGATGCGCCAGCGGCCGGCCAAGGAGCATCCGCTGGTGTGGACCCACCGCTCGGGCCGCAAGTCGCTCGTGCTGGGCGCCACCGCCGACTACGTCGTGGGCATGGACCCGGCCGAGAGCCGGGCCCTGCTCGACGAGCTGCTCGCCCGGGCCACCACCCCGGACCGGGTGTACCGGCACGAGTGGCAGGTCGGTGACGTGGTGGTCTGGGACAACCGCGGGGTGCTGCACCGGGCCCTGCCCTACGACCCGGGCTCGCCCCGGGACATGCACCGCACCACCTTCGCCGGCGACGAGCCGATCCAGTGAGCGATGCCGGCGCGTCGGGTGACCCCCGGCGGCTGGACGGCAAGGTGGCCGTGGTGACCGGCGGGGGATCGGGGATCGGACTGGCCATCGCCGTCCGGCTCGCCGCCGACGGCGCCGCCGTCGGCGTCCTGGACCGCAACACCATCTCGGCGGACGAAGCCGTGGGAGCCATCACCGCCGCCGGGGGCACCGCCGTCGGCGTCGAGGCCGACGTGACGGACCGGACCGCGGTCGAGGCAGCCGTCGCCCACGTCGCCGAGAGCCTGGGCGCACCCACGATCCTGGTCAACAACGCGGGGCTGGAGCAGTTCGGGCCCTTCCTCAAGATCGACCTCGACACCTGGCAGCGGGTGCACACGGTCAACCTCACGGGCACCTACCACTGCTGCCAGGTCGTGATCCCCCACATGTTGGACGCCGGCTGGGGCCGCATCGTCAACATCTCGTCCTCGAGTGCCCAGGGCGGTCAGCCCTACATGGCCGCGTACGTCTCGTCGAAGGCCGCCGTCATCGGGCTGACGAAGTCCCTCGCCCTCGAGTTCGGGCCCAAGGGGATCACCGTCAACACCATCCCGCCCGGGTTCATCGACACGCCGATGCTCCGGGCCAACGAGGCGAAGGGCCGGCTCGGCGGCCCCGTCGAGGAGCACGAGCAGCGAACCCCGGTCCGGCGCATCGGGCAGCCCGCCGACATCGCCGCCGCCACCGCCTTCTTGGTGACCGAGGAGGCGTCGTACATCACCGGACAGGTGTTCGGCGTCAACGGCGGGCGTAACACCTGACATGGGCCGGGTCGATCCGCTCCCTCCCCGTTCGTGGCCGCCGGAGATGGCCGACGCCCTCGCCGCGCTCCGGCCGCCCCATCCGCGGTACGCCTTCCCGTCGCGCGACCCGTCGCGGCCGAAGGGGTTCAACGCGCTCGGTCTGCTCGCCCACCACCCGGAGCTCACGACCGCGTACCACCACTTCAACGGCCACGTCCTGTTCGCGTCCACGATCACCCCCCGCCAACGCGAGCTCCTCGTGCTGCGGGTGGCCGTGCTGCGGGACGCCGACTACGAGTGGGCCCAGCACGCCGTGCTGGCCGGGGACGCCGGCATCACCGCGGACGAGCTCGACCGGGTCCGGTCGGGACCGACGGATCCCGGGTGGTCGCCGTTCGAGTCCGCCCTGTTGACGGCGGCGGACGAGCTGGTGCGTGACGCCCGGCTCTCCGACCCGACGTGGTCGACCCTGTCCGCCGAGCTCGACACCCAGCAGCTGATGGACGTCGTCTTCACCGTCGGCGCGTACGACCTCTTGGCCATGGCGTTCCGGACGTTCGACGTCGAGCTCGATGACGACCTGCGTGACCGAACGTCTCCGTGACGCCCGCCCCGGGCCCCGGGGGAGTCGGCCGTCGTCCTCAGGTCATCGGCGCGAACCCGTCGCCCGGCGCCTCGACATGGACGATCTCGGGGACGGCGGCGAGCCAGTTGCCCAACTGCGCGCTGGCCGTCTTGAAGTGCTCGGACTGGACGTGCGCCTCGCCGGCCGCCGCGTCCGTGAACGCTTCGATCAGGACGTAGACAGTCGGATCGTCGAGACTCCGGGACCACTCGAAGCAGATGTTTCCCGGCTCCGCCCGGGTGGCGGCGGTGAAGTCGGCGACCAACTCCATCCAGTCGTCCGCGAACTTGGATCGAACCTTCTGCTTCACGACGATGAAGATCACGCGGGTGTCCTTACGGTCTCGGGGGTCACGGACGACGGGAGTGTAGCGCCGCGACCACCGGCTCACCCGGGTGGTCGCCGGCCCGGCGGCGGAGCCCCACCGCGGCGGCCCGTGACGCGGCGGTACGACCGGCGCCGACCCGATTCCCCGAGGAACTGAGGAGCCGGTGTTCACCATGCGGTTCGACATGCGGGCGCCGGCGATCGGTGCCCCGGCCGCGGACCTTTACGAGGCGGCGCTCGAGATGGCGGCGTGGGCCGACGGACGCGGGGCGCTCGCCGCCATCCTGTGCGAGCACCACGGGATGAGCGACGGCTATCTGCCGTCGCCCCTGGTCCTGGCCGCCGCCATGGCTGCGCGGACGACCACCCTGCCGATCATGGTGGCCGCGGTGGTCCTGCCGCTCTACCATCCCGTCCGCCTGGCCGAGGACATGGTGGTGATCGACATCCTGAGCCGGGGAAGGGTGAGCTATGTGGCGGCCATCGGCTACCGGCCCGAGGAGTACGAGATGCACGATGTCGACTTCCACCGACGGGGGGCCATCGCCGAGGAGCACCTCGGCGTCCTGCTGGCGGCCAAGTCGGGAGCCCCGTTCGAGTTCGCCGGCCGCACCGTCCGGGTCACCCCGACGCCGTTCACCCCGGGCGGTCCGCCGGTGGCCTGGGGGGGTGGCAGTGTGGCCGCGGCTCGACGGGCCGGCCGACACGGCCTCGGATTCCTCGCCCAGCGCTCCGATCCGGCGCTCGAGCCCGCCTTCCGCGAGGCGGAGGCGGCCCACGGCCACGAGCCCGGCATGTGCCTGCTACCCGATGACGACACGACCACGGCGTTGTTCGTGGCCGAGGACGTCGACCTCGCCTGGGAGGAGCTCGGCCCGTACCTGATGCACGACGTCACCATGTACGCGGCGCTCAACGAGGGCGCGCCCCACAGCGCATCGATCTCCTCGGCGACCACGGCCGACGAGCTCCGTGCCGAGGACACGAGCCACCGCATCGTCACGGTGGACGAGGCGGTCGACCTCGTCCGCGGGGGGACCCCGCTCCAACTGCACCCGCTCATCGGCGGACTGCCCCCCGAGGTCGGATGGCGGTACCTGCGCACCGTGGTCGACCGGGTGGTTCCGGCCACGGTCGCCGGGTGACCATGGGGGGCCCGACGGGCCTGCCGGGCCGTCCCGGCCGCCGACCGGGACGCCGTGGGCGGACCCGGGGCGGAATCCCCGTTCTTGAGTCTGGGCCCCGGCCGTGCTTGCCGAACGGGGGCGGCGATCCGACGGCCGGCGGAAGCAGAGCTGTCCGCGACGGCAAGTGGGTTTCCCTTATTTGGTATACCGTGTTCTGTCACGGAAAGAACGTGAACGAGGCCCGGGTCCGGTCAGCCGAGCGGAGTGTTGACCGGGTGATCGGATGGCCGGCCCCCCGTCGAGCAGAGCGGGGGGCCGACTGGCACTACAGGGGGAGTTCGAGTTGCTGCAGTTCGTGATCGCGGGACTGGTGTTGGGCGGGATCTATGCGATCGCGTCCGCGGGCCTGGTCATCACGTACACCTCCTCGGGCATCCTCAACTTCGCCTTCGGGGCCATGGCGTTCTTCATCGCCCGCTTCTACTACTACCTGCACACCCAGCAGAACTGGAGCATCCCGGCCGCCGGGGCCGTCGCCATCCTGGTCGCCTCGCCGGCCCTCGGGATCGTCCTGTACGCCGTCCTGTTCCGATTCCTGCGCCTGTCGTCCCCTCTGACCAAGGTGGTGGCCACCATCGGTCTGTCGGTGGCCCTGCCGTCCCTCGCCACCATCATCTTCGGCGACCAGGCCATCCAGTCGGCACCGGGCCTGGCTCCCGAACCCGTCAGGGTCTTCCACTTCCTCGGCGTCCCCGTCACGCTGGACCAGGTCATCGTGTACATCAGCGTCGTGGTCATCGTGGTGGCCGGGGCATTGGTGCTCAAGTACAGCGATGTCGGGCTGAAGGTTCGGGCCATGGTCGACTCCACGGCCATGACCGACCTGTCCGGAACCAATCCGACCACCATCTCGATCGGCGTATGGGCGGTCAGCACGTTCCTGGCCGGCCTCACCGGCGTACTGGCGGCCCCCATCATCGGACTCGACGCCACCAACTTCACGCTGCTCATCGCCGCGTCGTTCGCCGCCGTGATCGCCGCCAAGCTCCGCAGCCTGCCCATCGCCGTCGTCGTGGGGCTGCTGATGGGGGTGGCCACGTCGCTCATCCAGCGGTACCTGCCCCCGGCCAGTGCCTGGACGGGCGAGATCATCGACGCCGTACCGTTCATCGTCATCGCCATCGTGCTCCTCTACAGCCTCGTCCGCGGTGGGCGGGTGGGGGAGTCGGAGGGGTGGGGCGGTGCCCTGGACCGGGCCATCGCCCCGCAGGGCGAGAGCAAGCTGGCCGCTTCGACGTCCAGCGTGGTCGAGACGGCGTCCCTCAACTTCTTCGGCCGCTATGCGGGTCCCATGGTGCTGGTCGCCGCCGCCGTGGCGCTGCCCCTCGTGGTGGGCGGCTACTGGGTGGGGCTGACGGGTCAGGCCTTCGCCTTCGCGGTGATCTTCCTCTCGTGGACGTTGGTCACCGGCGAAGGCGGGATGCTGTGGCTCTGCCAGATCACCTTCGCCGGCGTCGGCGCCCTCACGACCGCCGAGTTGGCCAACCACCAGGGGTGGCCCATCCTGGCCGCCATGGTCGCCGGTGGGGTGGTGGCGATGGCCCTCGGGGCGCTCGTCGGGTTCCTCAGCATCCGACTGGGGGACCTGTACGTGGCCCTGGTGACTCTGACCTTCGGACTGCTGATCGAGAACCTCGTCTTCACCTTGCCGACCTTCGTGAACCAGGGGCTCGGGGTGACCCTCAACCGGCCGGACTTCGCCTCGTCGGACGCCGCCTTCGCCTACGTGTGCCTGGCCGTGTTCGTCGTCGTGTCGCTGTTCATCGTCAACCTGCGCCGCTCCACCACCGGCCTCGCCCTCAACGCGGCGCGGTGGAGCGAGGCCGGTGCCCGGACGTCCGGCATCAGCGTGGTCCAGATGAAGGTGCTGGCCGGCGCCACCGCGGCGTTCATCGCCGGAATCGGCGGAGGTCTGCTGGCCGTATCGCAGGGGACCGTGGTCCCCGGAAGCTTCGCCACGTTCGCCGGCATCGTGTGGTTCGCCTCCCTGGTGACCATCGGCATCCGCTCCACCGCCGCCGCCCTGGTTGCCGGACTCGCCTTCGTCATGCTCCCCGCGCTCTGTCAGGCGTACCTCACACCGGGGTGGGCCAACCTGCTGCCGGTGATCTTCGGTATGGGCGCCATCTCGGCCGCCAAGTTCCCCGACGGGATCCTGGCCGAGAACAGCCGTCGGCTGCGCCGGATGTTCGAGCACGTCGCCCCCGACACGTTCGCCGACGACCACTTCGTCGAAGAGGTCCAGGCCGGTGTGGCCGAGACCGAGGCCGTCGGGGTCGTCCCCGGTGTGGCCGGGAACACCCCATGATGACCACGGCCACGTACGAGGACGCACCGGGGGCTGGGGCCACGACACCCCCGATCGCCCTGGCGGCCCGGGGGATCACCGTCCGCTTCGGCGGGCTGACCGCCCTCTCGGACGTCTCCGTCGACGTCCCGAGGGGGAACATCGTCGGTCTCGTCGGCCCGAACGGCGCCGGCAAGTCGACGCTCCTCGGCGTCCTGTCCGGACTGCTCACCCCGAACGAGGGGACCGTGCACCTGCAGGGCGACGACGTCACCGGCCTGTCGGCCCGCCACCGTGCCGTCCGCGGCCTGGCACGGACCTTCCAGCAGCCGGAACTGTTCATGGGCCTGTCCGTCCGCGAGCACCTGGTGCTGGCCTACCGGGCCCGTGTCACCCCACGCCGGATGTGGCAGGACATGGTGAATCCCGCCGCGCTCTTCCGCACCTCGCCGGGGGAGACCGAGACCGTCGACGGACTCCTGGAGCGACTGCACCTGAGCCACGTGGCCAAGGCCCCGGTGGCCGCACTGCCCCTCGGGGTGATCCGCCTGGTGGAGGTGGCCCGGGCCCTCGCCAGCGGGCCCAAGGTGCTCCTGCTCGACGAGCCGCTGTCCGGCCTCGACCTGCGCGGCTCCGAGAATCTCGTCACCGTCTTCCGGGAGATCGTCGACCACAGCGACGACGGGCTGGCGGTGGTCATCGTGGAACACGACATCGCCGCCGTCCTGGCGCTGTCGGACTCCGTCGTCGTCCTCGACTTCGGGGAGCGGATCGCGGTGGGCACCCCCGACGAGGTCCGTGGTGACGCCGCCGTCCGGGCCGCCTACCTCGGTGACGTCGAGCCGCCGACCCGCACCGCGGACCAGGCGGGCGTGGCACCCGACGGCACGGCACCCGCCGGAGGGGATCCGGCATGACCGAGCCACTGCTCGCCGTCCAGGGACTCGACGTCAGCTACGGCCCGTCCCAGGCCCTGTTCGGGGTCTCGATCGACGTGGAGCCCGGATCGGTCCTGGCCGTCCTCGGGGTCAACGGGGCCGGCAAGAGCACCTTCGCCCGGGCCGTCTCGGGCCTCGTGCCGACGACCGCCGGCCGGGTCACCTTCGACGGTCAGGACATCACCGGCCTCCCGGCCCACCGCATCCGCCGACGGGGCCTGACCTACATCCCCGAGGGGCGCGGGATCTTCCCCCGTCTGTCGGTCACCGACAACCTGCGCATGGCCGTGGCCCAGGAGCCGCGCAGCCAGCGGGGAGCGGCCATCGAGCGCGCCATCGAGCAGTTCCCTGTCCTCGGGAAGCGACCGTCGCAGCGGGCCGGGAGCCTGTCCGGCGGCGAGCAGCAGATGCTCGCCCTCGCCCGGGCCTTCGCCGTGTCGCCCAAGCTCATCATCGCCGACGAGCTGTCGCTCGGTCTGGCGCCGTCGATCACCGAGTCGGTGTTCCAGAGTCTCGACGAGGCGCGGCGTTCGGGGATCACCGTCGTGTTGAGTGAGCAGTTCGTCCACCGGGCACTGACCATGGCCGACAGCTGCGTGATCCTCACCCGGGGTCGGGTCGGCTGGGCCGGCCCCGCCGGCGACGCCGGCCAGGAGGTCCTGGACCGCTACCTGGGCGAGGCGGAGTCCGCCCCGGGTGCCGTGTCCGCAGGAGCGGGGGAGTAGTCCGCCGACCTTCCGGACGACCGAGCCGCCCCGTCCGTCGCCGTCGTCAACGTCTGTCCATGCGTCGCAACCCATCCGAGGTACCTAGGGAGGAAGAATGATCGGAAGTCGGACCAAGACCGGGGTGCTGCTGGCGGCGGCACTGGCCCTGCCGCTGGTGGCGGCGGGGTGCTCGAGCGGGACCTCGGCCAGCTCGACGACGGCGACCACCGGATCGGCGACCACGGGATCGACGTCCCCGCCCACCACCACGGGTTCGGGCGACCACGAGGCGACCGGCTCGCCGATCACCATCGCCTACATCTCCTCGCTGACCGGAGAGGGCGCCTCCCAGGACGGCACGTCGCCGGCCGGCTTCACGGCCCGGATCGACCTCCAGAACGCGGAGGGCGGCATCGACGGCCACAAGCTGGTGGGCGACATCATCGACGACCAGACCAACCCGGCCGAGATCAGCACCGCCGTCCAGAGCGCGGTCTCGGGCGCCTTCGGCATCGTGTCGCAGAGCCCGCTGTTCTTCCTGGCGGCCAAGTATCCCCAGGCGGCCGGCGTGCCGGTGACCGGCTCCTACGACGACGGGCCCGAGTGGGGCACCCAGCCCTACACCAACATGTTCGCCGCCGACAACGGCAGCGTGAACCCGAGCTACCCGGTCAACACCCAGATCGGGGACTTCCTGAAGGCCCACGGCGGCACCGTCCTCGGCTCCTACGGCTACTCGATCTCGCCGTCGTCGAGTCGCGCCGCCATCGGCACGGCCCAGTCGTTCGAGCACGCCGGGGGCAAGGTCGGGGTGCTCGACACCCAGGTCCCCTTCGGCAGCGTCGACTTCACCTCCACGGCCCTGGTGGCCAAGCAGAAGAACATCAACGCCATGGTGCCGGCCCTGGACGACAACTCCAACTACGCCCTGGCCACCTCGCTCCAGCAGGCCGGGGTCAAGCTGAAGGCCGTCCTGTTCGCCACCGGCTACGAGCCCGACACCATCGGCTCCCCGGTGTGGAACGACCTCCAGGGCGACTACTTCATCTCGCTGTTCCGGCCGTTCTCCCTCCCCAACGCCGGCACCCAGCAGATGCAGGCGGCCCTGGAGAAGTACGAGCACTTCACTCCGACGCAGTTCCCGACCTTCTCCCAGTACGAGGCGTGGGCGGGGGCGGACCTGATGATCAAGGGCCTCCTGTTGGACGGCCCCGACCCGACCCGGGCCGGGGTCATCCAGAAGCTGCGCGGCGTGACCTCCTACAACGTCAACGGCCTGCTGCCCGTGACGCTCGACTACGCCACCAACTTCGGGAAGAACCCGCCCCAGACCTGTGCGTGGATCATGCAGGCGGCCAAGAGCGGGTTCAACCTGGTGTCCCCGACGCCCACCTGTGGCACCGACCTGCCGCACACGGACACCAGCTCGTAGCCGTGCACCGGGCCGACGGGAGCGGTTCGCCACCGGGCGCGCCGCTCCCGTTCCGGCCCGGTGGATCCGGTTCCCTTTTCCATCCGATGCCGGCCGTCACCATCGTGCCGTGGGCCGGCCCGACCACCCCCTGGGTCCCAGGGGAACGAGGAGCACCATGCGTGTGATCGTGGACCTGAGTCAATGCGAGAGCAACGCCCTGTGTATGGGTGTCGCCCCGGACGTCTTCCACGTCGATGACGACGACAACCTGACGGTCCTGAACGAGACGCCCGACGACTCGGCCCGGGAGCGGGTCCTGGAGGCCGTACGGGTCTGCCCGAAGCAGGCGATTTCGATCATCGACGAGTAGCGGTGCCGGCGGCTCCGACCGTCACTCCACGAAGTCGCCGTTGCCCAGGCGGAGGGTGCCGATGATGCGCTGCAGATCACGGAGGTCCTGGTCGGCCAACGCCCCCAGCCCGAAGGCCACCGCGTTGACCGCCGCGGTCGCCTCCACAGCCAGCGCCCGGCCCTCGTCGGTGATCTCGGCGAGCGTGGTCCGTCCGTCCGTCGGATGCGGGCTGCGCCGGACCAGCCCCTGGTCCTCCAGTCGGTCGATGATGTTGGTGACCGACGCCGGATGGATCATGAGCCGCTGGCCCATGATCCCGAGTGGGAGGGTGCCCCGCCGCGAAAAGGACAGCAGGACCAGGCCTTCGTAGCGGGCGAAGGTCAGCCCGAACGGGCGGAGGGCGCCGTCGACGGCGGCCAGGACGATCTGCTGGGCCCGCATGATCGATGTCGCCGCAGCCATGGCGTCGCTGACGTCGGGGTCGAAGCGGTCGGACCACCGGACCCGGGCCTCGTCGATCGGGTCGAACGGCAGGGGTCGGCGAGCCATCGACGGAAGGCTATCTGGCCCGTCGAGACCGGGTGCGGTCCGAGCCGTGACCCGGGTCCGCGTCGACCATCGGCCCGACGTCCCGGGCAGGCCGGTCCTATGCTCGTCTGCCATGACGTTGGTGCCACCCATGCCGGCCGGGGTCGACCGGGACGTGTTGGGGAAGGCAGCCGCCGGCGTGGCGGCCACCGGCGGGCTGACCGTCTACGTGGGTGACGAGACGATCACGTACTCGGTGGACGGGAACTCGGTGCACTGCGACGTAGGCGCCGACGGGGGAGCGATCGCCGTCCGGATGAGCCGCCATGCCTGGGACGACCTCGTGGCCCAGATGAGCACGTTCGTGGGCCTGCTCCTGCGGGACGAACTCCGGTTCGAGCGGGGTGGGTTCGAGCAATTGGCCGACTGGGAGCCGGTCCTGCGCTACCTGCACGCCGGGATCCCTCCCTACGACCCGGCCCGGGCCGATTTCGAGGGACGCGATCCCACCGCGTCGTTCGCCGCCGACACGGCGGACGACGAGCTCGCCTCGCAGCTACGGACGATGGGCGTCCTCCACGTCACGGGCGTCTTCAACCTGGAGGAGATGGCGGCGGCCAATCGGGAGATCGACCGCCTGGCGGCCCTCGCCCACCCGGGTGACGACCAGTCGTGGTGGGCCACCGACGAGAACGGCACACCCGCCGTCTGCCGACTCGTCTACACCACGCTCCGTTCCCCTCTCCTGTCGTCACTCGAGAACGATCCGCGGGTGCGGCGCCTCGGGACCCTCCTGGACCCGGAACTCCGGGTGGCCCCGGACCGCATGGAAGGCACCGCCGTGCTGATCAAGGTGCCGGGACGGACCCGCGGGCTGTCGAACATCCCCTGGCACCAGGACTGCGGCACCGGCGGCCACGCCGTCTTCTGTCCCTCGGTCGCCGTCGGCATCCAGCTCACGGGCTCGTGCGCCGCCACCGGCAACCTGCAGGTGGTGCCCGGCAGTCACGGCCAGGCGCTCAACTACCGCTGGCGGGACCGCTCCGACGTGCCCGTCGTCAGCATCGACACGGCTCCCGGTGACGTCACCGTCCACATCCAGGACGTCATGCACGCGTCACCCCGGCCGACCGGTGCCGGGCACCGGCGGACGATGTACGTCACCCACTACCCACCGGCCCTGTGGGACCACATCGGCCCCGGTGAGGCGTTCAACGATCTCGTGCGGAATCGGACCGAGCAGGTCGCCGACCTGCAGCGGCCATCGACGGAACTCGGGGACTCCGGCCCCTGACCACCGGGTGGGTGGGTGCCGTCGACCGTCGGTGCGGCTGATCCGGGAGCGCGGCGTACCGGCGACGCGCCACGGTGAGCCCGTCATGGCGACCGCCAGGCACGCCACCTTCCGTCGCGCGCCGGGGTCCGGTTCAGCCCGGGACCACCGTCACGGTGATGTCGTGGAACTCGCCGGGTGGGACCGTGCACGGCGTCGTGTCGTTCGGGGCACACGTCGCGTTGAACGTCGCGGTGAGCCCCACCGTTCCGGCGGCCGCAGCCCGGAAGACGGCCGTGGCCGACGTGTCGGAGCGGGTCCACGACAACCCCCGGAGGGTCGAGCTGTCGGTGATGGTGGGAGGCCAACGGCTCCAGGCGCCGTATCCACTCCAGCCGCCGCCGGACAGGAACGTGACGGTGAGCGTGGAGCCGACCCGGATGCAGAGGGAACCGGACGGCGTGGTCGGTCGGTACGCGACGTTGCCGGATGCGCAGGTCGACGGATCGACCGGGGCCGTGGGATTCGTCGCGACACGGTCGGCGACCGTCAGGCTCACCGGCGCTCCGACGGTCACCGTCACGCCGGGTGACGGATCGGCGCCGGTCACCGTGCCGCCGCCGGACACCGGTGCGTCCGAGGAGACCAACTGGGGGGACAGGCCTGCGTCATCGAGGCGGGACGTCGCCGCCGCGGGGGTGAGACCGATGACGTCGGGCACCACCACGGTGCTCGGCCTCGAAGCGGAGGGCCGGGGTGCGGCCGAGTTCGAGCACGCCGACAGGGCGATCCCCACACCCACGAGTGCCACCGCACTACCGCGACGTGTCAACCCCGGCTCCGGTCACCGACACCTACCCTTACGTCGTCCCCCGGCCCGGCCGAGACCGGCCGTCTCCCCTCCGGGCCCGGTCGGCCGGGTCCGTCCGATCCGCCTCCCGACCCGACGCGGGCTCGGGTGGCCGACCCCGTCGAGGTGATGGGCACGGGGAAGGCGGTCGTCCAGGTTGTTGCCACTTCGGGTTACCGCCGCGAGAACGTCATGTGCGTGACGCCGCTCGGCGCACTGACCACCTCGATGGTGAAGCGGTCCTCCAGTCCTTCGAGACCGTCCCACAGCCGAACCCCGCGGCCGAGGACGACCGGCACCATCGCGATGTGCAGGTGGTCGATCAGATCGGCCGCCAGGAACTGCCGGACCGTCGACGGCCCACCACCGATGCGCACGTCGAGTCCGCCCGCGGCCTGGCGGGCGATCGCCAGCGCCTCGACGGGTGGGGCATCGATGAAATGGAAGGTCGTGCCCCCCTCCATCTCGATGGCGGGCCTGGGGTGGTGGGTCAGGACGAACACCGGGGTGTGGAACACGGGATCGTCTCCCCACCATCCTCTCCAATCGTCATCCGTCCACGGGCCGCGCTGGGGACCGAACTTGTTACGACCCATGATCTCGGCACCGATGCCTGTCGCCCAATTGCTGGCGAAGGCATCGTCGACTCCGTCGGTCCCGCCGGACCCGCCGTGGAACGTCTGGAACGTGTGCGTCCCCATGAACTCTTCGAGAAGGCGGGTCCCGGCGTGCCCGAACGGCTGCTCGAGGGACTGCCCTTCACCGGTGCCGAAGCCGTCGAGGGAGACGCCGAAGTTGTGGACTCGGACCAGTGACATACGACAACTCCTTCGGACGTGATCAGGAACGCACGGATCGGGATCCGGCGGGAGGCGATGGGCGGGGCGATGAGGATGTGGAGCAGGGCCCTGTAGGGAGGCTAGGCGGCGGGCACGGCTGGTGCTCGAGAGCCGACACGTACGTGGTGGGTTCGAGCGGTCGGGCCGGCCCCCGGAATGCCCAGCCCTGCCCCTCCGGTACCGGAAGGACCGTTCCGGCCCGTCGATCGACACGACAGCGTGCGTCCGACCGACTCAGGAAGGCGCGCCGCGGGCGCCCTCGTCCGGCCCGTCGGACGGGATCGATGCGGTCGAGGTGAACGGCGCACAGGCCGCCGTCATCGTCGCCACGATATCGGCCAGGTCCCCGTCGTCGTCACCCGACCCGGCCCGAAGGTCGTCCACCTCGACGATGACGGCCGCCAGGAGCTCGCTCGCGGCCGCCACCTTGGTCCGTAGGTCGCGCAACCGGCCGTCCCGGTCGTTCGACAGGAGCAACTCGGCCTCCGCCCGCACACTCCGGCCGGTCTCCTTGGAGTGCCGCTTCGCTTCGGCGACGAGCGCATCGGCCTCGGCCTCGCTGTAGCTGACCCGCCTCTCCATCAGAAGGCCGATCACATCACGTCGGGCGGTCCTGGCCACGTGACGACTGTAACGCTCCGTCGTGACGACGGTGCCCGGAGCCGACGGGGAGTCGATGCCGGCCTCGATCGCCCCGGCGCGTGCGCCGTGGCTCCCTCACCGGGTGACCGGTGCCCGGTGCACGACCACGGGTGCGGTCGGCGACACGGCACGCCGGTCCATCCGGGACTCAGCGCCGGGTGACGGCGTCGGTCAGCTCGGCGCCGGCCTCCCGAAGGCGATCGGGCAGGGCGGTACCCTCGGGATCGTCGACCCACCGGTCGAATCCGGTGCGGAAGACCGCGACCCCGACGTCCGCCAGCATGGTGGCAGTCGACGGTTCGCTGCCTCTGCGCGTCAGTTCGGTCCCGAGGGCGTGGGCGACGGCGGCGAACTTCGTCCGTCCCCGCTCCTGCAGTTCGGGACTGGCGGCGATGACCTCGCGCCGCTGGACGGCGTGGAGGGCGACCTGGTCGCCGAGCATGGCGCCGACGTCGGCCAGTGCCGCGACCACCGCCTCGAACGGGGCGAGTTCCGGATCGGCCCGCCGCAGTGACTCGGCCACCAACTCCGGCAGCCGATCGGACCCGGAGAAGAGCACGTCGCGCTTGTCGGCGAAGTATCGGGAGAAGGTGCGTCGGGCGAGTCCGGCGCGTTCGGCGATCTGGGCGACGGTGACGCGCTCATACCCGAGCTCGAGGAAGAGTGCGATCGCCGCGCTCCGCAGTCGATCTTCTGTTTCCGGGTCCCACCGAGGCACCTGTCCAGGCTACAGCGATGTCTCACTGGGACATGATCCCGGCTATGGTTGATGGCGCAGTGAGACATCACCTGAACGGAGGCTCACATGACCCTGGATGGGCAGAAGGTCGTCGTCATCGGAGGGACTTCCGGCATGGGTCTGGCGACAGCACGAGCGGCGGCCCTCGACGGCGCCGAGGTCACCATCGCCTCGAGTCGCCGCGAACGGGTGGACGCGGCACTCGGCGACCTGCCGGACGGCTGCGCAGGCACGGTCGTGGATGTCCGGGACGAGGCCGGGATCGTCTCCCTGTTCGACGCGGTCGGTGGATTCGATCATCTGGCATTCACCGCCGGTGACGCGTTCGCGCCCCGCCCACTCGCCGACCTGGGACCCGACGAAGCGCGAGCGGTGTTCGACGTCCGCTTCTGGGGCGCGGTGACCGTCATCAGACACGCCGTGGCACGGATCCGGCCCGGAGGATCGATCGGGCTGACCACCGGCACCGTGGGCCGGCGACCGGTTCCCGGGGCGGCGCTCGCCGCTGCGGGAGCCGGAGCCACGGAGGGCCTGGTCCGGGGGCTGGCGGTCGAACTCGCCCCGGTGCGCGTCAACGCGGTCAGGGCCGGCGCCGTACGCACGCCGATGTGGGACGGCATCCCCGAGGCCCAGCGCGAGGTGCTCTTCGCCCGGTTGGCGGAGGGCACGTTGACCGGCACGGTCGGTGAGCCGGAGCAGCTGGCCGCCGCCCACCTCTATCTCATGCAGAACGAGTACATCACCGGAACGGTGCACACCGTCGACGGCGGGCTCCTCCTCGCCGGGGGCTGATCGCGGCGGGCCATGGCCGGCCCGGTCAGGAACCCAGCTTTCGGAAGTCCCAGCTGACGATCTTCGTCGGTTCGATGCGCAGCCATGCGTGACGCCCGTCGTGGTGCACCTGGCCTCCGGCGTATTTGTCGGCATAGAGCCGTTCCGGGGTCTCCAACTCGGGAACCGGCGCGCCCTTCCTGGGCACGTCTCCGACGGCGGTCGCGACGCCGCGGATCTCCACCCCCCGGAGTTCCATGAAGCCTTCGCCGGTGTCCACGACGACGCTCACCCGTCCGTCGCGCGCCAGGTCCGTCCAACGCTGACTCTTCACGAGGGAGGTCAGCCACAGTGATGTGCCGTCCCACACGAACCACAGGGGGGTGACGTGGGGGGACCCGTCACCGCCCACGCTGGCCACTCGACAGGTGCGTTGCCCGGCCAGGAAGGCATCGAGCTCGACGCCGGTCATCGCGATCTTCCGTCCGCGCTTCTGGTCATCCATGGGGTCGATCCTTCCCTCCGCCTACGGCGCCAGGTCGAAGGATAAGGCACCGGAGGACATCGGGTCTCCGGTGCCGCACTACATTTTCCTCGATGCCCGACCGCCCCGTCGACTTCGTGCTCTTCGATCTCGGTGGCGTCCTGATCGAACTCGGCGGCATGGTGTCCTTCCAGGAACTGGCCGGTCTCGGCAGCGAAGAGGAGGTGTGGGAGCGCTGGTTGGCCTGTCCCTGGGTCCGACGGTTCGAGATGGGTGGATGCACGCCCCAGCAGTTCTCGGAGGGACTCGTCGCCGAGTGGGAGCTCGCCGTGTCGCCCGGGCAGTTCCTGGAGATCTTCGAAGCGTGGCCGATCGGTCCGTTCGCCGGTTCCGCGGCGCTGCTCGGTGCCGTCCAGGCGGTGGTTCCCATCGGGTGCTGCAGCAATACCAACGTCGTGCACTGGACGTATCAGTCCCAGGAGTGGCCGATGCTGGAACTGTTCGACCACCGGTTCCTGTCGTTCGAGCTGGGACTGGTCAAGCCGGACATGGACATGTTCGAGGCTGTCGCCGAGCAGGTTCCCGCAGAGCGGGACCGGGTCCTGTTCTTGGACGATGTCGCTCTCAACGTCGAAGCCGCGACCGCCTTCGGCTTTCGGGCCGAGCAGGTCCGGGGACCGGCGGAATGCCGGGCGGTGCTGGACCGGATCGGACTGTTCTGAGGCCAGGGCCATGGAGCCGGCGGTGGTCGGGAGCGCCGGTCGGCCGTCGGCCGCCATCCTCCGCGGGTTCGATGTCGCCCGGGGTGCGACACCGTCCTCCGCACCCGCTCAGGGCACTGATCCTGGTGACGGCTGTTGCGGTCGGGGATCCTTCCTACGATGGAGGGCGAGAGCCGAACGAAGGAGATGGATGGACCCGCAACCGGGATGGGACAGCGCGTTGGGAATTCGGGTGGAGGAGCTGACCTCGAGCAGGGTCGTGGCCTATGTCGACATCGACGAGCGCCACCAGCAACCCTACGGAATCGTTCACGGCGGTGTCTGGGCCTCGATCGTGGAGTCCGTCGGCAGCCACGGTGCTGCACTCGCCGCTCAGGAGATCACCGGCCAGATGGCGGTGGTCGGTACGTCGAACTCCACTGATTTCCTGCGCCCCCTCCGCTCCGGCCGGGTGCGGGCGGTCGGAACGCCGATCTTCACCGGTCGGACCCAGCAGCTCTGGCTGGTCGAGATCGAGAGCGTGACCGACGGCAAGCTGGTGGCACGGGGGCAACTCCGGCTCCAGAACCTGACGGCGCCGCCGGATCGACGGAGCTGAGGGCCGGCAGCTCGTGGAAACCCCGCCGAGCTGATCGACGGCGCCGGCGGTGCCACCCACCGGCGGGGTGGGATATCGCCCGACGCGACATCACCGGGGTCGTCGAGGGGTTGGGCCGGCCGAGCACGATGTCGGGTCCGATCGCCTCCACCCATCGTGAGAGCCGTTCCCGGATCGCCCCGCGCTCAGGGGACGAGGACGATCCGGTCGGAGCCGTGGCGAGCTTCGGTCCAAGCCTGTTCGACCTCGGCGAGCGGCATCGCCCTCGGGTGCACGTCGAAGGCGTCCCCGGTGATCGCGGCCGCGATCGCCGGGATCTCCTCGATGAAGGCACGGCCGGGGACCGAGCCGATCCCGCTCCCCACTATCTGCAGCCGGGCCTGTCGGAGTGCGGCGGACGGGATCGGGGCATCCGGGCCGGCGACCGAGCCGATCTGGATCCAGGTGAGCGGGCGACTGCGGTCGACCCGGGCGGTCAGCAGGTCGACGATCGCCCGAGCCGCCGGCTCACCCCACACGTAGTCGATGACCACGTCGACGTCGGCGGCGGCGGCCAGCTGGTCGAAGGTGCAGATCTCGTCCGCGCCCAGCGCGCCGAGGGCGTCGAGGCGGGTCTGGTCCCGTCCGGCGCCGACGACCCTGGAGGCGCCGAAGCGTTTCGCCACCTGGATGGCGATTCGACCGGCGTTTCCGGTAGCCCCGAGGACCAGCACGCTCTGGTCGCGACGGAACTCGATGCGATGGCGGAGGGCGACCCATGACGACATCGCAGGGTTCATCCCCGCGGCCAGGAGCACGGGGTCGGTGTCGTCGGGAAGGACGACGCTACGGTCCAGCTCGATGACCGTCTGCTCGGCCATCGTCCCGAGCGACGAGTCACCGGCAACGGCGTAGCGGATGCGGCCCGTCGGGTCCCGTACGACGGCGTCGATCCCAGGCACGAGCGGTAGGACGCCGGTACTCGTGTAATGGGATCCGTCCGCCTGGGACAGGACCCGGGGATGCAGCCCGACTGCGAGCACGTCGACGACGACCTCGTCCCCACTGTCCGGAACGGGGTCGGGGAATTCGAGACAGCGGGGTGGGGTGTCGAAGGCGGTGACGACGGCTGCTCTCATGGATGAACCTCCAGTGGGTGGCCGCCGGCCGCGGACCTCTCGGTGACGAGCGCCGCACGGGTGCGTTGGGAGGGGCGACAACCCTCGCCGGGCGGCCGGTGGCGGCCTCCCAACTAGTTGGTACTACAGACTAGAATAGTGTCTGGTACAGACCTGCTCAACGAGGACTCCCGTCGTGACGACTCCGAACACCACGCCGCTCGGACCGGGTGCGGACGCCCTGGCGCTGGTTGACGCCCTGGCGCGGGCCTCGTTCGCGGTGATGGCCGTGCTCAACCGGATCGGCGCCGAGCACGACCTCTCCCTCACCCAGCTCCGGGTGCTCGCCATCCTCCGCGACCGCCGGGCGAGGATGACGGATCTGGCGGACCACCTCGGGCTCGACAAGTCGACGATCACCGGATTGGTCGACCGTGCGGAGAAGCGGGGCCTGCTCCGGCGGGCACCCAACGCCGACGACGGCCGCTCCGTCGACGTCCTGCTCGACACCGAGGGCGTGCGACTGGCCGAACTCGGTGCCACGGAGGTCGCCGAGGCGCTCTCCCCCCTGACCGATCAGCTGACGCCGACCGAGACCCACCGGCTCACGGCCCTCCTCGAGAAGGTCCTCGCGTAGCGACGGGGCGCCGCGCTGCGATGACCGCGCTTGGTTCCCCGCGCCTCGCAGTGCCGAGACTCATCCTCGGCGGATCCGGGTGGGCACTACGCTTCGAACGTGGCCGAGAAGCTCGAAGTCGCCCGGGACATCGCCGCTTCGCCCGACGACGTCTATGCGGCGATCTCCGACGTCACCCGCATGGGCGAATGGTCCGACGAGTGTCGGAGGTGCGAATGGCACGAGGGTTTCGACGCCCCCCGGGTCGGTGCCACGTTCGACGGGCACAACAGGAACGGCGAGAAGCGCTGGACCACCCAGGGGAGGGTGATCGAGGCCGATCCGGGCCGGACCTTCACCTTCGAGTGTTCCGCCGGGGGTACGCCGTACGCGACGTGGGGATACCGGATCGAACCTTCGGGTGGGGGGTGCCGGGTCACCGAGTGGACCGAGAACCTGCTCCCCGAACTGACGAGGAAGTACGGCGTGGAGATCTCGGGGGTCGAGGATCGCCCGGGTAGGAACCGGCAGATGATGGGCACCACGCTGGAGCGCCTCGCGGCCCAGCTGGAACGCTGACCTGATCGCCGGGAACCGCCGTGCCCACCCTCCGCGACGACCTGGGCCGCCGCCTGGCGTTCGAACGCCTCCCTGGCCGGGTCGTCTCCCTCGTGCCGTCGCTCACCGAGGCGGTCGCCGTCACCGTGCCGGAACGCCTGGTGGGGGCCACCGAGTACTGCACGCACACCGGGGATGCCGATCCGATCCGGGTGCGCGGGACGAAGAACCCCGATCACGAGGCCATCCTCGGGCTGGCGCCGGACCTGGTGGTCGCCAACCGGGAGGAGAACCGCCGGGTCGACGTCGAGCGCCTGGAAGCGTCGGGCATCGCGGTCTGGGTGACGGAGATCGACACCGTCGCCGGGGCCTTCGGATCCCTGCGGCGACTCTTCGGCGAGGTGCTCGGGGTCGGCATTCCGGCGTGGCTCGTCGCCGCCGAGGCCGAATGGTCGCGGCCTCCCGCCTTGGCGCCCACCCGGACCCTGGTGCCGATCTGGCGGGATCCCTGGATGGCGGTGGGAGCCTCGACCTTCGCCGGGGACGTGCTGCACCGGCTCGGACTGTCCAACGTGCTCGACGCTGGCCCGGAGCGGTATCCGAAGCGGCCGCTCGACAGCCTGGTGGCGCTCGACCCGGACCTGGTCCTGCTCCCCGACGAGCCCTACCCCTTCCGGGCCGGCGATGGTCCCGAGGCGTTCCCCGGTCGTGTCAGCGTCCTGGTGCCCGGACGGGACCTCACCTGGTACGGGCCGTCCCTGGTGACGGCCCGACGCGACCTCGACGAACGCATCGGTGCCGCCCTGGGCGAGGTGGCCGGTGGACCCGGGCCGAAGGGATGACGCCCGCCACCCGGTGACGGGTCAGACGTTGCGGCGGTAGGAGCCGCCCACCTCGAAGAGGGCTCCGGTGATCTCCCCCAGACTGGCGTGGCGGACGGTGGTCATGAGCTCGGCGAAGATGTTGCCCCCCTCGAGGGCCACCTGACGCAGCCGGTCGAGGGCGCCCTGGCGGTCGAGGACGTGGGCCTCCTGGAACTCGCGGAGCCGGGTCAGCTGCCCCCGCTTCTCCGCCTCGGTCGACCGGGCGAGTTCGAGTGTGGGCGGTGGGGCCTCGTCGCCGGGGGCGATGAACGTGTTGATCCCGACGATGGGGAGGGAGCCGTCGTGCTTGCGGTGTTCGTAGAGCATCGAGTCATCCTGGATGCGACCGCGCTGGTAGCCGGTCTCCATGGCCCCGAGCACCCCGCCCCGCTCGCTGATCCGGTCGAGTTCGCCCAGGACCGCCTCCTCGAGCAGGTCGGTCAGCTCCTCGACGATGAAGCTCCCCTGGAGCGGGTTCTCGTTGAGGGCCAGGCCCCATTCCTTGGTGATGATCATCTGGATGGCCAGCGCCCGCCGGACCGACTCGGGGGTCGGCGTGGTGACCGCCTCGTCGTAGGCGTTGGTGTGGAGGCTGTTGGCGTTGTCGTAGATGGCGCAGAGCGCCTGGAGCGTCGTGCGGATGTCGTTGAAGTCCATCTCCTGGGCGTGCAGGGACCGACCGGAGGTCTGGACGTGGTACTTGAGCTTCTGGGACCGCTCGTTGGCGCCGTACCGCTCGCGCATGGCGATCGCCCAGATCCGACGGGCCACGCGTCCGATCACGGTGTATTCGGGGTCCATGCCGTTCGAGAAGAAGAAGGAGAAGTTCGGCGCGAAGTCGTCGATGTCCATGCCCCGGGCCAGGTACGACTCCACGTAGGTGAAGCCGTTGGCCAGGGTGAAGGCGAGCTGGGTGATGGGGTTGGCCCCGGCCTCGGCGATGTGGTAGCCGGAGATCGACACCGAGTAGAAGTTGCGGACCTCGTGCTCGATGAACCACTGCTGCATGTCGGCCATCACGCCGAGCGAGAACTCGGTGGAGAAGATGCAGGTGTTCTGGCCCTGGTCCTCCTTCAAGATGTCCGCCTGCACCGTGCCCCGCACCGTGCGCAGCACCTCGGCGCCCACCGCGTTCGCCTCGGGCCCGGTCGGTGCCCGGCCGTGCTGCTCCTCGAACCGGGCGAGCCGCTGGTCGATGGCGACGTTGAGGAACATGGCCAGGATCGTCGGCGCCGGACCGTTGATGGTCATCGACACCGAGGTGGTGGGATCGCACAGGTCGAAGCCGTCGAAGAGCACCGCCATGTCGTCCAGGGTGGCCACCGACACGCCCGATGTCCCGATCTTGCCCCGGATGTCCGGTCGCTCGTCGGGGTCACGGCCGTAGAGGGTCACCGAGTCGAAGGCGGTGGACAGTCGGGTGGCGGCCTGCCCCCCGGCCAGGAGGTGGAAGCGCCGGTTGGTGCGGAAGGCGTCGCCCTCGCCGGCGAACATGCGGGCCGGATCCTCGCCGGCCCGCTTGAACGGGAAGACGCCCGCGGTGAAGGGGAAGTGCCCCGGCAGGTGCTCGGACCGGAGCCAGCGGACGAGGTCACCGTGGTCGACGACCCGGGGGAGGGCCACGCGGGGACGCGCGAGCCGGACAGCGAGGTCCGGACGAGATCGGTGGACGGATCCTCCCGGCCCGGCCCGGCCGCACCGGCATCGACGTAGGTCGGACGCAGGCGGTCCCACTCGTCGAGGAGGGCGCGGCCCGTGGGGTCGGCTCCGGAAGCCACCTCGGCCGCCAGGTCGCGGATCGGGCCGACGTCGACACCGCGGTCGAGGCCGAGCGCCACGACGGCGTCGAGCTGCTGGGCCCGACGGACCTCGCCGGCCAGGCGGGCGGTGGTGGCGTGGTACTCCCGCACCGAGGACGCGATCTCGGCCAGGTAACGGTGCCGGTCGGGCGGCACCACCGCCGCGGTGCGTGTGGAGGTGCGGACCGCCGTGGGCGCCAGCACCCCTTCGCCGGCCGTCAGCCCGTTGGCGACGAGGTCGGCCTTGAGCCGGTGGAACAGCGCCGTCGTGCCGTCGTCGTTGAACCGGGAGGCGATGGTGCCGAACACCGGCTCGGCGCCGGACGCCGCCGGATCGTCCCGATGGTCCCGGGACCACTGCCGACAGACCTGCCGGTAGGCATCCTCGGCCCCGCGGCGGTCGAACTTGTTGATGGCCACGATGTCGGCCAGCTCGAGCATGTCGATCTTCTCGAGCTGCGACGAGGCGCCGTACTCCGGGGTCATCACGTAGAGCGACACGTCGGCGACCTCGGTGACGGCGGCATCGCCCTGGCCGATGCCCGGGGTCTCGGCGATGACCAGGTCGAAGCCGGCGGCCGCGCAGGCGGCCACCACCTCGGGGAAGTGGCGGGGCAGCTCGGATCCCGAGTGCCGGGTGGCGAGCGACCGGAAGTACACGTGGGGCGCGTCGATGGCATTCATGCGGATGCGGTCACCGAGCAGGGCGCCGCCGCCCCGCCGGCGGGTGGGATCGACGGCGAGCACGGCGATGGAGAGCTTGTCCTCCTGGTCCAGGCGGAACCGGCGGACGATCTCGTCGGTCAGGGACGACTTGCCGGACCCACCGGTGCCGGTGACGCCGAGCACCGGCACGCGGGCGCGTCCCGCGGCACGGCGCAGGGCGTCGAGGGTCGGCTCGTCGACGGCTCCCGACTCGAGGAACGTGATCCAGCGGGCCAGCGCCCGATGGTCCGACGACTGCAGGGTCTCCAGCGCCGGGGGCGGGCCGACGGCCAGGTCCCGGTCGCACTCCTCGATCAGGAGGTTGACCATGCGCTCGAGTCCGAGGCGCTGGCCGTCGGCCGGCGAAAAGATCCGCCGCACGCCGTACGCCTCGAGTTCCTCGATCTCCGGGGCGACGATGACCCCCCCGCCACCGCCGTAGACGAGCACGTCCGACCGGCCTTCGGCGCGCAGGCGATCCACCAGGTACCGGAAGTACTCGGTGTGGCCACCCTGGTACGAACTGACCGCCACCCCCTGGGCGTCCTCCTCGACCACGGCCCGGACCACCTCGTCGACGGAGCGGTTGTGGCCCAGGTGGACCACCTCGGCCCCCTGGGACTGGAGGAGCCGACGCATGATGTTGATGGCGGCGTCGTGCCCGTCGAACAGGCTGGCCGCCGTGACGAAGCGGACCGGGTGGGACGGGCGGTGGAGGTCGCTCACGGGTGGGTGTGGGGGATCGGGGGGACGGTGGTCATGGGGCTCCTGGGGGGCATGCCCTCAGTTTACTACGACGTCGAAGTAAATTGCACCGGGGCCGTCGGCGCCGGCGGCGGCCGGCCGGGTGGTGACGCCCCCGTAATTCACCGGAAACGGCGTTCCCGCTGCCGAGAGGCCGGTTTGCCTGGTCCGCCGCCACATGGGATGCTGCCCGTCAGATGCGTGCCGACGGACGGGACGTGCGACAGGGGAGGACGTCAGTGGCAGTCGAGCTGAAGCCCGGTGCGAGGTTCCGGTCGGCGGTCGGGGAGACCGAGGTCGTGGTCATCAAGGCACCCGCCGACCCCGTCGACCTCCGGTGCGGTGGACATCCGGTGGTCCCGATCGGTGACGAGCCCCCGGCCGGACTGGCTGCGGCTTCCGGGTTCGACGAGGGCAGCCAGATCGGCAAGCGCTACGTCGACGGCGCCGACCGACTCGAGCTCCTCTGTTCGAAGGGCGGATCGGCGTCCCTCTCCCTCGGCACCGAGCTCCTGGTGCTCAAGGACGCCAAGCCCCTGCCCTCCTCGGACTGACGCCGCACCATGCACGTCGGGATGCTCCTGCAGATGGCCGCCGACGGCATGGGCGAGCGCATCGCCCTCGGACCGGTGGCCGATGGCACCACCATGGCCGAGCTGGCCGCCCGGTCCCGCCGCGCCGGCACCCTCCTGGCCGAGCTCCCCGGCGAGCGGGTGGCCATGGTCGACCTCAACTCCGAGGCCGTCCCGATCGCGCTGTTCGGCGCCACCCTGGCCGGCAAGCCGTTCGTGCCGATCAACTACCGGCTCACCGACGAGCAGTTGCGCGATCTGGTCGAGCGCACGGCCCCGGCGACGGTCATCGTCGGCGACGGCGTGGCCGAGCGACTGGGCACGATCCCCGGGATCGAGCTGATCGACCGCAAGGAGTTCCTCGACCGGACGGCCGATCCGTCGGTGGAGGAGGCCGACCCGTACGCCGGCGACCCCGACAGCGTGGCGGTCCTGCTCTTCACCAGCGGCACGACGGGGGCGCCCAAGGCGGCCGTGCTCCGCAACCGGAACCTGACGTCGTACGTCATCTCCACCGTGGAGTTCGCCGGGGCCGGGGAGGACGAGGCGGCCATCGTCAGCGTCCCGCCGTACCACATCGCCGGAATCTCCTCGGTGCTCTCCTCGACCTACTCGGGCCGTCGTGTCGTCCACGTCGAGACGTTCGAGCCCCGGGTCTGGGTCGACCTGGTGCGGTCCGAAGGGGTCACCCACGCCATGGTGGTTCCGACGATGCTCAACCGCATCCTCGACGTGGTGGAGGAGGACGGCGCCGGGCTGCCGTCGCTGCGGTCGCTCTCCTACGGCGGCGGCCCGATGCCGCTGGCCGTCATCGAGCGGGCGATGGCCCTCCTGCCCGGCGTCGGGTTCGTCAATGCCTACGGACTCACCGAGACGGCGAGCACCATCGCCCTGCTCGGCCCCGACGACCACCGCGAGGCCCACGCCAGCGCGGATCCCGATGTCCGGGCCCGCCTGGCCTCGGTCGGACGGCCCCTGCCCTCCGTCGAGGTGGAGGTACGGGGGGTGGACGGCACGGCCCTGGGTCCCGGCGAGCGGGGCGAGATCTGGGTGCGGGGCGAGCAGGTCGCGGGGGAGTACGAGGGACTCGGGGGCACCCCCGACGACGGCTGGTTCAACACCCGCGACGAGGGTCACCTCGACGAGGGCGGGTTCCTCTTCGTGCACGGACGGCTCGATGACATCATCGTCCGCGGTGGGGAGAACCTGTCGCCCGGCGAGATCGAGACGGTACTGCTCGAACATCCGTCCGTGGCCGCCGCCGCGGTCGTGGGGATCCCCGACGCCGACTGGGGGGAGAAGGTGGTCGCCGCCGTGGTCCCGGTGGTGGGAGCCGAGGTCGACGAGGACGAGTTGCGCGCCTTCGTGCGGAACGCCCTGCGGTCCACCCGGACACCCGAGCACATCGAGATCCGCGAGGACCTCCCCTTCAACGAGACGGGCAAGCTGCTGCGTCGGGTGCTGCGCGAGGAGCTCGCCGACCACTTCGGCTGAGCCACCGGCCTCCGATCGCTTGATCGGCCCCCAGGTTCGTGTCACAGTACGACATGAATCTTCGCGGAGGTGCGACATGACGGTCCAGGACACCGACGATCTCTACTACGACCCCTACAGCGTGGAGATCGACGCCGACCCGTATCCCGTCTACCGCCGGATGCGGGACGAGGCGCCGCTCTACTACAACGAGGCCCACGACTTCTACGCGCTGACCCGGTTCACCGACGTCGAGAAGAGCCTGCTCGACGCCAAGACGTTCATCTCCGGACGGGGCGGCATCATCGAGCTGATCCGGGCGAACATCGAGATGCCCCCCGGGGTGCTCATCTTCGAGGACCCGCCGGTCCACACGATGCACCGGCGGCTCCTGTCCCGGGTGTTCTCCCCCCGGCGGGTGGCGGAGCTCGAGCCGAAGATCCGGGAGTTCTGCGTCCGCTCCCTCGATCCGCTCGTCGGCGCCGGAGGGTTCGACTTCATCGCCGACCTCGGGGCGCAGATGCCGATGCGGGTGATCGGCATGCTGCTCGGCATCCCCGAACAGGACCAGGAGTCGGTGCGCGACAGCACCGACGCCAACCTCCGCACCGAGGCGGGCCAGCCGATGCAGGTGACCGAGAACTTCGTCGACGGCGACCAGTTCGGCGAGTACATCGACTGGCGGGCCGAACACCCGTCGGACGACATCATGACCGAGCTGCTCCAGGCCGAGTTCGAGGACGAGACGGGCACCGTCCGGCGTCTCACGCGCGACGAGCTGCTCACCTACATCGCCGTGGTGGCCGGCGCCGGCAACGAGACGACCACCCGGTTGATCGGCTGGACCGGCAAGGTGCTCGGCGACCATCCCGACCAACGGCGGGAGCTGGTGGACGACCCGTCGTTGATTCCCGGGGCCATCGAGGAGCTGCTCCGGTTCGAGACCCCCGCCCCCCACATGGCCCGGGTCACCTCCCGGGACGTCGAGATCCACGGACAGGTGGTGCCCGAGGGGAGCATCGTCCAGATGATCCCGGCGGCCGCCAACCACGACGACCGCCGCTTCCCCGACGCCGAGCGGTTCGACATCCACCGCCAGGACGGCGCCCCGCTCACCTTCGGGTTCGGCATCCACCTCTGCCTGGGATCGGCCCTGGCCCGGCTCGAGGGACGCGTCGCCCTCGACGAGGTGCTGAAGCGGTTCCCCACCTGGGACGTCCAGACCGACAAGGCCCACCTGGCGCCCACGTCGACCGTCCGCGGATGGGAGACCCTCCCGGTCACCACGCCGTGACCACGTCACCGGGACGCGGGGCCCCGGCCCCGGTCCGGCCGGCCCGTCGCTACGACACCACCCGGCGCCGCGAGCAGTCGGCCGCCACCCGGGAGCGCATCGTGACCGCCGGATGCGAGCTGCTCCACGCCGGTTCCATCCGGGACTGGAAGCGGCTGAACGTCCGGGCGGTGGCCGAGCGGGCCGAGGTCAGCGAACGGACCGTCTACCGGCACTTCGGGAACGAGCGCGGTCTGACCGATGCCGTCATGCACCGTCTGGAGTCGGAGGCCGGCATCGATCTCGAGGGGATGGGGCTGGGCGACATCGCCACGGTGGCGACCCGGACCCTCGATCACGTGGCGTCCTATCCCATCGAGCCTCGACCCCTGCTGGAGGCCACGCTGGTCGATGCCAACCGGCGTCAGAAGGACGCGCTGCTCGGCGCGGTGACCGCCGCCGCCGGGTCGTGGTCCGAGGACCGCCGGGTCCTGGTCGCCGCGCTCTTCGACGTGCTGTGGAGTGTCGAGTCGTTCGAGCGCGTCGTCGGGGACTGGCGGGTGGCGCCGGACGCGGCCGTCGACGGTCTGGCCTGGGTGATCGGGCTCGTGGCAGAGGCGGTGTCGGACGGTCGGGGGCCCGGGTAGCGGACCGCCGGGCGCCGGCGTCAGCGCAGGGCGTCAGCGCAGGGCGCCGGCCAGGGCGGCCACCTGGGCGGCCCGGAACCCCTGGACGACCGGGGCCTTGGCCACCAGGTCGAAGCCGTGGAACGCTCCGGGGACCTCGACGACATCGCACCCGACCCCGGCGGCCCGGAGCCGGTCGGCGTACGCCAGGTCCTCGTCGTGGAAGAGGTCCAGGGTGCCGACCCCGATCCACGCCGGGGGCAGCCCGGACAGGTCGTCGCACCGGGCCGGGGCGGCCAACGCCGACACCCCGGACGTCCCCGGGGCCAGCCCCGTGTACGACTGCCACCCGAAGCGGTTGGCCCGGTTGTTCCACAGCCGGAAGTGCCGTTCGTCGATGTCGGTGCGGTCGACCGTCCGGTCGTCGAGCATGGGGTAGGTGAGGAGCTGGAAGGCGGGCGCCACCTCACCCCGCTGACGGGCGAGCAGGGCGAGCCCGGCGGCCAGACCGCCCCCGGCACTGGCGCCCCCGACCGCGATGCGGGAGGCGTCGACGTCGCTCCGACCGGCCAGCCACACCAGCGCGTCGTGGCAGTCGTGGAGCGGCAGGGGGAACCGGGCCTCGGGCGACAGGCGGTAGTCGACGGAGGCCACCACGATCCCGAGCGCGTCGGCGAAGTGCCGACAGAGGGCGTCGTCCTGGGTGGCGGACCCGATGACGAATCCGCCCCCGTGGATCCACAGCAGGGCCGGCAGCGGTCCCGTTCCCCCGGAGGGCCGGTGGATCCGGACGCGGATCGGGCCGACCTGTTCCACCGTGACCTGGCGGGCGGGTGCCAGCGACACCAGTCCGGTCAGCGCCCGGATGGGGCGCAGCGTCCGCGGCCCGATGGGCGCGCGGGGAAGCCAGCGGGCCATGGAGCGCAGTTCGGGATGGAACGGCTCGGGCGCGCCGGTCACCGACGCTCCGGGGTCCGCCCGTGGGCGACGGTCAGGAGAGCCGACCGAGCAGGAAGTTGGCGACGTCCGTGGCCGGGGGGAAGACCCCGGTCACGCCGGCGGCGAAGTACCCCGAGTCGGTCACCATCGTGATGCCGTTGATGGCCGAGGCGGCCGCGCTGCACAGGAACACCAGCGGATAGGCCTGCTCGAGCGGGGTCGCCGCCTCCACGCCGACCTCCCCGCGGTAGTCGGCCCCGAAGGCCAGCCACATCTCCTTGTTGGCCTGCGCCAACGGGGTGTCCGTCGGGCCGGGGCAGATGGCGTTGATGCGGATGCCCTTCTGCAGCATCGGCATGGCCTGCATGGCCACGTAGGCGCAGATGGCCTGCTTGGACGACATGTAGTCGGCGCCCCCGTTGGCGGCGATCCACGCCGCGGCACTCTCGAAGTCGGGCGTCGCCAGGTACTCCTTGATGCGGGGGAGGTTGGACTCCCACCCGAGACCGGCGGCCGAGGAGATGAAGCCGATGGCCGAGCCACGGGGGAGGCGGTCGTCGGCCAGGAGCCGGTCGATGAGGTGCCGGTGGCCGATGAAGTTGATCTTTTCGATGCCGGGGGTGCCGTCGGCGACGCCGGCGCACGACAGCAGGGCGTGCACCGGACCGTCCAGTTGGTCCAGGGCGGCGTCGATCGAGTCCTTCTCGGCCAGATTGACGTGGATGCCCGTGGCTCCCTCGAGCGTGACGTCGGCATAGTCCATGACGACCACGTCCGCTCCGGCCGACTGCAGCAGCTCGGCGGCGGCGGCGCCCATGCCGGTGGCCCCTCCGACGACCAGCGCCCTCTTGCCGTCGAATCGGAATGCGTCAAACGTGGTCATGTCGGGTTCCTCTCGGGAGTCGGTGTGATGGATGGACGGGTCAGGCGACGACGCCGCGGACCTTCAGGTCCACGATCGTGTCCCAGTCGTAGCCGAGTTCCTCGAGGATGGCGTCGCCGTGCTCGTTGAGGGTCGGGGCCCGACCGGGGACGGGGGGTGTGCTGTCGAACTGCACGGGGGCGGCCGCCAGCTTGAACGGGGCGCCCGAGGCGGTCACGCAGTCCTGGACGTAGCCGTTGGCGACCGCCTGGGGATCCTCGGCGGCCTCGAGGGTGTTCTGCTGCACGGCCCACTGGCCCGAGAAGTCGGCGAGGCGCTCGCGCCATTCGGCCAGGGTGGCCCCGGCGAACACCTTGTCGAGCTCGGCCACCGCCTCGCGGTTGTTGGCCATCAGGGACGCGTGGTCGGTGAAGCGCGGATCGGCGGCCAGGTCGGGGCGGCCGACCGACTGACACAGGAGCGGCCAGTACTTGGCCCCCTGCAGGCAGGTGAACCAGAGGGTCCTCCCGTCGGATGTCGTGTAGGTGCGCGACAACGGGTTCGACCCCATGGCATCGGCGGGGGGCGGGGCCCAGGGGCGGTCGAGCACGAGGGAGAGGGCCAGCGCCTGGCCCATGGCCCACATGCCGACACCGAGCAGCGACACGTCGACGGTGGTGGCTTCCCCGGTCCGCTCGCGGTGGAACAGGGCACCCATGATCCCGCCGGCGATGGTCATGGCCCCGATGGAGTCGCCGAATCCGGGGGCCGGGGGCGGCGGCACCAGGTCGTACTCGGGACGCTGGGCGCCGGCGGCCACGCCGGACCGGGCCCAGAACGCCAGCGAGTCGTAGGAGCCCTTGTCGGCGTCGGGACCCCGCTCACCCTGGCCGGTCCCGCGGACGTAGATGATGGCGGGATTGTGGGCCCGGACCTCGTCGAGGTCGATGTGGAGCTTGGTGCGCACCCCGGGGAGCTTGTTGGTGAGGAACACGTCGGAGGTGGCGATGAGCTTGTGGAGGATGGCCAGGCCGTCCTCGGTGGTGAGGTCGAGGGCCAGGCTCTTCTTGCCCCGGTTGGAGTGCTCGAGCAGCACGTGGACGTCGTTGGGCACGACGTTGAGGCCGGTCGAGGCCAGACCGCGCATGGCGTCGCCCCGCTCGACGTGCTCGATCTTGATGACCTCGGCGCCCCAGTCGGACAGCAGGGCGGAGGCCGCCGGGACGAAGGTGTGCTCCGCCACCTCGAGGACGCGTACCCCTTGCATGACCTGGCTCATCGGTGGACCCCCGTCCCTTCGGTGCGGTCCGGGCGGCGCGGTGCCGTCCGGTCTTCGGTGACGCCGTCGTCGGGGACGCGACGCATGGTAGTGCCGCCCCGACCGGCCGGGGCGGGCCGGGCGGTGACCGTCACGACTGGCCGCCGCGCGGCACGTCCCGGAAGGGGACGTCCCGGTCGAGTGTGCGTTCCCGGGGCATCCCGAGGACCCGCTCGCTGATGACGTTGCGGGCCATCTCGGTCGTCCCACCCCCGATGGTGGACACCTGGCGCATCAGGAAGTCCGACCCGCAGTCGGCGATGGCACCGTCGTCCTCGGTCCACGCCCCGCCGTCCCCGCCGGCGATCTCGAAGGCGATGGTGTTGGTCCGGGTCGACACCACCCCCGAGAAGAGGCGCCCGATGGCGGCCGACTGATCGGACATCACGCCGGAGCGCATGCCGTCGCTCAGCCGCTGTTGGAGCGCCTCCGTGGCCCGGTGCAGCATGCGGGCCTCGCCGACGAGGTCCCGGACCCACGGATCATCGAGCTTGCCGCTCTCGCGCGCCACCCGCAGGACCGACGAGGCGCCGATGCCGGCGTGGGCGTCACCCGCCGGGATCGTCACGTAGGGGGAGTTGTGGAGCATGCGCTCGTGGAACATCCAACGGATCCCCACCGTCCAGCCGTCGTCCACCGCTCCGATGCGGTCCGAGTCGGGGACCCGGACGTCGGTCATGAACTCCTGGCAGAACTCCTTGGTCCCGTTCAGCATCTCGATGCGGTGGACCTCCACGCCGGACTGGTGGATCGGCAGCATGAAGACCGAGAGTCCCCGGTGCTTCGGCACGTCCCAGTTGGTGCGGGCGAGGCAGAGACCCCAGTCCGACCACCAGGCGCCCGGTCGTCCACACCTTCGAGCCGTTGAGTACCCACTCGTCACCGTCGCGGACGGCCGAGGTCTGGGCGCCGGCCACGTCGGACCCACCCCCGGGCTCCGACAGGAACTGCATCCACAGCTCGTCGCCGCGGAGGATGGCCGGCAGGTGGGCCAGCTTCTGCTCCTCGGTGCCGAAGTCGAGGATGACCGCGGCGCAGGGCGAGAAGGTGGGCGCCTGGATCCTCACCGGGAACTCGTGGCCCGTCAGCTCCTCGTTGAAGGCCTGCTGGTGGGCCGGGCTGAGACCCTGCCCGCCGTAGGCCTTCGGGAAGCAGATGCCGGCGAAGCCACCGTCGAACAGCTTGCGCTGCAGGGCGCGCTCGTGGGCGACCTGGGCCAGCTCCTCCTCGTCCGTGCTGTTGTTGCGGAGCACGCCCGCCGAGGCGCCGGCCGCCGCGGTGGCCAGGTTCTCCCGGATCCAGGCGCGGGCCCGGGCCCGGAACGTCTCGACGTCCTCCATGGTGCCGTCCTCCGTGTCGCTGGCCGCGCCGCTCATGACGGGTCCTCCAGGCCGGCGGCGATCGACGCGATGCGGGCGCGGTGCTGGGCCGGGGTCCCGTAGAGGGTCCGGTCGAGGGTCACCCGCCGGAGGAAGAAGTGGATGTCGTGCTCGAAGGTGAGGCCGATCCCCCCGTGCATCTGGACGCAGTCCTGCAGGAGTTCCGTCCCGTACTGACCGAGGAAGGCCTTGGCGGCGCTGGTGAGCTCGCGGGCGTCGGGGTCCCCGGCCGCCACGGCGGCGGCCGAAGCGTCGCTGAGGGCGTGCCCGGCCTCGAGCCAGGTCTTCATATCGGCGAATCGGTGCTTCAGCTCCTGGTAGGAGGCGAGGGGCCGGCCGAAGGAGTACCGGTCGAACGCCCACTCGAGGGTCATGTCGAGGGCGAACTGCATGGCCCCGACCGTTTCGGCGTTGGCCAGGACCACCGCCTGGAGGAACTGGTGCTCGATCTGTCGGTCCGCGCCGCCGATCTCGCCGAGGGCGGACCCGGCGGGCACCCGCACGCCGGCGAAGGCCACCTCGGAGAACCGCCGGGTGAGATCGATGGTGCGCATGGGCCGCACCGTCATCCCCGGCGTCCCGGTGGGGACGAGGACCTGGGTGGTACCGGATCCGGTCCGTCCGCTCACCAACAGGTGGCTGGCCCGGTCGGCGGACTCCACCGGTCGCTTGGTGCCGTGCAGCACGAGATCGGCGCCGTCGGCCCGGATCCCGAGTTCGCCGTCGTCGAGCCCGTCGTGCGGGCGCGGCTCGAGGTGGCCCCACGAGGCGATCGACGTGCCGGCCAGCAGTCCGGCGAGGAGGTCGGCGTACCGGTCGGCCGCCAGCTCGCCGATCGCTCCGGCCACGATGTTGGTCGGGACCAGCGGTCCCGGGGCGGCGTGGCGCCCGAACTCGTCGGCCACCAGGGTCAGGTCGGCGAGGCCGTCGCCGCTGATCGATCCGCCGCCGTGCTCCTCGGTCACCAGCAGCGAGGTCCATCCGAGTTCGGCACCCTGGACCCAGTAGGGCCCGTCGAAGCCGGCGGGATCGTCGCGCAGTCGCCGGATGTCGGCCGGTGCGGCGTGTTCGGTCAGGAACTTGGCGGTCGTGTCACGGAAGAACTCCTGATCCGACGAGAGGCTCAACCGCATGGCCGACACCGATCCGGGGTGCCGGCCTTGCGCCGCCCGGCCGTCGTGGTCACCGGCGTGGGATCAGGCACTCGGCCACGCCAGCGACTTGATCTCCAGGTACTGGTCGAAGCCGGCGATGCCGTTCTGGCGACCGACGCCGCTGTCCTTGAAGCCGCCGAACGGCACGTCGGCCCCGTACCAGAGTCCGCCGTTCACGCTCATGGTGCCCGACCGTACCCGCCGGGCCACACCCATGGCCCGGTCGAACGAGGCGGACACCACACCGCCGCTGAGCCCGTACCGGCTGTCGTTGGCCAGGCGGACGGCGTCGTCGTCGTCCTCGAAGGGGATGACGACCAGGACGGGCCCGAAGATCTCCTCCTGGGCGATGGTCATCGAATTGTCCACGTCGGTGAACAGCGTGGGCTCGACGTAGTAGCCCGTCGGGTACTCCTCGGGCCGCTTCCCTCCCACGGCCAGGGTCGCCCCCTCGGCGACGCCCTTGTCGATGTAGCCCATGACCCGGTCGCGCTGCTTGGCGCTGATGAGCGGGCCCATGATGACGTCCTCGCGCTGGGGGTCGCCCCACGGCACCATCCCCATGTAGTTCTTCAGCAGTTCGACACCCTCGTCGTACCGCGACCGGGGCAGGAGCATCCGGGTGGGGATGGCGCAGCCCTGGCCGGCGTGCGAGCACACCGCCAGGCCGACGAGCAGGGCCGAGGCGAAGTCGGCGTCGTCGAGGACGATCGTCGCCGACTTGCCGCCCAGCTCCAGGAAGAGGCGCTTCATGGTGGCGGCACCCTTCTCCATGATCCGCTTGCCGACCGCGGTCGACCCGGTGAAGGAGATGAGGTCGACCTCCGGCGACACGGTGAGCTCCTCGCCGACGAGGTGGTCCGACGACGTCACGACGTTGAGGACACCGGCGGGGATGTCGGTGCGCTCGGCCGCCAGTCGGCCGATCAGGGTGGCGTTCCACGGCGTGTCGGGGGCGGGCTTGAGCACGACCGTGTTCCCGGTGGCCAGGGCCTGGCCCAGCTTGGCCAGGACCACCTCGAAGGGGAAGTTCCACGGGGTGATGGCGCCGACGACGCCGACGGGCTCCTTCACGATCAGGCGGGCGTTGGTACCGCCCCGGAAGTCGGTGGCGTCGGCGAGCCGCTGCTCCCACTCGAAGTCGTCGATCAGGCTCATCGGGTACCGCAGGGAGTCGGCCAGCGGCGCTTCGAGCTGGGGGCCGGCGGTCAGCATGCGGGGGCAGCCGACCTCGGCCACGAGCTGCTCGCGCAGCTGCTCCTTTTCGGCCTCCAGCGCCTCCTGCAGCTGCCCGAGGCAGTGCTTCCGGAATTCGCGGTCGGTCGACCAGGTGGTGTCGTCGAAGGCCCGTCGGGCGGCGCTGATGGCCCGTCGCATGTCCTCCGCGGAACCGTCGGTGACCTGCCCGATCACCTCTTCGGTGGCCGGGTTCACGTTGTCGAAGGTCTTGCCGGTCGACGATTCGACGAGCTTCCCGTCGATGAGCATGTTGGCTTCGGGCTCGATGGTCACCTGGTCACTCATGGCACTCCCCCCGGCGGCCCCGGGGGCCATCCTCTGCAATTGACGTTGGTGGTTCGAAAGAATACCGTTCCGGCCATGACCCGCAACTCCCTCCCGGCCCGTCTCTGCCCGCCCGCCCGGCGGTCGATGGTGGCCGCCCGGCGTCCGTCGCCCCTCCAGCTCCCGGCGAAGCCCGTCCTTCTGGCGGGAGAAGCGCATTCCGCAACGGGGGCGGCCCGATGAACCTCGAGGGACGTTCGGCCATCGTCACCGGCGGTGCGGGGGGCCTCGGTTCGGCCACCGTGCGGCGCTTCGTCAACCTGGGACTCGGGGTCGTCGTCTTCGATCTCGACGCCGAGCGGGCCGACGCCCTGGCCACCGAGCTCGGCGCGCGCGTGGTCGGGGTCGGGGGGACCACCACCAGTGACGCCGATGTCGCCTCGGCCATCGAGGCCGCCACCGCGCTCGGGCCGATCGCGGCCCTGGTCAACGTGGCCGGTGGGGGAGTCGGAGGCGGTCGCATCGTGGGCCGTGACGGGTCGCCCCACCCGGTCGACTCGTTCGTCCAGACCCTCGAGATGAACGCCACCGGCACGTTCAACATGAGTCGCTGGGTGTGCGCGGCCATGGGGGGCAACGAGCCTGACGACGACGGTCAGCGCGGGGTCATCGTGAACACCGCCTCCATCGCCGGCTACGAGGGCCAGAGCGGTCAGGTCGCCTACGGAGCGGCCAAGGCGGCCATCCTCGGCATGACCCTGCCCATGGCCCGCGACCTGGCTCCCATGGGCATCCGGGTGTGCGCCATCGCCCCGGGCACCATGGGCACGCCGATCATGCTGAACGCCCTGCCGCACCTGAAGAAGGACCCGGCGGCCAACATCGTGTTCCCCAAGCGCATGGGCCACCCCGAGGAGTTCGCCCTCCTGGCCGAGTCCATCGTCATCAACCCGTACCTCAACGGAGAGAACATCCGTCTCGACGGGGCCCTCCGCTTCAACATCAACTGACGCGGCGTGCCCGGTAGTCTCCGACCGGGCACGACCGTGAACCATGTCAACTCGATCCGATCCGGCCCGGTCCGGCGGAGGAATGGGGGAATCGATGCCTGATGCCGTGATCGTCTCGACCGCGAGGACCGCCATCGGCACCTCGTTCAAGGGCTCGCTGCTCGACGTGGACGCCTACGAACTGGGCACCCTGGCCGTGGCCGAGGCCGTCCGGCGCTCCGGCATCGACCCCGAACGGGTGGACGACGTCCTCCTCGGCGAGATCCTCTACGGCGGTGGCGACATCGCCCGCTACGCCGCCATCGAGGCCGGGCTGGTGCACGCACCCGGCGTGGCCCACAACCGGCACTGCGCCTCCGGCCTGAGCGCCATCCAGGGCGGCGCGGCCTCGATCCGCTCGGGCATGGACCGGGTGGTCGTGGCCGGCGGGTCCCACTCGAGCTCGACGTCGCCGCGCACCATGCGCCGGGTCCTGGGAGCCGACGACTGGGAGGAGTGGAACGCTCCGAGCCACCGGGACACCCCGGATGCCCCCAACCGGGACATGTCGATCACCGTGGCCTGGAACGCCGCGGTGGCCGCCGACGTGACCCGCGAGGAGATGGACGCCTGGGCACTGCGCTCCCATCAGCGGGCCGTCGCGGCCATCGACGCCGGCAAGTTCACCGACGAGATCTTTCCGGTGGACGTGGTGACCCGCACGGGGGAGAAGCGCGTGTTCGAGGTCGACGAGCACCCACGGCGTGACTCGTCGATGGAGAAGCTGGCGTCGCTCAAGCCCCTGCACCCCGAGATCGAGGGGTTCAGCATCACCGCCGGCAATGCCGGAGGCATCAACGACGCCGCCGCGGCCATGGTGCTCACCGACCGGGCGCTGGCGGACGAACTCGGCCTGGAGGCGCTCGCCAGCATCCGGGCCTGGGCGTCGGTCGGCGTCCCGCCGGCCGAGACGGGCCTCGCCCCGACGGCGGCCATCCCGAAGGCGCTGGCCCGGGCCGGCATCGGCATCGCCGACGTCGACCTGTGGGAGATCAACGAGGCGTTCGCCTCGATGTGCGTCGCCACCACCCGGATCCTCGGCATCGACGACTCCCTGGTGAACGTGCTCGGGAGTGGCTGCAGCCTGGGTCACCCGATCGCCGCCACGGGAGCCCGCATGGTGATCTCCCTCGTCCACGAACTGCGCCGACGGGGTGGTGGCACGGGAGTGGCCGCCATGTGTGCCGGCGGAGGGATGTCGACCGCCATCGTCGTCGACGTGCCCGCCCCGGCCTGAACCGACCGGGCGAGACCCGGACGCCGCCGGTCCGGACGCCGCCGGTTCGACCGGTAGGTCGGGAACGGGGGCCGGTCAGCCCAGGTGGCTGATCGCCGCGCAGACACCCCCGTCGACGAGCACGTCGGTACCGGTCAGGAAGCTGGCCCCGTCGGACAGGAGGAACTCCACCACGGCGGCGATCTCGTCGGCGTGCCCCGACCGTCCGAGTGGCGCCATCGACTCGAGGTCGCGCATGCCGGGCTGACGCTCGAACTCCTGGAGACCCATGGGTGTGTCGATGGTGCCGGGCGACACCGAGCAGATCCTGGTGCCCACCGCACCGAAGGAGGCGGCCTGGCGTTCGACCAGGCGGCGCACCCCCCGCTTGGCCCACGAGTAGGCCGTACCGGGGTCGTCCGCGGCCGAACCGACCGCGGCGCGGTAGTGGTCGAGCAGGTCGGCGGACAGTGGATCGTCGATGACCCGGTCGATGTCCGCAGTGGCCTGGGTGGCGATCAGCTGGGCCGCCATGGAGGCGATGCACACGATGGCGGAGCCTTCCGTCACCAGGGGACGGACGGCCTCGACGAGGAGCGCCGTCCCCACCAGGTCGACGGCGAGCATCCGGTCCCAGGTCCCCATGGTGGGGGAGATGCCGGCCGCATGGACCAGCCGGTGGACGGTACCGAGTCCGCCGGCCACGTCGGCGATGCGGGCGACGGCCGCCGGATCGCTGATGTCGGCACCCACCGGTTCGCACCGGGTGTCCGGGGTGGCGAGCCGTGCCGCGGCCTCCGCCGTGGCCGTGGGGTCGAGGTCGACCAGTACCAGGACGTCGACGGATCCGATCACGCGGGCCGCACAGGCGGCTCCGATCCCCCGGGCGCCCCCGGTGACGATGCCGACCCGGGTCACGCCGACCGCCGGGGGACGACCGCCACGGTGGGAACGCTGGCCGAGGAGCCGAGGCGCAGAATGCTCTCGACCACCGCCACGAGCTCGTCCACGTCCAAGAGGGCACCGGCGACGTACTGGCGGGCCAGCCAGATGGGGGCCATCTCGGTCACCAGCTCCCGGTCCCAGTCGGCGTTGAACCCGGTCATGGCGTCTCCCTCGCCACCGGCGCAGTCGCCCACGGTCACGCGGGTGAAGCCGAGCTGGGGATGTTCGGCCCGCCAGGCCTCGACCAGCTTCTCCAGGGCCGCCTTGCTCACGGCGTAGGCGCCGAGGCCGGGCCACGGTGGCGTGTGCGAGGCACTGACCGACGACAGGTAGACGGCGGTCCCCTGCGAGGCCTCCAGATGGGGGAGGGCGGCCGACGTCACCAGTGACGCTCCGATGACGTTGGTGTCGAAGACCTGGCGCCACATCGCGGCGTCGGTGTCGGCGATCCGCACCAGGTGCCCGATACCGGTGGCGTAGACCAGCGCGTCGATCCCGCCCAATCCCTCGGCGGCCTCCGCCACCGCCCGGGTGCACGACGCCTCGTCGGTCACGTCGCACTCAACGGCCAGCGCACCGGTTCCGGCCTCGTCGGCGGCCTCCTCCAACCGGCTCTTGCGCCGAGCCATCAGGGCCACCTCCTCACCCCGTTGACCCAACCCCACGGCGATGCAGCGGCCCAGGCCGCTCGATGCCCCGACGACGACGACCTTCATGATGTGGACCTTCTTCCCCCGTTCACGGACACGGATCGCTTGCTCCCGGCGGACCGCCCGCCGACGGTGGTGCTCAGGGGAACACCACCGGGAGGCGCTCCCAACCCCGCACGGTGGAGGTGCGGGCCTGCTCGGCGTTGTCGCGGTCGACCTCCCAGTCCGGAAAGCGCTGCAGGACCTCGTCGAGGGCCACCCGGCCCTCGAGGCGGGCCAGGGCGGCACCGAGGCAGAAGTGGAGTCCGTAGCCGAAGGCCAGATGGTGGTCGATCTTGCGGGTGACGTCGAAGCGGTCGCCATCGGGGAACTTGGCGTCGTCGCGGTTGCCCGAGCCGTTCAACAGCAGCACCACGCTCCCCTCGGGGACCACCTGACCGTGGTGCTCGACGTCGTGCATCACGTACCGGGCCTGGGTGGGGGAGGGCGGCTCGAACCGCAGCAGCTCCTCGATGGCGTTGGGCACGAGGCTGCGGTCCTCCACCAGCTTGCGGCGCTCGTCGGGGTGCTCGCCGAGGACCTTGCCGGTCCAGCCGATGAGGCGGGTGGTCGTCTCGTTGCCCGCGGCGGCGAGCAGGTTCACCACGTTCAGGGTCTCGGCCCGGGTGAGGCGGCGGGTGGTCCCCGTCTCGTCCTCGAACTCGGCCTGGAGCAGCTCGGTCATGAGGTCGTCCGACGGGTGGTCGGCCCGCCAGTCGATGTACTCCTCGAAGCTGCTGGTCTGACCCGACATCTGGTAGGCGGCGGTGTCGGGCATCGTGCCCTCCGACAGCCGGAGGCCGTCGTCGATCACGTCCTTCAGCGCCTGCTGGTCCTGCTCGGGGATCCCGAGCAGCATGCCGATGACCCGCATCGGCATCTGGGCCCCGAGGTCGGCGATGAAGTCGAAGCCGCCGGTCCCCACCACCGGATCGAGGGATCGGGCGCAGAACTCCCGGATCTTGGGTTCGATGGCGTTCATCTTGCGGGGGGTGAACACCCGCGAGAGGAGGCTCCGGTGCATGTTGTGACCCGGGGGATCCTCGAAGATGATGGATCCGGCCGGGATCTCCATGCCGCTCTTGATGATCTCGAGCAGCGTGCCCTTGGCCGAACTGTAGGTCTTCCATTCGATGAGGCCGCGTTCGACGTCGTCGAAGCGGCTCAAGGCGTAGAAGTCGTAGCGGTCGTTGTAATAGAGGGGGCGTTCCTCCCGGAGGCGCCGCCAGATCGGATAGGGGTCCGTGTCGATCTCGAAGTCGTACGGGTCGTAGTAGATGTCGGAATCGGTCGTGGTCACTGGTCTCCCCTTTGTCGACGTCGAGACGGTGGTGGTGGCTGGTGGCGGAACGCCGCGAGGCGCCCGGTGGGATCCGCGCGCCGCCGAACGACGAGATCCTGCCACGCGACCCCCTGGCTGCTGACCGATCGCCCGTCCGGGGCGTGACGAGCGTTGCTCGTGGCCAAGAAGAAGGTTCTCACACGCCGGAGGTGGTCGCCAGTCTCTCCCGGAGCCACCGACGGAGGGACCCGGCCCCCGGTGGCGGGGGTCGGGTCAGAACAGTACTCTCCCTTCGAAGCAAGTACATTCTCGCACCTCCGGGGGACCCATTGACGACGCCAGCGCCCGCAGCTCCCGACGTTCTCGTCGGGCCACCGCGTCGCCGGCGGGTCGTCGACGCCTCCGTCACCCGGTGACCGTCGCCCCCGAGCCGGGCACCGTCCCGGAGATCGTGGCCTCCGCCGCCGAGCGCTTCGCCGACCGCACCGCCGTGGCCGACGGCGGGATCCGGCTCACGTACGCCGAGCTGGTCGACCGGGCCCAGGGCTTCGGCGCCGCCCTCGTCGACTCCGGGGTCGAGCCGGGCGACCGCGTCGCCGTGTGGGCCTTCAACTGCACCGAGTGGATCGTGGCCTTCCTGGGCCTGTCGTGCGCCGGGGCGGTCCTGGTCCCGGTCAATACGCGGTTCAAGGGACCCGAGGCGGCCGACATCCTCACGCGTAGTCGGGCCCGCGTCCTCGTGACCGTCACCGACTTCCTCGGTACCGATTACGTGGCGATGCTGCGCGCCACGGGGACGGAGTTCCCGGACCTGGAGACCGTGGTGGTCGCCCGGGGGCCGTCACCCGGGGGGACCGTGGGGTGGGAGGGGTTCGTCTCCCGGGCCACCCCGGACGGTCGGGCCGAGGTGGCCCGGCGGTCGGCCGCGGTGACCCCGGCCGACCCGTGCGACATCCTGTTCACCTCGGGAACCACCGGAGTGCCCAAGGGGGTCGTCCAGACCCACGGTGGCACCACGCGGGTGGCCGCCGACTGGGTGGCCATGACCGGCCTGAGCGCCGACGACCGCTACCTGATGGTCAACCCCTACTTCCACATGTTCGGGCTGAAGGCCGGCATCCTGGCGGCGGTGACGGCCGGGGCCACGATGCTGCCCGAGGCCGTGTTCGACGTCGACCGGGTGCTGGCCCGGGTGGCCGAGGAGGGGGTGACGGTGCTACCCGGCGCCCCGACGATCTACCAGAGCCTGCTCGACCACCCCGACCGGGACCGCTACGACCTGTCGACGCTGCGGGTCGCCGTCACCGGTGCCGCCGACATCCCGGTCGAGCTGATCCGCCGGGTCGATGCCGAACTCCCCTTCGAGTTGGTGGTCACCGGCTACGGACTGACCGAAGGTGGGACGGCGGCCGCCACGTCGCCCGGCGATGATGTCGAGACCATCGCCACGACCGTCGGCCGCCCACGGCCCGGTTTCGAACTGCGCATCGTCGACGGTTCGGACCGGGATGTCGAGCCGGGGGAGGCGGGGGAGATCCTGCTGCGCGGGGGCAGTCTCATGTCCCACTACCTGGACGACCCCGAGGCCACCGCCCGGGCCCGGACGGCGGACGGTTGGTTGCGCACCGGTGACCTCGGGATCATCGACCCGGCCGGGTGTCTGCGCATCGTCGGCCGCTCCAAGGACATGTTCATCGTGGGGGGCTTCAACGCCTACCCTGCGGAGATCGAGAACGCCCTGCTCCGCCATCCCGACATCAGTGAGGCCGCGGTCGTCGGGGTGCCCGACGCCCGACTGGGGGAGGTGGGCGCGGCCTTCGTCGTACTGCGGCCCGGCACCGCGTTGGCCGGCGAAGACGTGATCGCCTGGAGCCGCGACCAGATGGCCAACTACAAGGTCCCCCGGACGGTGGTGGTGGTCGAGGACCTGCCGCGCAACGCCACGGGCAAGGTGGTCAAGGACGAGCTGCGCGGGCGGTTGGGACCCGATGCGGCCGGGTCGTCGGCGTGACCGGCCCCGGGCCGCACGGGCTGTCCGCCCTCTCGGGTCTGCGGGTCGTCGAACTCGGCGTGTGGGTGGCGGCGCCGTCGGCCGCCGCCCTGTTGGCCGACTGGGGTGCGGAGGTCATCAAGGTGGAGTCCCCGACGGGGGACCCGATGCGCAACGTGTTCGGCTCCCTGGGGATCGGCGGGGACCTGCCCAATCCGGCCTTCGCCCTCGACAACCGGGGCAAGCGCAGCGTCGTGCTCGACCTGCGCGAGCCGGAGGGGCGCGCCCACCTCGAGGAGCTCCTGGCCACCGCCGACGTGTTCGTCTCCAACCTCCGGCCCGACGCCCTGGACAAGCTCGGCCTCGAGGCCGAGTCCACCGTCGCCCGACATCCCCACCTCGTCTACTGCAGCATCAGCGGGTACGGCCTCCGGGGGGAGGACCGCAACCGTCCGACCTACGACATCGGCGCCTTCTGGGCACGGTCCGGCCTGTCGCGCCAGATGGCGGACGAACACGGCAACCCGTTGAACGCCCGGGGCGGCATCGGCGACCACATCACCGGCCTGGCCGCCCTCTCGGGGATCCTCGCCGCGGTCCTCGAGCAGCGCCAGACGGGGGCCGGCCGCGTGGTCGAGGTCTCGTTGCTGCGCACCGGTGCCTATGTCCTCGGCTGGGACCTGGGCCTCCAGATGCTGCTCGGCAAGGTGTCGCCGGCCGAGTCCCGGCACCACAACCAGTCCCCGCTGATGAATCCCTACCGGGCCGCCGACGGGCGCTGGTTCTTCTTCACGGGGCTCGAGGCCGACCGCCACATCGGCGCGGTGGCCCGTGCCCTCGGCCACCCCGAACTGCTCGATGACGAGCGCTTCTGCAGCGCCTCGGCCATCCGCCGGCACCGCACCGAGTTCATCGCCCGACTCGACGAGATCATCGCCCGGCGACCGCTGGCCGAGTGGGCCGAGCGCTTCGACCGGGAGGGGGTGTGGTGGGCGCTCGCCCAGACGCCCGCCGAGGTGGTGGAGGACCCCCAACTGCTGGCCAACGACGGATTCGTCGAGGTGGAGGGCGGCGCCATCCGGTCGGTCAACGGACCGGTGACCTTCGGCGGCGTGGACCGCCGGGACGACGCCGGCGTACCCGAGCTGGGGGCCGACACCGACGAGGTGCTCGCCGAGCTGGCCGCCCGCCGCTCGCCTCCCGGGCGCTGACGCCCGAGCGGCGCGGCGACCGGGCTCAGTCGGTGTCGGCGGCCCGGGCCAGCAGACCCCGGGCGATGACCAGGCGCTGGATCTCATTGGTCCCTTCGCCGATCACCATCAGCGGTGCGTCCCGGTAGTAGCGCTCGACGGGCAGGTCCACCGTGTAGCCCATGCCCCCGTGGATGCGCATGGACTCGGTGGCCAGCTCGAGGGCAGTCTCGCTGGCGAAGAGCTTGGCCATGCCGGCCTCGACGTCGCAGCGGAGCCCGGCGGCCTTGCGCTCGGCGGCGTTCCTGGTCAGCAGACGGGACGCCTCGAGACGGGTGGCCATGTCGGCCAGCTTGAGCTGGATGGCCTGGTGCTCGGCGATGGGCTTGCCGAACGTCTCGCGCTGGCGGGCGTAGGCGAGGGCGGCGTCGAAGGCGGCCCGGGCGACGCCGACCGCCCGGGCGGCGATGTTGATCCGCCCCACCTCGAGGACGCCGAGGATCTGGGGGAGGCCTCGGCCGGCCTCGCCGATGAGGTTGGCGGCGGGGACGCGGTGGTCGACGTAGGACATCTCCACCGTCTCGACGCCCCGGTACCCGAGCTTGCCCACGTGGCGGCTCACCGAGATGCCCCCCGAGCTCGGCCCCGGCTCCTTTTCGACGACGAAGGCGGAGATGCCCTCCTCGGTCCGGGCGGCCAGTGCCACGATGCCCGCCCGCTCGCCGTTGGTGACCCAGGCCTTGGTGCCGTTGACGACGTACTCGTCGCCGTCGCGAACCGCCTTGCAGGAGATGTTGCGGGTGTCGCTCCCGGCGTCGGGCTCCGACAGGGACAGGGCGCCGCGCCGCTCCCCGGCCGCCATCACCGGCAGCCATCGTTCCTTCTGCTCGTCACTGCCGTGCGCCATGATCAGCGTGGCCGCCATGGTGTGGGTGTTGATGACCCCGGTCAGGCTCATCCACCCGTAGGCCAGCTCCTCGATGATGCCGATGTAGGTGAGGAGGTCGAGTCCCAGGCCGCCGTAGGCCTCGGGAATCGTGACCCCGAACAGGCCGAGGTCGCGCATCTGGTCGACGATGTCGGCCGGGAAGGCGTCCTCGTGCTCGAGGGCGGACGCCACCGGGACGACCTCGTTGGCCACGAAGCGGCGGACCGTGCCGATGATCTCCTGGCGGACCTCCGGATCGGTGGGGACCGTGGTGGGGGGACGGGGCGGCGCCGGGGTCATGGGGGAGAACGATACATTCGGCTGATGTTGACGTCGATCTCCTCAGAGAGAAGAATCTTCGCGATGCCCGCCCTGATGCACGACGCGTTGCACCGGGCCGCGCAGCGGTACGGCGACCGCGACGCCGTGCTGGCGGACGACCGGCGGTGGAGCTTCCGCCAGTTGGACGAGGCCGGCGCGGCCTTCGGGCGCGGTCTCGCCGCCCGGGGTGTCGGGCCCGGCGACCGCGTGGCCCTGATGACGTCCAATCGGCCCGAGTTCGTGGTCGCCATCAACGGGATCAGCCGGCTCGGCGCGGCCGCCGTCCTCCTCAGTCCGGCCTGGAAGGAGGTCGAGGTCCGCCACGCGCTGGAGTTGACGGCTCCCGTCCACGCCGTGGCCGACGGACCGGCCGTCGGCCTCCTGGCCGGCCTGCTCGGCGCCGACCTCGTCACCGATCTCGACGCCCCGTCGCCCCCCGGACCGGCCGCTGGCGAGATCGTCCTCCCCGATCCCGGCACCTCCGAGGACGACGAGGCGGTGCTGGTGTTCAGCTCGGGCACGACCGGCCTGCCCAAGGCGGTCCGCCACACCCACCGGTCGATGGGGTGCGCCACCGCCCACTGGGTGTCCACCCTCGGGCTCGGCCCGGACGACCGGTTCCAGGTGGCCACGCCCCCCTCCCACATCCTCGGCCTGCTCAACCTGTTGACCGCGGCGTCGGCCGGGGCCACCGTGCGGCTGCACCGGCGGTTCGACCTCGACGAGGTGCTCCGTCGCATCGAGTCCGAGCGGATGACGCTCGAGATGGCGGTGGCCCCGATCGCGTTGGCCATGGCCAACCACCCCGATCTCGAGCGGTACGACCTGTCGTCGTTGCGCTACATCATGTGGGGGGCGACCCCGGTCAGCGAGCACGTGGCACGGATCGTGACCGAGCGGACCGGGGTGCGTTGGCTCCCGGCCTACGGCGCCAGCGAAGTACCGGTCATCGCCTGCAACCCGGTGCACGATCCCGATTCGTGGCGGCTCGACTCGGCGGGGCTCCCGCCCGACGGGGTGGAGCTGCGGGTGGCCGACCTCGTCACCGGCGAGGTGCTGGCGTCCGGGGACATCGGCGAGATCCAGGTGTCGAGCCCGTCGGTCATGGCCGGATACCTCCCCGAGGAGGAGTCGGCGGACGCCTTCGCCGACGGCTGGTACCGCACCGGGGACGTCGGGTGGCTGGAGCCCGGGGGGTGGGTGCACCTCACGGACCGCTCCAAGGAGATGATCAAGGTCAACGGGTTCCAGGTGGCCCCGGCCGAGCTCGAGGAGGTGCTGCGCAGCCACCCGTCGGTGCTCGACTGCGCCGTGTTCGGGCTCGCCGACGAGCGGGCGGGCGAGGTGCCCGTGGCCGTCGTCCAGGTGGACCCGGACCGGCCGGCCACCGCCGGGGAGATCCAGGAGCTGGTTGCGGGTTCGCTCGCCACCTACAAGCAGGTCCGCCACGTCGTCTTCGTCGATGCCATCCCGAGGCTCCCGTCGGGCAAGGTGCTCCGGCGCACGTTGCGCGACGACTGGACACCGGTGCTGCTCGGTTCGGACGGCACCGCCTGATGGACGTCCGGCTCTCCCCCGAACAGGAAGCGCTCGCCGGCTCGGTGGCCCAGGTCGTGGACCGCCTGGGGCCGGTCACGGTCCGCGGTCTCGACGACGTCGAGCGGGTGGCCAAGCTGGACGCCGCCGTCACCGCGTCCGGGTGGCGCGAGCTGCGCGACCCGGGGGATGGCGTCGCGCCGCTGGCATCCGGGGTCGAGGCCGCCATCGTCGCCGAGGAGCTCGCCCGTGGCCTCGCCGACACGGCCTTCGTCGGGCCCACACTGGCTGGCGAACTGCGCCGGCTGACCGGGGCATCGGCCGCCTCGGCCGCCGAGACGGTCGCCTGCACGGCCCGCCTGGACGGGTTGGCCGTGGTGGGCGATTCGTCCGAGCCGTCGCCCTCCCACCCCGTCGCCGTCGACGCCCGGGGGGCGACCGCCGCCCTGGTCCTCGTGGTCGACGGTCCCGGGCGCGGCGTGGCCTCGGTGGCGTTGGGTCCCGTCGAAGCGGGAACCGACCTCACCCGCCCCGGGGCCGACGTCGAACGGACCACGAGGGCGCCCGCCGTCCTGGCGGGTTCCGGTCCGTTGTCCGACGACGGATTGGCCTCGTGGACGGCGCTCGGACTGGCGCTCGGCTGCGCCGACCTCGTCGGCACGATGCGCGGCGCCGTCGATCTGGCCGTCGACTACGCCTCGGCCCGCCGCCAGTTCGACCGGCCCATCGGTTCGTTCCAGGCCGTCCAGCACCTCCTGGCCGATGCCCACGTGCTGACCGAGGGATCACGCAGCGTGGCCCGCCACGCCGCCTGGGCCGTCGACGCGTTGGACCCGCCCGACGCGCTGGCGGCGGCGGCCGTGGCCAAGGCCTACTGCGCCCGGGCGGCGCGGACCGTCTGCGAGACCGCCATCCAGGTCCACGGGGGCATCGGCAACACCTGGGAGTGCCTGGCCCACGTCTTCCTCCGCCGGGCCCTCCTCTCCACCGACCTGCTCGGCGGCGTGGGACCCAGCCTCGATCGGGTGCTCGCCCACCACGGGATCGGAGGCGTCCGTGGACTTCGGTGACTCCGCCGACGAGGCCGCCTTCCGACGTCGGCTGCGGGAGTGGCTCGACGAGCACAACCCCGGCCTGCCGGCATCGTCGACCGACGACGAGTACTGGTCCGGGCAGGCGGCATGGCACCGCTCGCTCTACGACGGTGGGTTCTTCGGCGCCACCTGGCCCACCGCCATCGGCGGCCAGGGCCTCCCGAGTGTGTACGACGTCATCGTCGACGACGAGCTGGCCGCCGCCGGCGCCCCCCCGAGGCCGAGTCTGGGCTACCTGGTGGAGGGCATCCTGGAGCACGCCGACGAGGACGTCCAGGCCCGCTTCCTGCCCGGCATCGTCAACGGCCGCGACCGGTGGTGCCAGGGTTTCAGCGAGCCCGACGCCGGCTCCGACCTGGCATCGCTGCGCACCCGGGCCGACCGGGACGGCGACGAGTACGTGCTGTCCGGACACAAGGTGTGGACGAGCTATTCCGACGACGCCGAGTGGTGCCTGGTCCTCGCCCGGACCGACCACGAGGTGCCCCGGCACAAGGGGATCTCCGCGTTCGCCCTCCCGATGGACCAGCCCGGCGTCGAGCAGCGACCGCTGCCGATGATCAACGGGATCACCAAGGAGTTCGGCGAGGTCCTCTTGGACGGGGCCAGGGTGCCGGCCGCCAACATGATCGGGGGACCCGGCGAGGGGTGGGCGCTGGCCATGACGATCGTGAGCCACGAGCGCGAGCCCCATGAGCTGGGGTTCGCCGGCCGCTACGCCAAGCAGGTGAAGGACCTGGTGGCGCTCGTCGTCTCCGGTCCCGAGCCCGTCGACCGGGAACAGGAGCGCGACCTGGCCTGGGCTATCGTCGAATCGGAGATGTTGCGGCTGCACGTCCGCCGCCGGCTCTCCGACCGGCTCGGCGGCATCGTGCACGGACCGGAGGGATCGGTGGACAAGTTGCTCATGACCTGGACGGAACAGACGGTCGGCCACGCCGCGCTGTCGATCGGGGGCGCCCGCGCCACCGGTGGGGACGACACGCTGACGAAGGTCTACCTCTACAGCCGGGCCCAGAGCGTCATGGGCGGCACCTCGCAGATCCAACGCAACCTGGTGGCGGGCCGGATCCTCCGCCTCCCGGCGTCGTGAGCGCGTACCGCCTCACCGACGAGCTCCAGGTGGAGGAGGACGGGCCGGTCCGCATCGTCCGGATGAACCGGCCCGAGCAGCTGAACGCCACCAACCACGGGCTCCACCAGGGACTGGCCGAGTTGTTCCCGCAGATCGACGCCGACACCGACGCCCGGGCCGTGGTGCTGACCGGCAACGGACGGGCGTTCTCGGCCGGTGGCGATTTCACCTACCTCGACGAGCTGGCCCGGGACGAGTCGCTCCGCCGCCAGACCCTGGTCCACGGTCGCCAGATCGTGACCGGCATGGTGGGCTGCCGGGTGCCGATCGTGACCGCGGTCAACGGGCCGGCCGTGGGTCTGGGCTGCAGTCTGGTGGCCCTGTCGGACATCGTGTTCATGGCCCAGAGCGCGCACCTCGCCGATCCCCACGTCATGATCGGCCTGGTGGCCGCGGACGGCGGCCCGGTGACCTGGCCGCTGCTGACCAGCCTGCAGCTGGCGAAGGAGTACGCCCTGACCGGTGACCGCATCCCGGCGGAGCGGGCCGCCCAGATCGGACTGGTGAACCACGTGGTGGCCGATGACGAGGTGCTCGACCTGGCCCTGGCGTGCGCGCACCGGATCGCCGGGCTGCCCCGCCGGGCCGTCGAGGACACCAAGCGGATCCTCAACCTCCACCTGGAGCGGGCCGTGGTCGCCACCCTGGACTTCGCCCTGGCCGCCGAGGACCGTTCCTTCACGTCGCCCGAGCTGCGCGCCAACCTCGACCGGTTCCTCGCCCCCAAGAGCGACGGCTGATCGTCGGACGGCCGACCGCCGATGGACGGCGGAACCCAGTTCTCCTCCGGGCACCGGGCCGTCGCGGACGCAGAATGCGGGCGTCGCGCCTCAGGAATTCGTCGTTTCCGGCGCTCCACTACACTTGGGTGCGATGACGGAGAGCGAAGTCCAGGTCGAGGAGGCGGCGGCGGGCGAGCAGGCGTTGAGCCGGCGCGAGCAGGCCGTGGCCCGTTCGCTCTTCACGGCCCGCGCCCGGGCCGAAAACCGGCTGCAACGCTTCCTCGACGCCGCGCTCGAGCTCATGACGGAGGGCGAATCAGGGCGTGACTTCACCGTGCACGAGGTGGTCGAGCGTTCGGGCCAGTCGCTGCGCCTCTTCTACCAGTACTTCGGGGGCAAGCACGAACTGCTCCTCGCCCTCTTCGAGGAGGCCGTGCGGTCCACCGCCGAGTACCTCGGCGAAAAGATCGACCAGGAGACCGACCCGCTGGAGCGCATCCACCGGTTCGTGATCGAGTACTACCGGCTGTGCCGACCGCCGCTCCCGGGCGAGCCGTTGGTGGAGCCGCTCTCCACGACCTGGGTGATGGTGGACTTCGCCCAGCAGCTGCTCACCAGTCACCCGACCGAGGCGGCCCTCGCCTTCGACCCGCTGGTCTCGCTGTTCGGTGAGGTGCTGGACGAGGCCGAGGCCGCCGGGTGCATCCGGCCCGGCCTGCGCCGCAGCCCCATCGCCGGCATGGTGCTCGAGGCGATCATGTTCAACGCCTTCTCGACCACCATCGGGGGCACGTCCGCCCGTACGGTGGACCCCGACCCGGCGGAGGAACTCTGGGAGTTCATCCTCCACGGCGTCGGTTCGCCCAAGTCCACCGGACGCGCGTAGTCACCCACCGTCCCGGTGCCCGCCGGCGGTGCGGACCGCCAGGCAGAACCGGACCACCCGCTCGGTCTCGGCCCGGGAAGGTGACGTCCGTCCCCACAGGAGGTCGGTGAGCCGGCCCACCACGGCGTGGGCGGCCAGTTCGGCGTCGAGGTCCGGATCGTCGCTCCCGAGCGCGGCGAAGGGCGCCCGCAGCAACGTGGCCAGACGGGTGCTCGTCGAGGTGTGGGGCAGGGCCAGGGCGCGCCCGATGCCGGCCGCGTTCCACAGCACGGCGAGCGTGGTGGCCGCACTCTCCTCGTCGGCCGCCTGGGCGAGGACGCCCTCCACCCAGCACCGCACCTGGTCGGCGGCGGTGGTCTCCTTGGCCATCTGGTGGGCCAGATAGCTGACCAGCCGTTCGGTGCCGTCGTCGAGGATGGCGGCGACCAGGGCGTCCTTCGAGGCGAAGTGGCGGTAGAAGCCGTCGTTGGAGAGGCCAGCCTCGGCCACGATGTCGGCCACCCGGGGCCGGGACCCGGTCCCGCACCGCCGCATCACCTCGCGCCCGGCGTCGATCAGGCGGCGCACCTCGTCGGTGTAGTCCGGGGCGCGTCGGTCCAACGTCTGGCGGGCGATCCGCGCCGCCACGTCTCCCGCGTCCTTCAGAGGTGGATTCTCCATTGTCAGAATGCTATTCTGCCAGCCGATCAGGAGGGGAGACAACCCATGGCATGGGAATTCGAGACCGATCCCGAGTACCAGGCGAAGCTCGACTGGGCCCGGGAGTTCGTGGCCAGCGAGGTGGAGCCGATCGACACGTTGTGGAAAGGGCTCGAGTTCACGCCGCCCGACGACACGTTGCGCGCCATCCTCGACCCGCTCAAGGAGCAGGTGCGGGCCCAGGGCCTGTGGGCCACCCACCTCGGACCCGAACTCGGCGGCCAGGGCCACGGCCAGCTCAAACTGTCGTTGCTGAACGAGATCCTCGGTGGTTCGTCGTGGGCGCCCATCGTGTTCGGATGCCAGGCCCCCGACACCGGCAACGCCGAGATCATCGCCCACTACGGCACCGACGCCCAGAAGGAGCGCTACCTGCACCCGCTCCTCGAGGGGAAGATCTTCTCGTGCTATTCGATGACCGAGCCCCAGGGCGGCTCCGACCCGGCCCTGTTCGAGACCCGCGCCTACCGCGACGGTGACGAGTGGGTGCTCCAGGGTTGGAAGTTCTTCTCCTCGAACGCCCGCACGGCGGCATTCCTCATCGTCATGGCCGTGACGAACCCCGACGTGTCCGTCTACGAGGGCATGTCCATGTTCCTGGTCCCGACCGACACACCCGGCATCGACATCGTCCGCGACGTCGGCCTGGCCGGTGAGCCCGAGGGACACGGCTCCCACGCCCTCATCCACTACGACGACGTGCGCCTGCCGGCCGAGGCGCTGCTCGGGGGGGAGGGGCAGGCGTTCGCCATCGCCCAGACCCGGCTGGGCGGAGGCCGGATCCATCACGCCATGCGCACGATCGGCATGGCCACCAAGGCGCTCGACGCCATGTGCGAGCGGGCCCTCAGCCGACAGGTGACCGGCGGACTCCTGGCGGACAAGCAGTTCGTCCAGGGGTACATCGCCGACTCCTACGCGCAGCTGACACAGTTCCGGCTCTACACGCTGTACACGGCGTGGCTGATCGACAAGCACAACAACTACCTGAAGGTCCGCAAGGACATCGCCGCCATCAAGGTGCTGATGCCCGGCGTCCTGCACGACATCGTCTGGCGGGCCATCCAGATCCACGGAGCGCTCGGCATATCCAACGAGATGCCGTTCCACGGGATGCTGGTCGGAGCCAGTGTCCTCGGCCTCGCCGACGGCCCGACGGAGGTCCACAAGGTCACCGTCGCGCGCCAGGTGCTGCGCGACCACCAGGCCACCACCGACCTCTGGCCGACCCAACACCTCCCGAAGCGACGCGACGCGGCACGCGAGAAGTTCGCCGCCCTCCTCGAGCACGAAGTGGGGAACCTCTGATGATCGACACCGAACGACTGGCCGCCTGGATGGACGACCGGGGCCTCGGCGTGGGCGAGCCCCTCGAGCACGCCTTCGTCTCGGGCGGCACCCAGAACGAGATCTACGAGATCCGGCGCGGTGACGTCCACGGCGCCCTGCGCATCCCGCCGCCGACGGCGCCGGCGACCCGCGACGCCGGGATCCTGCGTGAGTGGCGGATCATCGAGGCCCTGGACGGGACCGACGTCCCCCACACCGCGGCCATCGCCGCCTGCGAGGACACGTCGGTGCTCGGGCGCGCCTTCTACCTCATGGGCTTCGTCGACGGCTGGTCCCCGATGAACACCGACGGGTGGCCGGCTCCCTTCGACACCGACCTCGAGGCCCGACAGGGACTGGCCTACGAGCTGGTCGACGGCATCTCCCTGCTGTCGAAGGTCGACTGGCGGGCCAAGGGCCTCTCGGACCTCGGTCATCCCGAAGGCTTCCACGAGCGGCAGGTGGACCGGTGGACGGCGTTCCTGGAGCGGATCAAGGGCCGGGAGCTCCCCGGCTTCGACGAGGCGTCGGCCTGGCTGCGGGCGCACCGGCCGATCGACTTCGTGCCCGGCCTCATGCACGGCGACTACCAGTTCGCCAACGTGATGTACGCCCACGGCGCACCGGCCCGGATGGCGGCCATCGTGGACTGGGAGATGGGGACCGTCGGTGACCCCAAGCTCGACCTGGCCTGGGTGGTCAACGGCTGGCCGGAGGACCCCGACGACGTGTCGGGCATCACCTACGTCGACATGACGGGCATGCCGTCCCGGTCGGCCATCCTCGAGCGCTACTCGGAGGTGTCCGGGCGCCAGGTGGACGACATCGACTACTACTGCGTGCTGGCCAAGTGGAAGCTCGCCGTGGTGCTCGAACAGGGGTACCAGCGGGCCGGCGACAACCCCGTGCTCCAGGTCTACGGGCCGGTGGTGCTCGACCTGATGCAGGGGGCCGCCGACCTCGCCGAGTCGACGGACTACGGCCGGTGAGCGCCGCCGACGCCGAGCTGGTGCGGGAGCGCCGGGGGGCACTGTCCCTGCTCCGTCTCAACCGGCCCGACGCCCGCAACTCGCTGACCACGGGTCTCGTCGACGCCCTCGGCACCGCCATCATCGAGGCCGAGTCCGATCCCGAGGTCCGGGCCATCGTGCTCACCGGAACGGGGGAGCGCGCCTTCTGCTCGGGCATGGACCTCCGGTCCTTCTCCGAGGGCGACGTTCCCGGTTCGGCCCCCGGCGACTCGACCGAGGCCTTCTACCGCCTGCTACGGGGCGAGGTGAGCGTGCCGGTGGTGGGTGCGGCCAACGGCTCGGCGGTGGCCGGCGGCCTCGAGCTGCTGTTGGGGTGTGACGTGGTCATCGCCTCGAGTGGGGCCCGGTTCGGGCTCCCCGAGGTCAAGCGGGGGCTCTTCGCCGCCGGAGGGGGGACCCTGGTCGGCAACCGGATCCCGACGGCGATCGCCCTCGAGCTGACCCTCACCGGGGATCTGGTGGACGCCGCCCGCGCCTACGAGGTCGGTCTCGTCAACGCCGTGGTGGCGCCCGACGAGGTGTGGGACGCGGCGATCGCCATGGCGGAGCGCATCGCCGCCAACGGGCCGCTGGGGCTGGCCGCGTCGAAGGAGCTGGTCCGGCTCAGCGCCTCGGACCCGGTGGCGGCACGCGAGCGCCAGGCCCACTGGTCCTCCGTGGTCTTCTCCAGCGAGGACGCCCTGGAGGGGGCCAAGGCCTACATGGAGAAGCGCGACCCGGTGTGGAGGGGCCGCTGACGTGCGGGGCGCGCTCTGCCGCACCTACGGGGCTCCCGGTGTCGTCACCGTGGAGGAGGTCCCGGACCCCGAGCCCGGCGCCGGCCAGGTGCGGGTGCGGGTGCGGACCGCCGCCGTCAACTTCCCCGACGTGCTGCTCGTCGCCGACCGGTACCAGATCACCGTGCCGCCCCCGTTCGTCCCCGGCAGCGAGTTCGTGGGCGTGGTGGAGGACGTGGGTGAGGGGGTCGAGGGGATCGGGGTCGGTGACCGCGTCGCGGGCACCGTGCTGGTCGGGGCGTTCGCCGAACGGGTGGTGGTCGGGGCCGCGGCGCTCCGGATCGTGCCGGCCACCGTCGACGACCGCGACGCCGCCGCGTTCGGGGTGGCCTGGCGCACGGCATACCACGTACTCCGCTCCGTGGCCCGCCTGCAGCCCGGTGAGGAGCTGGTCGTCCTCGGGGCCGGGGGAGGGGTCGGCCTGGCCGCCGTGGCGCTGGGCCACCATCTCGGGGCGACGGTCACGGCGGTGGCGTCGTCACCAGCCAAGCTCGCCGCCGCCCAGGAGGCCGGCGCCACCCACCTGGTGGAGCACACTGCGACCGACGTGCGGTCCGCCCTCAAGGCGGTGCTGCCCGGCGGCGCCGACGTCGTCGTGGACCCGGTCGGAGGCGACCTGGCCGAACCCGCGCTCCGGTCGCTCCACTGGGGCGGCCGATTCGTGACCGTCGGCTACGCCTCGGGGGTCATCCCCAGGATCCCGCTGAACCTGGTGCTGTTGAAGGGGTGTGCGGTGCTCGGGTTCCAGTTCCGGGACTTCGCCGAGCACCGTCCCGAGGAGTTGGCCCGCAACGACGACGAACTGTGGGGTCTGCTGGCCGCCGGTGCGGTGCGGCCGCACGTCGGGGCGGTGTACCCGCTCGACGACGTGGTGGCCGCCCTGACGTCGGTGGCCGACGGCCAGGTGGTGGGCAAGGTGGTGCTCGACGTGGAGGACCCGCCGGCGGCGTGATCCGACTCCCGCCGCCTCCACGGAGGGCGGGCACCCGACCTGTCCTCGCGTGTCAGGGAGCTCCGTCGAGCACCGCGGGGAGCCAGGGGACCGCACGGCGGGCGGCCGAGAGCGCGTCGGCCTCAGAGTCGAACGTCCGGGTCGAGTGGTAGGCGACCGGCGTCCATGCGCCCATGTCCTCCGGGTCGCGCCGGAACTCCTCGAATCCGAAGGTTCCGTCCGGGCGGACGAAGACGTCGACGCAGCGGTCGACCGCGGGTGTCGAGGGACTGGCCAGGACCGACCACGAGGGATCCAAACGTGCGGACACTCCTGTCAGGATAGGAGTCGGTCGGACCGTCGAACCGACCCGTCGGGAAGCTGGGCGCCCACCGGGCAGAGGTCCCACGACGCCGGGAGCCTCCACCAGTCGTCGGGCGGGTCGGAGGCGGTTCCGCGGCGCCGCCTCACTCGCCGTGCGATGAACCCGAGCAACAAGGCGGCCAAGACGACAGCCAGGAGGAGGTATTCCCAGATGCTGATTCCGGCGAACCGGGCCGAGGTCACGTGCTCGGGCACGGTGATGGTCACCCCGTAGAACGCCGCCGCCAGCAGGCCCATGAGCGAACTCCGCCGGCTCCAGTAGAACTGTCACCGATCGCCAGCGGGACGGGGCACCGATCAGGGCCGCTGATGCCCCAGGTGCTCGCCGTCGCGAGCGCGGGTGGGCCCGCCTCCGGGGACCGGGCCCCGCGTGCGAGCCGATACGCGGGGGATCGGTTCGGCGAGCCACTAGCGTTCACCCTGTGTCGGCGCACGTCCACGAAGTCGGGGCACGGGAAGTCGAGGGGCACACTCCGCCGGGCGATGATCGGGAGCAGGTCCGCCGGCGGATCGTCGACGCGGCCACCGACCTCTTGGAGCGCGAGGGTCACGACGCCATCACCATCCGGGCCGTGGCCACCGCCGCCGGGGTGCAGCTGCCGGCGATCTACCGCCTCTTCGGCAGCAAGGACGGGCTGCTCGAGGAGGTCTCCGAACGAAGTCTGGCGACATTCCTGGCCGACCGGGAGGTCGATCCGGAGCCACACGATCCCTTGGACGACCTGCGGGCGGGGTGGGACCTGGCCGTCGAATTCGGCCTTGCCAATCCGGCGCTCTACACGCTCATGTTCACCGAGCCGACCCGGGCCACGTCGGCGGCGTTGCAGGCCGGGACGGAGATGGTGTCGAGTCGTCTCCGACGCCTGGCGGTGCATGGCCTGCTCGGTGTCGACGAAGTGCTCGCCGCCGCCATCGTCCAGTCGACGGCTCGCGGGGCCGTGCTCACCTGGCTGTCGTTGCCCGAGGACCGGCGCGATCCCGCCATGCTGGCGGCACTCCGGGAGTCCACGGTGGCTGCGGTCACCGGCATCCGACCGATCGTCCGGGAACCGAGCCCGGCCGGTGCCGCCCGGGCGCTCCGAGCCTCGCTGTCCGATCAGGATGTGCTCAGCGAGGGGGAGCGCCTGCTCCTCACCGAGTGGCTCGACCGGATCGCGGCGGCCGGATGAACCCCAGGTGGCTCCGGCCGCCTGCCGCTCTAGGATCGGACTGCGCAAGGAGGCTCCGGTGAGTGATTACGACGTACGAATGGTGGTGCTGTCGACCGACGACCTCGACGAATCGATCCGGTTCTACACCGAGACGCTCGGGATGACGTTGAAGTTCCGTGACGGCTCCCACTATGCCGCCCTGGACGGAGGGTCGATCACCATCGCCCTGGCGACGGCGGTCGACCATCCGATTCCGGGTCAGGTCGTGGTCGGCATCAAGACCGCCGATGTCGATGCCGCCGCCCACGCCGTGGAGGCCAACGGCGGTGGCATCGTGAAGGGGCCCTACGACGACGCCCACGAACGGCGTGCCGTCGTCTACGACCACAAGGGCAACGGCCTGGTCTTCTACAGTCCGCTGGCGCACTAGGCGCGAAGTTCGCCGATCGCGGGTCGATGGCCACCGGGTGGTACCGGTCGGTGGGGACCGGAGTGCGTTGCTCAGCCGGCCCACTGTGCCGTCCACCCGCCGGACTCCTGTCCCGGAGATGACGTTGATGCGGTTCCACGTGTTGATGGCCGCGATGGAGACGACCAGCGCGGCCAGGGCGCCCTCGTCGTAGTGACGGGCCGCCTCGTCGAACACCGCATCGGGGACCGGGTCGCCCCCGATCGGCCAGCCGGGTGCCCGCCTCGGCCAGGGCCAGGGCGGCCCGCTCGGCGTCGGTGAAGTACGGCGCGTCCCGCCAGGCGGGCAGGGTGGCGAGCCGTTCGTCGGTTTCGCCCGCCTTCTTCGCCCCCCGGCTGTGCATGTCGAGACAGACGGCGCAACCGTTGATCTGGCTGGCCCGGAGGTTGACCAGCTCCAAGGTCGTCCGCGGGACACCGGCCTGGTCGGCCGCCTCCTCGGCGCGCCGTCGCTCAGCCTCTGGGCGGCGAGGACGCCTGGCACACTGAGGGCGGGATTGGGGATGCGTGAAGGCATGGCGGGTCCTTTGTCGGGGTCGGGTGGGCTGCGTCACCTTCATTGACTCCCGCGCGACCGGGAAATGTGACCGTGCCGGCGTCGGGTGGTCCTCGTCGTCCGGTTCGTCACACCGCAGGACCCTCGCGGGGGTCATTGTGGTGACCCGTCTCAGAAGGATGCGTGATGGACGAACGCAGTGGCTGGTGGAGCGCTTCGAGGAGCAGCGTTACCACCTGCGGGCCGTCGCCTACCGGATGCTGGGCTCGCTCTCCGACGCCGACGACGCCGTCCAGGACACCTGGATCCGAGTCAGCCGGGCCGACGCGAGTGAGATCGAGAACTTCGGGGGATGGCTGACGACGATCGTCGCCCGCGTCTGCCTCAACATGCTGCGCTCGCGCCATGTCCGGCGGCACGAGTCGTTGGCGGGACACCTCCCTGACCCCGTCATCAGCCCGGCCGGCGATCCGCAGCCCGAGGAGGAGGCCCTCCTGGCCGATTCGGTCGGCCTGGCCCTCCAGGTCGTGCTGATGCGCTCGCCCCCGCCGAACGACTGGCCTTCGTCCTCCACGACATGTTCGGCCTGCCCTTCGACGAGATCGCCCCCATGGTGGATCGGTCGCCGACGGCCACCCGGCAGTTGGCCAGCCGGGCCCGGCGACGGGTCCACGGTGCCGACATACCGGATCCCGACCCCAACCGCCAGCGGGCCGTGGTCGACGCCTTCTTCCTGGCCGCCCGCGCGCGGCGACTTCGACGCCCTGGTCGCCCTGCTCCACCCCGACGTCGTCCTGCGGGCCGACTTCGGCCCGGGCCGTCCCGCTGCGTCCATGGTCGTGCGCGGCGCCGCGGCGGTCGCCCGGCAGGCGCGCTCGGGGCCGATCCGGCGGCTCTGTCCACCCCGCGCTGGTGAACGGGGCAGCCGGCGTCGTCATCACGAAGGACGGGCAAGCCCCATGTCGTCATGGCCTTCACCGTCGTGGACGACCGGGTCGTCGAGATCGACATCATCGGCGACGCTGAGCGTGTCCGCCGGTGGCCGCCGCCGTGCTCCCGGCGTCACCCCCCCGTCGTGTCAGAGGGGCAGCAGGGGAGGCAACCGGCGTCCGTCGACCAGGTCGGCACCCAGCGCCGCCGTGAGCGACGCCGACGTGCCGAGGAGCGCGTCGAGCACGAGGGTCCGGCGGACATAGCGGTGGAAGGGGTGCTCGACGGTGAAGCCGATGCCGGCCAGGACCTGCTGGCAGTGCCGGGCGGCGGTGCGGGCCTGACGCCCGGCCACCGCCTTGGCCATCGACGTCGCCGCCGGGGTCGGGTCGAGCCACGCCGCGTCCAGCATGGCCTCGGCCATGTCGACGGCCACCAGCGTCTCGGCCAGTCGGTGGCGGACGGCCTGGAAGGAGGCGATGGGCCGGGCGAACTGGACGCGTCCCCTTGGCGTGCTCGCAGGCCAGGTCGAGCATGGCCCTGGAGGCAGCCGACCAGCTCCTGGGCCACGGCCAGACGGCCCCGAGCCCGACGGCGGCGTCCCAGGCCCCGGCGGAAGGGCGACGGCCGGCCCCGTGGCCGGTCGCCCACGTCGCCGGTCACCCGGAGGAGCCCGAGATCCGGGTCCACCCCGTCCACCGGCTCCACCGTCGAGGGAGTCCGTGGCGACGGCGTGGGCCGATGTGCGTCCCGTCGGCCGACGTCGCCACGACCCTGGCCGAGGGCACGAGCCGGTCAGACCGGCGAAGGCCAGGCCGTCGACCGCGGAGCAGGTCCCCGTCGAGGACGCCCGGTGGCGTGGCGGAGCCGGCGGCGGGGAGCACGGTCGCCGCCCAGCCGCCCGGGGGATCGGCGGTCCGAGCGCGTGGGACAGGACCCGGCCCAGGGCGGACGATGTGGCGCCGGTCTCCCCCTGCACGCCGAACAGCACCGAGCATGGCGCACCCCGGGTCGTCCTCCAGGGCGTCGTCCCACCCGAGGTCCTCGAGGACGGCGTCGAGGGTCGGCCCCGCCGGTCGCCGGGCCGGGTAGCGGCGTCCCGCAGGCTCCGCCCGAACAGGTCGAGGTCGTCGGCGTCCATCACCGGTCGTCACCGAGGTCGAGGAGTCGCCGGGCGATGATGTTGCGCTGGATCTCGGCGCTGCCCCCGTAGATGGAGGCCGCCCGGGAGTACAGGTACTCCGACCGCCACCGGCCGCTCACCGGGTCGTCGCCGACGGTCACCGGCGCGCCAGGGCGTCGGCCACGAGGTCGAACACCGCCTGTTCCGCCGTGGCCAGCAGCACCTTGTCGACCGACGTCTCGGGACCGAGCCGCTCGCCGGCCGCCATGCGGTGCTGGGTCGCCCTCGACCGCGCCCGGAACGCGTAGAGGAGCTGGGTGACCTCGCCGAGGCGGGCCGGGTCGAGGGCTCCGGGCGGGGCGGACTCGAGCAGCTCCTGCAGCCGCCGGTGCAGGAAGGCGGCGCGGTGCCACAGCGACGTACTCCGCTCGAAGGGTAGGAGGTCCATGGCCACCGCCCACCCGCCCCCCTCGCCACCCAGGGTGCGGTCGAAGGGGACGAGGACGTCGTCGAGGAAGAGCTCGGAGAACTCGGGACTGCCGTGCATGGTGCCGATCGGCCGGACGCGTGATGCCGGGGGAGTCCATGTCGACGAACAGGGCGGTGATCCCCCGGTGGGCCGACTCGACGGAGCCCGTGCGGGTCAACAGGACGCAGCGGTGGGCGTACTGGGCGAGGCTGGTCCAGACCTTCTGTCCGTTGACCCGCCATCCGTCGTCGGTGCGCTCCGCCCGGCAGGCCAGGGCGGCGAGGTTGCTCCCGGTGTCGGGCTCGGAGAAGCCCTGGCACCACGTCTCGTCGCCCCGCAGCAGGGCCGGGACCATGGCGGCGGCCAGCGCCGGGTCGGCGTAGTCGATCATGGTGGGGGCCAGCACCTCGGTCATCGAGTAGAGGCCGGGCTCGACCAGGTCCCGGGCGGTGAGCGCCTCGCCGAGGTAGGCGCGGGTCAAGCGTGGTCCCGCCCAGGCCGCCGACCCGCTCCGGCCACCCGGCCCGCATCCACCCGGCGTCGTACGCCAGGCGCTTGACCTTGGCCAGCTGGTCCATCTGCTCGTCGAGGGATCCCGCCCCGGCGAAGGCCGGGGCCAGCGCCGCAGCCTCGGCGTCGAGCCAGTCGTCGACCTCCCGACGGAACCCGTCCAGGTCCCCGACGGGGGCGTCGGTCACGGGGTGGAGGGCTGGGGGCGGGTCGGGTCGTGGGCCCGCCCGGAGTCGCGGGCCCCGCTCTTGCGCAGGAAGGTCATCGCCCGCGTCTCGCAGGCGCCATCCCTCGGAGGTCCGCCGGTAGGTGTCCGTGTAGTAGCCGATCCGCATGTCGTGGGTCGTCTGCTCCACGAAGCACAGGGGCTGGCGGCCCGTGCCGGTGTCCCCGTCCAGGGTGAGCGCCGGCGGCCCGACCAGGAAGAGGCCTTTGGGGGCCGCGGCCACCAGAGTGGGGAAGTCGACGAGGGGATACGTATCGCCGAAGGCGCTGTAGGTGCCGTCGGGCGTGAACACGTCGACGACAGCGTCGACGTCGTCCATGGTCATGCCCACGGCGTACCGGGCCAGCAGTTGCTCGAGCTCGATGACGTCGGTGACGGGCGGGCTGCCCATGGTGGCTCCTCCTGGTCGACGCGGCGGTGACCGCTCCGGCGGCTGACGATAACGAAGTTCTCCCGTGTCGGCAATGACGGTGGCGCCCGTCGGCGTACATGCCAGAGTGACGCTGCGGCGGTACGGACGAGGAGGACGACGTGGGGGAGCGGAGCGATGCCGGCACGCGCTGGCAGCTGCGGACGGTGCCCGAGGAGCGGGCCCGGCGCTACCGGGACGAGGGCTGGTGGACCGACCAGACGCTGGGGGAGATGGTCGACGCCGGGCTCGGTCGGATCGGTCACCTGCCGTTTCGGGTGCGCTCCGCGATCCACCCGTGGGACGGCACGTTCGCCGACGTGGACCGTTCGGCACGGGCCCTGGCGGGAGCGTTGGCCGCCGACGGCGTCGGGCCGGGGGACGTCGTCATGTTCCAGCTCCCCAACTGGGTGGAGGCGGGCATCACCTTCTGGGCGGCGGCGTACCTGGGCGCGGTGGTCGTCCCCGTCGTGCACTTCTACGGTCCGAACGAGGTCGCGTACATCCTCCGGATGACGGACCCGGCCGTGGTGGTCACCGCCGACCGTTTCGGCCACAACGACTACCTGGCCAACTACGCCGATCTCCCCTCGACGAGACCCGGGGCGCGGTGGCTGGTGGTGGAGGGCACCCCGGGCGCCGGCCTGCCGTCCGGCGCCGTCCCCTTCGACTCGTTCCTGGGTGGTGAGCCCCTCGCCGCGCCGCTGCCCGTCGACCCGGCCGGGCCGGCCATCATCGGCTTCACCTCGGGCACCACCCGCGACCCGAAGGGCGTCATCCACTCGCACCGGACGATCGGGTGCGAGACGCGCCAGCTCGACCACATGTTCCCCCAGGGTGGTCCGCCCATGATCACCGGCGCTCCCGTCGGCCACTTCATCGGGATGCTGAACGCCTTCTTGGTGCCCATGCTGCGCGAGAGGTCCGTGAACCTGATCGACGTCTGGGACCCGGCCGCGGTGCTCGCCCTGATGCTCGAGGAGGGACTCGGCGTGGGTGGTGGCGCCACCTACTTCCTCACCAGCCTGCTCGACCACCCGGACTTCACCCCCGAGCACCTGGCGCTCATGCCCTTCGCCGGGCTGGGAGGGTCGCCGGTGCCGGTGGCCGTGACCCGGCGGGCCACCGATCTCGGGATCAAGGCGTTCCGCTCGTACGGCAGCACCGAGCACCCGTCGATCACCGGGTCCCTGATGACCGACCCGGAGATCAAGCGGCTCACCACGGACGGCCACGCCATGCCGGGGGTGGAGGTGCGCCTCGACGAGGACGGCCAGATCCTCAGCCGGGGCCCCGACTGCTTCGTCGGCTACATCGACCCCGCGCTGACCGCTGAGGTGTTCGACGAGGACGGCTGGTACCGCACCGGGCGACGTCGGGGTGATGGACGACGACGGCTACCTCACCATCACCGACCGCATCTCCGACGTCATCATCCGCGGCGGGGAGAACATCAGCGCCGCGGAGATCGAGGAGCTGCTGGCGGGCATGGAGCAGGTCGCCGAGGCGTGCGTGGTGGCCGAACCCGACGCCCGACTCGGGGAGCACGCCGCCGCCGTGGTCCGGGTCCGTGACGGACGGGCGGCACCGTCCCTGGAGGAGATGCGGGAACACCTCGCCCGGGCCGGGCTGACCCGACAGAAGTGGCCCGAGGCCATCTACGCGGTGGACGAGCTGCCGAGGACCCCGTCGGGCAAGGTGCAGAAGTTCGTGCTGCGCCGCCAGCTGCGCGACGGGGCCCTGGCCACGACCGCGACCACCGGACCGGCCTGAACCGCCACCGGGCCCGTGATGGTGCGGAGCCCGGTCTGATAACGTGCTTCTCTTTATGGGAGATCGATGATATCGTGCCGTACCGGGCGCGATAGGAGGACCAACCGCATGGCGCACTTTCCGAAGCCGGCCGAAGGCAGCTGGACCCAGCACTACCCCGAGCTGGGTACGGCCCCCGTCGACTACGAGGACTCGATCTCACCGGAGTTCTACGAGCTCGAGCGCAAGGCCATCTTCAACCGCACCTGGCTCAACGTCGGGCGGGTGGAGCAGGTGCCCCGGACGGGTCGCTACTTCACCAAGGAGCTCGCCTGCGCCGGCACCTCGGTGATCATCGTCCGCGACAAGGACGGCACCGTGCGCGGCTTCCACAACATCTGCCGCCACCGCGGCAACAAACTGGTGTGGAACGACTTCCCGAACGAGGAGACGAGCGGGACCTGCCGTCAGTTCACCTGCAAGTACCACGGGTGGCGCTACGACCTCGACGGCGCCCTGACGTTCGTCCAGCAGGAGTCGGAGTTCTTCGATCTCGACAAGGACGCCTACGGTCTGGCCCCGGTGCAGACCGAGGTGTGGGAGGGGTTCATCTTCGTGAACCTCGACCCGGACAACACCCAGTCGGTCAAGGACTATCTGGGCGATCTGGGGGCGGGCCTCGAGGGCTACCCGTTCGGGGAGATGACCCAGGTCTACAAGTACCGGGCGGACGTCGGGAGCAACTGGAAGCTCTTCATCGACGCCTTCGCCGAGTTCTACCACGCACCGGTCCTGCACGCGAAGCAGGCCACCGACGACGAGTCCCGCAAGCTCCAGGGCTTCGGCTTCGAAGCGCTGTCGTACGCGATCGACGGGCCGCACTCCATGGTGTCGTCGTGGGGCGGCATGTCGCCGCCGAAGGACCCCTCGATGGTGAAGCCCATCGAGAACGTCCTCCGCAGCGGGCTGTTCGGACCCTGGGATCGGCCCGACATCGCCGGCCTCGACCCGCTGCCCGGATCCGTCAACCCGGCCCGGTCGCCCAACTGGGGCGTCGACTCGTTCGTCTTGTTCCCCAACTTCATGCTGCTGGTCTGGGCCCCGGGCTGGTACCTCACCTACCACTACTGGCCGACCTCCTACAACCGGCACATCTTCGAGGGGACGCTCTACTTCGTGCCTCCGAAGAACGCCACGGAACGGCTCCGCCAGGAGCTGGCCGCGGTCACCTTCAAGGAGTACGCGCTCCAGGACGGCAACACCCTCGAGGCCACCCAGTCGATGATCGAGTCGCGGGCCGTGACCGAGTTCCCCTTGAACGACCAGGAGATCCTGCTCCGCCACCTGCACCGGACGGCCCGCGGGTACGTCGCCGACCACGAGAAGTCCGGGACGTCGGTCGACCTGCCGGCCGCCCGCTGAACGAGGAGTCCCGATGAGCCCCGTACTGCCCCCCGATTTCGCCGACCTCGAGCCGTTCGCCGACTGGTGCCTCCCGAGCGAGGCCGAGCGCTACGCCAAGCGTCTCGCCAGTTCGATGGACGAGATGCAGGCCTTCTACGACGCCGCCTTCCCGCGGCTGCCGCAGATCCTGGTCTACCTCGACGACCTTCCCCTCGACGACCTGCCCGAGGACGCCCACCGGTTGCTCGAACTGTCCTACTCCCTGGTCAACGTCTCCTTCCCGGTGGAGGTGTGGCGCCAGCCGCGTGTGCCGGACAGCGGTGCGGCCAGCATGGACGCCATCGTCGAGCCCGCCGTCTGACCACCTCTGCCCGCCGCGTGGCGGGCCGGGGGAGGGCCGGCACCGTGCCGGTGGGTCGTCCGTCATGAAAGGAACGTGCCCGTGCGCCTCGGCGTGATGGTCGGCCCCGAGCGGGGCCGCTATGCCACCAAGATCGAGCGGATGGTGGCCGACGCCACCTGGGCCGAGGACGCGGGCCTGGCGTCGCTGTGGATCCCCCAGATCCCGGACGACTTCGACGCCCTCACGGCGGCGACCCTCATCGGAGCGGCCACCTCCAGGATCGAGATCGGGACCGCCGTGGTGCCCGTCCAGCCCCGGCACCCGATCGTCCTCGCCCACCAGGTCCTCTCCACCCAGGCGGTGTGCGGGGGCCGGCTGACCCTGGGTCTCGGCGTCTCCCACCACTGGGTCATCGACGAGATGCTCGGGCTCCCCTACGAGCGCCCGGCGGCGTTCCTCCGCGACTACCTCGACGTGTTGGACCAGGCCCTGGCCGGGCCGGGGACGGTCGACGTGGAGAACGAACGGTTCCGCGTCCACCAGCCCATGGACATCACCGACATCACCCCCACGCCGGTGATGATCGCCGCGCTGGGGCCGGTCATGCTGCGGCTCGCCGGCGCCCGCACCGACGGCACCATCCTGTGGTTGGCGGACGAGCGGGCCATCGGGACCCACATCGCCCCCGAACTCCGGGCCGCCGCCTCCGAGGCGGGACGCCCCGCACCACGGATCGTCGCCGGGGTGCCGATCTGCCTCTGTGGCGACGACGAGGTCGAGGTGGCCGTCGCCCGGGCGAACCGCGTGCTGTCGGAGTCCGAGGTGTCGCCCAACTACCAGAAGCTCCTGGACCGGGGCGACGCCCGCACGGTCGGCGACATCCTGGCCGCCGGGAGCGAGGCCTCGATCCTCCGGCGGCTGGCGTCCTTCGCCGACGCGGGGGCGACCGACGTGTCCCTCCGCGTGGTGCCGATCGGCGAGACCCGGGACGACAAGTTGGCGTCCTCGCGGCGCACCCGGGAGTTCGTGGCCTCGTTGGGCGGCACCGTCTGACGCCGTTCACCCCAGCCTCGGCCCTGACCGGGACGAGGACGTCACCCGGGTGGGGCGTCGCTACCCGGACGTGTCGTCGCGGTAGACCTCGCCGCCCTTCATCACGAAGCACACCGACTCGGTCATGGTGATGTCGGACAGGGGGTCACCGGGTACGGCGATGATGTCGGCCAGGAGCCCCTCGGCCAGGCGACCGCGATCGTCGACGTCGATCAGCTCGGCGGCCACCACGGTGGCGGCCCGGATGGCCTGGGTCGGCGTCATCCCGCGGTCGACCAGGGCCACGAGCTCCTTGGCGTTCCGTCCGTGCGGGATGGCGGGGGCGTCGGATCCGCACGCGATCCGGGCGCCGCGCTCGATGGCGTGGGAGATGGTCTGGCGCGCCCGGGGGAAGACCTCGGCCGCCTTGGCCTGGAGTTCGGGGGCGGCGTGGGAGGTGTCCATGCCGTCGGCGAGGTAGGTGGTGGCCACCAGGAAGGTGCCCCGGTCGACCATGAGGTCGATGGTGTCGTCGGTCATCAGCGACCCGTGCTCGATGCAGTCGATGCCGCACTCGATGGCCGTGCGGACCGCCTCGTCCCCATGGCAGTGCGCCGCCACCTTGAGGCCGGCCCGGTGCGCTTCGTCCACGATGGCCTCGAGCTCCTCGGTCGAGTACTGACGTGCCCCGGCGGGACCGGTGTGTGACATCACCCCGCCCGACGCGCTGACCTTGATGACCCGGGCCCCGTACTTGATCTGGTAGCGGGCCGCCTTGCGCACCTCGGCGACGCCGTCGGCGATCCCCTCCTCCACCGTCAGGGGCAGCACGTGGGGGGCGTAGGCCTGGAACATGGTCGGGTCCAGATGGCCGCCGGTGGGGCTGATGGCGTGGCCGGCCGGCACGATGCGCGGACCGTCCACCCACCCCCGGTCGATGGCTGTCATGAGGGCCACGTCGAGGAGCAGGCCGCCGGTCTGGACGAAGAGGCCCAGGTTGCGCACCGTGGTGAATCCGGCCCGGAGCGTCCGGCGGGCGTTGGCGGCGCCGCGCAGGGTCTTCATGGCCGGATCCTCCTGGACCGGGACGAGGGGACTGGCGTGGTGGGAGCCACCCATGGCCAGGTTCACCTCCATGTCCATCAGTCCGGGCAGCATCGTGACGTCCCCCAGGTCGAGCGTCGTGGCGTCGTCGGGGACCGAGGTGGGGGAGACCTCGGTGATGCGGCCCTCGTGGACGAGCAGACTGCCCGGCTGCACCAGGCGCTCGCCGTCCGGATCGAGCATGCGGGCGCTCGTCAGGTGGACGGGCGGCTTCGGGGTTCGGGTTCGGGCCATGGCTGCTCCTTGGGCGGTGCGCGCTTCCGGAGGCGCGCGAACGGCGTTCCGGAATCCGCGACCGACGTTACCGTAGGCCGTCCTCCCGGGCGGGACCTGACCCGGGGGGACGGCTCCCGCCTCGGCCCTCGTGGTGCCGAAAGCGAGAACGCAGTTCTCGGGATCGCTGGTAGGGTCGGTCGGGTGACGGCCGTGTCCGCCCCTACCGTGCCGACATCCACATCGGCGCCCCTGACGGCCCCTGTCGCCCGTGGCTGAGGTCGAGGACGTGGCGCGCCGCCACGCCTTCCACCCGTTACGCGTCAAGCACATAGTGCAGGAGACGGCCGACACCCGGTCGTTCGTGCTCGACGTCCCCCCCGGACTGGAGTCGACGTACCGGTACCGGCCGGGGCAGTTCTGCACGTTCCGGGTGCGGCTGGCGGGCGAGGAGCTGTTCCGGTGCTACTCGATGTCGAGCGCCCCCGACACCGACCCCGACCTGACCGTGACCGTCAAGCGGGTGCCGGGGGGAGCGGTCTCCAACTGGTTCAACGACGCCGTCGCGGTGGGTGACATCGTCGACACCTCGCCCCCCTCGGGTGCCTTCTGCCTGGCGGACGGGGACGACCGACGCCCCGTCGTGGCCTTCTGTGGAGGCAGCGGGATCACGCCGGTGCTGTCCATCGCCAAGCGGACGCTGTCCTCGACCGACCGGCCGGTGCGCCTGCTGTACGCCAACCGGGAGCCCGGTTCGGTGATCTTCGGAGACGTCCTGGCCGACCTGGCGGCCCGTCGGCCGGAACGGTGCACGGTGCACCACCACTTCGACTCGGTGAGCGGCTACCCGTCACCGGAGGCCGTGGCGGACGTGGTGGGGGACGACGTCGGGGGCGAGTACTTCGTGTGCGGACCCGGACCGTTCATGGCCCTGGTGGAGACGACCCTGCTCGGTGCCGGGGTGGACCCGGCCGACATCCACATCGAGCGCTTCGAGACCCCGGATCCGGCCGCCGCGGCCATCGACGCGGGTGAGGGGGTGACGGCCACCGGAACGGCCGTGCCGGAGTCGCTGGTGCTGCACCTCCAGGGCCGCCGCCACGAGGTGCCCTACCACGCCGGCGACACGGTCCTCGAGACCGCCCGCCGGGCCGGCCTGGCCGCCCCGTACTCCTGCGAGGCGGGCAGCTGCGCCACCTGTATGGCCCTCGTGCACGAGGGGTCGGTGGCGATGCGGGTCAACAACGCCCTGACCCCGGACGAGGTGGCCGAGGGATGGGTGCTCACCTGTCAGTCGGTGCCCACCAGCGCCGTGCTGCGGATCGAGTACGAGCAGCTCTGAGCCCCGACGGGTCCGGCCGCGGTGGCCGCCGTCGGCGACCGGGACCCGCCGGGTCGGCGGGGCAGATAGGTTCTACCTCAGCGATAATCAGATTCTCGGAGAGGTGCCATGCCCGAACTCAACGATCTCGTCCTGATCAGCGTCGACGACCACATCATCGAGCCCCCGGACATCTTCGTCCACCACCTCGATCCCGCCTACCTCGACCGCGCGCCCCGGCTGGTGCGCAACGACGAGGGATCCGACGTCTGGACCTTCGGTTCGGTGGTGATGGAGACGGCGGCCCTCAACGCGGTGGCCGGCCGGCCCCGGGAGGAGTACGGACTGGAGCCCCAGAGCCTCGACGAGGTGCGTCCCGGCTGTTACGACGTCCACGAACGGGTCAAGGACATGGACGCCGGTGGCGTGCTGGCGTCGATGAACTTCCCGTCGTTCCCGACCTTCACGGCCCGGGTGTTCGCGTCCGAGGATCCCGACCTGTCGCTCGCCCTGGTGCGGGCCTACAACGACTGGCACATCGACGAGTGGTGCGGCGCCTACCCGGGGCGGTTCATCCCGATGGCCGTGCCGGTCATCTGGGATCCCGAACAGACCGCGGCCGAGATCCGCCGCACGGCAGCCAAGGGCTGCCACTCGCTGAGCTTCACCGAGAACCCCGCCGCGCTCGGCTATCCCAGCTTCCACGACGAGTACTGGGACCCGGTGTGGCGCGCCTGCTGCGACACCGCCACCGTCCTGTCGATCCACCTCGGCTCGTCGGGCCGGCTGTCGATACCGGCCGTGGACTCGCCGCCCGACGTCATGATCACCCTCCAGCCCATGAACATCCAGTCGGCGGCGGCCGATCTGCTGTGGTCGCGGGTGCTGAAGAACTTCCCGGACCTGCGGGTGGCCCTGTCCGAGGGAGGCACGGGCTGGATCCCGTACTTCCTCGACCGGGTGGACCGGACCTTCGAGATGCATCACGCCTGGACCCTCCAGGACTTCGGTGGCCGCCTGCCCTCCGAGGTGTTCCGTGAGCACTTCCTGACCTGTTTCATCAGTGACCCGGTCGGCGTGGAGCTGCGCGACCGGATCGGCGTCGACAACATGGCGTGGGAGGCCGACTACCCCCACAGCGACTCGATGTGGCCCACCGCCCCCGAGGAGTTGTACGCGGTCTTCGCGGCGAATGACGTGTCGGACGCCGACATCGCCAAGATGACGCACGAGAACGCCATGCGGTGGTACTCCTTCGACCCCTTCTCCCACCTGCCCAAGGCGGAGTCGACGGTCGGCGCCCTGCGGGCGAAGGCCGCCGGCCACGACGTCTCGACCATGTCGCGCAGCACCCGGGTGCGCACCCCGGACGAGAAACTCGAGGGATTCCGGACCCGGGCCCGTCGGGCGGTGGCGGCCGAACAGCGCTGACCGCTCCGGTGGGGGCGGTCGCACCCGGCCCTCGGTCAGGAGGCGGCGGACGTCCCGTCGGGGACGGTGTTCGTCCGCATCCAGTCGCCCAGGGCGGCGCCGGCGTCGAGGACGTGGGCCTCGGCGATCGTGCGGGCGCCCGCCCCGTCGCCACGGGCGATGGCGTCGAGCAGGGCCGCGTGCTCGGCCCGGCTCCGGCGACCCTGTTCGGGGAAGAGGGCGAAGTAGCTGGCGGGCACGACCCGTACGGCCTGGCGGAGGTAGGTCAGCAGGCGGGGCGAACCGGCGGCGAGGTTGACGGCACGGTGGAACCGGCGGTTGGCGTCGACCACGTCCGGGCCCTCGTCCACGGCGTCGGCCAGGAGGTGCAGCTCGTCGAGCTGGGCCGCGGTGATCCGCGACGTGGCCCACTCGGCGGCCTTGCCGGCGAGGGCGGCCAGGACGGCGAAGTTGTCGACGGCGTCCTCGGGGGAGAGGCCCACCACCGTGATGCCGCTGCGCGGGGTGACGGTCACGAGACCCTCGTAGGACAGCTGGAGGAGCGCCTCGCGCACCGGGGTCCGACTGGTGCCGAACTCGTCCGCCACCTCGTCGAGGTCCAGGCGGTCGCCGGGCTGCAGCCGCCCGGTCAGCACCCGGTCCCGCAGCTCGTGCGCGGCGCGGGAGCGCACCGTTCCCCCGATCGGCTTGAAATCTGACATATCACATTCTATATTTCACAACCGGGTCGCAGTCAACGACCAGACACGGGAGCAGGTGGTCAGGATGAAGCAGATGTCCCTGGTGGGGTTCATGCAGGCGGGCAACGCCACCGTCTACGCCGGGTCGTGGCGCCATCCCGCCACCGAGCACGGGTTCCTCACGGCCAGCTACTACGAGAAGTTGGGACGCACCCTCGAAGAGGGCTGCTTCGACATGATGTTCTTCGACGACCGCCTCGCCATGCCCTCGATCTACGGCGGTTCGGTGGAGGAGGCGGTCCGCCACGGCGCCCGTCCGGTCAAGCTCGACCTCAGCATCGTGCTCGGGGTCATCGCCGGCGTCACCCGGTCGATCGGCCTCGGAGCGACGTACTCGACCACGTACTACTCGCCGTTCCACGTGGCCCGCACTTTCGCCACCCTGGACCACCTCACCGGCGGCCGGGCGGCCTGGAACGTGGTCACGTCGGTCAACGACAGCGAGGCCCAGAACTACGGCGTCGACCAGGTGCTGGCCCACGACGCGCGCTACGACCGGGCCGACGAGTTCCTCGAGGCCACCACCGGACTGTGGGACTCGTGGGAGGACGACGCGCTGATCCTCGACCGGGCGGCCGGTCTCTTCGCCGACCCCGACAAGGTCCACGAGCTCAACTACGAGGGCGAGTGGCTGAAGGTGCGGGGACCGCTCACCGTGCCCCGCACGCCGCAGGGCCGACCGGTGCTCCTCCAGGCCGGTTCGTCGGGGCGGGGACGCGACTTCGCGGCCCGGTGGGCGGAGGTCATCTTCACCGGCGACCCGAGCATCGACGTGGCCCGTTCCCACTACCGGGACCAGAAGGAGCGCATCGCAGAAGGCGGACGGGACCCGGATTCGGTCAAGATGCTGCCCATGGCGTACACCGTGCTCGGGGAGTCGACGGCCCAGGCCCAGGAGCGCGAACAGATGTTCCTGAACGACCTGGTGGACCCGATGGCGTCCCTGACGCTGCTGTCCGAGCTGATGAACCACGACTTCTCGGGCATGGCCCTCGACACGCCCATCACCGACGAGTTGATCGAGTCGGTGTCGGGCATCCGTGGTCTGGTCCAGAACCTGCGGGCCCACATCGGCGGCACGATCACGCTGGCCGACCTGGCCGGCCATCGCGCCACGCTGCTGCAGGGCCCCCGGTTCGTCGGTACGGGACCCGACGTGGCCGACCAGATGGAGGAGTGGTTCGACTCCGACGCCTGTGACGGCTTCGTGATCGCCGCCACCCACAGCCCCGGTGCCTACGAGGACGTGGTGCGGCTGGTCGTACCCGAGCTCCAGAAGCGCGGCGTGTTCCGCGACCGCTACACGGGGGGCACCCTCCGCGACAACCTGGGACTCGCCCGGCCCGAGTGCAGTGCCCGTGGCTGACGCCGTGGGTCCCCTCACCGGGTTGCGGGTCGTCGACGCCGCCACCCTCGTGGCCGGGCCCATGGTGGCGACCATGCTCGGCGAGTTCGGCGCCGAGGTCGTGAAGGTCGAGCAGCCCGGCTCCGGGGACCCGTTGCGGACCTGGGGCCCGGCCAAGGACGGCATCGGCCTCGTGTGGAAGAGCGTCAGCCGCAACAAGCGCTGCGTGACCCTCGACCTGCGCCGGACCGAGGGCCAGGAGCTCTTCCACCAGCTCCTCGACGTGACCGACGTCCTCGTGGTGGGCAACCGACCGAGCGCGTTGGCGCGCTGGGGCCTCGACTACGAGTCCGTCCACGCGCGGCACCCGCAGCTGGTCATGCTCCACGTGAGCGGCTACGGACGCGGGGGTCCGGCCAGCGACCGACCGGGGTTCGGCACCCTGGCCGAGGCCATGAGCGGATTCGCCCAGGTGGTCGGCCAGCCCGACGGGCCGCCGACGCTCCCCCCGTTCATGCTGGCCGACGGGGTGGCCGCCCAGGCGGCGACCTGGGCGGTGATGATGGCCCTCTACCACCGCGACCTGCGTGGCGGTACCGGCCAGCTCGTCGACGTGAACCTGGTCGAGCCGCTGGCCCGCCTCATCGAGTCGTCGACCCTGGCCTACGACCAGCTGGGCACGGTGGCCGGACGGGTGGGGAACCACCTCCCGGCCAGTGCGCCCCGCAACGCCTACCGGACGGCCGACGACAAGTGGCTGGCCATCTCGAGCGCGTCGGCCAACATCGTCGTGCGGGTGTTCCGCTGCATCGGACGTCCGGACCTGGCGGAGGATCCCGACTACACCGAACCCCTCGGCCGTCAGGCGCGGGGGACCGAGATCGACGCCCTGGTGGCCGAGTGGGTGGCGGCGCGCACCCTCGACGAGGCGATGGGGGAGTTCCTCGCCGCCGAGGTGGCGGCGGCCCCGGTCTACGACGCCGCCCAGCTCCTGGCCGACGAGCACCTCGTGGCCCGGGGGACGTTCCGCGGCGTCGAGGACCCCGACCTCGGATCCGTCCGGGTCCAGGCACCGTTGGCCGTCCTGTCCGAGACCCCGGGTCGGATCGACCACCTGGGAGAGGACCTCGGCGCCGAGAACGACGCCGTCTACGGTGGGCTCCTCGGACTCACCGCCGACCGCATCGCCGCCCTCCGGGCGGACGGTGTGATCTGACCATCGCCCGACCGCGCACCCCGGAGGCACCCGTGTACGAACCCCGAGCCCGTCGCTCCGAACTGGCCACCCCGGCCAGCAGCGAGCGCATGTGTGCCAAGGCCCCGAGCTCCGGGGCCGACCTCGTCTTCCTCGACCTGGAGGACGCCTGCGCTCCGGTGGTGAAGGAGTCGGCCCGGGCCATCGCGGTGAACGCCCTGGTCGGCCAGGACTGGGGACGGGTGGTGCGGGCCGTCCGGGTCAACGGGCTCGACACGCCGTGGTGCTACGGCGACGTGGTCGAGGTGGTGACGGGGGCCCGCGATGCCCTGGACGTCATCATCGTGCCCAAGGCCCGGCGTGCCCGTGACGTGTGGTGGTTCGACGTCCTGCTCACCCAGCTCGAGACCAAGTTGGGACTGACCCGGCGCATCGGCCTCGAGGTGCTGATCGAAGAGGCGGAGGGACTGTCCAACGCCGCCGAGATCGCCCGGGCCAGCGATCGCCTGGAGGCCATCATCTTCGGCGCCGGCGACCTGTCCGCCTCGATGCACGCGCGGGTGGACGGGAATTTCGATCCGGTCGGGGAGTACCCCGGGGACTTCTGGCATCATGCGAGGGTGCAGATCCTGGCCGCCGCCCGGGCCGCGGGCATCGACGCCATCGACGCGCCGTACCCCGCCTATCAGGACCCCGACGGCTACCGTCGGGCCGCCGGACACGCCAGCCTGCTGGGCTACGACGGGAAGTGGGCCATCCATCCCGGGCAGGTCCCGATCGCCAACGAGGTCTTCGCCCCCACCGAGGCGGAGGTCCGTGACGCCGAGGAGTCGATCGCCGAGTACCGGGCCTCCGAGGCCGACGGGGTGGGGGCCATCGGGCGTGACGGGCGGCTGGTGGACGCCGCCCACATGCGACTGGCGGCCAACGTGCTGCACAAAGCCGGCCTGGTGGCCGCCGAACGGGAGGGATCGTGACCGTCGCGGAAGGGGGCCGTCCCCCGTACCGGGTCGTGCAGTGGGCGACCGGCAACATCGGCAGCCGCTCCCTGCGGGCCGTCATCGAGCACCCGTCGCTCGAGCTGGTGGGGGTGCGGGTGACCGACCCCGACAAGGTGGGCCGCGACGCCGGAGTGCTGTGCGGGACGGACCCGGTCGGTGTGGCCGCCACCGCCGACGTCGACGAGATCCTGGCGCTGGCGCCCGACTGCGTCCTCTACATGCAGCAGGGGTACGACGTCGACGTGCTCTGCGCCCTGCTCGGCTCGGGCGTCAACGTGGTGACCACCACCGGTGGGTTCCACCACCCCGGCTCCATGGACGCCGAGGTGCGCGACCGCATCGAGGCGGCCTGTGTGGCCGGCGGGTCGTCGATCCACGCCACCGGTATCAGCCCTGGCTTCATCTCCGAGGCGATCCCCGTCGTCCTGACCTCGATCCAACGGCGCCTCGACCGTCTCCACATCGCCGAGTTCGCCGACCTGTCCAGCCGTGACTCGCCGATGCTGCTCTTCGACCTCATGGGATTCGGGCAGGAGCCCTCCAGCTTCGACCCGGCCCGCTGGACGTACGGCGGTGAGTCCTTCGGTCCGTCGCTGCGCCAGATGGGCGATGCGCTCGGGTTGCCGATCGACGTCGTCGAGTCCTCGGGGGAGGTGGCCACCGCCGTGCGGGACATCGAGATCGCCGCCGGCACCATCCCGGCCGGCACCGTCGCCGGGCAGCGGATGAACGTGGTGGGCGTCCACCAGGGGGAGCCGCTGCTCTCCTTCAGTGCCACGTGGTACTGCTCGACCGAGATCGACCAGCCGTGGGACCTGCGCCCGGGAGGATGGCACGTGGTCGTCGAAGGTGACTGTCCGCTCGACATGGACCTCCGCCTCGACATCCCCCTGGAGCAGATGGCGGAGACGACGCCGGGCTACACGGCCAACCGGGCGGTCAACGCGGTGGCGGTCGTGTGCGAGGCATCCCCGGGCATCCGGACCACGTCCGACCTACCCCAGATCATGGCCGACCTCGGAGGAAAGGAACGACATGGGTGAACCCGCGACGGACGACGAAGGCGCGCTCGACCCCTGGGTGGCCGAATGGATGGCGGCCAACCCGGAGCGGGCCACGCCCTTCGCCGATCTGGTGCCCGAGCTGCTCGAACTGGCCCGGGGGGACTACGGGCCCCAGCTCACCCAGGAGATCGACCACGTCGACGACGAGTACGTCGGGGACATCCCCATCCGGATCTACCGCGATGACGGTGAGCCGACCGGGCTGGTCGTCTACTTCCACGGCGGCGGCCATGTGATCGGGAGCATCGGCATCATGGACGGCGTCGCCCGCGAGATCGCCCACGCCTCGGGGGCGGTGGTCGTGTCCGTGAACTACCGGCTGGCCCCGGAGCACCCGTACCCGGCGGCGGTCGACGACTGCGTGGCGGTGACGTCGTGGGCGCTCTCCGAGAGCGGGCGGTTCGGCGTGCCCGCCGGATTGGTGGCCGTGGTCGGTGAGAGCGCGGGCGGGACGATGGCCGCCGCGGTGAGCCTCCGGCTGCGGGACGCCGACGGACCGGCCCCGGTCGGACAGGTGCTGATCTACCCGGCCGTGGCCGGCTCGACGGTCTACCCGTCCCGGGAGCAGTTCAGCGGACTGGTCATCAGCCTGGAGGCCGGCGAGGCCTACTGGGGCGCGTACAGCGGGGGTCGCGATCTCGACGACGACCCCTACGCCGTCCCCTTGTCGGCGACGTCCCTGGCCGGCCTGCCGCCGGCGCTGGTCCTCCTCGGGGGGTGCGACATGCTGCGCGACGAGGGACGGGCCTACGCCGAGCGGATGGCCGCCGACGGCGTCGACGTCGAGGAGGTCTGTTACCCGGGCCAGCCCCACGGATTCGTCAACTTCGGGTTCCCGGCCGCCGCCTCCGCGTTCGAGCGCACGGGCGAGTGGCTGCGGCACGCCTTCGAGGGGGCGCGGGCGTCGGGCTGACCGAACCCGTTGATCGGAGCTCCACCCGGGGGGCGCCGAGCCGTGCGTCCCGGGGGCTCAAAAACTAGGGTCGGCACCATGACGGTCACCCCCGATGCTGCCGCGGCCGCCCTGCTCGAGTCGTGGAACCTCCTCATGGCCAGCTCGCCGGAGGGCTGGCTCCGGGCCGAGCCGGGCTGTGTCGGGGTGGTGACCGGGGCCACCATCTCGACGCTGAACGGCGTCTGCGTCGGATCGGAGCAGTTCGACGCGCCGACGGTCGACAAGCTGCTGGACGAGGTGGCGGCCACGGGACTGCCGTACTGCCTGCAGGTACGTCCGTCCTGTGACACCGACGCCGCGGAGGTCGCCCGGGCCCGGGGCCTGATCAGGGACGAGGACGGGGTACCGCTGATGGTCCTGGAGGATCCGGGTCGACTGGCGGCGACCATGTCCGTCGACGGCCTGGTGATCCGTGAGCTCTCCCCGGCCGAGACGGATCTGCACGTGCAGGTGGCGGCCGAGGGATTCGGTGTGCCGATCGAGGCGATCCGGCAGGTGATGAATCCGGCCCTGCTCGCGTCGTCCGGCGTCCGCTGCTACCTGGGGGAGGTCGACGACCGACCGGTGACCACGGGTCTCGGGTTCACCGCCGGATCCCAGGTCGGCATCTTCAGCATCGGCACCCCTCCGGCCCACCGCGGCCACGGCTACGGTTCCGCCGTCACGGCCCGGGCCGCCTCCGACGGGCTGGACGCCGGTGCGGAGTGGGCGTGGCTCCAGGCCAGCCCGGCCGGGTTCCCGATCTACCAGCGGATGGGCTTCCGGACCGTGGAGGTCTGGTCGTGTTGGCTGTCCGAACCCGAGTTCCCGTCGTAGACCGGCGGGGGATCGGACCTGCGGCCGTCCGTTCCACGACCGGGCGTACCCGCCGATCCCGCGATCGGAGCGGAATGCGGCCGGGTGATCAGGCCCCGTCGCGCCGGAGCAGCAGGACTCCCGACGGCGTCCCTCCACCGGTGGTGACCACGGCGGTGGAGGCATCGGCCACCTGGCGGCCCTCGGCCTCGTGGCGGAGTTGGGCGACCGCCTCGTAGACGAAGCCGAACCCGTGGGTCCGGCCTTCGCTGAGCTGGCCGCCGTGGGTGTTGACCGGGAGCTCGCCGTCGAGGGCGATCCGCCGTCCCCCCTCCAGCCAGTCCTGGGTCTCGCCGAAGGGGCAGAAGCCGAGGGCCTCGAGCCAGGAGACGGCGTTGAACGTGAAGCCGTCGTAGACGAGGGCGAGGTCGACGTCGGCCGGGCGCAGGTCGGTCCGCGTCCAGAGGTGGGCGGCCTGGCCGAGCACCTGGGGCTCGTGGGTGAGCGTGCCCTGGTCCCACGACACCCGCTCCAGGATCTGCGTGCCGACCGCCTCGATTCGGACGGCCCGGCCGGACAGGTCACCGGCCACCGACGCGTCGGACACCACCACGGCGATCGAGCCGTCGCAGGGCACGTCGCAGTCGAAGAGTCCGAACGGGGTGGTGATGGGACGGGCCGCCAGGTAGTCGTCCATGGTCATGGGGTCCCGGTAGATGGCGTCGGGGTTCCGGCCGGCGTTGGTGCGGGCGTTGACGGCGATGATCCCGAGCATCTCCCGGGTGGCCCCGTAGCGGTGCAGGTACTGGTTGGCGTTCAGGGCGATCCAGTTGGCGGCCGACAGTGCACCGAAGGGTGAGCGCCACTGCTGGGCGCCCGACGCCCGTCCCCCGCCGGGGGGCCGGAGCCCGAGGGTGGCGAAGGTCGACTCCCACACCGTGCGGAAACAGAGCACGTGGCGGCACAGTCCGCTGGAGACGGCGAGCATGGCGGCGATCAGGGCACCGCCGGGACCGGGGAGGTCCATCCCGCCATTGGTCCACGTGGGATGGAGGCGGAGTGCCTCTTCCACCGCCGACACCCCGCCCTCGCTCATCCCCATGCCGCCGGCGCCGGGGTAGGTGGACAGGCCGTCGATGTCGGCGAGGTCGAGGCCGGCGTCGGCCACCGCCGCCAGGCAGGCGTCGACGGTGAGGGACAGGGGGTCGACCAGCAGCCGGCGTCCGAGGGCGGAACGACCCACGCCCGAGAGCACCGACCGGTGCTCGAAGCGGCGGTCGTCGAGGGGCGGCCGCGCCGGGGGCAACCTGGGGGTGACGTCGGGTTCCGGGGTCGTGCGCTCCCCGGTCGGCTCGAACAGGGGGAGCCACACGTCGTCGCACTCCTCGAAGCGGACCTGGACCTCGAGGCCCACGGCGACGTCCCCGCTGTCGCACCCGACGATGTTGGTGGTCAGCCGGACCGACGGGTCCTCGGCCAGCGCCACCACGGCGATCACGTAGGGCGGCGCCAGGTCGGGATGCCACTGGTGCTGGTTCACCGTGTACCCGACGACGGTGGCGCGGCCGGAGACCGGCGTCGGGGTGGAGGCCCGGCTGCGACAGACCGGGCACACCGGTACGGGCGGGTGCACCAGCGCACCGCAGTCGTCGCAACCCTGGATGCGGAGGGTGCCGTCGGACCCGGATGTCCAGAACCAGCCGCTCCAGGGGGTGAGCTCGGGCAGCGGCCTCATCGGGCGGTCGGCGGGGGGACGGGCAGCCGCGGGGAGATGGGCATCAGACGAGTTCGGGGCGCATGCCCGGCCGCTGGTCGCCGAGGGGGAGCTCGACTTCGTCCACCCGGATGGGAACGCCGTTGACGAGCACGTGGCGGAGCCCCGTGGGCTCCTCACAGGTGAGGCGCTCACCCCCGGCCGGAAAGTCGCGCACCCGCTTCATGGGTCCCGGGGACACGGTGGTCGGGTCGAACACGCAGACGTCGGCCCAGTAGCCCTCGCGGACGTACCCTCGGCGGTCGAAGCCGAAGATGTCGGCCGGCTCGCCGCTGAGCTTGCGGACCGCGTGCTCCACCGGGAGCACACCCCGCTCGCGCACCCACGTGCCCAACAGGTCGGTCGGCAAGGGGGCGTCGCACAGCTGGCCCACGTGGGCACCGGCGTCGGAGAGCCCGAGCACCATCTGGTCGTGGGCCAGCAGACTCCCGACGCTGTCCGGCTCGTCGTTGGCGATGTAGATGCGGAACCGGGTCGTGAGGTCCTCCTCGACGGCCAGGCGGCACACGACGTCGAAGGGGTCGCACCCCCACTCCCGGGCCACCGCGTCGACCCGACGGCCCTCCAGCTCGGGGTGGCGGTCGGACTCGGACACCTCGCACGTCTCCCACCGCGGCCGCATCGGCTGCTCCGCCAGGTCGGCGGCGGCCCGTGTCCGCCAGTCGGGGTCGGCGTAGGCGGCCAGGCGCGCCGCCCGGTCCTTGTCCATCAGCTCGGCGACCACCGGGCTCACGTTGAGGCTGAAGGGACTGTCCATGGTGAACTGCATGGTGAGGGGCCGGGGTGTCACCTGCGGCCAGACCTGCAGTCCCCGGGCCACGGCCTCGTTCTGCATGTCCAGCTGGGGCTGGTTGCGGCCGTCGGCGAGGGCGAACATCGGGTAGGTGAACGGGCGTCCGATCCGAGGCTGCAGCTCGTACATGTCGGCGTAGGTGCACTGGTCACCCGCGGTGGCCAGGACGACGCCCTTGTTGGTGCTGCCCGCCGCCATGAAGAGCGCCTCCACCTCGTCACGCTCGGCGAACCGGCTCGGCACCGGGAGGCCGTTCATCCCACGGTGGGTGTAGGCGAAGCTGGTGGAGAACCCGGCCGCCCCGGCCCCGATGGCCTCCACCACGATCCGGCACATGGCGTCGATCTCCTCGGGCGTGGCGGCCCGCTCGTAGGCGGCGTCCCCCATGACGTACAGGCGCACCGAGCTGTGTCCGACGTAGCAGGCGAAGTTGAGCAGCGTGCCCCGCGACGCCACCAGCTCCAGGTATTCGGGGTACGTCTCGAAGCCCCACACGATCCCCTCGGTGAGGGAGGCGGCGTCCATGTCCTCGACGTTCTCCAGGGTCTCGACGATGACCCGGTGGTGCTCCGCGCGCGTCGGGGCGATGGTGAAGCCACAGTTGCCGGCGACGACCGTGGTGACCCCCTGGTACGAGGAGGGTCGCAGGGCCGGATCCCAGAACACCTGCGCGTCATAGTGGGTGTGGATGTCGATGAACCCCGGCGCGACGACACAGCCGGCGGCGTCGAGCTCACGTCCGCCGGCCAGGTCGGGACCGATCCCGACGATGCGTCCGCGGTCGACGGCGACGTCGGCGCGGTAGCCCGGGCCACCGGACCCGTCCACGACCGTCCCTCCTCGAATGACCAGGTCAGCTGTCATCTGCACCTCCCTCGCTCCGGACCTGGGCCAGGAGCAGTTGTGTCTGGGCGAACGGGGGTCCGGCGGTGGTGCCACCGTCCACGGGCAGCACCGTCCCGGTGATCTGGGCCGAGCGGTCACCGGCCAGGAAGAGCATGGCCTCGGCCACGTCGGCGCCCGTTCCCTGGCGCTGGAGCGGCTGGCTCAACCGGATGACCGGGCCGAGGTCGTAGTTGGTGATCCCGGTGGAGATGTGCCCGGGGGCCACGCAGTTGACCCGGATGCCGACCTCGGCCAGGTCGCAGGCGGCGGAGCGGCTGAACTGGATGACCGCCGCCTTCGACGTGCGGTAGACGATGGGGAAGCCACCACCGGTCAGGGCGCCCATGGAGGTGGTGTTGATGATCGACCCGCCCCCGTGGGCGGCCATGTGCAGGGCGGCCGACCGACAGCCGTACATGACTCCGAAGAGATTGACGCCCATCACCCGCTCGGCGTCCCGAAGGTCGTTGTCGAGGAGCCGGCGGAACGAGCTCGACACCCCGGCGTTGTTGACCATCACGTCGAGGCCACCGAACCGGTCGACGGCGAAGTCGACGAGCGCCTGGACGTCGTCGGGATCGGCGACGTCGGTCCGCCGGAAGGCGGCCGCGGCACCCAGGGCCTCCGCCACCTCTCCACCCCGTTCGGCGTCGACGTCGGCGACCACCACCTCGGCCCCGTGTCGCACGAAGAGCTCCACCGCGGCGCGGCCGATGCCCCCCGATCCACCGGTGACGACCGCCACCTTGCCGGTGAGCTCCTGCTCCATGGGTGCCTGCCTCCTGTCGGCCCTGCACGGGCGTCCCGCCGGCTCCCGGCGGGGGTGGGTCCGGATCCCGGACCCGGGGCGGAAACGGCCGCCCGGATCCCTCCGGCGGCGATGGGTGCAAACACTATTCTCTCCGAACCGTCGCCGCAGCCCGATCCGCCCACGACGCGGAATGTGAGGTCGACGTGGACAAACGGGGAAGAAGTTGGAACGGTCGGTCCATCACGATGGGGAAGAGGTCGGGTCGAGACGATTGCGCCGGATACGGCACTCTCCTACCATGCGAACCATGTCATCAAGCACCCGACGTCTGGAGTGGCCGTGACCGAGATCGACGTCGACGCCATCGACTTCTTCCGCACGAAGGACCTCTACGAGGATCCCTACCCGTACCTCGAAGCGGTGCGGGAGCGCTGTCCGGTCACCCAGGAGCCGTTCCAGCACGTGTTCATGATCACGGGGTACGACGAGGCCATCGCCGCCTACCACGACCAGGCCAGCTTCTCGAACTGCAACTCGGCGATCGGTCCCTTCGCCAAGTTCCCCGTTCCGCTGGAAGGTGACGACATCACCGAGATCATCGAGACGTACCGTGACGAGCTGCCCTTCGGTGACCAGCTCCCCGCGTTCGACCCGCCCAAGCACACGGCCCAGCGCGGCCTGCTGATGCGCCTGATCACCCCCAAGCGCCTGAAGGAGAACGAGGAGTTCATGGTGGTCCTGGCCGACCGCCAGATCGACACGTTCCACGCCGCGGGCGACGTGCGAGTACATGGGCGACTACGCCAGCCCCTACACCCTCCTGGTCATCGCCGACCTCCTCGGGGTGCCCGAGGAGGACCACGCCCAGTTCCTCGAGAAGCTCATGCGCAAGGAGCACCTCTCGCTGGAGCACAGCCCCCTGTCCTACCTGTGGGAGCAGTTCACCACCTACATCGAGGAGTGCCGCCGCGAGCCGCGTGACGACGTGCTCACCGGACTGGCGCTGGCCACCTTCCCCGACGGGACGCTGCCCCCGGTCGAGGACGTGATGAAGATCGCCTCCAACCTGTTCGCGGCCGGCCAGGAGACCACGGCCCGGCTGCTCGGCTCCGCCCTCAAGGTCATCGGCGACCGACCCGAGGTCCAACGGCAACTGCGCGACGACCGGGAGCTGGTCCCCGGGTTCATCGAGGAGATGCTCCGGCTGGAGAGCCCGATCAAGGGGACGTTCCGACTCACCAAGGTGCCGACCACCATCGCCGGCACCGAGATCCCGGCCGGGTCGACCGTCATGGTCATGCCCTCGGCCGCCAACCGGGACCCCCGGGAGTTCGAAGCGCCCGACGAGCTCCGACTGGACCGGTCCAACTCCCGTCAGCACATCGCGTTCGGTCACGGCATCCACACCTGCGCCGGCGCCCCGCTCGCCCGCGCCGAGGCGGTCGTCTCCCTCCAGCGGCTCTTCGACCGCACCGAGGACATCCGGATCTCCGAGGCCCACCACGGCCCACCGGGCGACCGGCACTGGCAGTACTCGCCGACGTGGATGCTGCGCGGACTGGACGAGCTGCACCTCGAGTTCACTCCGGTCGGTTGAGGACCCCGCACGGACACGGTCGGGAGCGCGGTCCCAGGCGGGGACCCCGGACCGGCGACCGATGACCTCCTCGGTCACCGTCCCCGCCTCGGTCGACCCCCTCGACCTCGTCGACCCCAGCCGGTTCGCGGCCCGGGGCTACCCCCACGAGGTGTGGGCGACGTTGCGGGCGGAGGCACCGGTGGTGTTCCTCGAGCCCGAGGGCTACGTGTCCTTCTGGGCCGTCACCAAACATGCCGACATCACGGACATCGCGGCCCAGCCGGAGCGGTTCTCCAGTGCCCACGGCCTCATCCTCGGCCACCCGGGCGCCCCGGCGCCCCCCTCCGAGATGGTCGTCATGCTCGACCCCCCGCGCCACGGTCCGCTCCGCCGGGTGGCGATGCCCCGGTTCACCCCCCGGGCGATACGGTCGCGCCACGAGGAGATCGACCGCATCGCCGTCCAGGTGCTGGACGACCTCGCCGCCTCCGACGACGCGGAGTTCGACTTCGTCGAGCGGGTGGCCGCCCCGTTGCCGATCGGGGTGATCTCCTGGATCCTGGGGGTGCCCGGCGACGACTGGAAACTCCTCTTCCAGTGGACCAACGAGATCATCGGGAAGGACGACCCCGAGTTCCGGCGGCCGGGGGAGACCCCGGGCCAGACCATCCGCCGGGCGCGCGGCGAGCTGCACGCCTACCTGGGCGGCCTGATCGAGCGGCGCCGGTCCGATCCGGGCGATGACATCGTCAGCCAGCTCATCGCCGCCGAGATCGACGGTGCTCCGCTCACCCCCGCCCAGCTGCTCGACTACGCCGAGCTGTTGGTGGAGGCCGGCAACGAGACGACCCGGAACGCCATCAGCGGTGGTCTGCTGGCCTTCTCGGAGCACCCGGACCAGTGGGAACGCCTGAAGCGCGAACCCGAACTCCTCCCGACGGCCGTCGAGGAGGTGCTGCGGTGGGTGAGCCCCATCATCCACTTCATCCGGACCGCCACGGAGGACTGTGAGATCCGCGGGGAGAAGATCGCCGCCGGGGACAAGGTGGCGCTCTTCTACGCCTCGGCCAACCGCGACGAGGACATGTTCGACCGCCCCTTCGACTTCCGCATCGACCGGCAGCCCAACCACCATCTCGCCTTCGGCTCGGGCGCCCACTTCTGCATGGGGGCCAACCTCGCCCGGGTCGAACTCGAGACGCTGTTCCGGCACCTTCTCGACCGCCTCGAGTGGTTCGAACTGACCGCCCCCGCGGAGCGTCTCAACTCGGCGGTCAACGGCGGTATCAAACACCTGAACCTGCGCTGCCGCCTCTCCTGAGGGACGGCCGACCGCAGCCACATCGACCGCCCACGCCCGCGTGGGGCCACCAGGGGGAGCGCAGTTCCGTGGAGACCACGAAGTTCGGCATCGCCTTCGCCAACATCGGCCCCTACATCGAGCCCGACCGGGCGTGCGACCTGGCCCGCTCGGCGGAGGAGGCCGGATTCGAGTCGATCTGGACGGCGGACCACATCGTGGTCACCGCCGGGTACCGCTCCACCTATCCCTACGACCCCTCGGGGCGCCTGCCCTCGGGCGAGGACGCACCCTTCCCGGAGTCGCTCATCTGGCTCGCCTATGTGGCCCGGGCCACCTCGACCATCCGGCTGGCGACGGGCATCCTGATCCTGCCCGAGCGCAACCCCGTGGTCCTGGCCAAGGAGCTGGCGACCCTCGACTACCTGTCGTCGGGCCGGGTCACCCTCGGCGTGGGCATCGGCTGGCTGAAGGAGGAGTTCGAGGCCATCGGCGTCCCCTACGAGCGTCGGGGAGAGCGACTGGAGGAGAGCGTCGGCGCCATGCGGGCCCTGTGGGGTGACGAGTGCGCCAGCTTCGAGGGCAACACCGTCCGCTTCGCCGACGTCTACCTCCGACCCCAGCCCCGGTCCGGCTCGATCCCCATCCACATCGGCGGCCATACCGAGGTCGCCGCCCGTCGGGCGGGGCGCATCGGCGACGGCTTCTTCCCGTTCGGCGTCGACCGGGCCGATCTTCCGCACCTGGTGGCCACCGCCCGGTCCGCCGCCGAGGCGGCAGGACGTGACCCGTCGTCGATCGAGGTGACGACGAGCAGCTTCGCCGTCGGGGACGACGCCGAGGCGGACGTGGCCGAGCTCGTGGGCCTGGGGGTCGACCGGGTGGTCATCCCGGCGGCGCTGTTCGGCGCCGACCCCGCGGCCGCCCTGGCCGACTACGGCGAACGCGTGATCGGGCGATTGTAGATTGGGCGCGGAGAGGGCAACGGCACCAGCGGTGGCCGGTGGCGGCCGCACGACGAGGAGGACACCGTGGCACTGAAGGACGACATCACCGCACCCATCCGGCACGCCGACCGGTTCTACATCGGCGGGGAGTGGGTGACGCCCAGCTCGGACGCCCGCATCGACGTCATCGACTCGGGAACCGAGGAGTACTTCTTCAGCGTGGCCGAGGCGCGGGCGGCCGACATGGACGCCGCCGTGACCGCCGCCCGCCGGGCGTTCGACGAGGGGCCCTGGCCCCGCATGACCCACGCCCAGCGGGCCGAGTACCTGCGGGCGCTGGGGGCCGGACTCGCGGCGCGGGCGGAACAGATCGGGCAGATCTGGCCCCGCGAGTCCGGGGTGATCCACCGGATCGCCGGGCACGCCGGGCTCGGCGCGGCCGCCACCTTCGACTTCTACGCGGGCCTGGCGGAGACCTTCGAGTGGGAGCGCGAGGCGCAGCCCTCCCAGCCCGGCTTCGGCCTGCTGGTGCGGGAGCCGGTAGGCGTGGTCGGCGCCATCATCCCCTGGAACGGCCCCATGAGCCTGATCAGCTACAAGGTGGCGCCCGCCCTCATCGCCGGCTGCACCGTGGTCCTGAAGTCGTCGCCCGAGGCGCCCGGCGAGGGCTACCTGGTGGCGGAGGTGGCCGAGGAGATCGGCCTGCCGCCGGGGGTCCTCAACGTGGTGACGGCCGACCGCGAGGTGTCCGAGCAGCTGGTGCGGGACCCGCGGGTCGACAAGATCACCTTCACGGGTTCGACGGCCGCCGGCCGGCGCATCGCCTCGATCTGCGGCGAGCGCATCGCCCGGGTCACCCTGGAACTCGGGGGCAAGTCCGCCGCCGTCGTGCTGGACGACGCCGATCTCGACCTCACCGCCTCCCGACTGGCCCAGGCCGAGTGCATGATGACCGGTCAGGTGTGCTCCTCGCTCACCCGCATCGTCGTGTCACGACATCGTCACGACCAGTTGCTGGAAGCCCTCGCCGACCGGTTCTCCCAGGTGAAGGTGGGCAACCAGTTCGACCCCGAGTCCCAGATGGGCCCCCTGGCGGTCAGCCGCCAGCGCGACCGGGTGCTGGGCTACATCGAAAAGGGGGTGGCCGAGGGGGCCACGCTGGCCACCGGTGGCGGCCGCCCGGCCCATCTCGACCGCGGCTGGTTCGTCGAGCCGACCGTCTTCGGCAACGTCGACAACGGGTCGACCATCGCCCGGGACGAGATCTTCGGGCCCGTGCTCAGCGTCATCCCGGCGGCGGACGAGGCGGACGCGGTGGCCATCGCCAACGACACCATCTACGGGCTGAACGCCTCGGTGTTCACCACCGACGTGGACCGCGCCCGCCAGGTCGCCGGCCAGCTGCGGGCGGGCACCGTGGGGCACAACTCGTTCCGGACGGACTTCGGCATCGCCTTCGGCGGCTTCAAGCAGTCGGGTATCGGCCGCGAGGGGGGGACCGACGGGCTGCTGCCGTTCCTGGAGGCGAAGACGGTGATCCTGGACGAGCGCCCCTCCTCCCTCCCGGCATGAGCACGACCGACCGCGCGGCCCCAGGAGCCGGGACCCCGGAGGTGACCGTCTCCGTCAACCATGTCGGCATCTGCGTGTCGGACCTCGACCGCTCCCGCCGCTTCTACGAGGACGTCCTGGGGTTCACCTACTGGTGGGAGCTCGACGTGCCCGACGAGGCGTCCGGACCGCTGATGCAGATCCCGCCCCCGGTGGGGTCCAGGGCCGTCTACCTGGCCAACGGCCGCTTCGTCCTCGAGCTCATCCACTTCGCCGGGGCCGGCGTCCATCCGTCGCCCCGCCGGGTCATGAACGACCTCGGGTTCACCCACCTGTCGGTGGCCGTGGACGACATCGCCGCGGTGGTCGACAAGGTGCGACCCGCCGGGGGCGAGATCCTCGAGGACACCGACATGGGGGGTCGGGCGATCATGCTGCGGGACCCCGACGGCCAGTTGATCGAGTTGACGACGTTCGGCTTCCGGGCGATGTGGCCGCCGTGGCCCGACGGGGACGCGCCCCCCGACTGACCCGGCGGCCGCCGGTCACGGGTTCCGTCCGGCCAGGACGTCGAGGTCGCGTTCGGCGTAGAGCCGGTGCTCCCACTCCTCGTTGAGGACGACCAGCAGGCACCGGCGCACCGGATACCGACGGGGAAGGGGCCAACCGGGCCCCTCGACCGGCTCGGTCTCGGCCCCGAGCGAGGCGGCCGTCAGGTCGTCGACGAACCGTCGCACCGTGGCCATCCGGCCCCGCCGCAACGCCAGCACCTCGTCGAGGGTCGGCCGGGCCCGGCGGTCACGGGGAACACCCGGCACGTCGGGCATCTCGTCGAAGGGCAGATCCAGGGGATCCCACGGTGAGGGATCGCCGAGCAGGGCCCGTCCGACCCAGGCGTCGGTGGCGAACACCAGGTGGCGCAACGTCTCGACGAAGGACCATTCGCCGGCGACGGACTCGTGGAGTTGCGGGGCCGGGAGCGCGCGGGCCCGGTCGACGGTCCCGGCCCACAGCCGCTCCAGGATGTCCCACGCCTCGCCGAAGCCGGCCGGGTCGGTCGGGCGCATCCTGGGCCGGAGCGGGTGGCGCCGGTCCAGTTCGGCCTCGACCAGGGGACCGACGTCGACGCCGTTGATGGTGAGGTTGGCCAGTTGGCCGTGGATGTCCACGTCGACGAGGTCCACGCCCCGCATCACGACCCCGGAGAGGTCGACGGAGCGGAACTCGGCCCCGCTCAGGTCGACGGAGGTGAACCGGCCGCCCCGGAGGTCCACCTCGTCGAACGTGGCACCGCGGAGGTCCTCGTCACGGAAATCGGTCATGCACGCCTCCGGGCCGGGGGCCGACGGTCTCCGGCGCCGAGCCGTCAGGCGGGAACCTCCAGGCCGAGCAGTCCGAACATGTTCTCACCCATGATCTTGCGGACGTCGTCCCGGGGGTAGAGGGCGGACACCTCGGCGGCCCACTCGAACGGCTCGGCCAGACCCTCGGGATGGGGGTAGTCCGATCCGAACAGGATGTGCTCCGGCGTCATGACGTCGACCAGCGCCTCGAGGGAGTCCTCCCAGAACGGGTTGATGTAGATGTTCCGCAGGAAGACGTCCCTCGGGTGCTCGGCGAAGGCCTTGGGCATCTTGCCGTACGTCTTCTCCATCGCCTTGAGGCAGTGGAGTGCCCAACTCCCACCGTTCTCCACGCTCAGCAGACGCACCCCGGGGAAGCGGCTGAGCATCCCGTGGCAGATGGCCGACGTGACGGCGTCGTTGATGGGCCGGCCGGTGTTCACGGCGTCGCTGAAGGGTCGCGGCGCGAAGGGCATCATGGCGCGGTCCTCGCCCTCCCACTCGTTGGCGTGCCGCTGGTAGCCCGAGTCGGACGCATGCATGGCCACCAGCACCCCGGACTCCTCGACCTTGCGCCAGAATTCGTCGAAGGCGGGCAGGAAGGGTGAGCGGGTGCCACGGGTGCCGGCCACCGCCCCCGGTCGCAGGAGCACCGCCTTGGCCCCCCGCTCGAGTACCCACTCGAGCTCGGCGATGCCCTGTTCGGGGATGCAGGGATTGACCACCGGCGTCGTGAAGATCCGCTGCTTGTAGTCGAACGGCCACTCGTCGAAGAGCCACTGGTTGTAGGCGTGGATGATCGTGCACGTGCCCTCGGGGTCGTCGAGCAGGTTGACCTCGACGAGGCTGGCCAGGGTGGGGAACATCAGGGCGGCGTCGATGCCCAGTTCGTCGAGCAGCTTGAGCCGGGGTTCGGCGGACCGGAAAGCGTCGATGGAGCGCATGGGCGTGCCGGCCATTTCGCGGAGGGTCTTGCCCTCCGGGTTCTTGCCGGCGAAGTAGTCGGCGAAGGACCCCGGGGGCGCCACCACCTCGAAGGTGGGGTTCGGGATCGACTCGTAGATGTGGTTGTTGACGGCCACCTTGGTGCGCCCGTCGACCTCGACGTAGCGCACGAAGCCCTCGTACTCCTTGGGCAGGTAGCGCGTCAGTGCGTCACCGGTCTCGTACAGGTGGTTGTCGGCGTCGAAGATGGGACCCTCATACTTGGACATGAACCCTCGATTCGTTGCGGTGGCGGCTAGCCGGTCGGTCGGTCGCCCCGTGCTCATCCATAGAGCTCGTCGACCCGGATCGCCCGTGTAGGACAGTTCTTGGCGGCGAGACGGACGTTCTCCTCGTTGGCGAGGAGGTCGCCGGTGACGATGGCCACGCCGGAGTCGTCGAGATCGAAGACGCCGGGCGCCCAGTACAGGCAGTTGCCCGACCCCATGCACGCCTCCCGATCGATGATCTCAACGGCGGAAACGCCGTTCTCTCCCGGTGGGACCATGCTTCGACGATAGCACCGGGACCCGGGCGGGACCGGCGGAGACGGGCCCTGAGTGCCCTCTCCGGGGATCTGGGGTCAGCGGCCGGACCTCGGGAGTCCGAGGCCCCGTTCGGCGATGATCGAGCGCTGCATCTCGCTCGTCCCCCCGTAGATGGTGGTGACGGCGGCGTGGCGGAACAGGTGCTCGATCCACCCCTCGACCGGGGCGTCGTCCTCGCCCCGCTGGACGACGCCCTCGGCGCCCAACATGTCGACGAGCTCGGCGGCGTCCGACGTCATCGACTCGGCGTAGAACAGCTTGTGCATGGAGCCCTCGACGCCGGGGAGCCCGCCGGTGGCGGCCACGAAGGACGTGCGGTAGGCGAGCAGGCGGGCGACCTCGTTGTTGGTGCGCATGGTGGCGAGCCGCTCGCGGACGTAGGGGTCGTCGATGACCCGGCTGCCGTCGGGGCGCCGCGTCGCCTTCGCCCAGGCGACGGCCTGCTCCCACACCCGGTCGGCCTCGCTCAGGCCGAATCCGCCGCGCTCGAAGGTGAGGGCCACGGTCATCACGTCCCAGCCCCGGTCCACCTCGCCGATGCGGTAGTGGTCGCTGATGCGGACGTCGTTGTAGAAGGTGGCGTTCGTGCGCTCCCCCCCGACGGTGTGGACCGGCTGGATCTCGATCCCCGGCGAGTCGAGGGGCACGAGGAACATCGTCAGGCCCTTGTGTTTGGGCACCTCGTGGTTGGTGCGGGCGAGGAGGAAGACGTAGTCGGCCACGTGGGCCAGGGTCGTGAACATCTTCTGCCCGTTGATGACCCACTCGTCGCCGTCCCGGGCGGCCGTGGTCTTGATGGAGGCCACGTCGGAGCCGGAGTCGGGTTCGCTGTAGCCGAGCGACATGCAGATCTCGCCGGCGAGGGCGCGGGGGAGGAAGTCGGCCTTCTGCTCCTCGGTGGCGACCCGACGGATGGTCTGGCAGACGATGACCGACAGGCCCATGCCGTCGGTCGGCGCCCCGGCCAGGCGGAGCTCGTCGCGCAGGGCGGTCATCTCGAACGGATCGCGCTCCTGGCCGCCGTACTCGGCCGGCCAGGTGGCCGCCAGCCAGCCCTGCCGGCCGATGGCCCGGTGGAACTCCTGGTCGTGCATGGTTCCGGTGCGGTGGGCACGCTCGATGGTGTCCTGGTCGAGGTGCTCGTCGAGGAAGTCGCGCACCTCCGCCCGGAAGGCGTCGCTCTTGGGTCCGAGGCGGAAGTCCATCAGACGCCCTCCACCGGCCCGAACAGGGCGTCGGCCAGGTCGGCCACCCCCCGCCGGGGGTCGCCGAGGCGCAGTGGCCACGCCTGGGCCCGGCGGTAGTAGAGCTGGATGTCGTACTCCAGGGTGAAGCCGTAGCCACCGTGCACGTGCAGCGCCACGTTGCTCGCCCGGCGGGCCGCCCGGGTGGCGAACTGGAAGGCCATCGAGGCGAGCGGGGCGAACTGCTCCTCGTCGTCGCTCTGGGCCCACGCCGCCTCGCGGGTGAGGAGCCGGGCGCCGTCGACCAGGGTGGCGGCGTCGGCCAGGTCACGGGCGATCGACTGGTACGAGCCGATGGGCTGGCCGAACTGCACCCGGTCCTTGGCGTACTGGACGCCGATGGCCAGGGCGGCCTCCCCCAGGCCGACGAGGGCACCGCTCATGAGGGTCCGCCACTCGTCGACGGCCAGGGCGTGGGCCGCCCGGGCCGCGTCGCCCGAGGCGAGCACCGTGGAGCCCGGACCCCGGAGGAACCGGTCGGCCAGGGACGACGATCCGAGATTGGCCGTCGTGGACCCGTCGCCGGCGGCGTCCACCACGACGAGGTCGTCACCGTCCGTACCCACCACGGTCCGGGCGACCGGACCGAAGGGGACCAGGCGGGCCGTACCGTCGACCGCCGGGCGGAGGGCGATCGTGGCGACGCGCGCGGGGTCGGCCAGCAGGGCGTCGAGGCCGGGGGCCCCGGGATCCCCGCAGGACGCCAGGGCCCGAGCGGCCACGGCCGCCTCGATGAAGGGCACGGGAGCCAGGAAGGCACCGAGCTGTTCGCAGACCAGTTCGAGGTCGAGCAGGGACGCCCCACCTCCGCCGAGCTTCTCGGGAACACCGATGGTGGGTCCGGCCATGGCGCACAGGGCGTCCCACAGCCCGGCGTCGAAGCCGGTCGGCTCGCTGGCGCGCACCACGTCGGACGGCGAGCGGTCGGCGAGGAAGGAGCGCACGGCCGAGACGATGTCGTGCTGTTCGTCGGTAAGGTTCAGATCCATGTTCGGTTGCCGCCGGGACCACGATGATCGGGCGGTGGGGTGAGAGTACCCGATCCCGCGCGCCGGTCGCCCGTCCGTGCCGGGGCGGACGCGCCGGTGCGGCGGGACGGGACGAGGAGGGAGAACCGATGAGCGACGGGGTCGAGCCGTTCGAGTTCCGGGCCGACGACGCGGACCTGGAGGACCTCGCGTACCGACTCGCCCGGACCCGCTTCGCCGATCCGGTGGCGGGGGAGGGGTGGGAGGCGGGCATCCCGATGCCCTACCTGCGGGAGCTGGTCGGGTACTGGACCGACACCTTCGACTGGCGGGCGCAGGAGGCGGGGTTCAACGCGCTCCCACACTTCATGACCGGCATCGACGGGCAGTCCGTCCATTTCGTCCACGTCCGGTCGCCCCATGAGGACGCCCTGCCGCTGCTCCTCGTCCACGGCTGGCCGGGGTCGTTCCTCGAGTTCTGGGACGTGATCCCGCGGCTGACCGATCCGACGGCGTTCGGAGGGCGGGCGCAGGACGCGTGCCACGTGGTGGTGCCGTCACTGCCGGGCTACGGGTTCTCCGAACCGCCCCGTACGCCGGGCTGGGACGTGGCCCGGATCGCCGGGGCCTTCGCCACGCTGATGGGTCGCCTCGGCTACGACCGCTACGGCGCCCAGGGGGGCGACTGGGGAGCCCAGGTCACGACGCGGATCGCGCTCCTCGACCCGGAGCACTGTGTCGGGCTGCACCTCAACATGCCGCTGGGATCACGACCGTCGGAGCCGGACGCCCTGACCGAGGCCGAACAGGCCGACCTCGCCGACCTGGGCCGGTTCACCCGCGACGAGGGGGCCTACGCCACCGAGCAGGGCACCAAACCCCAGACCGTCGGGGTCGGCCTCGACGACTCACCGGCCGGCCTGCTGGCGTGGATCGTCGAGAAGTTCCGGGGCTGGAGCGACTGCGGAGGGGACCCGGAATCGTGTTTCACCCGGGACCAGCTCCTCGCCAACGTGACCCTCTACTGGTTGACCCGTACCGCCACGTCGTCGGCCCGCCTCTACTGGGAGACCAACCGGGGCGGCGTGCTGGCCGATCGGCTCCCCTTCGTCGGGGTGCCCACGGGGGTGGGTCGCTATCCCAAGGAGGTGCTGCGCTGGCCGCGGTCGTGGGTGGAGCGGCAGTACAACGTCACGCGGCTGGACGGACATGCCCAGGGGTGGCCACTTCGCCGCCATGGAGCAGCCGGAGCTGTTCGCCGACGACGTGGTGGCGTTCTTCCGCACCGTGCGCTGACCCGTCCCCCGGTCGGAGGGTCCCACCCGGAGAGGGACCGTCCGGCGGAGGAGATCCGTGTCGGGCGCCCGCCCTGCTCGTCCTACACGCAGCGCAGGGCTTCGTCGATCTCGCGGGCGGTGCCCTCGTCGAACGCGCCGGTGCCGGACCAGCCCACCCCACCGTCCCCGTCGACGACCAGCAGGGTGATCGTCGAGCGATCGTCGATGCCGAGCGGCCTCGTCAGTCGACCCACGTCACCGTAGATCGTGAGGGTCCGCTGCAACACGACGGGATCGCGGATCGCGGCGGCCATGCCGCCGTCGATCATGTTGCGGACGGGGGACCAGATCCTGCCGATCGTGGGTAGTTCGTAGAAGCGAAATCCGGGATCGTCGGCGGCGCGCCGATCGAGCCAGGGCACCCAGGAGTCGACCAGGGCCTGATGGTTGCGCCGGAAGGCCACGATGACGACATTGCGTCGTCCGGCGAACGCCTCGGGAAGGTGCACATCCGACCCCTCGAGGTCTCGCGCGGAGACGCGGGGGAACCTGATGTCGGTCGGCATCCGGCCAGCCTACGGGGCCGATCCGTTCGAGGCCCCTCCCCGGTCCCCGCCGCCCGGCCACCGCCCGCCTCCGCTCGGTGGTCATCCACCACCGCTGAACCGGTACCCGTAGGGGCATCCTCGGGGGTCCGCGATCTGACCGGTGACGGTCCACCCGTTCCCGGACAGGCGACGACGGGCCCCGGTCTCCCGAGCTCGGAGCCGCTCGCCACGCCACGGCGACCGGGCGGTCGGCCGTGCCCTCGCCCGGCTCGCATCGCGGCCCCTTGGATAGGCTTTCGGCGCCGGCCCGCCAGGTCCATGGACCGAGTGCCGGATGTCCGGGGGACGTCGTCCGGGTCCAGCATCAGGGAGTCTCGATCTCCCGCGTCGGGGGCCACGGCCACCCGGAGGAGGAACGCCATGGGTGCCGATCCGCAGATCCGAGCGGCGATCGAGGAGCACTGGCGGGCATCCGAGCGGGGGGACATCGGCGTCGAACACGCCATCTACCGGAGGGATGCGATCCTCGACTACCCCCAGTCGGGGGAGCGGTTCCGGGGCCGTGACGCCATCGCCGCGCAGCGGGGCGGTCATCCGGCCGACCGCCACTTCACCGTCACGTCGATCGTCGGCCGTGGGGACCTCTGGGTGAGCGAGTGCGTCATCACCTACGACGGCGTACCCACGTACTCGGTGAGCATCATGGAGTTCGCCGACCACCACGTGGTGCACGAGACGCAGTACTTCGCCGATCCGTTCGCTCCCCCCGCCTGGCGGGCCGCTCTCGGCGAGCCGATGCCGGGTCGGGGTGTCGATCGGACGTAGCCCCGGACCCCGGGGCGTGGGGACCGGGTGACGCGCTCAGCCCTTGGGTTTGCGGAGCCGATCCAGGCTGGCCCGGGTGGTGTCGTCCTGCCAGTGCGCCAGTACCTGACGGTCGATCGCCCGGCACGCGTCGTCGTCGGCGACGGCCAACGCGTCCCGACGGACCGTCGCCTTGGTCAGCGCATAGGCCCGGGCGTCGAGGCGGGCCAGCGCGCCGGCCAGGGCGAGCGCTTCACCCTGCAGGTCATCGGCGCTGACGACCCGGTGGGCCAGGCCGCAGCGGCAGGCCTCCTCGCCGTCCACCAGCGCGGCATCGAGCATCAGCTGCTCCGCGTGGGTGCCGCACGCGTGCCGGAGCAGCTCCACGGCGAACACGGGGAACGACACCCCCACCTTGAGTTCGGTGGCCCCGATCCGGGCTCCCTCCACGATCAGGCGCTTGTCGCAGGTGCAGGCGAGGATGCAGCCTCCGGCGATGGCGGCCCCGTTGATGGCGGCCACGGTCGGCTTGGGAAACGCGAACAGGCGGATCAACGCCGTGTTGAGGGCGTCGAGCAGGACGCCGGTGCGCCCGATGTCGTGGTCGAGGACCTCACCCACGTTGAGCCCGGCCGAGAAGATGGAACCCTTCCCCGTGAGCACGAGGGCCCGGACCGCGGGATCCTCCGCGCACCGGTCGACGAACCGGGTGATCTCGCCGAGCGTCTCGACGTCCAGTGCGTTGACCTTGTCGCTGGCCAGCGTCAGCACGGCGGTGCCCTCCGACTCGGCGGTCTCGATCCTGGCGAACTCTCCGGTGGGGGTCATGGTGGGTCAAGCTACCCGAGAACCGGTTAAGGGTCTCCCGACGATCCGGCCAGGTCGGTGGTGATGAGCCGGTCGGCGAACCGCCACCGACCGTCGGCCTTGGCGAACCGGTCGATGTACTGGCCGGACAGGACCGCGGTGATCGGCCCGTGGCCGTCGGACCGCAGGACCGTCCAGTAGCAGCGGGACGAGGCCGTGGTCGCCGCCGGGCCCACCTGGACGACCAGGTTCGTCACCAGGTGTCGGGTGCGGACCGCCCCGGTGGAGGCCGCCAGCCGTTCGTACACGGGTCGCACCCCGGCCGCACCCCGACGGACCTCGTCGCTCTGGTCCGAGCGCCAGGTGGCGTGCTCGAACAGGGAGGCCACCCCGTCGACGTCCCCGTCGTCGACCAGGAACGCGTACCGGTGGACGAGGGCGGCGATCTCCGACTCGTCAGACATCCCGATCGCCCGTCCCGGTGGGGCGGCCGCCCATCAGGACGTCACGGACGCCCGTCGGCGGGGTCGTCGGGATAGCTCAGGAACTCGAGCAGGTTCCCGTCGGGATCGCGGGTGTACACGCTCGTACCCGTGGCCCGGCGGCCACCCTCCCGCTCGACCGGACCCTCGATCACCTCGGCGCCCGCCTCGTCGAGGAGCTCCCGGAGCGCTTCGGGCGTCCCCTCCCACACCAGGCACAGGTCGCCACAGGGCGCGGTGGCCGCCGGAGCGCGGAGCTTGAATCCCACGAGCAGCAGTTCGGGCCGGTGGAAGTTGATCATCTGCGAACCGAGGTGCACCTGGATCAGCAGCGGCGCCTCGGTGACCTCGAGCCCGAGGGCGCGGTAGAAGGCGACCATGGCCGGGGCGTCCTCGAGGGGGAGGGCCACATGGTCGACCCCACCGATGCCGCCGGTCGTACCGTCGACGGGGTCAGCCGGCATCGTCGAACCCGTACAGCTTCCGGCAGTTGTCCGCGGTGATCTTCCGACGGTCCTCGATCGGGAGGGACCCCAGCGCCTCGTCGATGGCCTTCCGCGACTCGGGAAAGGTGCTGTCGGTGTGGGGGTAGTCCGACGCCCACATGCACGAGTCGGCCCCGAGGAAGGGGATGAACCGGTCGGCGAGCTTCTCCTCCTCGAAGGTGGCGACGACCTGGCGGCGGAAGAGGTCCGACGGGGGGACCGAGGGGGCGTAGTCGATCTGGTCCCGGAGGTTCTCCCACTCCAGGTCCATGCGGGCCAGGAAGTAGGGGAGCCAGCCGACGCCGGACTCCGCCAGCACGAGCGTGAGGCCGGGATGTCGCTCGAGTGCCCCCGAGAAGATCATGATGGCCAGCATCTCGTCGAGTTGGAGCGGTAGCACGGTGGCGAAGGCGGCGGACTTCCACGAGCCCATCTGGTAGCTGAGCCGGGGCGACGGCCCGGCCTTGATGTGGAAGCTGAGGGGCAGGCCGGTCGCCTCCCCGGCCGCCCACAGGCGGTCCCACGCCGGATCGCCGGCATCGAAGTCGAAGACGTCGATGAGCGCGCCACGGTGCCCGAGGCCCGCACAGCGTTCGAGCTCGGTCACCGCCGCCTCGGGGGAGTGGCTGGGGAGGAAGGGGAGTACGCACAGCCGGTCGGGGGCGGCGGCGTTGAACTCCTCGATCGCCCAGTCGTTCCAGGCCGGATAGCACACGTCCTGGAGGTCGGGCTCGGGGATGGAGAGCGTGAGGGGGACGGGCCCGTAGATGACCGAGGCCCAGACCCCGTCACGATCCATGTCCTCGAGACGCAACTTCGTGGTGCTGGACCGGAACCCGTCGTCCTCCAGACCGGCCCGCCCGATGGCGCTCAGATTCTTCAGCGGGCGTCCGCTGGCCCCGACGACGCGGTCGTTGCAGACCCAGGCCGCCTGTCCGTCGCGGTCGACCACCTTCGGGGCCCGCCCGGCCACCGCCCGGGGTACCCGCGACTGCCACAGGTCGACGGGCACGGCCCGCAGGTCGAGGTGGTCGTCACACGAGTAGATCATGTCGTCCACGCGGTGTCCTCCGTTCGGTCGGGACGTACGGCTCGTCGTCGGGTGGACTCGGAGGCGGGTCCGAGGACCTTGGTGAGTACCCGGTACACCATATTGCCGGACGGCCACTGGGTGACGACCCGACCGGAGCCGGACGTGAAGTAGTTGCGGGCCAGCGTCCACGACGTCCCCGACATCCGGGACTGGAGCCAGCGGTTCCAGCGCGCCTCGGCGCCGGGACGCACCTCGACGGCGGTCACCCGCCGGCGGCGGAGGCGCCGCACCGCCCGGACGGCGTACTCGGCCTGGGACTCGAGCATCGACACCAGTTCGCCGCCGTTGGTGCCCGGGCCGTAGAGGAGGAAGAGGTTGGGGAACCCGGACACGGTGATGCCGAGGAAGGCCTGCGGCTCACCGTCCCAGTGCTCTCGGAGCGTGGCTCCGGTCCGTCCACGGATCTCCACGCGGGCCAGATAGTCGGCCGCCCGGAACCCGGTGGCCAGGACGATCACATCGACATCCCGCTCCACGCCGTCGGCGTCGACGACCCCGGTGGGGGTCACGCGGTCGACCGCCCGCGGGACCAGCTCCACGTTGGGCTGTCGGAGGGCCGGGTAGTAGGTGGTGGCCAGGATCGGGCGCTTTCCCGGGAACGGGTACGCCGGCGTCACCGCCGCCCGCAGGTCGGGGCGGTCGGCGAACTGGGCGTCGATGTAGGCGCGACAGGTCTGTTCGCGCTTCTGGTTGAGCGGGCTGCCCGGCCGGAACATGGCCCCTCCCCACAGGTTCCGCTCCATGGTCCAGCGTTGCCGGATCCGGTCCGCCCGGCGCCGGCCCGGCCGGGCGAGCGCCGACCGCTCCTCCGCGGTGAGCTCGCGCTCCCCCTTGGGGAGCACCCATCCCGGGCTCCCGCTGGAAGACGATCACCCGCCCGGCGACCGGCTGGAGGGCGGGGACGACCTGGGCGGCGGTGGATCCCGTGCCGACGACGGCCACGGTCCTGCCCGTCAGGTCCAGGCCGTGGTCCCAGCGGGCGGTGTGGAACGCCGCTCCTCCGAACCCGTCGAGCCCGGGCCAGTCGGGGAGGTTCGGGACGTTGAGGAATCCCACCGCGCTGATCAGGACGTGGCATTCGTCGACCTCGCCCGAGTCGAGCCGGACGGACCACACGTGGCGGTCGTCGTCCCACCGGGCCGAGCGCACGGTGGTCTCCAGGCGGAGGTGCGGGGCCAGCCCGTAGTCGGCCACGGTTTCCTCCAGGTAGGCCTGGAGCTCCGCCTGGCCGGCGTGGGTCCGGGTCCAGTCGTGGGGCTTGAACGAGTAGCGGTAGAGGTTCGAGTCCACGTCGACCTCGACCCCGGGGTACGTGTTGTCCCACCAGGTCCCACCCACGCCGGCGGACGACTCGTAGATGGTGAACGTGGAGATGCCGGCCCGCTGCAGGTTGACGCCGGCGGCGATGCCCCCGAACCCGGCACCGATCACCACGACCCGAGGGGTGCCCGCGGGACCGAAGAGGTCCTCCGCGGACGGGTGGGTCGTCCGCGGCGGCCGCCTCACCGACGGGGGGACAGCCCGGCGACCACCGGTCGACCGGGCGTTCCGGGGGTCGCCACCTAGTCGAAGACGACGACGCCGCGGATGTTCACGCCGTCGAGCATGTCCTGGTACCCCTGGTTGATCTGGTCGAGCGGGTAGGTGCGGGTCACCAGCTCGTCCAGCTTGAGGCGCCCGGCCCCGTAGAGCGCGAGCAGATTGGGGATGTCGAAGCGCGGATTGGCGGCACCGAACACCACCCCGCGGACCTCCTTCTGCCACATGGCCAGCTCGAAGAGGTTGATGTCGCTCTGCGCCTGGGTCTGGGGGGCGACGCCGGTGACCACGCACGTGCCGTTCTTGCCGGTCAGGGCCAGCGCGGGACCCATGAGGTCGCCGTACATGACGCTCGGGACGAGGATCACGGCGTCGGCCAGTTGACCGCGGGTGAGGTCGACGACGAGTGGCAGTGCCTCCTCCATCGACGCGGCCGTGTGGGTGGCTCCGAAGTCGAGAGCTGACTTCCGCTTGAACTCCACCGGGTCCACGGCCACCACGTGGCGCGCTCCGGCCATGTGGGCGCCCTGCACGGCGTTCATCCCCACGCCACCGACCCCGACGACCACCACCACGTCACCCTGGGCCACCTCGGCCCGGTAGACGGCCGAGCCCCATCCGGTGGTGACGCCGCACGACACCAGGGCCACCGCCGCCAGGGGGAACTCGCGCTCCACCCTCACCAGGGACGCCTCGTGGACGACGCCGTACTCGGAGAAGGTCCCGAGCTTGGACATCACGTTGAGCGGCTTCCCGTCGAGGTGGTACCGCGGCGTCCCGTCGGAGATCTGGCCGGGGGAGAAGGTCTCCGCGCCGAGGTCGCAGAGGTTGGTGTGCCCGGTCAGGCACATCTTGCACCGGCCGCAGATGGGGAAGAAGCTGGCCGCCACGTGGTCACCGACCTCGAGGCCGGTGACGCCCGGCCCGACCGCCTGGACCACGCCGGCGCCTTCGTGGCCGCCGATGAGGGGGAACAGTCGCGGGTCCGGACCCTCGTCCGGGTCGCGGGGGGCACCGATGTCGTTGGTGCGCAGGTGCTGGTCGGAGTGGCACAACCCGGCGGCGGCCCACCGGACCAGGACCTCGTGGTCCTTCGGGGGATCCAGGTCGATCTCCTCGATCACCCAGTCCTGCTCGCGGCCGAACAGCACGGCAGCCTTCGATTTCATCGTCGGGGACTCCTTGTCCTCACGGGTGCGGAACTCGGGCGCACCACCGTCACGAGCTGGTGGCCGTGTCCGTGTGCGGCAGGTCGGTGCCACAGGTGGGCGTCGGGGACACCAGGTTGAACCCGCTCTTGGCCGCCTGCATGATCCACGCACAGGTCTGGGGCGGGTTCTTCCCGAAGTTGGTGGCGTAGTCGAGCGTCACGGGCAGCAGGCCGTTGACGTTGTAGGAGGTCACGCCGCGCAGCTTCTGGATGACCCCGGCCCGGGTCGGGTCGGGGCCGTCCAACAGGAGGCCCTTGATCATCAGGTCCGCCCCCGCCCACGCCTCGTACTGGGAGAAGGTCGGGAACTGCGTCGGAGTGAAGTGCTCGTACTTCTCCAGGGCCGCCTGCATCTGCTGGGTGCCGGCGTTGGGGAGGGAGAACGGCCGGAACAGCGAGATGAAGTAGTCGCCCTGGAGGTCGTTCCACACCGGGGAGCCGATGGTGTCGGGCTCGTAGCCGGTGGCGAACAGGACGGCCTTCAGCTTGACCCCGGCCTGCTGGAGCGAGGTGGCCAGGGCGTAGTTGGAGTTGTCGTCCAGGGCCGGCACCATGGCGTTGATGTTCTTCTGCTTGGCCACCAGGGCCGTGGAGGTGAAGTCGACGCTGCCGAAGGGGACCTGGGTGTCGAGCACCCCGACCTTGCCTCCGGCGTGCTCGAACGACTGGGCCGTGCCGATGGCGGCGCGACTCGACGACGGCGAGATCGAGTAGCCGTAGGAGCCGAGGACGGTGCCGCCGTGGGCCTTCAGGAAGTCCCCGATCTGGGTGTTGACCGGGTAGCTCGGGTTCACGCTGCCGTTGTCGGCGGCGAACATGTTGGTGTAGGGCTGGGTGCCCCACTCGGGCCCGTCGTCGTAGGAGCCGGTCACCGGCACGCCGGCCGCCTGGGGATACTTGGCCGCCAGGAAGAACAGCGGGCTCTGCGACACGATGCCGAAGGCGCCCGAGACCGCGCTCTGGACGGCGGTGCTGATCTCGGCCGGGTTGGTCTGGTCGTCGATGATGTCGCCCACCAGCTTGTGGCCGTCGATGCCGCCCTCCGCGTTCTGGAGGTCGATCCGGGCCGTGAAGCCGGCCGGCGACGTGCCGTCCTGGGAGGCGCCCTCTCCGGTCAGCGAGGAGATGTAGGCGATGGTGATCGGCGAGCCGGTCGCCTCGTGGCCGCCCGAGCCCGTGGTGGTGGGCGGGGACGTCGATCCCGTGGTCGCCGATCCGGTGGTCGCCGTCGTCGAGCTGGCCGAGGTCCCGCTCGAGCACCCCGCCGCCACCAGCGGCAGGGCCAGTGCCGCCGCCAGCAGCACCCCGGTCTTGGTCCGCCTCGTGGTCATGCTTCCTCCCTGGTGGTCTCGGAAGATGCCTGGCCCATCGGACGGAACGGCGCGGACCGGCGCCACGGCGCCGTAGGTCGTCCGGGGGCCAGGTCGGCACGTCGGTGCCCGTGCTTCTCCGGATCCCCCAACGGCGTTCCCCTGAGCCGTCACACCGCTTCTCCCCGCGGGTGCGAGTCACTCTAGCCAGACCCGGGCGGCCGACGCCGGGCGACGTGCGCCGGCACGTCGGCGGCGGGCTTCCCCGCGGCTCCGGGCCCGGATCAGCCGCCGGCCACGGGTCCCTCGACCTGGTCCTTCACCGAGAGCAGCACCGGTGGGGCCACCCGCCAGCTCGGCACGCCGTCCTGCTCCTCGGCCACCGGGTACTTGGACTCGTGGATCTCGGCCCAGTGCGAGTGGTTGAGCTGGTGCAGGGTGAAGCAGGCCTGCGAGGGCGTTGTAGAAGCCCATGTTGTCCACCGTCTGGTTGACCGACTCCTTGATGAGCAGGGCCGACATGGTGGGCAGCTGGGCGATGCGCCGGGCGTAGGCCAGGGTGCGCTCGGCCAGGTCGTCCACCGGGAAGACCTTGGACACCATGCCCAGCCGGTGCGCCTCGTGGACGTCGATGGCGTCGCCGGTGAGCATCAGCTCCTTGGTGCGGCGGGGGCCGAACTCCCACGGGTGGCCGAAGTACTCGACGCCGCACATGCCGAGCCGCGTGCCCACCACGTCGGCGAAGTACACGTCGTCGGCGGCCACGATGAGGTCGCAGGCCCACATCAGCATGAGACCGGCGGCGTAGACCGTCCCCTGCACCTGGGCCACGGTGATCTTGCGGAGGTTGCGCCACCGCAGCGTGTTCTGGAAGTAGTAGTGCCACTCCTGGAGCATCCGGTTCTCGGCGCCCTCGCGGGTGGCGCCGTTCATCGTCATCGAGGGGTGCTGGTCGGGACCGGGCGCCCGCTCGGCCTGCGACTCCTTCGACCCCATGTCGTGGCCGGAGGAGAAGAGCGGGCCGACCCCGCCGAGGATCACCACCCGCACCTTGTCGTCCTGCTCGGCCCGGTGGAACGCCTCGTCGAGCTCGACGAGGAGCCCGCGGTTCTGCGCGTTGCGGGTCTTCGGGCGGTTGAGGAGGATCCGCACGATGGCGCCGTCGTCCAGCTCCTCGTAGGTGATGTACTTGCCGTTGCCGTTCGTTGAGGTCTCGGGCATGCCCGGATCACTCCCTTTCTGGATGTCCGACGAGCGGTCGTGCACCGTCGTCACGTCTGTGCTCCGGGCCGTCCCGCCCGGCCGGAGACGGACCCCGTCATGTCTGGCCGCTCGCGCCCTCTCCCTCGTCCGGACCGTCGCGCTCGGCCACCGAGCGCGGCGCGGTTGAACTTCATGGCCTCGGTGCGGGGGATCGCCTCGACGAACTCCACCGACTTGGGGACCTTGTAGGGGGCGAGTCGCTCCTTGGCGTAGGCGATGACGGCCGCCGGCGTCGAGCGAGCGGTCGGAGGGTGGACGACGGCGTGGACCCGACGTCCCCACTCCGGGTCCCGCAGCCCGATGACCACCACGTCGTCGATGCCGGGGTGCTCGCTCAGCGCCGTCTCCACCTCGGCCGGGAACACGTTGGCCCCGCCGGTGACGATCAGGTCGACCCGGCGGTCGACCATGTAGAGGAAGCCCTCCTCGTCGAGGAAGCCCAGGTCGCCGACCGAGGCGAAGCCGTCGTCGGTCGTGTCCATCGGGGTGACGTCGTCGCCCACGTACATGGCCTGGGGGCCGGTGGGCGATCGCAGGAAGATCCCACCCACCTCCCGGGGTGGCAGCGCGGTCCCGTCCGGGCCGACGATGCGGACCTCGGTGTCGTTCATGCCCCGGCCCACGGTGCCGGGATGGGCGAGCCACTCGTCGCCCCGGCAGACCACGAGCCCGATCTGCTCGGAGGAGCCGTAGGACATGTAGAACTGCTCGGCCCCGACGAGGTCGATCCACCGGTGGCCGAGCCACTGCGGCAGGTGGGCGGCGCCCCTGTTGGACCCAACGCAGGCTGGACAGGTCCCGGTCGCCGATGTCCTCGACCTGGGCCATGCGCTGCAGCATGGGCGTGGCGGCGATGAAGCCGGTGATCCGGTGGCGCTCGACGAGGTCGAGGGCGAGCTCGGCCCGGAACCGCTCCATCAGGACGATCGGGTCGCCGTGCAGCACCATGCGGAAGGCCGTGAAGCCGTTGGTGTGGTAGATCGGCGCCGGGCACAGCACCCGCTGGACCGGGTCCATCGGGCCGTACGAGGCGACCACCGCAGAGGTGAACGCCGAGTGGCCGGATCGAAGACCGCCGGGGCCTTCTGCACGATGACCTTGGGGGTCCCCGTCGACCCTGAACTGCACACCCCCCAGGCCTGGGGCGACAGGGCATCGGGCAACGGGTCCGGCCGACTCGGCGCCCGGCGGCGTCGAACAGGTCGGACGAGTCGGCGCCGACCACGAGGCCCGGGCCGCAGCACGCCGAGCAGCCGGTCCCGCTCCCAGTCCGGGAGGTCCCACCGCATGGGCACCACGACGGCCCCGACCTTCCAGCCCGCGTACCCGGCCACCAGGTGGTCGACGGAGTTCTTCAGGCAGATGGCCAGCGGGTCGCCGAGCCCCAGACCCCGGGCGGCGAAGACCCGGGCGAGCCGGTTGGCCCGCTCGTCGAGCTCGCGGTAGCTGACGGACGTCCTCGGCGCCGTCCTCGGCCACCAGGGTGACCGCGGTGGCGTCGCCCCGCGCCCCGGCCAGACGGGTCAGCCGGGTCCCGTAGGGGAGGGCCTCGTCGAGGTCGATCGTCGCGTCACTCATCGGGCGTCGCCGGCAGGGGTCGGACGCTCGAGGTGGCCCCGGTCGGTCGTGGCTGGCACGCGGTGGATGGTAGCGCGCCGGGACCCGCCGAGAACGGGCCTCTCCGTCGGCGCACGTTCCATGCTCCGGTCCCCGTTCGCGATGGGGGAGCCGGTCAGCCGAGGTCGAGGGAGCGACCGATGATCTCCTTCATGATCTCCGTCGTCCCGCCGTAGATGGTGGTGACGCGGGCGTCGACGAACGCCTTGGCGATCGGATACTCGGACATGTAGCCGTAGCCCCCGTGGAGTTGGAGGCAGCGGTCGACCACCCGGCCCTGCATCTCCGTGCACCACCACTTGGCCATGGCCGCGTCCTCGGCCGTCAGCTCGCCGGCGTTGAGCGCCTCGACGCAGCGGTCGATGAAGACCTGGCCCATCTCGACCTCGGTGGCCACCTCGGCCAACGTGAACTTGGTGTTCTGGAACGAGCCGACGGGGACACCGAAGGCGGTGCGCTCGCGCACGTAGGCGGTCGTCCAGTCGAGCGCCGCCCGGGCCCCGGCATGCCCTCCGGCGGCGAGCGACAGCCGCTCCTGGGGCAGGTTGGCCACGAGGTGGGCGAACCCGTGTCCCTCGGTGCCGAGCAGGTTGTCCGCCGGGATGCGGCAGTCGGAGAAGAACAGTTCGGCGGTGTCCTGGGCGTGGAGGCCGAGCTTGTCGAGATTGCGGCCGCGGGTGAACCCCGGCGTGTCCCGCTCGACCACCACCAGGCTGATGCCCTTGTGGGCCAGTGTGGGGTCGGTCTTCACGGCCACCACGACCAGGTCGGCGTTGATGCCGTTGGTGATGAACGTCTTCGATCCGTTGAGGACCAGTTCGTCGCCGTCGCGGATGGCGGAGGTGGAGATCGAGGCCAGGTCCGAACCGGTGCCGGGCTCGGTCATGGCGATGGCCAGGATCCGGTCGCCCCGGGCGATGCCCGGGAGCCAGCGGCGCGCGTTGCTCGGGGGTGGCGTAGTGCAGGAAGTAGGGGAGGCAGATGTCGTTGTGCAGGGCGAACCCCAGGGCGGCGCCGTTCATGCCCACCCGGTGCAGCTCCTCGGCCACGATCAGGTTGAACCGGAAGTCGTCGCTGCCCCCGCCGCCGTACTCGGTGGGAATGGCCATGCCGAGGAAGCCGTGCTTGCCGGCCTGCTCGAACGCCGCGCGGTCGACGATGCCGGCCTCGTCCCACTCGTCGGACCGGGGCACCATGTCGGCCTCGACGAAGCGCCGGAAGCTCGACCGGAACTCGTCGTGCTCGTCATGGAACAGCTGGCGTCGCATGGTCCTCCTCGGTTGTGGCCCCCCAACGGGCCCGGGCGTCCGGGCCCGGCCGCAGAGCCGGAGGCCCGGAGCGCTCAGTGTAGGGTGCCCGACCTCCCAAGTATGCTCTTCGCCGTGAACGAGAACGTACTTCTACGCATCGAACCCGGGCCCCGGCGATGACGGCCGGGATCGTCTCCTGGGGCGCCTACCTGCCCTACTGGCGGCTCCAGCGCAGCGCCATCGGCGCCGGTCTGGGCGCTCCGTCGGGACGGGGCAGCCGGTCGGTCGCGTCCTACGACGAGGACACCACGACGATGGGCGTGGAGGCGTCGCGCCGGGCGCTCGCCGCCCTCGGTGGCACCCCGCCCGAGGACCTGTTCTTCGCCACCCCGGCGCCGGCCTACCTCGACAAGACCAACGCCACCGCCATCCACGGCGCCCTCGAGCTGCCCTCCTGGGCCGGCGCCTACGACATGGTGGGCTCGGTGCGGTCCTCGGTCGGTGCCCTGCGGTCGGCCCGGGCCGTGGCCGGCGACCACCGGGCCGTGGCGGTCCTGTCCGACCTGCGGACCGGGATGGCCGGTGGTCCCGAAGAGCGTGACAGCGGTGACGGTGCCGTGGCGTTGGTCTTCGGCGGTCCCGACGACGCGGTCGTGGCCGACTGGGTCGCCCACGCCAGCACGACGGCCGAGTTCCTCGACCGCTGGCGCACGCCGGGGGAGTTCGACTCGAAGGTGTGGGAGGAGCGGTTCGGCCAGGAGGTCTACGTGCCGCTGGTCCACCAGGCGTGGGCGGACGCACTGAAGGCCGCCGGTGTCGTGGCCACCGACGTCGACCATGTCGCGGTCGTGGGCCTGCACGCCCGGGCCGTCGCTGCGGTCCGGGGCTCGCTCGGTGTACGGCCGGACACGGTGGTGGCCGACCGGGCCGCCACGGTCGGGAACCTCGGGGCCGCGGAGCCCGGCATCGCCCTGGCCGACCTGTTGGAGCGGGCGGAACCCGGCGCCCTGCTCGCCCTGGTCGTGGTGGCCGACGGCGCCGACGTGGTGCTCCTGCGGGCCACCGACGCTCTGGTCGCGGCGCGGTCGGCCCGCCGGGCGGCGGGACTGGCCGACGTGGCCGACCTGGCGGCCTCGGTGGGGGGCGACGTCCCCTACACGCGGTTCCTCACCTGGCGGGGTGAACTCCTCCGCGAGCCGCCGCGCCGTCCGGACCCCGAGCGGCCCGGGGCCCCGGCGACCTGGCGCTCGACGCCCTGGAAGGGTGGCTTCGAGGCCAGCGACTGCCGGGCCTGCGGCTTCCGCCATCTCCCGCCCGCCCGGGTGTGCCTGCGGTGCCGGACCATCGACGAGATGGACCGGGTGCGGCTGGCCGACGTGGGAGGTCGGGTGGCCACCTACACCATCGACCGGCTGGCCTTCTCGCTGTCCCCGCCCGTGATCGGTGCCGTGGTCGACTTCGACGGTGGCGGTCGCTACCGCTGCGAGATGACCGATGCGGACCCCGATGCCGTGCGCATCGGCACCCGCGTGGAGATGAGCTTCCGCAAGCTCAACACGGCCAAGGGTGTGCACAACTACTTCTGGAAGGCCCGTCCCGTGGGGGCGACCGACGACACCGACGATGAGGGAGGCAAGTCATGAGTTCGAACGGGATCCGCGACCGGGTGGCGATCGTGGGGATGGGCTGTACGCCGTTCGGTGAACGGTGGGACAAGGGCGTCGACGACCTGTTGATCGACGCGGCCAAGGACGCCATCGCCTCGGCCGGCATCACCCTGGACGACCTCGATGCGTTCTGGCTCGGGACGATGACATCGGGTACGTCGGGGGTCACCCTGGCCAAACCGCTGAAGATCGACTACAAGCCGGTCACCCGGGTCGAGAACTTCTGTGCCACCGGCTCCGAGGCCTTCCGCAACGCCTGCTACGCGGTGGCCTCCGGCGCCTACGACCTGGTCATGGCCATCGGTGTGGAGAAGTTGAAGGACACCGGCTACTCGGGGCTCACGGGTATCCGCCCGGTGGGGGACGGGACCGACGCCGCCCTCTCCTCACCGGCCGCCTTCTCGTTCGTCGCCCCGGCGTACGCCGAGCGCTACGGCGTGGATCCCGAGGAGATGAAGCAGGTGATGAGCCGGATCGCCTGGAAGAACCACCGCAACGGCGCGGTCAACCCACGGGCCCAGTTCCGCAAGGAGATCCCCATGGAGACCATCACCAAGTCGCCGCTGGTCGCCGGTGACCTCGGCGTCTACGACTGCAGCGGGGTGAGCGACGGCTCGGCGGCGGCCATCATCTGCCGGGCCGAGGACGCCCACCGCTACACGGAGCACCCGCTCTACGTGAAGGCCCTGAGCTTCGTGGCCGGTCCCGGCGGCGGCCCCATCGACCCCGACTACGACTACACCACCTTCCCCGAGGTGGTGCGCTCGGCCCAGGACGCCTATCACCAGGCGGGGATCACCGACCCCCGGGCGTCGCTGGCCATGGCGGAGGTGCACGACTGCTTCACGCCCACCGAACTGGTGCTGATGGAGGACATGGGCTTCTCGGAGCGGGGCCTCGGATGGAAGGACGTGCTGGCCGGCACGTTCGACCGCGATGGCGAACTTCCGGTCAATCCGGACGGTGGGCTGAAGAGCTTCGGGCACCCCATCGGGGCGTCGGGGCTCCGGATGCTCTTCGAATGCTGGTTGCAACTCCGCGGCGAGGCCCCGCCCGAGCGGCAGATCGCCACGGTGGCGGAGGGGCGCACCCTCGGCCTGACCCACAACCTCGGGGGCGCTCCCGGCGAGTGCGTCAGCTTCGTGGCCATCGTGGGGCCCGAGTTGTCGGACTGAGGACCGCCGGGCCGCCCCCGTGCCGGCGGGTCCACCGGAGGTCGACCAGGCAGGTCCTGCCCGGATCGGAGGCAGTCCCCGTCCCGTCCGGGCGGGTCGCCGCCGGTCAGATCGGACCGGGGACGCTGAGCATCGAGGTCAGGCCGGAACGGCCACCCCCATGAGCCCGGCCAGGTTGCCGCCCATGATCCTGGCCACCGTGTCCTGGTCCATCCCCTCGAGTTCGTCGACGTAGGTGATGGGGTCGGCCAGTCCCTCGGGGTGGGGGTAGTCGCTGCCGAACAGCACGTGGTCGGCGCCGACCAGGTCGACCAGCGACTGCAGATCGTCCTCCCAGAACGGGTTCACCCAGACATTGCGGAGGAAGGCCTCCGACGGATCCTCGCCGAATTGGTGGGGCATCTTGGTGTAGAGGTCGGAGAGATCGTGCAGCAGGTGGCGTACCCAGTTGGCGCCGTTCTCCACGCACGCCACCCGGAGGTCGGGGAACCGGGTGAAGGCCCCGTGGCAGACCATGGCGGCCATGGTGTCGGCGATGGGTCGCTTGCCCTGGGAGATGGCCCGGAAGGCCGACGGCTGGAACGGGAGGAACTCCGACGGGTCCTCCCACCAGTTGGCGATCTCGCTGTAGCCGCTGTCCGACGCGTGCATCCCGACGAGCAGGCCCGCCTCCTGGATGCGCTCCCAGATGGGGTCGAACATGGGGAGTCCGGGGGAGCGGGTGCCGCGCAGCCCCGGCACCGGGGCGGGGCGGATCAGCACGCAGCGGGCCCCCCGCTCGATGACCAGGTCCAACTCGGCCAGGGCGTCGTCGATCATCCCCATGGCGATGACCGGGGTGGCGAAGATCCGGTCCTCGTAGTCGAACCGCCAGGTCTCGTACATCCACTCGTTGAGCCCGTGCACCAGGACCTGGATCAGTTCGGGGTCGTCCTTCAGGCGTTCCTCGATGAGGCTCGCCAGGGTCGGGAACATGAGGGCCCGGTCGATGCCCAGCTCGTCCATGAGGGCGAGGCGGGGTTCCGGCGCACGGAAGCCCGGCAGGCAACGGATCGGCTCACCGATGAGCTCCCGGTAGGACTTCCCCTCCGGATTGCCGTGCCGGTAGAACTCCTCCTGGGCGCCGGGCGCGGCCACCACGTCGAAGGTCGGGTTGGGGATGTACTCGCTGATCGTCCCGCGCACGACGATCTTGGTGCGGCCCCGCACGTCGATGTAGTCGATGGCCTTGGCGTACTTCGAGGGGAGGAACTTGGTCAGTGCCTCCTTGGTCTCGTACATGTGGTTGTCGGCGTCGAAGATCGGAAAGTCGAGCGATCGGGACGGCATCGGTGATTCCCCCTTGGTCGTGGCCGGGAGGTCGCACGGCACCCGTGCCGGTCTCCCGCCCGGCGTGCGACGACGGCCGGTCCCGGCGGTCGTGCGGGGAAAACGCTACCACCACGCTCCTCGGCCATCCCGGGCCGGTCGCGGCGCGACGGGCCGTCGTTCAGAGGCCGGGTGGCACCCAGGCCGGCGGTCGCTTCTCCATGAACGCCCGCATCCCCTCCCGGGGTTCGGCGGAGTGCGCCAGTGCCCAGAACATCGTCTGGTAGTCGATGAGGCCGTAGCGCTCGTTCAGCATGCGCTTCACCTGCGCCCGGGCCGCCGGGGCGGTCCGCAGGACCTGGCGGGCGGCGTCGAGTGCCGCCCCGCGCAGGTCGTCATGGGGGACCACGCGGGACAGGACCCCGATCCGGAGCGCTTCGTCGGCTCCGAAGGTCCGACCCGAGAGGAGGAGGTCCCGGGCCACCGCGAGTCCGACGTGGGCGGGCAGCGCCGCCGCGTAGGTGGCGTCCGGGATTCCCCGGAGGAGTTCGGGGACCCGGAACGTGGCCCGGTCGCTGGCCACCGCGATGTCGGCCATCATGGCGACGAGGAGTCCGCCGGCCTGACAGATGCCGTTGACGGCGGCGATGACCGGCGCGGGGCTGTCCCGGATGGCGAGGAAGGGGAGGACGTCGGCTCCGAGGGCGTCGGGGGTCGCCTCGCCCTCCTCGCGGCGACCGCCCAGGTCGCCGCCGGGTGCGAAGACGTCGTCCACCCCGGTGATGATCAGGGCCCCGAGCTCCGGGTCGGTGTCGACGAGCTGCACCGCCCGCTTCAACCCGTAGTACATGGCCGGCGTGAAGGCGTTCCGGGCCCGGGGACGGTCGATGACGCACCAGGCGATCGGCCCTTCGCGTTCGAGGCGGAGGTGGGGCGTGCCCAGGTCGTCGGTCATCGGTCCCTCCCCCGGGCCGACGCGGCGGTCCGGGCCGACGGCGTCACCCCGTCACCCCGGCGGTGCCGTCGGCGAACCGGTGGGGCTCCCGCCGTCGGACGGACGGGGCGGCGAGATCGAGAAGGCCACCGTGCCGAGGGCGCACAGGCTGTCGGTCCCGGTGTCGGTGACCTCGACGGAGACGACGGCCAGCGTACGTCCCCGGCGGAGGACCTTGGCCGTGGCCAACGCCGGACCGACGGTGATGCCCCGCAGGTAGTGGACGGTCATGTCCGCCGTGGCCACCGTCTCCCGCGGGCCCTCGTCGACCACCGCCCGTCCCGCCACGACGTCGATCAGGGTGGCCACCAACCCGCCCTGGAGCGCACCCCGCGGGTTGGTGACCCGATCGTGGATGTCCATCTCGATGGCGAGGTCGGCGTCGGGGTGCTCGACGTCGCGCATGTGCAGCTGTTGGAGAAGGTGCTCCCCCGAGGAGACGACCTCGTCGTGCTCGGCCGCCGCGGTCACAGGCCACCGGCGATGGTCTTGGTCTCCAGGTACTGCTCGAATCCCTCGATGCCGTTCTGGCGACCGAGGCCGCTGGCCTTGTACCCGCCGAAGGGGGAGGCGGCGCTGTAGTAGACGCCGCCGTTGACGCTCACCGTCCCCGACCGGATCCGCCGGGCGACGGCCAGAGCCCGCTCCTCGGACGCGGAAGTGACCGCCCCGGACAGGCCGTACTCGCTGTCGTTGGCGATCCGGACGGCGTCCTCGTCGTCGTGGAAGGGGATGAGGACCAGCACGGGGCCGAAGATCTCCTCGCGGGCGATCCGCATGGAGTTGTCGACGTCGGCGAACAGCGTCGGCTCGACGAAGTAGCCCTTGTCCAGGTGGGCCGGACGGCCACCCCCGCAGACCAGACGGGCGCCCTCGTCGACCCCGGACTGGATGTAGCCGAGCACGCGCTCGCGCTGTCGGGCGCTCACCACGGGCCCCATGATGTTGCCGGGGTCGGTGGGGTCGCCGTAGGTGACGGTGGCCATGGCCGCCTCGGCGAGGGCCACGGCCTCGTCGTAGCGCGACTCGTGGACCAGGGTCCGGGTGAGCATGGCGCAGCCCTGCCCGGCGTGCATGCACATGAAGCCGAAGAACGCCATCTTGGTCTCGAGGTCGGCGTCGTCGAGGATGATGTCCGCCGACTTGCCACCGAGCTCCAGGAAGAGACGCTTGAGCGTCGGGGCACCGGCGGCCATGATCCGCCGGCCGGTGGCGGTGGACCCGGTGAAGGAGATGAGGTCCACGCGGGGGTCGACGACCAGCTGCTCGCCGACCAGGTGGTCCGACGACGGCACCACGTTGACGACGCCGTCGGGGATGTCGGTCTGCTCGGCGATGAGGCGGCCGATGCGGGTGGCCGTCCAGGGGGTGTCGGGTGCGGGCTTGACGACCATGGTGTTCCCGGTCGCCAGGGCCTGCCCGAGCTTGTTGAGGAGGATCTCCACCGGGTAGTTCCACGGGATGATGGCGCCGACCACGCCGACGGGCTCCTTGACGACCTTCTGCCAGCTGTGCATGCCGAACGCGTTGTTGTCGGGTAGAGGCCGCTCCCACTCGAAGGTGTCGATGTACTCGGCCGGCCACAGCAGCGACTCGGCCAGCGGCGCGTCGAGCTGCGCCATGGAGGTCACCATCACCGGGGTGCCGACCTCGGCCACCAGCTCGGCCCGGAGCAGCTCCTGTTCAGCCACGATGGCGTCCTGCAGCTGGCGGAGGCAGCGCTGGCGGAGCGCCCGGTCGGTCGACCACGACGACTCGTCGAACGCCCGCCGGGCCGCGGCGATGGCCCCGTCCATGTCGGCGGCCGTGGCGTCGGTGGTCTGCCCCAACACCTCCTCGGTGGCCGGATTGATGTTGTCGAAGGCACCGCCGCCGGCGGATTCGATCAGGGCTCCGTCGATCATCATGCGGAACTCGCCGGGGGCCACCCCGGTGGTGCTCGGATCGGTGGTCGTCATGGCGCAACTCCTCGGTGACGGGGCCGGGCCCGCCCCGGGGGGCGTCACGTCCGGCGGCACGGGATCAACGGTGTGGTCTGGTCGGGCCGCTCGGCGCCGGGCCCGCCCGGTTCGGTGGCGTCCGCGTCGAGCGGCCCGAGTATGGCACGCGGTGGGGCGGAGAGGCATCCCCGACGGCGCCGTGGGTGTGGCCCATCCGGGTGGGATTGCGCTACAACGTGGGCATGTCGTCCGCCGCCCACGATGCCCGGTGCCCCCTCGAGCGCTCGACCGGGGGGCCGGTGCTCCGATGAACCTGGCCCTGGACGACGACGAGCTGCGCTTCCGCGACGAGGTGCGGGCGTGGCTGGACGCCACGGTCGAGCCGACGCCGGAGTTCGACTCCTTCGATGACGAGTTCGCGTGGGGACGACGCTGGCAGGCCCGCCTGGCCCGGGACCGATGGGTCGGGATCCACTGGCCCGTCGAGTACGGCGGGCGCGGCGCGACCCCGCTCCAGGTCGCCATCTTCAACATGGAGTACGCCCGGTCCCGGGCGCCGCAGCCGGTCAACCGCACCGGTGTGAACCTCGTCGGCCCCACCCTCTTGACCCACGGGACCGACGAGCAGCGCAACCGGTGGCTGCCGAGCATCCTGTCGGCCGACGAGATCTGGTGTCAGCTGTTCAGCGAGCCGGGGGCGGGCTCGGACCTGGCGGGCCTGGCCACCCGGGCCACGCCGGTGGACGACGGCTGGATCCTCGACGGGCAGAAGGTCTGGACGAGTTACGCACAGTTCTCGCGGTGGGGGATCGCCCTGGTGCGGACCGACCCCGACGCCCCCCGCCACCACGGGATCACCTGCATGGCCGTCGACATGGAGTCACCCGGCATCGAGGTGCGTCCGCTGGTGACCATGACCGGCGAAGCGGAGTTCAACGAGGTCTTCTTCGACGAGGTGTTCGTCCCGGGAGACTCCGTCATCGGCCAGGTCAACTCGGGGTGGTCGGTCGCCAACACGACGCTGGCCCACGAGCGGGGGACGACCTTCCCCTTCAAGGAGCAGGTCGTCCACGAGGTCTACCTGGACCACCTCCTCGACCTGGCCGCGGCGGAGGGGTCCTTCGACGACCCGCTGGTCGCCGACCAACTCGTCGACGCCTACGTGAAGCTCCGGGTCCTGCGCTTCCACAACTGGAGGACCATGACCCGACTCGCCCGCGGGGTCGAGCCCGGGCCGGAGTCGAGCGTGGTGAAACTGGCCTGGACCGACATGACCCAGCAGCTCTCCGATGCCGCCCTCTCCGTGGTGGGTGACGCGTCGCCGCTGTGGTTCGGCGCTGACGGCGACCCGGGTCGCGGCCGCTGGCAGCGCCAGTGGCTGTGGTCGAAGGCCGCGTCCATCGCCGGGGGCACGTCGGAGATCCAGCGGACCATCATCGGGGACCGCATCCTGGGCCTGCCCCGCTGACGGGCCCGCCGACCCGGGGGGACCCGCCCGGGTCGGGCGATGGGCCGGCGATCAGACGATGCGCGAGGCGTGACCTTCCCAGTACGGGTCACGGAGCAGCCGCTTGTACAGCTTGCCGTTGGGATCGCGGGGCATCTGGTCGACCACGTCGACCGACCGGGGGCACTTGTAGGGGGCGAGCCGCTCGCGGCACCAGGCGAGCAACTCGTCCGGGGGGACGGCGGCCGCCGGGTCGGCGAACTGGACCACGGCATGGACCGCCTCACCCATCTCCACGTCGGGTACGCCGAAGACGGCCACGTCGAGCACGTCCGGATGGTCCGCGAGGAGCTGCTCGGCTTCCCGGGGATAGATGTTGACGCCACCGGACACCACCATGTCGGCCGAGCGGTCGGTCAGGTAGAGGTATCCGTCCTCGTCGACGTGGCCCACGTCCCCGAGGGTCCGCCAGCCGTGCCGGTCATGGACGGCGGCGGTCCTGTCGGGGTCGTTGTGGTACTCGAACTCCCGGCCCCCCGAGAAGTAGACCGTGCCCGTCTCGCCGGTCGGGACCTCCTCACCGTCCACGCCGACGATGTGCATCTCGTCCCTCGGGCGGCCGACCGAACCGGGATGGGCGAGCCACTCCTCCGGGCCGATGAACGACGATCCGATGTCCTCGGTGCCGGCGTAGTACTCGTAGACGATGGGACCCCACCAGTCGAGCATCCGACGCTTGACGTCCACCGGGCACGGGGCGGCGGCGTGGACGACGTAGCGGAGGCTCGAGACGTCGGCGGACGCGCGCTCCTCGGCGGGCAGGGCCAGCAGGCGGGTGAACATGGTGGGGACGAACTGGGCGTGCGTCACCCGGTAGCGCCCGATGGCCGCCAGGCAGGCCGAGGCGTCGAAGGACTCCATCACCAGGGTGGTGGCGCCGAGACGGTGCATCGACATGGAGTACACGAGCGGGGCCGAGTGGTAGAGCGGGGCGGGGGAGAGGTACACCGAGTCGCCGTCGACGCCCATGGCGCCGATGCCGCTGGCGATGGCCACGGCCGCCGACTCGGGATGGCCGGGCACGGTGACGCCGAGGGGCTTGGTCACGCCTTTCGGCACGCCGGTGGTGCCCGACGAATAGAGCATCTCGCGACCTTCGGACTCGTCCTCGAGCCGGGCGCCGGACTGGGCGTCCAGCACGTCCCGGTACGGGGCGAACCCGTCGGCGGTGCCTTCGGCGACGATCCGCAGGGGCACCGCCCCGAGGTCGAGGGTGCCGGCCACGTCGGCGAGTCCTCCGCTGATCACGAGGGCGGACGCTCCGCAGTCGTCCAGGATGTACTGGGCCTCGTCGCGTCGGAGGTGGCTGTTGAGGGCCGTGTAGTACAGCCCCGACCGTTGGGCGGCCCACGCGACCTCGAGGAAGGCCGAGCTGTTCTGCATCATCAGCGCCACGTGGTCCCCGACCTGCAGTCCGGCCCTCCGCAGGGCACGGGCCAACCGGGTGGAGCGCTCGTCGAGCTCGCGGTACGTGGTGACCTCCCCCGAGCCGGTCATCACCACGGCCGGACGGTCGGGATGTTCGGCGGCCCGGGCCCCGAGGTGCATGCGATAGGCCGACGGGCCGCCGGCGTCGGGCGCCCCCGGGTTCACGACCGGGCGGCGTCCTGGCTGAGGCCCTTCGGCATGACCATGCCCACCGTCTGCAGATGTTGGCCGAGCATGCCGTCGAACTCGGCGGCCACCGATCCGGTGTCCCACCCGCCGTCCTTGTGCATCCAGGCGATCTGCTTGGGGTGCTGGAACAGCGTGTAGCTGAAGTCGGTCCGGCCGAAGAGCTGCCCGTTGACGTGGGCCGCCTGGTCGGAGGCGAGGAAGGCGACCAGTGGCGCGTTCATCGCCGGGTCGAGCCTCGGATCGGGCTCGCTGTCGTCACCGGCCAGGGCCGCGGTCATCCGGGTGGCCCCCGCCGGGGCGATGGCGTTGACGGTGATACCGGCCTTGGCCAGTTCCAGGGCCCACACGAAGGTCATGCCCATGATGCCGGCCTTGGCCGCGCCGTAGTTGGTCTGCCCGAAGTTGCCGCGGAGGCCGGCCGACGACGTGACGTTGATGATGCGCCCGTAGCCGGCCTCCTTCATCACCGGGACGGCGTGACGTGTGCAGTTGAACGCCCCTTTGAGGTGGGTGGCGATGACGGCGTCGAAGTCGTCCTCGGTCATCTTGACCAGGGTGCGGTCCCGGACGATCCCGGCGTTGTTGACCAGGATGTCCAGGCGACCGAAGGTGTCGAGAGCGGTCTGGACGGTGCGTCCGGTGGCCTCGAAATCGGTCACCGACTCGTGGCTGGGCACCGCCCTCCCGCCGAGGGCCTCGATCTCGGCGCAGACGGCCGTGGCGGGGTCCTCGTCGGACGCCTCCCCGCGCAGGCCGACACCCAGGTCGTTCACCACGACGGCGGCACCCTGGCGGGCCAGTTCGAGCGCGAACTCACGGCCGATGCCCCGCCCGGCTCCGGTCACGATGGCTACGCGGTCGTCCAGCAGCATGCGAATGTCTCCTCGGGGGTCGATGTCGATCGGGTCGGAGCGCTTCTCGGCGCCCGCGGTCGGGCATACTACGGCAACCCCATCGGCGCGGCCATCGAGTGCCCGCCGAACCCGTGGCCCCCTCCGGATCCTGGGCCGCGGGGCGGGTGAACTGCCATTCGGCCCTAGCCGCCGGGACCGGTCGGCCGTACCGTCGGGAGGTGGGGCCGAGTCCCGCTCGTCGAGCGGAGCCGGGCCCTGCGGGTCGCATCGGGCCGGTCGGTGCGCCGAGCGAAGGAGATCCGTCATGAAGGCACTCGTCTACAAAGGTCCCGGGGAGAAGGCGTGGGAAGAGGTCGCCGACCCGAAGATCCAGGAGGCGACCGACGTCATCGTCAAGATGGTCGCCACCACGATCTGTGGGACGGACCTGCACATCCTCAAGGGCGACGTCCCCGAGGTGTCGGTCGGTCGCATCCTCGGGCACGAGGGCATCGGCGTCATCACCGAGGTCGGTGACGGTGTCGACCAGCTGGCGGTCGGCGACAAGGTCATCCTCTCGTGTGTGAGCTCCTGCGGGCGGTGCTCCTACTGCCGCAAGGGCATCTACAGCCACTGCCTGGCAGCTGAAGGGATGGCCGGCATCGGCTGGATCTTCGGCTACATGATCGACGGGACCCAGGCCGAGTACGTCCGGGTCCCGTTCGCCGAGAACTCGGTCTACCGGATCCCGGACGGAATGACGGATGCCGAAGGGATCCTGTTGTCGGACATCCTCCCGACGGGATTCGAGATCGGTGTCCAGTACGGACACGTCCAGCCGGGTGACGTCGTCGCCGTGGTCGGGGCGGGGCCCGTCGGACTGTCCTCGGTCATGACCTCCCGGCTCTACGGACCGTCCAAGGTCATCGCCGTCGATCTCGACGACGCCCGCCTCGCGCGGGCGAAGGAGTTCGGAGCCACCGATACGGTCAACTCCGGGGACGCGGACTGGAAGGAGCAGGTGATGGCCCTGACGGACGGCCTCGGGGTCGACGTCGCCATCGAGGCGGTGGGGGTCCCCGAGACCTTCACCATGTGCACCGTCATCGTCCGGCCCGGTGGCCATGTCGCCAACATCGGCGTGCACGGACGGTCGGTGGACCTGGCCCTCAACGAACTGTGGATCAAGAACATCGACATCTCGATGGGGCTCGTCAACACGAACACCCTCGGGATGCTGCTCTCCCTCGTGGCCGAGCACAAGCTCCCCGCCGACAAGTTCGTCACCCACGAGTTCTCGTTCGACCAGGTCCTGGAGGCCTACGAGGTGTTCGGCCACGCCGCCGACCACGATGCCCTGAAGGTGCTGATCCACTGACGGCCGTCGGCGGCGGGGGTCACTCGGCCTTCGGGTTGAACTCCGTGCCGTCGAGGAAGTTGACGGTGACGGTAGCGGTGGCCACCAGCCGGCGGTCCTTCCCGACGTCGTAGACGCGGACGTCGCACACGCCGTGGTGCCGCCCGATCCGGAGGGTGGTGGCCTCGGCGCGGAGGGGTCCGACCCGGGCGGCGGCCAGATAGCTGACGGAGAGGTTGGAGGTGGCCGGCGGCCGCCGGCTGGCGCTCGTGACCGCCGATGCTCCGGCGCAGTCGATCAGGCTGGCCACCAGACCTCCGTGGACGGCTCCACTCGGGCCCCGCATCGGGTCGCCGATGTCGAGTTCGACGACGTGCATGCCGTCCTCGACCAAATGGCGATGGGGGAGGGCGTCCAGCAGTGGGCACCCGAGTCCCTGGTTCTCCCCGGCGATTCGTGGCTGCTCCCCGGGCATGGGTCGATGCTAGGCCGCGGCCGGAGGGCATCCGGCCCCTCGCCGTCTCCCGGCTCGAGCGGACGGTTCCGGGGCAGGCCCATAGACTGTCACCGTGCCCGGACAGGACGAACCCGATCGCCTCGTCAACGTCCGGCGCTTCCTGATGGCGCTCAGCACCGACCACTCGGCTGATGTGCTGTCCCTCCTGGCGCCGGAGGTGGTCTACACCGTGCCGGGCCACGGACCGATGGCCGGGGTCTTCCGCGGTCCGGAGCAGGTCCAGGAGCACATCACCGACCTGTTCCGCCTCACGTCGGGCACGTTCGAGGTCCTGAAATGGGTCGACTGGCTGCTCGGTCTCTCCCATGTCGCGGCGTTGCAGTTCGTCCAGGCCCAGGGGGACAGCCTGATCTTCCGGGCGCACGTCGTGTACCTCGTCGAGACGGATCGCGACGACCTGATCACCAGCATCCGGATCTTGTTCGAGGACGAGTCCGACGCGGACACCTTCTTCTCCACCCTCCGCCACGAGTAGTCACGAGTACCGCCCACCACGCCGGCCGTGCCGCGCACGTCCCGGCCGCCGCGCCGGGTTCCGGCGGTCACCGGGGCAGTCGTCGCCAGATGCCCCGGGGCAGGAGGCGCATGATCGCCGCCGCCGCTCGGAGGCGGCCCGGTACCCATACCAGCGGGGCCCGCGCGTGCAGACCGTCCACCACCGCCGCAGCCACGTCCTCGGCCGTGGCCGAGAGCAGGGGCACCGGCGTCATGCCCGCCGTCATGCGTCCGACGACGAAGCTCGAACGGACGAGGAGCAGGTGGACGCCACTGCCGGAGAGCGCGTCGGTGAGGCCGCTGGCGAATCCGTCGAGCCCCGCCTTGGCGGATCCGTAGACGTAGTTGGCCCGTCGCACCCGGATGCCGGCGATCGAACTGAACACCACGATCTGACCGCCGCCTTGGGATCGCATCAGGTTCGCCACGACCGTGAGGACACTGACCTGCGCCACGTAGTCGGTGTGGACGATGTCGATCGCATGGGTGACATCCTGCTCGGCCCGGGCCTGGTCGCCCAGGACGCCGAATGCCACCACGACGACCCCGATCCTGCCGTGATCGGCGACGATGCGCTCCAGCAGCGCTCCGTGGCCGGCGGTGTCGTCGGCATCGAACTCGACGGTGCACACCTCCCGGGCCCCGGCGGCGACGACGCGTCCGCGTTCTCCGGCCAGGTCCCCCGCCCGTCGGGCCGCCAGGTAGACGGTCCGGCCGGCGGCGAGCCGGACGACCGTCTCGATCCCGATCTCACTGCGACCTCCCAGCAGCACGACGGTGCCGTCGGCGATGGCGTGCGATCGGGATCCCATGGGGTCAGTGTGCCAGGTGGTCGGCGCCCGATCCCCCACAGTGGACGACCCCGGTCCGGTCCCACGTCGGGCGTCCTGTCGCCCCGGGCCCCGCACCGCGCGGATTGAATGGGGGCCATGACTCTCTACGCGTTGGACGACGAACGGCCCCGGATCCATCCCGAGGCCTTCATCCACCCCCGGGCGGTCCTGATCGGCGACGTGCGGATCGGACCGCGCTCGAGCGTCTGGCCCGGTGTGGTCATCCGGGCCGACAACGGTCCGATCGTCATCGGTGCCCGGACCTCGATCCAGGACGGCTCCGTGATCCACACCCAGACCACGAATCAGACCCGGATCGGGTCCGACTGCGTGATCGGCCACCTGGTGCACCTGGAAGGGTGCCACCTCGAGGACCTGGTCCTGGTCGGCTCGGGAGCGGTGGTCCTGGAGGCGGTCACCTGCCGCTCCGGTTCGCTCGTCGGGGCCGGCGCGGTCGTGCCCCCGGGGACGGAGGTCCCCTCGGGGGCGATGGCCCTCGGGGTGCCCGCCCGGATCCGACCGGGAGTGGTGAGTCCGGAGTCGGTCAGACAGAACGCCGACGCGTACTCCTCGAGGCACCTGCCCCAGCACCGGGACGGCAGTCGGGAGGTGGCGCTGTCGGAGTGTCTCGAGGGGTGAGGGCCGGCCCGCCCCTCGCTCCGACCGGGGCGATGCCCGCAGGACCGGCTCCGGTCGTCGACTGTCGTAACCTCACGGGGTCGAAGGAAGAGAGGATGGAACGATGGCGAGTGCCCACGGAGCCGACCCCTACGCGGAGACCGAGGACCAGGCCGCCCTGCGCCAACTGGCCCGCGAGGTGGGCCAGCGGGCCGTCGCCCCGCTCGCCCGGGACGCCGACCTGACGGGTGAGCTGCCGAGGGAGGCGCTCACCGCCCTGGCCAAGGCCGACCTGTTCCGGGTGACGATCGGGGAGCAGTGGGGTGGGCTCGGCCTCGGCGACGTGGAGGCGGCGATCGTGTTGGAGGAGATCGCCCGCCACGACGTGTCCACGGCGATCTGCTGCCAACTGGCCTTCAACGGCCCCTCCCGCGGCATCGAGCACCTCGGTGGCGACGCCCTGAAGGAGCGCTGGCTCCCCCGGGTGGCCGACGGCGAGGCCATCGTCAGCATCGGCATCACCGAGCCCGACGCCGGTTCGGCCGTCCAGAACATGCGCGCCGCCCTGGTCGCCGACGGACCGGGTCGGTTCCGTCTGAACGGCTACAAGAACTACTCGACCCTGGGCGACGTGGCTCAGGGCATCCTGGTGTGGTGCCGGTGGCCCGGGGGCGAGGGGGCGAAGGGCATCGGTGCCGTCGTCGTCCCCATGGACCGCGAGGGGGTCGCCATCACCGGTCGACACCACGGCATGGGCATCCATGCGGCCACCGAGGCGGAGGTGGCCTTCGACGGGGTCGCCATCGGCGAGGAGGACGTCCTGGTGGCGGGCGTGCCGGGCACGACCGAGGCCTTCAAGGTGCTGCTCGGCCACCTCAACCACGAGCGGTGCGGCAACGCCGCCATGTGTGTGGGCGCGGCCCAGGGCGCGCTCGAGCACGCGGTGCGGTACATGCACGACCGCGAGGTCGACGGACGCCCCATCGGGGACCTCCAGGGCCTGCGGTGGAAGGCGGCCGACATGGCCGTGCAGCTGGAGGGCGCCCGCCTGCTGCTCACCCGGGCCGTCCATCTGGCGGGACCGGGAGGCACCCCACCCCCGCTCGAGACGGCCATGGCCAAGGTGGCCGCCAACCTGGCGGCCAAGTTCGTGTGCGACGAGGCCATGCAGATCCACGGCGGCTACGGCTACAGCCACGAGTACCCGGTGGAGCGGGCCTACCGGGACATCCGGGGCCTGTGCTTCGGTGCGGGCACGGTGGAGGCGCAGCGCAACTACGTCGGCGGGGCCGTGGTGGCCGGTCGATCGTCGGTGTCACCGGGATGGATGGACCCCCTGGTCGACTGACCGACGGGGGTGGCGGTCAGGCCCCCGGTCACGACTCCGTGAGGTAGCGCTCGAGGTCGCCGAGGCGGTCGTCCCAGGCGTGGGCGAGCGCCGCCAGGTACTGCTGGGCGACCTGGACCGGCGCCGAGTTCAGGCGGTACCGCACCCGACGGCGCTCACCGGGCTCGGCGGTGACGAGTCCGGTCGCCGCCATGAGGGCGAGGTGCTTGGCGACGGCCTGCCGGGTGATCGGGAGCCGGCCGGCGAGATCGGTGGCGGTGGACGGGCCGAGGGTGGCGAGGGAGGCGAGGATCGACCGGCGCGTCGGATCGGCCAGGGCGACGAAGACCTGCTCGGCGACGTCCTCGAGGTCAGGCACCGACGACGTGCACCACGAGCTCCGCCAGCTCGCGTGTCCAGCCCTCGCCGTGGGCGTCGTACGTCCCCTGCCGCGTGTCCACGGGGAGCTGCGCGAAGCCGGTCTCGACGAGGTGGAGCCGGGTGCCGTCCCCGATGGGCTCCAAAGTGAATTCGACGTAGGTGCGGCGGGGGTCGTCCTCGGGCAGGTCGGGGAGGCGCCACGTGTAGGCGAACACCTCCGGCTCCTCGACCCGCTCCACGCGCATATCCACCGTCGTGCCCCCGGCGAACGTCATGGTGGCCGCCCCGCCCGGCCGGAGGTCGATCGTGGCCCGCTCGCCGAACCAGGCGCCCAACCCGTCCGCCGTGGTGAGCGCCTGCCACACCCGTTCGGGTGGGCTGGCCAGGGTCAGGGTCCGTTCGATGCGGTCGGGGAACGCCATGGGAACCTCCTTCGGGAGCGACGACCGATGATGACAGACGACGGGTGCCGATCCGGGGACGGCCCGGGCCTGGACCGTCCCCGGACGAACCGCGTCAAGCCCGCTCCTCGGCGGCCCGACGGGTGAGGTCCCGCGGGCTGCGATTGGGGGCGCCCGGGCCCCCTTCGGCCAGCTCGACCAGGCTGGTGTTTACGAAGTGGTCCCAGCTGCGGCTGCACATGTCCTTGCACTCGAGCCCGTCGTCGAGGCCGCGGTGTTCGAAGGTGAGCTCGCAGGCGCCGCCGTCGATCGGCGCGATGGTGAACGTCGGCCGCGTGCCCTGCCAGCCCTCCATGAAGGTGCACTCCGCCACGGTCCATCGCACGCTGGTGGGCCGCGTGGCCTCGTCCACGTGGATGAGCAGGGGTCGCTGGTCCGCGACCATTGGGAAGCGGAGCTCTCCCCCGGTCAGGCCCGAGCCCGTGACCGGGCTCCACCAGGCGGTGAGGCCGTCGGTCGTCGTGACGGCGTCGAACACGACGTCGGCCGGTGCGTTGATCCGGACGGTCGTGCGGTAGTCGGTGCTGGTAGTCATCGGGTCCTCCTCGGTCGTGGATTATTGCAACCTACTGATTGCGATAATATAGCAACCAATAGGTTGCGTCAAGAGGCAGCCGGCAACCGCAGCCGGGAGCCGCGATGGACGCAGGTGCCGTGTCGACCCGATCGTCGCCGGGGAGGGGAAGGGGAAAGAGGCGCCGCCCTGTCCGGGGCAGGCGCGATCGTTGCGTCGCCGGGCCGTCAGTGTCCCGGAGGCGGCCTCAGGCCCCCGGTCGCAGGAACCGTCCCTGGGGATCCCAGCGCCGCAGACGCGCCACCAGCGACGGATCCGGCGCCTCGAGTTCGACCACCTCGTCGGCCACCGACAGGTCCCACGGGCAACGGGCCCGTACGGCATCCACCCGCTCGGCCACCGTGCCGTCGCCCGGTGCCACCGCCACCAGCGCCAATACCCCCGACTCGTCTTTTTCGAAGAGCGCGCGATCGGTCACCAGTGCCCGCACGTGGTCGCCCACCGAGGTCACGTACGGTGCGTCGGCGACCAGCCGACGCGAGGTCAGGGTGGTCATCACCACGACCTCGTCGGCACTGGAGGCCACGTCGTTGCCGCCCCCGGAGCCGACGAGGAAGACCTGGCCCGGGACGACGGTCGAGTTGATGTTGCCGTGCCGGTCGATCTGGGCGGCGCCGAGGCAACCCACCAGGGTGGTCCCGGGTCCGCCGACCAGGGTGCCCAGCACCTGGTCGGCATCGCCCAGCATGGTGGCGGTGGGGAAGCTGCGGTGGTTGAAGACGAACGGGTCAGCGGGCGTGGGTTCGTACCCCCACAGCCCGAGTTCGGCGGTCAGTACCACGTCGGACCCCTCTTCCCGGGCCAGTTCGACGGCCAACCAGGCGGCCAGGTTGGCCACCCCCGCCCCGGCCAGGACGGCGTCGGCCCCGAGGGTGGTCACCCGGTCCGCCAGGTAGCGGGCACCGTGGACCGCGGCCGCCTCCCAGGCCACCACCGGCGCCTCGAGGTCGGGCGGATGGGCCGCCTCGTCGTCGCGCCAGGAGTCCGCCGCCGCCCGACGTCGCAGTCCGGCGATCCGTTCGGTGCCGAGCCGGGCGAGGTACTCGTCCTGGTCCGCGGGTCCGAGGACCCACGCGTCGATCCAGGCGTCGAAGTCGTCGCCGTGGCTGGCGGCGCGGGCCTCGGCCCAGAACTCCAGGTCCTCGCCGTAGGGATCGACGGGCGTGTCCCGGGCGAACAGGCCGCCGGGATGGGCCCCCATCGGGGTTTCGGCGACGGCCAGCACCCGGTGACCGGGCACCTTGACCAGGTGGGACCAGGGCCGGATGTCGTCGACCACCCGGTCGACGGTGGCGACGACCCCGCGTCGGGCGGCCAACGCCCCCCAGACCCCCTCGAGTCCGGGGGCGTTGAAGGCCAGGTTGCCCTGCCGGTCGGCGATCGGTGCGTGGAGCAGGGTGATGTCGGGCGCGTAGGCCTCGAGCAGTCCGACCTCGCCGAAGGGCGTGTCGACCCGGGCGTAGCCGGCGTTGTCGGCCATGGAGGAACCGGCCAAGGAGGCGGTGGTGACGGCGGGCAGTCCCCGGGCCGCCGCCTCGAGACGCTGGAGGAAGGTCAGGAACGACCAGTGCTCGACCTCCACGGATCCGTCGAGGTACGCCCGCGGCGAACCACGGGTTGGGGGAGAAGTTCGGGAAGACGTCCCCGGAGTACCCGGTGACGACCTTGGTGACGAGACCGCCGCGGAAGAAGAGGGCACCCAGGCTGGAGAGGCTGAGCATGACCAGGGTGAAGCCGGGATCACGCCCCCACCAGGAGCGGACCAGGTGCCGGGCGCCGGCCGTCCAGCGGGTGTGGTTGGTGACGACGTGCACGGAGTCGCCCGGGCGGACGTGGGCGACGGCCTCCTCGAGGGAGCGGACCTTGTCGGACATGGGCAGGAAGCTAGCGGACCACGCCCGATAGCATCCGGCGATGATCAATTACGAGGTCGGAGACGACCATGTCGGACGGATCACCCTGGACCGTCCCGAGGCCCGCAATGCACTGACCGTCGAGATGCGCGACGACATCGTGGCCGCCGTGCGGTCGGCCCGCGGCGATGCCCGGGTGCGGTCGCTGTTGGTCACCGGCACCGGTGACTCGTTCTGCTCGGGTATGGACCTGCGGGCGTCCACCGTCAGCCAGGCCGGCGGGGCCGGCTTCGACCCCCGGTCCACGAGCGAGGCGTTGCGCATCGGCGTGCAGACCTTCATCCGCGAGCTGTGGGAGCTCGACAAGCCGACGGTGGCCGCCGTCAACGGCACGGCGGTCGGCCCCGGCGCCCACCTGGCCCTGGCCTGCGACTTCGTGCTCGTCCAGCCGACCACCCGGTTCATCTGGTCCTTCGCCCGGTGGGGCCTGGTCGTCGACGCCGGAGGTGCCTACCTGCTGCCGCGTCTGGTCGGCCTGCCCCGGGCCAAGGCGATGGTCCTGCTCGGGGAGGAGGTGGTGGGGGAGGACGCCGTCACCGCCGGTCTGGCCTACCGCTGCACCGCCTCGGTCGAGGACCTCGGCCGGGAAGCCGAGGCCCTGGCCGTGCGTCTGGCGGACGGCCCGACCCGCTCCCTCGGACTCTCCAAGCAGCTCCTCAACACCACCTTCGAATCGGACCTGCCGCTGGCCCTCGAGCGCGAGGGGCACGCCCAGGCGTTGGCCACCTGCTCGCCGGAGATGGCCGAGGGAATGGCCGCCTTCAAGGAGAAGCGCAAGCCGCGCTTCGCCGACCCCGGCTGACCGTCGGACCCCTGGTGGCCTCCGGTTCCGGAGCCGGGGCCGGAGGCGGTGAGGGGGTCAGCCGCCCCGGGACCCGTCCAGGGCCAGGCAGCCGCGCACCGCGTCCTCGGCCGCCCGCCGGGCGGCCAGCACGGTGTCGTTCGCCAGCTGTTCGAGTCGGGGGACCAGATCGGGCTCGTCGGTGAGCAGCTGCGTGAGGCCGTCGATGTCGGTGGTGCCGTCCGGCCCGGTCAGGGCCACCACCCGGGGGTCGAGGAGGCCGTCGACCCACCGGTCGCTGATGGCCCGGTGCACGGACCAGGACCGGCCCCGGTTCTCACAGACCCGGGCCACAGCGGCCGACTCCATGTCGACCCCGAGGGCGCCCTCGGCCAGGAGGCGCCGACTGAGGTCCTCGTCGAAGTGCACGGTGGCGGTGGTCACCAAGGCGCCGGTCCGATCGGTCCCGGTGGCCACCGCGTGGGGGTAGACGGCGCCGGTGGCGTGGTCCACCACCCGATCGGGGCGCAGGACGGTGCCCACGGCGATGGCCGGGTCGAGGCCACCGCAGATTCCTACCGACAGGACGTGGTCGGCCGGGGCGTCCCGGTGCGGGAGACCGTCGAGGAGCCGGGTGGTGACCGCGGCGGCCACGTCGGGGCCCATGCCGGCCTGCACCGCGGTCACCGCGGAGTTCCCCACCCGTCCGGTCCAGACCTCTCCGTCGTCCGACGGCGTCAGCCCGAAGGCGGCCACCACCGCGTCGAGCTCCAGGGGGAGCGGAGCGAGGACGGCGACGTGACGCCGGACGGTGGCCACCGAATCAGACGACGCCGTCGGCCCGGTACCGTGCGAGCTCGGCGTCGGTCAGGCCCACCACCTCGCGCCAGATCTCGTCGTTGTGCTCGCCGAGCAGGGGTGCCGGACGCGGGGCGGTCGGCCGCCGACCGTCCAGTCGGGGGAAGGGCGCCTGCTGGCGGTGGGGCCCGGCCACCGGATCGTCGATCTCCACCAGGTCGCCGCGGAAGGCGAAGTGGGGATCGGACAGGATGTCGGTGGCCGCGTAGGCGGTTCCTACCGGCACCTCGTGGGCGATGCAGGCCGCCTCGATCTCGGCCGCCGTCCGCGACGAGGTCCACGAGGCCACGACGTCGTTGATCTCGTCGGAGCGGGCGGCCCGCTTGGCCAACGTCGACCACTGTTCCTCGTCCGCCAGTTCGGGGGTGCCCATGGCCGCGCACAGGCGGCGGAAGTTGACGTTGGAGCCGGCCACGATGCAGACGAAGGCGCCATCGGCGGTCGGGTAGTTGTCCAGGGGGGCCGAGGTGGCCATCCGGTTGCCCTCCCGCTCCCGGGTGAGGCCCAGACGGTCCTGGGCGGCCAGGGTCCACTCGAGGACGCGCAGGATCGAGCCGTACAGCGGGGCGTCGACCACGCCCCCCCGGCCGGTGCCACCGGGCCCGTCGCGCCGGTAGAGCGCGGCGTTGACGGCCGAGGCGGCGAAGGTGCCGGTGAGGTAGTCCGAGATCGAGACCCCGGGCCGGACGGGTGGCCGGTCGGGGTATCCGGTCAGGTGGAGGAGGCCGCCGTAGGCGATCCCCATCCGGTCGAGCCCGGTGCGGCCCGAGTACGGCCCGTCCTGGCCGAACACGCTGATGCGGGCCCACACCAGCCGGGGGTCGCAGTCGTCGGGGCCGATGCCCCAGGCCTCCATGGCCCCGGGACGGAAGTTCTCACAGACGACGTCGGCCGTGGCGGCGAGCCGACGGAACAGGTCCTGGCCGTCGGCCTGTCGGAGGTCGAGGGTGACGCCCTTGCGTCCGCGTCCCTCCACGGCCCACCACATCGAGTAGTCGGGACCGTCGTCCCCGGTGGGGACGAAGGGGCCGATCGTCCGCATGAAGTCCCCACCGCGGGGATCCTCCACCTTGACGACCTCCGCCCCCATGTCGCCCAGGAGCCCGGCGCAGAACGGCGCGCTGATGCGCGTGCCGACATCGATCACCCGCACGCCGGCCAGGGGCGGGCGGTAGGCGGCGGACGCCACGGTGTCGTCCGGTTCCCCCGGTGCCGACGCCACCGGTCAGTCGCGGTGCTCGGCGAAGACCTCGGACATCGAGCCCTTGCCCTGGCGGGCCCGGAGGGCCGACGTGGCGGTTTCGGAATTGTGCATCCAGTGGTGGGCCATGAAGTGGTACTTCCACGAGGCGTCCTTGCCCATGAACGTGGCCGTCTGGTTGAGGGAGTCCTTGACCACCTGGGCGGTGGCGGGCGGTACCAGGGCGACCTTGTCGGCCAGTTCGTCGACGCGTGCGGTCAGCTCGGCCCGGGGCACGACCCGGTTGACCAGTCCGAGGCGCCAGGCCTCCTGGGCGTCGATCCGGTCGCCGGTGAAGAGGAACTCCTTCGCCTTGCGGATGCCGAGCTCCCACGGCTCGACCAGCAGCTCGACCCCGGCGCCGGTCATCCGCAGTACCGGATTCTGGAAGGTGGCGTCGTCGGCGGCCACGATGAGGTCACACATGCAGGCCAGCATCAGGCCGGCGGCCACGCAGGCGCCCTGGACGGCGGCGATGGTCGGCTTGCGGAAGGAGTACAGGCGCTTGCAGCGGTCGACGTACATCACCTGCTCGTGGCGGAACTTGCCCTCGGGGGTGTCGCGCATCTTCGACCACTCGTCGGCGTCGGCATCGTTGAGCAGCGCCTTCAGGTCGTGGCCGGAGGAGAAGTGCTTGCCGTTGCCGGCCAGGACCACCACGCGCACCTCGTCGTCGGCGTCGGCGCGGTCCAGGGCGTGGTCGATGCCGTCGATGAGCGCGGTGTCCTGGGCGTTGACCACCTCCGGCCGGTTCATGGTGATGGTGGCCACGTGGCCGCGGGTGCTGTAGAGGACGACCGGGTCGTCGGTCACGGGTATCAGGCTCCTGTCTTGGCGGGCGCCGGCCGGGGGAGGCCGAGGACCCGCTCACCGATGATGGTCCGTTGGATCTCGTTGGTGCCGGCCCACACCGAGGACGCCTGGTAGTAGAGCCACGAACGCTGCCACTCGCCCCCGCCCGGGTTGTCGTCGGCCCCCTTGCCCAGCGGGGAGGCGTCACCCAGGACGGTCATGGCCGTGTCGTGGAAGCGCTTGCTCATCTCACTCCAGTAGAGCTTCAGGGCGCTGCCCTCCGGTCCGGGGTCCTGTCCTTTGGACAGCCGGCTGATGCTGCGCAGGTTGTGCAGCTGGAAGATCCGGACCTCGACGAAGGCCTGGGCCAGGCGCTGGCGGGTCCGCACGTCGTCGAGGGCACCGGTGCCGGCGGCCAGTCGGAGCAGCTCCTCCAGGAGCTGCATGTGGATGACCAGCTGGCGGGGATTGGTGCCCCGCTCGTGGGACAGGGTGGAGTTGGCCACCCGCCACCCTTCGTGCTCGGGCCCGATCAGCTGGTCGGAGGGCACGAAGACGCCGGACAGGAAGACCTCGTTGAACTCGGCCTCGCCGGTGAGCTGGACGAGGGGGCGGACCTCGACATCCGGCGCGTGCATGTCGACGACCAGGTAGGAGATCCCCCGGTGCTTCGGGGCGTCGGGATCGGTGCGGGCCAGGCACACGCCCCAGTCGGCGAACTGCGCATAGGACGTCCAAACCTTCTGCCCGTCCAGCATCCAGCCCCCGTCGACCGCCGTAGCCCGCGTCGAGACGCCGGCCAGGTCGCTACCCGCCCCCGGTTCGCTGAACAACTGGCACCACAGGGCGTCGGCGCTGAGGATGCCGGGGAGCCAGCGCGCCTTCTGCTCGTCGGTGCCGTGGGCGAGCAGGGTGGGCCCGGCCAGGTTGATCCCGATCCGCCCCACCATCTCGGGGGCACGCGCCCGGGCCAGCTCCTCCTGCACGATGAAGTGCTCGGTCGGGCCCGATCCACGGCCCCCGTAGGCCTCGGGCCAGGTGACCCCGACCCAGCGGTCGGCGGCCAGGGACGCCTGCCACCGGCGACCGAACGCCACCTCCTCGGCGAGGTCGTCGAAGCGCGGTGGGAGACCTTTGCCGTACTCCCACGGGAGGTGTTCGCGGAGCCACGACCGGACATCCGCCCGGAGCCGCTCCTCCGCCGGGGCCGGGCTCAGATCCACGTGGCCCACTCACTCGCTGGCATCGGCGTCATACTATCCAGCCATGGACTTCGACCTCTCCCCCGAGCAGCGGGAACTCCAGGACGCGGCCCGGCACCTGCTGGACGACCACGCAGGATCGGCCGACGTGCGCGCCCACCTGGCATCGGCGGACCGCTACGACCACAAGCTCTGGGCGGCCATGGCCGACCAGGGCTGGTGTGCCGTCGCCGTGCCCGAGGACGAGGGCGGGCTCGGTCTGGGCTGGGTCGAGGCCGCCGTCCTGGTGGAGGAGGTCGGCCGTCATGTCGCTCCCGTCCCCCTCGCCCCGCAGCTCCTGACCCTGGCGGCCCTTCGCGGGGTGGCGGGTCACGACGACCTCCGTGAGCGGCTGCTGTCGGGCTCGGCCCTCGGGGCCGTGGCGTGGACGGCCCGTGGCGACGTCACCGCCAGTGACGGCGGCGAGGGAGCGGTGGCGCTGACCGGCCGCCTCGGGCCCGTCGAAGGTGCCGCCATCGCCGATGTGCTGGTGGTCGTCGTCCCCGACGGGGTCCACCTCGTGGACCTGGAGGCCGTCGGGCGTCCGGCGGCGCAGCCGGCCATGGATCTCACCCGCACCCTGGCGTGGGTGGACCTGGACGCCACCCCTGCCGTCCGCATCGGGGACACCTCGGCGGCGGCGGCGCTCGGCGCCCTCGGCGCCCTCACCTCGTCGGCCGAGCTCCTGGGCGGCAGCGGACGGGTACTCGAACTCGCCACCGAGTACGCCAAGGACCGGGTCCAGTTCGGCGTGCCCATCGGGAGCTTCCAGGCCGTCAAGCACCGCTGCGCGGACATGCTGGTGGATGTCGAGGGCATGCGGTCCGCCACCTGGTACGCCGCGTGGGCGGCGTCGACGGGCGAGCCCGGATGGGAGATGGCCGCGTCGACGGCCAAGGTCTGGTGCGCCGACGCGTCCCGGCGGGTCATGGCCTCGGGCCTGCAGGTCCACGGGGGGATCGGCTTCACCTGGGAGCACGACCTGCACCTCTACATCAAGCGGGCCCAGTTCTCCCAGCGCGACTTCGGCGACGCCGCCCACCATCGGACCCTCCTGGCGACGGGGCTCCGGGCGATGGTCCAGGCGGGCGACGGGGTGATGTGAGGGGAGGCGGCCCCCGCCGTCACTCCTCGAAGTAGTAGCGCAGGAGCAGCTCGGCCACGCACGACGGCTTGGACGAACCCTCCGTCTCGAAGACGATCTCCAGACGGGCCTGGACCCCGCCGCCGCCGAGGTCCTCGGCCTCGGCCAGGGTGGCCCCGAGGCGCAGGCGCGATCCCACCGGCACCGGGCTCGGGAAGCGGACCTTGCCCAGGCCGTAGTTGACCCCCATGCGGATGTTCTCCCACGAGACGATGTCGTGGAGGAGCCTCGGCCCGAGCGAGAGGGTGAGGTAGCCGTGGGCGATGGGGCCGCCGAAGGGGCCCTGCTTCGCCCGTTCGACGTCGACGTGGATCCACTGGTGGTCACCGGTGGCCTCCGCGAACTGGTTCACCCGCTCCTGGGTGATCTCGAGGTAGTCGCTGTAACCGAGGTGCTTCCCGACCAGGCCCGTGACGTCGGCGAGGGAGGTGATGGTTATCATCCGGCGAGCGTATCCCGCAGGGGGAACGCCCGACCGGAACGGGGTGACCGATGGGCCGTCCGGAGTTCTTCCTCTACCTCCCCCAGATGCGCTTGCCGGTGGACGCCGTCTGTGAACGCGCCCGGGTCGCCGAGCGGAGTGGCTTCGCCGGCATCGCCTTCATGGACCATCTGGCGCCACCGTTGGCCGAGGCATCCCCGATGTACGAGGCCATGACCCTCGCCACCTGGGTGGCCGCCAAGACGACCGACCTCATCGTGAGTCACCTCGTGCTGTGCGACGCCTTCCGACACCCGGCCGTCCTGGCCAAGCAGGCGGTCACGCTCGACCACGCCTCCGGCGGTCGTTTCGAGCTGGCCCTGGGGTGGGGCTCGATCGCCCACGAGTTGGAGTCCTACGGGGTCACCGACCACGGTCCCCCCGAACGCGTGGCCCGTCTGGCCGAGAGCCTCGCTCTGATCCGGGCCCTGTGGACCGGCGATCCGGTCGTCCATCACGGCACGTACTTCGATGTCGACTGTGCCGGCCAGCAGCCCCCGCCACTCGGGTCGATCCCGGTGGTCGTCGGCGGTACCGGGCCACGCACCCTCGGCCTGGTCGCCGAACACGCCGACTGGTGGAACGTGCCCATCTACGGGTTGGACCGCCTGGAGGAGCTGCGACCGGCGGCCGGTGCGGCCCGGGTCTCGACGCAGCACCTCACGGCCTTCGTGCCCGCCGGCGCGGACCGGGAGGCGACGCTCGCCCTGGCCCGGAGGCGCTTCGGGGGGATGACGGGCGGCCTGCTCGCCGGAGGCGGGGCCGAACTGGTGGAGGCGTTCACCCCGCTCCACGATCGCGGCGTGGACCGGTTCTACGTCTGGTTCGCCGATTTCGCCCCGCCGGCCACGCTGGAGGCGTTCGGCCGCGAGGTCATCGCCGCCTGGGGGGGCTGAGGGCCGCCAGGCCGAGCTCCGCGGGGTCGGTCGGGAAGGGGACCTCGGGCTACCGCCCGGGCGTTTCGGACCATCGGTCGGCCCGGAAGGGCACGGGCCCGGCGTCGATGTCGCCACCGGTGTCCGACCATGCGCCATGGGCGCCCGGCCGCCGGCCACCGGTGTTGCGGAGGACACCGTGGTCCTCGTTCCGAGCAGGTTAGGGTCAGGCATGCGATCGACTCGATTGGGCTTCGTTGCGGTCCTCTTAGTCCTGGTGGGCGGCATCGTCGCCGCCCCGCCGGCCGGCGCGTCAGGTATCGGGGGTCACCTCCTCGGGGCCCATGCGGCCGTGCCCCACGGGTCCCGCCCGGCCATCACCTCGCCCGTCGCCCCGATCTCGTCGGGGTACCTCGAGGTGACCGCCAGCTCGGGCGCCACGTCGCTGACCCCCGGCACCGTGCCCCAGCCGACGACCGGTGGCGACCTCAGCGACATCACCGTCCAGCTGACGGCCCCCTCCTTCCCCGACCAGATTCCGGGGCCACCGATCAGCGTCGACATCTACTCGGGCGCCACCGACCTGCCCCTCGAGGTCGGCCAGGTCTACGGAACCGGGACCATCGGTGACGTCTCGATGTCGGACACCAACAGCTGCGGCAGCAATGTCCTCGGCGACGCGGCGTCGGCCATCATCGATCAGCTGACGACCGTCGGCGACGTGGTCACCAGCGCCGCCGTCCAGTTCGTCTGCGCCGAGGCGATCGGCCCCTACTCCTCGGTCTACGGCGCGCTGGCCTACAACGTCGTCCCGACCACTCCTCACGATGGCTACTACACCTACGAGGCGAACGGGTCGATCACGAGCTTCGGCAACGACTCGTACCTCAGCTACCTGGGCGACCTGTCGGCGTCGGCCCTCAACCGGCCCGTCGTCGGCATGGCCCAGACCCACGACGGTGGCGGCTACTGGATGGTGGCGTCCGACGGGGGAATCTTCGCCTACGGGGACGCCGGCTTCTACGGTTCAGCCGGCGACATCCACCTCAACGAACCCATCGTGGGCATGGCCGCCACCCCGGACGGGAAGGGCTACTGGCTGGTGGCCTCCGACGGCGGTGTGTTCAGCTACGGAGACGCCGGCTTCTACGGTTCAGCCGGCAACATCCACCTCAACGAACCCATCGTGGGCATGGCCGCCACGAGGGACGGCAAGGGCTACTGGTTGGTGGCGTCCGACGGTGGGATCTTCGCCTACGGGGACGCCAGCTTCTACGGCTCGACGGGCAACATCCACCTCAACGAGCCGGTGGTCGGTATGACGTCGACGGTGGACGGCAAGGGATACTGGATGGTGGCGTCCGACGGTGGCATCTTCAACTACGGCGACGCCAGCTTCCACGGTTCGACCGGCAACATCCCACTGGTCCAGCCCATCGTCGGCATGGCCCCCACCGCGGACGGGTCGGGCTACTGGCTGACCGCCGCCGACGGCGGGATCTTCGCCTTCGATGCCCCCTTCTACGGAAGCCTGCCCGGTCTCGGGGCATCGGTCACGGACGTGGCCGGCATCTCGACGCTCCCGGGGCTGTCGACCTGATCGGCCCGTCGGTGTACTCCGGGTGGGTTTCCGGGGTCCGGTCCCGGCGGTAGCCGGCACGCCGGTCATGGTGCCCGTGCCGTGCCGGCACCTTGCCTTGCCGGCACGGTCAAACGTCGTCGAGGGCGTCGACCAGTCCCCACTCGAGGGCCGTCACCGCGTCGATCGACTCGGTGGCGAGCGCGAGGTGCAGGGTGCGGTGGCGCCCGATGCGGCGTGGGATGCTCACCGTTCCGCCCGCCCCCGGAACGAGTCCGAGCCGGACCTCGGGGAGGGAGATGCGGGTGTCCGGAGCCGCAACCACCCGACCGGCGAAGGCCGCCAACTCGATCCCCGAACCCACCGTGTCGCCGTGGAGGTGGACGACCACCCGGTCGGCCACCTCGGCGAGCACCCGGGCCGGACTGCGGGCGAGCCGCAGCAGGTGGGCCGAGGGCGGGTCGCTCCGGGATCCGAACTCGTCGAGGTCCCCACCGCTGCAGAACGAGGCTCCGGTCCCGCCGAGCCGGACGGTGGTGACCGACGGGTCCAGCACGGCGATCCCGAGCGCCTCCACCAGGGCGTCACGCATCGTGGCGTCGAGGGCGTTGCGGCGGTGCGGACGGTTGAGGGTGATGTCCAGCTCGCCCCCGGACCGCTCCACGAGGACCGGCGGACCGGGACCGTCCGACCGGGGCCGAGGTGGCCGACCGGCCCGCCAGGACGCGAACTCGGGACCCCCCTGCAGCAGACCGTAGGCGGTCGACTCGGCTACGAGCCCGTCGGGCACCGTCCGACGGGGTGTGGCCCGCAACAGCAACGCCAGCGTGATCGACGCCAGGGGGCAGGAGGCGACGGTCCGGGCCACCCGGTCCAGGTCGGCCTCCCCGTCGTCGTCCCGTCCGAGCACGAGGTCGGCCCAGTCGGCCTCCGTCCCCGGGTCGTCGGCCACGGCCACCACGACGGCTGGCAGGGTGGCCAGCCGGTCCGCCCGGCCGACATCGGATGCCGTCGGAAATCCCCGGGCGTCGACCACCACCAGTGGCCGGTCCGGGAACGCCGTCCGGTCATGGGCCCCGTCGGTGGCCAGGGCCCGGGCGAACTCGGGGCCCGTGACGGGCTCGGTCTCCATCCACCCGAGGGTACTGTTGGTCGGCCATGAGCGACGGGGAGCGTTGAGGTGAGTCCACCGCCTGACGCCGGGGCACCTCCGGCCTCCCGGCTGTCGGAGTTGTCCGGCCGGCCCGGCGGTCCCGTACCCGAACTCCCGCCCGGCCTGCTGCCCGGCCTGCACCACCTGGCCGGCCTGATCGCCCGCCACTCGGGCGCCATCGGGCGCCCCGTGGAGGTCGACCCCGTGGCGGTGGTGTGCGAGCGGGCCGTCGCGGCCGGTCTCAGCCGCCGGGGGGATGTCAGCTGTGGGGGGGCGTGCCGGCTGCTGCCCGCCGCCGACGGCTGGGTGGCCGTCAGCCTGCCCCGGACCGACGACTGGGACCTGACCGCGGCGTGGCTCGAGCTACCGACTCCGCTGGCCGAAGGTCAGTGGGGGATGGTCGCCACGCTGGTGTCCGATCGCGGAATGGCGGAGCTGGTGGAGCGGGCCGTCCTGCTCGGGCTGGCCGTGGCGTCGGTGGGGGAGCGGGCGCCGGATGCCGCCGCCGCCAACGGAGGGGTGGTCCCCACCGTCCCCGACCACGGGGTGGCGGGAGTCACCGTCCGCGATGCCGGCCCCGGCCTCTCCAACCGGGCCGGGCGACCGTTGACGGTGGTCGACCTGTCGGCGCTGTGGGCGGGCCCGCTGGCGGCGTCCCTCCTCGGGCGCGCCGGCGCGCAGGTCGTGAAAGTCGAGTCGTCCGCCCGTCCCGACGGTGCCCGGCGGGGTCCCGAGGCCCACTTCCGGTCCCTCAACGGGGGAAAGGTGCCGGTGATCCTCGATCTGGGCTCGTCCCCGGGTCGGAGGGCCCTCGCCGACCTCGTGGCCCGGGCCGACGTGGTCGTTTCCTCGGCCCGGCCCCGCGCGCTCGATCAGCTCGGCCTCGATCCGTCGGGCATGGTGGCCGCCGGCGGCCCCGGGGTGTGGCTGGCCGTCACCGGATACGGCGACGGGCCCGGTTCGGCCGAACGGGTGGCCTTCGGCGACGACGCCGCGGCGGCCGGCGGCCTCGTCGTCCGAGACGCCGGGGGTCCGTGCTTCTGTGGCGACGCCCTGGCCGATCCGGCCACCGGTCTGGCCGGCGCCGCCGCCGTCCTGGGGGTGTTGGCGGCGGGACGGCGGGCGGTGGTGGTCGCCTCCATGGCCGACGTCGCCGGAGCCCTGGTGTGAGCGGCCTGGTGGTTCGGGGGGTGTGGGGGGACGGCGGACGGGCCGATCTCCGCTGCGACGGGGGTCGGGTCACGGAGGTCGGGCCCGACCTGGAACCGCTCCGCGGTGACGAAGTCGTGGAGGGCGGCGTGACCGTGCTCCCCGGGCTCCACGACCACCACCTGCACCTGACGGCCCTGGCCGCCCATCTGGCCTCGGTGGATCTCGGTCCCGACCGGGTGGCGACCTCGGACGACCTGGCCCGGGTGCTGACCGGCGCCACGGCGGCGGCGGCGGGCGGCTGGATCCGGGCGGTCGGCTACGAGGAGGCGACCGGTGGTCGGCTCGACCGCACCGTCCTCGACACTCTGGTGCCGGACCGGCCGGTGCGGGTCCAGGACCGGACGGGCCACCTGTGGGTCCTCAACTCGATCGCCTGTCGACAGGTCGGTCTCGACGGCACCGGTGGTGGACCCGCGGGCGCCGAGCGGGTGGAGGGGGTCGCCACCGGGCGGTTGGTCGACGCCGACAGTTGGCTGGCCACCCGCCTCCCGTCCGCCGGGCCACCGGACCTGGCCGCCGTCGACCGGCGGTTGGCCGCCTACGGGGTGACCGGGGTGACCGATGCCACTCCGGGAGACCGCTGGTCCGACCTCGAGGTGCTGGCCGACGCGGTGGCCTCGGGTGCCCTCCGCCAGCGGGTCGTCGCCACCGGGGGCGTCGCCCTCGCCGGGGCGACCGCCCCCGTGGGCATCCGACTCGGACCGGTCAAGGTGATGGTCGGTGATGCCTCCTATCCGTCGGTGGAGGAGTTGGCCACCGCCATGGCCACCACCCACCGGTACGGCCGTGGCGTCGCGCTTCACTGCGCGAGCCGCATCGCCGCGGTGCTGGCGGTGGCCGCCTGGGAGGAGGCCGGGTCGCAGCCGGGTGACCGCATGGAGCACGGCAGCGTCCTCCCTCCCGACCTGGTGGCCCGGCTGGCGGCGCTCGGCGTCACCGTCGTGACCCAGCCCGCCTTCGTCTACGACCGTGGTGACCGCTACCTGGCCGCCGTCGAACCCGCCGACCTGCCCCATCTCTACCGTTGCGCCTCCCTCGAGACGGCCGGCGTCGGGGTGGGCGGGAGCACCGATGCCCCCTTCGGACCCGACGACCCCTGGCTGGCCATGCGGTCGGCGGTGTCCCGTCGCACCCGCTCGGGGGCGACCGTCGGCCCCGAGGAGGGTGTCACCCCGGCGCGGGCCCTCGGTCTGTTCCTGTCGGAGGCGACGACACCGGGGGGACCACCCCGATCGGTGGCCGTCGGCGCGCCCGCCGACCTCATGGTGCTCGACTGCCCCCTGGCCGGCTTGCTGGAGGACTTCGACGCCGGTCATGTGGTGGCGACGGTGGTGGCGGGTCGACTCGTCCACAAGCGGTGACAGACCCCGCCGCATGACACCGTTCGGGGTTGTCTGCCAGAATCGGGTCGACCGGGGCGCAGGCCCCGGAAGGGGGAGTGCCAGATGGACATCAACGACATGGTGATGGTCAGCGTCGACGACCACGTGGTGGAGCCGCCCGGGATGTTCGACGGACGCCTGCCCGCCAAGTACGCGGACCTCGCCCCGAAGTTCATCACCAACGAGGACGGCACCAACTCGTGGCTCTACGAGGGCCAGATCCTGCCCAACGTGGCGCTCAACGCCGTGGCCGGACGGCCACGCGAGGAGTACGGCCTGGAGCCGACGTCGTTCGAGCAGCTCCGGCCCGGTTGCTACGACATCGACGAGCGGGTCAAGGACATGGACGCCAACGGGGTCGTCGGCTCGCTCTGCTTCCCCTCCTTCCCCCAGTTCTGCGGCCAGCTGTTCGCCCGGACCGAGGACAAGGACGTGGCCCTCGCCATGGTGCGGGCCTACAACGACTGGCACATCGACGAATGGTGCGGATCGCACCCCGGCCGGTTCATCCCGTGCCCGATCCCGGCCGTCTGGGACCCTGAGGTCATGGCGGCCGAGATCCGCCGGACCGCCGCCAAGGGCGCCCACGCCGTCACCTTCTCGGAGAACCCGTCGAAGCTGGGCTGGCCTTCCATCCACTCGGACCACTGGAACCCGGTGTGGGAGGCGTGCAGCGAGGAGGAGGTCGTGGTGTGCATGCACATCGGCTCGTCCTCCGCCCTGGTCATCACCTCGGACGACGCCCCGATGGACTGCCTCATCACCCTGACCCCCATGAACATCGTCCAGGCCGCCACCGACCTGGTGTGGTCGCCGGTGCTCCGCACGTTCCCCGATCTGAAGGTGGCGCTGTCCGAGGGCGGGATCGGCTGGATCCCGTACTTCCTGGAGCGGATCGACTACAACTACGACCGCCATCACGTGTGGACGGGGCAGGACTTCGGCGACGAGCTGCCGAGCGAGGTCTTCAACAAGCACATCCTCACCTGCTTCATCGACGACCACTTCGGCGTGGCCAGCCGCGAATTCCTCGACATGGACAACGTGATGTGGGAGTGCGACTACCCCCACTCGGACTCCACGTGGCCCACCGCACCCGAGACGCTGTCCGCCAACCTGGCCGGCATGTCCGATTACGACCTCGACCGGATCACGCACCTGAACGCCATGCGGCATTTCAACTACGACCCCTTCACGGCCCTGGGCGGCAAGGAGAATTGCACGGTGGGGGCACTGCGGGCCCGGGCCGTCGGCCACGACATCTCGATCCAGTCGCGGCTCCGGGCCGGCTCCGAAAAGGGAGGCACGCTGGCCACCGACCTGCTGAAGTTCGGCAGTTCGACGGCGGCCGCCAGCTGACCGGCTCCCACTGACCGGCCGCCCCGGCCGACGCGCCGTCCGGCGCCGACCACCGCTCACCCCACACCGCTTCCGCTGACGAGACCGTCCCGTACCGAAAGAAGGATGCCCCCATGTCGAACGCACTGTCCGGAGTCCGGGTCCTCGAGGTGGCCGCCTGGACGTTCGTACCGGCCGCCGGCGCCGTCCTGGCCGACTGGGGTGCTGACGTCATCAAGGTCGAGCACCCCGAGACCGGCGACCCCCAGCGTGGCCTGGTGGCGATGGGACTGATCCCCGGTGGACCGAACGCCGTGAACTACATCATGGAGCAGCCCAACCGGGGTAAGCGCTCGATCGGTCTCGACATCCGCAGCGACGCCGGGCGGGAGATCCTGTACAAGCTGGTGGAGACGTCGGATGTGTTCCTCACCAGCTTCCTGCCGTCGGTGCGCCAGCGGCTGCAGATCGACGTGGAGCACATCCGGGCCGTCAACCCCGACATCGTCTACGCCCGGGGCACCGGCCAGGGCCACGCCGGGGACGACCGGGACAAGCCCGGCTACGACGGCTCGGTGTACTGGGGCCGGGGGGCCGTCGGCGCCGCGCTCATGCCCGCCGAGGCCACCCACCCGCTCAACGGCCGGCCGGCCTTCGGCGACCTGGCCGGGGGCATGGCCATCGCCGGTGGGATCGCCGCCGCGCTGGTCCAGCGGGCCAACTCGGGCGAGGCGCCGATCGTGGACGTGTCGTTGCTGGGCCTGGCCATGTGGCAGCTCTCGCCCGACATCGTGGCCTCGGGCCTGTACGGGGGGGACCCGATGCCGAAGTTCGGGCGCGGCGCCTCGCCGAATCCCCTGGTGGGCAGCTACCGCACGAGCGACGACCGGTTCATCACCCTGATGATGCTCCAGTCCGACCGCTACTGGTCGGAGTTCTGCACCCTGGTGGGCCGCACCGACCTGATCGAGGATCCCCGTTTCGCCGACGGTGGGAGCCGCTTCGCCAACCGCGAGGAGTGCATCGCCATCTTCGACGAGATGTTCGCCTCCCGCCCGTACGCGGAGTGGAAGGACCTGCTGGCCGGGCTCAGCGGGGCCTGGGCACCCGTACAGGAGGCGAGCGAGCTGGTCGACGATCCCCAGGTCCAGGCGAACGGGTACCTGGCGCGTGTGCGCCGCGACGACGGCGAGGAGTACGACCTGGTGGCCAACCCCGTGCAGATGGACGAACGCCCCGACGAACTGCGGGCCGCGCCCGGCCACGGGGAGCACACCGACGAGATCCTGCTCGGACTCGGTCTCGAGTGGGACGACATCATCGCCCACAAGACGTCCGGGGCGGTCCTGTAGGCGATTCCGGGGCCCTTCGGGGCCACGGCGTGGAGGTGGGACCACCGGGTGCCGTCCGGTCCCGTGCCTCCGGCCCCGCCCGGCGGGCGGACGACCCTCGACTACTGCTTGGCCATGGCCACCGACAGTCGGTCCTCGGCACTGATCAGGTGTGAGTGGTCGTCCGATCCCTGGTCGAGTTGGACCCAGTTGACGGTGCCGGTGAATCGGCTGGTGTCCGGTGTGTAGTCGTCACTCACCGAGGTCCCGAAGTCGATCCCGACGTCGAGGGTCTCGTCCCCGGAGAACAGCATGGGAATGCTTGCCTCCTGGCGGGACGAGCCGACCTCCACCCCATCCACGAACAGCGCGGTGTCCGCTCCCTTGGCCAGACCCCCACCGTCGTAGGTGAACTCCACCCGCACCTGGTGGTTCCCGGGAGGGAGCGGATCGGTTCCCGTGGCCTTCACCCGATTGAGCCCCAGCAGGTTGTAGCAGTGCGTGGGGACGCCGTCCTTCAGATAGAGGGACCAACCCCCGAACGCGCCCCCCTGGGCCACGATCACTCCGTTGACATCACCGTCGGGCACCTCGATGTCCGCCGTCACGGCATAGGACTTGTTCTTGAGGTTGAGGACCGTGTTCTCGGTCAGACGCCCCATTCCTCCGAAGAGGAGTTGCGAGGGCCCCTGAGGAAGCGCCGGTCGGCCGGCGAGATCCGAGTTGAACCGCTCGATCCTCCGGTCATCGAGCGGTAGCACCTGGTGTTTTACCGCTTCGATCAGGAACTGGCGCTGCAGGCCGGCCAACTTGTCGGGATGCCGGGTCGCCAGGTCGTGGGCCTGGGTCCAGTCCGACGACAGGTCGTAGAGCTCCCACACGTCGTCGTCGAGGGCCGGGAGCTCGGCTCCGAAGAGCCAGGGGATGCTGTGACGGGTCACGGCCATCCACCCCTGGTGGTAGATCCCTCGGTTGCAGACCATCTCGAAGTACTGCGTCACCCGCCGGTCCGCAGCGTCGGCATCATCGAACAGGTAGGCCATGGACACACCCTGCAGGGGCTGCTGCTCGAATCCGTTGACCAGGGTCGGCTCGGGCAGCCCGGCGACGTCCAGCACCGTCGAGGCGATGTCGATCACGTGATGGAACTGGTGACGCACCTCACCCCTGGAGGCGAACCCGTTGGGCCAGTGGACGATGGCGCCGTTGCGGGTCCCCCCGAAGTGGGACGCCACCTGCTTGGTCCACTGGTAGGGAGTGCACATGGCGTGGGCCCAACCCACGGCGTAGTGGTTGTAGGCCTCCGGCGTGCCGAACTTGTCGATGTTGGCCGCCATGAACTCGGCCGTCTCGAAGGCCGCGGCACCATTGAGGGAGAACAGTTCGTTGAAGGTGCCGTTCGGGGTGCCCTCGGCGCTCGCCCCGTTGTCACCGATGATGTAGAAGACCAGCGTGTCGTCCAGGACGTCGAGTTCCTCCAGCAGGTCGATCACGCGACCCACGGCGTGGTCGGTGTGCTCCAGGAACCCGGCGTAGACCTCCATCTGGCGGGCCAGGACCGGCTTCAGGATGTCCGGCACGTCTTCCCAGGCTCGGATGTCCTCGGGTCGGGCCGTGAGTTCGGCTTCGGGCGGAATCACGCCGAGTTCCTTCTGGCGGGCGAAGACCTCGTCCCGGAGCGCATCCCAACCGGCGTCGAAGCGGCCCTGGTACCTGTCCGACCACTCGGGGGCGACGTGGTGTGGGGCGTGGGTGGCGCCGGGGGCGAAGTAGGCGAAGAACGGCTGGTCGGTCTGCATCGATCGCTGTTGGCGGATCCAGGAGATCGCCCGATCCGTCAGGTCGTCGGTGAGGTGGTAGCCCTCGGCGGGGGTCGAGGGAGGTTCCACCGGCGTGGTGCCTTCGTAGAGCGCCGGATAGAACTGGTTGGTCTCACCTCCGATGAATCCGTAGAAGTAGTCGAAGCCGCTTCCGGTGGGCCAGAGGTCGAAGGGTCCCACCGGACTCGTCTTCCATACCGGGACTTCGTGGCACTTGCCGAACTGTGCGGTCGAGTAGCCGTTGAGCTTCAGGATCTCCGCCAGCGGGGCGGTCGATCTCGGTCGGATCGAGGTGTACCCCGGCGCCGACGTCGCCACCTCGGGGATGGCGCCCATGCCGACCGAATGATGGTTCCGTCCGGTGAGGAGAGCGGCTCGGGACGGGGCACACAGAGCGGTGGTATGGAACCGGCTGAGCTTGACGCCACCCGCGGCCAACCGGTCGGCGGTGGGCGTGTTGACCACACCCCCGAAGGCCGACGACGCACCGAACCCGATGTCGTCGAGCAGGACGATCAGCACATTGGGGGCGCCGGTCGGCGGCCTGACGTCGGTGATCGGCGGAAAGGCCGTGTCCGGGTCCTTGGCGTCATAGGTCGTCGTGCCGACGTGGGGTGGATCATGAATCGGCAGAATGAATCGATTGACTTCGGGTGTCGGGTCCATGGCTCTCCTCGTCCCGGGATGGCTCGAACGTAGCCCGACCGGCGGTCACCCGTCCCCGCCACGGACCGGGGCTCGCACCCGTGCGCCGGCGCCCCCCTCTCCACAGGTCGACGGGGCCCCTCGGGCGGGCGCCAGAGCCGTCGGTTCTCCCCCCCCCCCCCCGATGCGTTGGCAGCGACTCGGCCATACGCTGTGCATCCATGGACCCTCCGGTCACCGAGATCTCGGATGGGGAGACCACGTGGCGGTTCGACAAGTCCTTCCTCACCTCGAACTGGACCTGCATCTGGGGTCGGGGATGCCAGGGAATCCTGCCGCATCCATCAGCTGCACTCGGCCAAGGATGCTGTTCGGTCGGTGCGGAGCTCGACGGAGATGACGAAGTGCGACTCATCGCCGCTCTGGCGGACACCTTGGACCCGACTCGCTTCGAGTACCACGCCACCGCCGCCGAAGTCGGCGTCTTCGCCGATACCACCCGCAGCAGCACCCGTGTCGTCGACGGGGCCTGCATCTTTCTCAACCGGCCCGGATTCAGCGGGGGGGCTGGCTGTGCTCTGCACCTGGCCGCCCTCGATGCCGGTGAGTCGCCCATCGACTCGAAGCCGTCGGTCTGCTGGCAGCTGCCGATCAAGGTCGACTGGGAACCGGGGGTCGACGGGGCGGAGATCGCCACTGTCCGGGGCTGGACGAGGCGTGACTGGGGTGCCGAGGGGGACACCATGGCCTGGTGCTGCACCGAGGGCACCGAGGCCTTTGTGGGTGATCGGCCGGTAGTGGAGTCGATGGCCGACGAGCTGGACGCCATCGTGGGTACGGCGGTCTACGTGGAGCTTCGCCGCCGACTCGTCCGGAGCCCGACCCCCGCTCTCGACGGGTCGGATTCGGTTGCCGAGCACGAGTGTTGAGGCGGAACACAGGCCCGTTCGTTTCTGCAGACCGACAATCCCTTCCCCAGCGTCACGAGCCTCGGGGACACGTTGGCATCGAACGACGATGGCTCGTGCACCCTCTGGTTCGGACCCGGCCCGCCAACGGGGCACCCCCAGGCCCGCGGCATGGGACGTGACGCGGCAGAGGAGCCGCTCCGGTCGTCATCGACCGGAGCGGCTCCTCGTGGGGAGTGAGCCCTCGCCGAGTTCGGTCAGGCGCCGATCGGCTTCGCCACGAAGACGTCCGAGCCGAAGTCGTGTGCCGTCGCGGCGAATCCGAGATGGCCGATCCCGTCAGCTCCCCCCGTGGTGATGCCGAGGAGGTCCTCGTACGTCCGGAGTGCTGAGTAGTGGTTGTAGGAGCCGGTGCTGTCGACGTAGCCAGCCCGAACCCACCGCGGGTTCAAGAGGAGGGCGCCGACCTTGCCGCCACCGGGAAGCGTCCCGGCGGCCGGCTCGGTGTTCGGTGTGAGGCCCGTGACACCGAGCAGGTCGTAGTACGTGAGACCCCCGTAGGCCGGGATCGGTACGTTGAGGAGCGGGCTGTACCCGGGGTTGGCGCTGTTGGGTCCGGGCTCCTCACCGTCGCCGGCCGAGGTGTCGTTGACCGATCCCTCGTCCGAGGTGATGACGACCAGCATCGAGCCGCTCGTGTAGGCCGGCGAGTTCAGGATCAGTGGCATCCAGTGCGTCAGCCAGGCGTTCGCACCCTCGAGACCGCCTTCGGTCGCGCCGTCCGTATTCGTCCCGGCGCACGTGGCGTCGTGGCCGTCGTCACACAGGTTCGGCGTGATGAAGGAGAACTTGGGCGTCGTGCTGACCTTGGACAGGTCCTGGGCCAGGTGGCCGGAGAATTGGTCGGGTGCGCCACCCGTACCCACGGTCACCGTTCCGAGCGGTACGACGTCCTGGTCGCAGACAGCCGTGTCGTCGATCACCGAGTGGAAGTAGATGAACGGATTGTGGCGGTCGGCGTATTGGTCGGACGTGGTCGAGAGCACCTGGCTGCCCGTGGCGTTCGGGCCCTCGGCCGCGTTCGTGTCGTCGCCGGCCACTCCGGCCACCTGGGTCGGATGGGCGCAGTCGGTACCACCGAGAGGGTCCGTGACCCCACCGTCGCGGGTCGGGTCGTTGCCCATGTCCTCGGCGTACTCCCGCCAGTCATGCTTGATGGACTTGGGGTAGGTGGTGTCGAGCTGGTCGCCGATGGTCTGGACGCTCGAAGGGAAGACGCAACCCTGGCCGTCGACTTGGCCGGGGTAGGCCGTCTGGTTCGGGTCCGGGGTGCCGGGCGTGACGTCGTCGAACGATCCGGCTTCGGTGGTCAGATTGGTGATGCAGTCGCTGCTGGTGACCTGGTTGGGAGCCTGGCCGGAGACCTGGGCGATGTAGTTGTCGGCGCTCACGTGGCCGACCGCGTAGTAGTTCTGGATGAGCGTTCCCTGGGGCTCCAGGACGTCGGGGATGTAGGACGCCTCGGAGCCGGCACCGAAGAGCGAGCTCCCCTCCTCGTTCTCGATCTCGATCACCATCACGTGCTTGATCCGACCGTCCACCCGGGAGACAGCACCCGCTTCGTGCGACGCCGTGCCCGCGGTCGCGGCCCCGGACGGTACGGCGGTCATGCCGGCGATGGCCAGTGTCCCACCGGTCAACACCAGAGCGCACCCAAATCTCACGGACTTTCGTCGTCTCACCGTTTCTCCTGACGTAGATCGGACCTCGTTGGTCCGCTGCGCGAAAAGTAACAACCCGAGTTGAACGCCGATCCACGGAAAAGTGATCTTCTGATGTGCACATCGCGAACGGCCGAGCCTCCCGCCGATCCCGGGTCGTCGGGCGCCATGGCGCAGCAGCGGGAATCACCGAAGGCGGTCGGAATCCCACCGGCCGACACCGCCCGGTCGGTGGACCGGTGAAGTCCGCGGCAGACTCGGAGGACGATGTCCGACCCGCCCAGTCGATCCGACCCTCACCCTGACCGCCGGGGAACCGCCTGTCCCCCGCGCCTCGGACGCGTCGGTCGAGGTGACGTCGATTGGGATGAGTGGTACGCCGAAGCCGAGCAGGTGTGGAGTGGCGAACCGAACGGTGCTCTCGTCGCCGAGGTAGGGGACCTTGATCCCGGCACCGCCCTCGACGTGGGGTGTGGCGAGGGGGCCGACGCCATCTGGCTGGCCGGCCGAGGCTGGCGGGTCATGGCGATCGACGTGTCCGACATCGCGCTGCGGCGCGCGGCGGACGCCGCCGGGCGGACCCACGCCCCCGTGGAATGGGTGCTCACCGGCCTGCTCGATGCGCATCTGCCGACTTCGGGGTTCGACCTGGTCTCCGCCCAGTACCCCGCCCTACGGCACACTCCGAACCATGATGCGGAACATCGGCTGATCGCCGCCGTCGCCCCGCTCGGGCATCTCGTGGTCGTCCACCATGCGGACGTCGACATCGAACAGGCCAAGGCCCACGGATTCGATCCGGCCGACTACGTGTCGGTCGGCGATGTGGCATCGCGGCTGGACCAGAGGTGGCAGGTGACGGTCGATGAGCGGAGGCCTCGTTTCGTGTCCTCGGGCGCCGGCTCCGGTCACACACACGACATCGTCCTCCACGCCCGGCGCCTGTCGTAGCCGAGGTTCGACGCCGGGCGAGCTGGGGCGGGGGATCGGCCATCCCTCCACGCCGGCTGCGGCCCTGTTCCCCCATCAGCGGGACGGTGGGACGCGGGTCCTCTGAGCAGCCCGGGGGGGATCGATGGCGTCGGGACGGCGCCCCACGGGGCGTCCTCCGGGACGGGTCAGTCGGCCCGGGTGAACTCCATCGGGAAATAGTCGATCGAACGGATCGACGGCGTGTAGACGAGGGTGTGGCCCTCGGGCACCGAGTAGTCCGTGATGCGGCGGTGCCACTGGCGCAGCGCCACCCGCAGCTCGAGGCGGGCGAGGTGGGAGCCCAGGCAGCGGTGGACGCCTCCACCGAAGGCCACGTGGCGGTTGACCTCGCGGTCGAAGCGGACGACGTCGGCATCGGGCAGGTCGGCCTCGTCGGTGTTGACGGAGCCGAGCAGGATCATGACGGTCTGACCCTGCGTGATCGGGCACCCGCTGAGCTCGGTGTCGGTGGTGGCGACGCGGACCACGCCCATCACCGGCGTCTCCCACCGGAGCAGCTCCTCGATGGCCGCCGGGATGATCGAGGGGTCGTCGACGATGGCCTGGCGCTGGTCGGGATGGTCGACCAGGTAGCCGAAGATGCAGTCGAGGGTGGCGGTCACCGTGTCGAGTCCGGCGATGAGGAACAGGAAGCAGATGTCGAGGATGTCCTCGCGGGTGAGTCGCTCGCCGTCGACGGTGGCGTCGAGGAACCGGCTCAAGAGGTCGTCCTTGCGCTCGACCTCGCGCTGATCGAGGACCGTGTTGAAGTAGTCGTAGATGGAGGCGGCCGTGGCCTGTTGGTAGGCCTTGGTCTCCGGGCTGCCGTAGGTGCTGTCGATGACCACGTTCGGGCGGATGATGCCGTCCTTCATGACCAGGAAGGACGGCAACTCGTCGACGGGCAGCCCGAGCAGGCCGAGGAAGACGCGGGTCGGATAGAGCTTGGAGAACTCCTTGGAGAAGTCCACCTCGCCCCGGTCGATGAAGTCGTCGATCAGTTCGTCCACGGCGGCCGTGAGCGACTCCTCGAGTTTGGCCACCTCCCGCGGGGCGAAGATGGGGTCGAGCAGCTTGCGGAACTTCTTGTGTTCGGGCGGATCGATCTGCAGGGGGATCAGGGGCCGGATGTTGCTCAGGTCGACGGCGTCGACGTTGGACGAGAACGTCGCCGGGTCCCGCAGGACGGTGTCCACGTCGACCTTGCGACTGACCACCACACCGTTGTCGACGGGCATGACGGGCATCTCGTCGCGCAGCATCTTGAACATGGGCTGCGGGTGGGCCGCCATCTCGGGGTCCATGGCGGCGAAGGGGTCTTCGTCGTCGACAGCCGTCGGCTCGTCGGCGGGCAGCGGCGGGGCGGTGTCCATGGATACTCCTCGATGGTTCGGCGGTGTTCGGGCCGGCACGGAGGAACGGCCAACCTCCCCCCGGAACCTGGGCCTGCCAGAGTGTATGACGCATCGTCAGTTCGTGCCGGGTCAGCCCCCGACGGTGCCCCGCCAGTCGTCCGTCGCCGGGAGCGGGTGGTCGAACAGGGCCGCGGCGTTGCCCCCGGCCACCTTGCGCAGTGTGGCGTCGGGCAGGCCGCCGAAGGCCGCCGCCAGGGTGGTCTGGGTATCGGGCCAGCTGGAGTCGGCATGGGGGTAGTCGCACTCCACCATGACGTGGTCGACGCCGATCCGGTCGAGGATCGGCACCATCGACGGGTCGTCGATGGTGCAGAACCAGAAGTTCCGGCCGAGCACCTCACTCGGTCGGAGCGCCGACGTCCAGGTGGCGCTCTCGGACCCCGAGGCGGAGTGGTCGAGGACGTAGTCGACCCGGTCCATCAGCATCGGCACCCAGCCGATCCCGCCTTCGGAGAGCGAGATCCGCAACGACGGGAAACGCACCGGGACACCGGACCACACCCACTCGGCCGCGGCCAGCAACGCGTTGACGGGGAAGACGGTGGGCAGCAGTTCGAAGGGGGGACCGGGGGACGGCAACGGCGCCCAGGCCGACGCCCCGGTGTGGAGGCAGACCACCGTCCCCGTCTCCTGGCAGGCCTCGAAGAAGGGGTCCCAGTGGCCGGTGAAGATCGAGGGCAGCCCCAACTGGGCGGGGAACTCGGGAAAGCTCACGGCCCGGAATCCACGCGGGGCGTTGGCCCGGACCTCGGCGGCGGCCACGGTGACGTCGGCCAGCCACGGGAGCTGGAGGGGGATGATCCGCTCGGGGTGGGTGCCTGCCCAGACCTCGTGGTGCCACCGGTTCCAGGCCCGCGTGCACGCCAGTCCGAGGACGGGGTCGGTGGCCGAGCTGAAGACCGCGCCGCAGAAGCCGGCGACGAGCGACGGGAAGCACAGCGACGCCCAGATGCCGGCGATGTCCATGTCCGCCACCCGGGCGTCGATGTCGAAGCAGCCGCGCCGCATCTGGTCGAAGCGGGCGGGCTCCATGCTCCACTCGTCACGCGGGCGTCCCACCACCGCATTGAGCCCCACGTTCGGATACTCGCGGTCCTCGAAGAGCCAGTACTCGTCGCCCCCGGGCCGCTCCAGCACCCGCGGGGCCCGCTCGGCCAGGGAGGCGGGCATCCGCCCCTCGAAGAGGTCGGGAGGCTCGATCAGGTGGTCGTCCACCGAGATCACCGGCGCCACGATGGCCCGGGGTTCGGGGTCCGGGAGCAGCGTGCCGGCCATGGGGTGCGAGGCTAGCGTCGGTACGGCCGGGGAACGGGTGCCGGGGGACGGAGGTCGGTTCGGATGGGCACGGGGGAGACTGCGGATCCGGGGGTGACGACGTGATCGACCTGGTGGTGCGCGGCGGTCAGGTGGTGGACGGGTCCGGGGCGCCGGGACGCCGGGCCGACGTCGCCGTGGCGGACGGACGGGTGGTGGCCGTGGGCGACATCGACGATCCGGCGACACGCGAGATCGACGCTTCCGGCTGCGTGGTGGCGCCGGGGTTCGTCGATCTCCACACCCACTACGACGCCCAGCTGGCCTGGGACCCGACGGCCAGCCCGTCACCCCTGCACGGCGTCACCACCGTGTTCGGGGGGAACTGCGGATTCTCCCTGGCTCCGGCCGGACCCGAGCACGCCGACTACCTGACCCGGATGATGGCCAAGGTCGAGGGGATGCCGCTCGCCGCCCTGCAGGCCGGCCTCGACTGGACGTGGTCGGGATTCGGCGACTGGCTCGGGCGCTTCGACGGGGCGATCGGGGTCAACGCCGGGTTCCTGGTCGGTCACTCCACCCTGCGGCGGGTCGTCATGGGGGAGGACGCCGTGGGTGGCACCGCCACCGAGCAACACCTGGTGGCCATGGAGGCGCTGCTGCACGCCGCCCTGGCCGAGGGGGCCATGGGCTTCTCGACCTCGCAGGCCCACACCCACCACGACGGCGACGGGCGTCCCGTCCCGTCGCGCTCGGCTTCCCGGACCGAACTCGAGCGCCTGGCCGCGGTGGTGGCCGACCACCCGGGGACGTCCGTCGAGATGATCGTGCCCGGCTGTCTGAACGGCTTCAGCCCCGACGAGGTCGAACTGTTGACGAGGATGTCGGTGCTGTCGGGCCGACCGGTGAACTGGAACGTCCTGGCCGCCACCGGAGCGGACCCCGAGCGGACGGCGTCGCAGCTGTCGGCGTCCACGTTTGCCGAGGCCGCCGGTGGCCGGGTCGTCGCGCTCACCCTGCCCCACACCATGGACCTGCGGCTCTCCTTCGAGCACGGAGCCATCCTGGACGGGCTGCCGGGGTGGGGAGAGTTCTTCGCCCGGCCCGTGGAGGAGCGCACCGCCGTGCTGGCTGACCCGGTGGCCCGGCGGGCGCTCGACGAGCGGGCCCAGTCGGACGAGGCCGGCATCCTGCGGTACCTGGCCGACTGGGGGCGGCTGGTCATCAGCGAGACCCATGCCCCCGAGAACGACGGCCTCGAGGGGCTCCGGGTGGCCGAGGTTGCGGCCCGGTGGGGCGTGGACGCCTGGGACGCCATCTGCCGGGTCCTGGTGGCGGACCGGCTCCGCACCGGGTTCTCGGTCCCGATCCCGACGACCGACGACGACTGGGCGGCCCGGGCCCGCACCTGGCGGGACCCGCGTGCCCTGGTCGGTGGCTCGGACGCCGGGGCCCACCTCGACACCATGTGCGGTGCGGTGTACTCGACCACGCTGCTGGCCGAAGGGGTGCGGCGACGGGGACTGGTCACCATGGAGGAGGCCGTCCACATGCTGACCGAGGCGCCGGCGCGCCTCTACGGACTGATCGACCGGGGTCGGGTGGCCGAGGGGTTCCGGGCCGATCTGGTCGTCTTCGACCCCGAGCGGGTGGGCCCGGGAACGCTGCGCACCCGGGACGATCTCCCGGGTGGGGCGAGCCGCCTCTACGCCGGCGCCGCGGGGATGGAGCACGTGCTGGTGAACGGGACCGAGGTGGTCACCCACGACACGCTGACCGGCGCCGTGCCGGGCACCGCGCTCCGCTCCGGCACGGACACCCGGACCGTGTCCGTGCCCGGAGCCGCCTGAGCCCCACCGTGCGTCCTAGAGTGGCTCCGCCCGACGGCGCCGGCCGCGGGACCCGGGCCACGTCAGGGAGGAGCACCGTGCGTCGATCGCGCCACCACGCCAGAGCCGTCGAGAGCCGGGGGATGTGCCGATGACCGTCCGACTCGCCACCACCTACCGCCAACCCGGTGCCCCCCGCTTCGCCCGTCCCGGCGGGGCCTGGGACGTCCCCGGCCTCGACCACCTGCTCGACAGGGCCCGGGTGGCCTCCGCCCCGGCCGTGGTGGACGGGGACGTCACCCTCGATCACGCCACCCTGGACGCGCTGGCCTCCCGGGCCGCCGGTGGACTGCGGAACCTCGGCGTGCGACGGGGTGACGTGGTGGCCTGGCAGACCCCGAACTGGTGGGAGGCGGTCGTGCTCTTCCACGCCTGCTGGCGGAGCGGGGCCGTGGCTGCGCCCGTCCACCACCAGGTGGGTGCCCGCGAGGTGACCCGCATGATCGAGGACCTGGCCCCGACCGTCACCCTGTCCGCCCCGGACCTGCCGCTGGGCGGTCTGGTGGACGCCATCGGGGTCCGCACGGGGGACCCCCGGTTCGACGCCCTCCTGGCCGGGCCTCCGACCCGGGTCCCGCCGCGGGGATCCGATGTCGCGGTGGTGCTGTTCACCTCGGGCTCGACGGGCAATCCCAAGGCGGTCCTGCACTCCCACCGGGGTCTGGCCTACAAGGCGGCCAACATGGTCGAGGCCCACGGTCTGACGGCGGACGACGTGGCCCTCATGCCGTCACCGCTGGCCCACGTGTCGGGACTGCTCAACTCGGTGCTGGTGCCGGGCCAGGCGGCCATGACGGTGGTCCTGATGGAGAAGTGGGACGCCGCCCGGGGGGTGCGGTTGGCCGGCGAGCACGGTGCCAGCTTCATGATCGGGCCACCCACCCTGTTCGTGGGGATGATGGAGGTCCCCGGCTACCGGTCCGAGGTGGAGCGGCTGCGGCTGGTGTCGTGCGGGTCGATGGGCGTCACCCCCGAGTTCATCGATGCCGCCCGCGAGGGACTGGGGGCCCTGGTCAAGCGCACCTACGGCTCGACCGAGGCGCCCACGGTCACCACCAGCAGCTGGCGGGACACACCGGACCAGGCCCGCGACACCGACGGCCACTCCGTGGGCGACGCCGAACTCCTGGTGGCCGAGCCGGGCACCACGCGGGCCGTGGCCCCCGGGACCCGCGGTGAGGTCCTGGTGCGGGGACCCGAGCTGTTCATCGGCTACGGCGAGTCGTCCCAGACGCGCGACGCGGTCCGCCGGGGCTGGTTCGCCACCGGGGACCTCGGCACGCTCACCGACGACGGGTGGCTCACCATCGTGGGCCGCCTGAAGGAGCTCATCATCCGCGGGGGCGAGAACATCGCCTCGGCGGAGGTCGAACGGGTGCTGGAGCTGCACCCCGACGTCCGCCAGGCCGTGGTGGTGGGGTGTCCCGACGAACGGCTGGGCGAGCGGGTGGCCGCGTTCGTGGTCGGACCGCCGGGCATCGACGTCGAGTTCTGCCGCACCTGGTTCGCCGACCAGGGAGTGGCCCGTTTCAAGACGCCCGAGTTCGTCTTCCACCTGGAGGAGGTCCCGGTGCTGGGGGTGGGCAAACCGGACCGGACCACGCTGCGGGGCTGGGCGGCCGAGCGGGCCGCCGCGGGGTGACCCGCCCCGGTCCCGACGGGGCCGGGGCGACGGGTCGGATCCGGACGGGCCCGTTCAGCGCAGCCGCCACTCGAGGCGGGTACCCGAGGTGAACCGGGCCTGTCCCTCGTCGAGGGCGGCCTGGTCGGTGCCGATATTGGTGAACAAGAAGGCATGGTCGAGGGCCTGGCGGCGCGAGACCTCGAGGCCCAGCCACAGGGCCCGCAGGGTGCCCTGGACGGCCAGGGCCGGCTGGGCGGCGATGGCGTCGGCCGCCCAGCGGGTGCGCTCGTCCAGCTCGTCCCGGGGCACCACCTCGGTCACCAGCCCGACTTCGCGGGCCCGCTCGGCCGACATCCGCTCGTTCGCCCCGAGCAGTGACATGCGCATGACCTCCTGGAAGGGCATCTTGTGCATGAGGAAGATGGGCTCGAAGGCGGCCGGCATCCCGTAGGTAACGTGCGGGTCGAAGAAGGTGGCGTTGTCGGCGGCGATGATGAAGTCGACCTCGCCCAGGATGTAGAAGGCGCCTCCGCAGGCCATCCCGTTCACGGCGGCGATGATCGGCTTCCACAGCTGGTTGGTCTTCGGGCAGACGCTGCGACCGGGGTCCTCGAAGTCCCACGGTGTGTTGTAGCCCGCCAGCTTGCCGGGGGGCAGGTCCTCCGACGAGCCGATGCCCGCCCGGTCGAGCCCGGTGCAGAAGGCGCGGTCACCCGCGCCGGTGAGGACGATGCACCGGACGTCGTCGTTGACGCGCAGCATGGCCCACAGCTCCCGGAGCTCGCGCTGCATGACGGTGTCGAAGGAGTTGAGGGCGTCGGGGCGGTTGAGCGTGACCCAGGCCACGCCGTCCTTCTCGTCGTAGAGCAGGGTCTCGGGTTCGGGCATGGCGGTCATGGTAACCGGCGACCGGCGGGGTGCCCGGGACGTCGACCTGCGAAGGGGTCGAGCGGCCCGCGCGGCGGAGTCAGTGGCAGTGCCCCGGGGGCGGGGGGACGTCGAGGGCCGGGTTGGCGTCGAAGAACCCGACGGGGACCAGGTGGAACCCGCAGTACTCGACCGGCATCACCGGCCAGTCCTCGGGACGGGGGGAGTGGGTGATGCCGAAGGTGTGCCACGCCACGATCGGGGTGTCGATCAGGCTGCGGTCCGCCGCCGTCCACGAGGGCAGTCCGTCGCCGCCGGGGTGCTGGTTGGGGTAGTCACCGGCGGCCCGCACCTCGCCGGGGGTGTCCGGGGTGACCCACAGGTTGTGGCGGGCGAATCCGGCCCGGCGGCCCACGCTGGAGGTGGGACGGGCGAGGATGGTCGGCGTGGCCCCGGCCAGCAGTTTGTAGGCGACCGGCCGGCCCAGCCGGTTGATGCTGGACGGGTTCACGAACCGCCAGTGGCGGCTGGTGGCCGGGTCGACGTCCCGCTGGGCGGCCGACTCGGTGTCGAGTCGGGTCACCTGCTGGCGCATGGCGTTGCCCCACGGGTTGTCGGGCCCCTCGGGCGCCGGCTCGAACGACACCTCGTGGACCTCGTTGACCGGTCCGTCGACGGTGACGTCGAGCCGGGCGCAGAACAAATGCTGGTGGAACGGGGCGGCGAGTCCCGGAGCCACCGGCGCCGCCCACGGCGTCACCTGGCCCTCGGAGACGGCCTGGGTGGACATGATGCCCGTCAGCTTGACCTCGAGCTGCAGGGATCCGTCGAGGTAGAAGTACCAGTAGAAGCCGTACTCGTAGTTGCCCACCGTGGCGATGAAGGAGACCACGAGACGCCGGGACCGGCGCACCTCGGTGTGCCCGGTGTTCATGTCGTTGTGCTTCCAGAGGATCCCGTAGTCCTCCTCGTGGATGCAGATGGCGTTCTCGACGACGTGGACGTGACCGTGCTCGGAGGCGAAGGTGGCGTCGAGGTAGGTGATCTCGCCGAGGCAGTCACACCCGAGGGTGAGGGAGTTGGCCATGCGGCCGAGACCCCATTCGCCGACGTCGAAGGCGTTCTTCCAGCCGTGCATCGGTCCGGGGTCGCCGTAGGGGACCACCATCTCGGAGATGGAGGCCCGGTGCAGCACCGGTCGGGTGGTGCCGCCGTCGTCGTAGCCTACGGTGTGGAGGACCAGACCCTCCAGGGGATGCATGGACAGGCGCATGGACCACTTCTGCCAGCTCAACCGGTGCCCGTCGAGGGTGAAGCTCACCCCGTCGGGCTGCACGATCTCGAGCGGCCGGAGATCGTCGCGGTCCGGGCCGTGGTCGCCCGAACGGTAGGTGCCGCGACCGGGAGGCAGGGGCACGACGCCCAGGTCGAGCACCTCGAGCACCTCGCCGCGGGCCGCGTCGACGGTGGCCAGGACGCCCTCGACGGGCCGGGCGTACCCGTTGTCGGCCGGGTCCTCCCGGTAGTACGACAGGCATCGCGTGATGCGCCGGCCCTCCTCGTCGGGGTTGTCGAAGTGGCCGGTGGGCCACGGGTCGATCTGGACGGACTCGGGATCGGTGATGCCCCGCTTGGCCATGGCCTCGATCCAACGGGGGTCGGCCTTGAGGGCCAGGATGGAGCGGTACGAGTCGTCGAAGAGCAGGGCGGGTCGTACCCCCTCGCGCTCGACCCATCCGGCCACGACGCCGTCGGGGAGGTCCACCGTGACCTCGGCCACCGAGGCATCGGGCCGGGGCAGCACCACGGCGAGCGCCCGGCGGGGGACCGGGGTCCCCGAGGCGTACGCCGCCAGCTGGGTGCGGTCCGGCTCGACCAGCGTGACCATGGCGAACAGTGCGGTGTCCGCCAGCCGGCCCGACGCCCGTACGGCGGCCACCACCGTGCGGATCTCGTCGGCGTCGAGGGGCTCGAGCGGATGGCGGACGGTGGATGGGTCCGTGGTCATGGGTTTCGTACCTCCGTGGTTCCGCCCGGATTCTGCCCGGCGCGCCGGCGGCCGGGGCGGACCCTCCCGGCTAGTCTCCACCCCCATGGCCGAGGCGAGCGGGCCCGTGACGGGGTCGGGATCGGGGGAAGGCATGGGTGGTGGGCCCGGGGGATGGCGCGTGACGATCGACGTCGACCGGTGCGTCGGCTCGGGCAACTGCGTCTTCTGGGCACCGGCCACCTTCGAGCTGGACGACGACGGGGTGTCGGTGGTCCTCGACCCCCCCGGCGACGACCTCGAACGGGTCCGGGTGGCCGCCGACGGCTGTCCTACGCGGGCCATCACCGTCGTGGCGCCGACGGCCGGCCGGTCCGGGACGGAGGGCTAGACGGATGCCCATCGCCCTGTCCGAGGAGCACGTGGCCCAGCGACTCTCGGTCCGCCGGTGGCTGGACGCCCACTGCCCGCCCGACGTGCCCCGGTCGCTGCTCGACGCCGAGGTCGAGTCACTGCTCCCGGTGTGGAAGGGGATGGCCGGACAGGGGTGGCTGGGCATCCACCTCCCCGAGGACCTCGGAGGTCAGGGATTCGGCCTGTTCGAGTTGGCGGTCGTCCTCGAGGAGACGGGGTGGTCGGCCGTCCCCGGCCCCCTGGTGCCGACGGCCGCCGCGGCCGCCCTGGCCGCCCACGGCCTCGAGCCGGCGCCGGCCGGGACCATCGTGCCCGGATTGGCCGACGGCAGCTCGGTGGGGGCGGTGGCCCTGGAGGCCGGTCGGCTCGAGGCGGTGGCTGGGCCCGCCGGCGGCCTCGTGGTGTCGGGGACGCTCCGACCGGTGCTCGGCGGGCAGACGGCCACCGTGGTGGTGGCACCGTTCCGGGAGGGCGACGGCACGACGGGGTGGTGCGTGCTCGAGGTGGACGGCGACCGGGTCCGGATCGACCCGTTGGCCAGCCTCGACCCCACGCGGCGGATGGCCGCCGTCGTGGTCGACGCCGCCGCCGTCCCCGCCGCCCACCGGCTGGTCGGCGTGGACGACGGGCGGGTCCGTCACCTGATGACGGTCCTCCTGGCGGCCGAGCACGTCGGCGGCGCCCGTTGGTGCCTCGAGACGGCGACGGAGTACGCCAAGGTGAGGGTGCAGTTCGGCCGGCCGATCGGCCAGTTCCAGGCCGTCAAGCACCGGCTGGCCGACATGGCGGTGCGCGTCGACCAGATGACGTCGGTGGCCTGGGACGCGGTCCTGGCCGTGGGCGCGGCGGACGGCGCCGGACCCGACGACGCCGAGCTGGCGGTCGCCACCGCCGCGGCCCTGTGTGCCGACGGCTTCGTCCGGTGCGCCCAGGAGTGCCTGCAGATCCTGGGTGGTATCGGCTTCACCTGGGAGCACGACCTCCATCTGCGCCTGAAGCGCGCCCTGGCCGACCGGCAGCTCCTGGGGGGTCCTCACCGCCATCGTCGGCGGGTGACCGAGGTGGCGGCCGGGGGAACCCGTCGGGACCTCGCCACCGACCTCCCCGAGGAGGCGCAGCGGTGGCGGGCCGAACTCGCCCCGGTGGTCGCCGAGGTGGAGCGGGCGTCCGAGGTCGACCGTCGGGCCCGGCTGGTCGACGCCGGTCTGGTGGTCCCGCACTGGCCGGCACCCTGGGGTCGCGACGCCGGTGCGGTGGAGCAGGTCGTCATCGACGAGCTGTTGGCGGCGGCCGGGATCGCCCGTCCGCACCTCGGCGTCGGCGCCTGGGCCCTGCCCGTCATCATGACGGCCGGGACCCCCGAACAGCAGGCCCGCTGGGTGCGACCGACCCTGCTGGGCGACCTGTCGTGGTGCCAGCTGTTCAGCGAGCCCGGCGCCGGCTCGGACCTGGCGGCCCTGTCCACCCGCGCCGAACGGGTGGAGGGCGGGTGGAGCGTCACCGGCCAGAAGGTCTGGACCTCCATGGCCCACGTGGCCGACTGGGGTATCTGTCTGGTCCGGACCGACCCCGAGGCCCCCAAGCACGAGGGCATCACCTACTGCATCGTGGACATGGCGAGCCCCGGGCTCGACGTCCGACCCCTGCGCGAGCTGACCGGGGCGGCGCTGTTCAACGAGGTGTTCTTCGACTCGGTCTTCGTGCCCGACGAGTGCGTCATCGGTGAGGTGAACGGTGGCTGGGGGATGGCCCGCCTGACCCTCGCCAACGAGCGGGTGTCGATCTCGTCGGGAGCCACGTTCGGCACCGGCGTCGAATCGGTGCTCCGGCTGGCGACGCGGCTGGGGGACGGGCTTGACCCCGACACCGCCTCGGAGCTGGGTGGCCTGTTGGCCGAGGCCCAGTCGCTCCGGCTGATGGGTCACCGTTCGACACTGCTGGCCCTGGCCGGGGCCGACCCCGGTCCCGGGGCCAGTCTGCGCAAGCTGCTCGGAGCCGAGCACGAACAGCGGGTGCAGCTCATGGGGCTGTCGCTGCTGGGCGCGGAAGGGGCCACCCTCGAGGGTCGGTCGGCGCGTTGGACGGGTGGCGTGCTCGCCACCCGCTGCCTGACCATCGCCGGGGGGACCAGCGAGGTGCAGCGCAACGTCATCGCCGAGCGGATCCTGGGGCTGCCCCGGGATCCCGAACCCGGGGGCTGACCACCCGCCCGCTCCCGGGCCCCGGACTACGGTGACGCCTGCCGGGTGCCGCGCCGAGGAGCCGGGACCGGAAAGGGGAGGCGGTGCAGACGACCAGTGAGCGGTTCGACCTGAGTGGCCGGGTGGCCCTCGTGACCGGGGGCAGTCGTGGCCTCGGCCGGGAGATGGCCCTGGGCCTGGCCGGCGCGGGCGCCGACGTCGTCGTGGCCAGTCGCAAGATCGAGGCCTGCCGGGAGGTGGCCGCCGAGATCGAGGCCCTCGGGCGCCGCGCGCTGCCCGTGGCCGTCAACATGAGCCACTGGGACGAGCTGGACGGGCTGGTCGACGCCGTCTACGACCACTTCGGCCGCGTCGACGTACTGATCAACAACGCCGGCATGTCCCTCCTCTACGGCGACCTCTCCGAGGTGACCGAGGCGATGTGGGACAAGGTGGTGGGAATCAACCTGAAGGGCCCCTTCCGCCTCACGGCCCTCGTCGGTCCCCGCATGGCGGCGGGATACGGGGGCTCGATCATCAACGTGTCGAGCGTGGGCTCGGTGCGTCCGGCACCGGACATGCTCCCCTACAACGCCGCCAAGGCCGGGCTCAACGCCCTGACGGTGGGCTTCGCCCATGCCTGGGGCCCGGGGGTCCGCGTCAACTGCATCATGGCCGGACCGTTCTTCACCGACGTGACCCGCGAGTGGGACCTCGAGGCCTTCGAGGCCACGGCGAAGGAGCGTCTCGCCCTCGGCCGGGGAGGCCGGCCCGAGGAGATCGTGGGCACCGCCCTCTACTTCGCATCGGACGCGTCGAGCTTCACGACCGGGGCGGTGCTGCGGGTCGACGGCGGGATCCCCTGAGCCGTTCCGACGGCCGGGCCGGTCAGGCGCCGGTGGCCACGTCGGGGTCCTGTTGGATCTCCACGGTGTTGCCCGCCGGGTCGGTGAACCAGATCTGGACGGTCGCCCCCTGGGCTCCCCGGGTGTAGGGGATGGCGGCGGATTCGAGCTCGGCGATGGCGGCGTCCAGGTCGGCCACCGCGAAGCACACGTGCGGGCCGGTGGGCTGGATGCCCGGGGGCCCCGGGTCGGCGTCGACCAGGTGCAGCTGGGCGTTGCCGGCACCGAACCAGTGACCGCCGACCCCGGGGATCTCCGGGCGCTCGTCACTCGGGAGCTCCAGCAGTCCGGCGTAGAAGGCGACGGCCGCCTCCAGGTCGCCCTCGACGTTGACGCTGTGGTGGAGGGTGCGGGTGACCCTCACGGCCGGGGCCACCCGTCGGGCACCACCAGGTCGTCGATGGTCCGGGGGTCGACCGGCAGCCGGGTGTTGCCGGCCTCGTAGACGGCGAAGCAGAGCTGCAGCGCCTTGATCGCCTCCCCGGCGCTCATCTCGGCGGGCACGCCGTCGACCAGGGCGTCGACGAAGTGGGTGGAGGCCCGCTTGAACCCCGTCGCCCAGTCGTCGTCCACGTGGGGGAACGTGGTGGTCGTCTGGCTCCCCTTCGTCCCGTCGTAGAGGACCACCGCCGGCAGGTCGAGCATCTGGCCCGTGCAGCGGGTGACCCACAGGTTGCCCCTGTCCCCCTGGATCTCGAAGAACTCGTCGGCGCCGTAGTACGCGCTGCGCAGCCACATGTCCGGCGCATAGGAGACCTCCATCGAGCCCAGCACCGCGGGGTCCTCGTACTCGAAGATGGCCGCACACGGCTCGAAGTAGTAGTCACGTCGCCGGACCACGGCCTGGACCGACACGATGTCCTGGTCGAGCAGCCACAGCGCCACGGCGTACTTGTGGATCATGTCGTCGAAGAGGTGGCCGCCGGGGCTCTCGTTGGTCATCCGCCAGACGTAGCCCTCGTAGTCGAGGCCGGCCTGGAAGGCGGACTCGGTCTGCCCCACGACGGTCCGGCAGCGCAGGTGGGTCGGTTTGCCGATCGCTCCCTCCACGATCAGCTTCCGGGCCAGCTCGAGGGGCGGATAGTGCCGGAAGCACTCACTCACCCGGAGGATGAGCCCGGCGTCCTCGGCCGCCCTGGCCATCTCCCGCGCCTGGCTGACCGAGTTGGCCAGCGGCTTCTGGCACGACACGTGTTTGCCGGCGGCGAGGGCGGCCATCACGTGGGCGTGGTGGAGGTTGGTGGGGGTCAGGATCTCGACGGCATCGACGTCGGGATCGGCGAGCAGCGCGTCGAGGTCGGTGTAGGCCTTGGGCACGCCCCATTCGGCCGCCACCTCCTCGGCCCGGCCCTCCCGCGGATCGCAGACGGCGACGACCGCGCAGCGCGGATCGGCGAGGTAACCGGCCACGTTCATGGAGGCGATGTTGCCGGCCCCCACGATGCCGATGCGGACCACGTCACGTGCAGTTGCCATGGGTCGAGACGCTACTGCGGCACTCCGCCGGCCGCGGTCTCGGCGGAATCGGCGGCGTCGTCCGTCGGTGGCAGGAGTTCGCGCAGGCGGTCCTTGACCACCTTGCCGGTGGCGTTGCGCGGCAGCTCGTCGACGAAGTACCACTGCCGGGGCACCTTGTAGCGGGCGAGCAGGCCCAGCGTGTACTCGCGGAGCGCGTCGGGCCCGACCTCCTCGCCGGGACGCAGCACGACGAAGGAGACCACGTCCTCGCCCAGCACCGGATGGGGCACGCCGAGCACCGCCACCTCGAGCACCGCCGGATGGGAGGCGATGGCGTGCTCCACGTCCGTCGGGTGGATGTTGTTGCCCCCGCGGATGATCACGTCCTTGCTGCGGCCCACGATGTAGAGGTACCCGTCGACGTCGAGTCGGCCGAGGTCGCCCGTCACCAGCCAGCCGTCCACCCAGGTGCGCGACGTGGCGTCGGTGTCGCCGTAGTACTCGCGGGGGCGGCCGGGGATCCGCATGCGCACCTGGCCGACCACGTCGGGCCCGACGGGTGCTCCCGCGTCGTCGACACAGACGATCTCGGCCGGTGGGAGTGGCTTGCCGACCGATCCCGGGCGCTTGACGGCCTCCCCGGGCGGCATGAGGCAGTAGACCGACCCCGCCTCGGTCATCCCGTAGTTGTTGGACACCAACGCCTCCGGCAGTTTCGCCTGGAGACGCTCCAGCACGCGGGGGGCGAGGGGTGCGCTGCCCACCGTGCACTGCACGATCGAGCTGAGGTCGGCGGTGTCGAAGCGGGGGTGGTCGAGGAGGAGGGTGGCCATGGCGGGCACCAGGAAGGCGAAGCCGGGTCGGTCCGACTCCACGGTGTCGAGCCACGTGCCGGCGTCGAAACGTGGGAGGTAGATGCCCCGTAGCCCGAGCTTCATGGGCGTGTAGACGAAGGACAGTCCGGCGAACGTGTAGGGAGGACTGGCGTGGATCCAGCCCCCGCCACTCCACTGGGGCGCGCGGAAGGGGACCAGCGAGGAGTTGTCGTGGCGCACGGCCACGGCCTTCGGGTGTCCCGTGGTGCCCGAGGTGTAGAGGATGTCGGCGAGGTCGCCGCGGTCGCGGGCGACCTGGAAGTACTCCGGGTCGTGGTCGGACAGTTCGTCCCAGCCGCTGGCGTCACCGGAGCCGGCCGCCGACACGGTCACCACGGTGGTGGCGCCCCGCTCGGGGTGGCGGTCGGCGAGGGACGACTCGACCAGGGCCACGACCGCCCCGCAGTGCTCCAGCATGCGTTCGACCTCGGGACGGGTCAGCTGCGGGTTGAGCGGTACCGCCACGCCCCCCGCCCGGTGGATGGCGGCGTAGGCGACCATCCACCGCAGGGCGTTGGGCGCCTCGAGGTGGATCGCCACCCGGTCACCCGGGGTGACGCCCTCGTCGACGAGGCCGCGGGCGACCCGGCTAGCGGCGGTGTCCCACTCGGCGAAGGTCATCGACCCACCACCGACCACGCGGTAGGCGGACTCGTCGCCGAAGGCCTCGGCCATGGCGTGGAGCTGTTCGGGGGGGAGTTGGGCCATGTCTCGTCCGGTCCGCTACTGGCGGGCCATCGCCTCCTCGGCATCGGTCTCGGGGTCCGACCACGGTGGACCGTCCACCTCCACGACCACGTCGTCGAGGGTGCCGGTGAAGCGGAACGGCGCTGTGTAGCGACGGGTCACCGGCAGTCCGTCGCTGTAGCCGCAGGTGAGTCCGGCCCCCGTGACGGAGAACTTCGTCAGGGTGAACCGCGGGATCTCGCCCCGCGCGACCTCGATGCCGTCGACCTCGAGGTGCCCGACCCCACGGTGCTCACCGGTGCGCTCGAAGACGAACGCCACCTGGTGGCGTCCGGGGGGCACCCGCTCGGCCGCTTCGAGGTGGTGCTCCTCGAGTGACACGAAGTTGTGGACGTAGGCGGGGCGACCGTCGTCGAAGTAGAACGACCAACCCCCGAGACCGGAACCGAGCGACAGGAGCACGCCTTCGGCACCCCGGCCCCCGGGGCCGACCTCGGGGATCTCGACGGTGGCCATGATCCGGTGGTCGCGGTTGCGGACGTTGACGGCCACCATCTCGGGTACGGCCGCCGCGCCGGGGTAGTAGACGTAGCGGGAGCGTTCGGCCACCGGGCGGGGCCGGCCGAAGACCAGCTCGGAGAAGGGTCGGTTGTCGAGGGGGAGGACACCGAAGGTCCGGGCCTCGTCCCACCAGCGGGCGATCATCGCCGCCAGGCGCTCGGGCTCGGCGGCGGCCAGGTCGTGGCACTCCGACGGGTCGACGGCCACGTGGTAGAGCTCCCACGGATCGTCGGTGAAGGCCACCGACGTGTCCTGGACCGGGTGGTAGGTGACCGCCTTCCAGCCGTCCTGGTACAGCGCCCGGCAGCCGAACATCTCGTAGTACTGCACCGTGTGCCGGTCCGGCGCCCCGGGATCCGTCAGGACCTCGGCGAACGACGTCCCGTGCATCGGCGTCTGGGGCACGCCGGCCACGGTGTCCGGCGCCTCGATCCCGAGGATCTGGAGCAGGGTGGGGGTGACGTCGATGGCGTGGACGTACTGGTTGCGGGGCGCCTGGTGGCCGTCGGTGCCGGCCGGCCAGTGGACGATCAGCGGGTCGGCGACGCCCCCCTCGTGGACCTCACGCTTCCACCGCCGGAACGGTGTGTTGCCCGCCACCGTCCATCCCCACGGATAGTTGTTGTGGCACAGGGGCCCGCCGATCTCGTCGATCCGGCCGAGCGCCTCCTCGACCGAACGGGGCGCCATGTTCCACGGCCGGACGTCGTTGACCGATCCGGTGGGCCCGCCTTCGGAGCTGGCGCCGTTGTCGGACAGCACGAGGAGCACGGTGTCGTCGAGGTCCCCCGTGCGCTCGAGGAAGTCGACGAGTCGTCCGAGCTGGTCGTCGGTGTGGGAGAGGAACCCGGCGAAGGCCTCCATGTATCGGGCGTAGAGCCGTCGGGTCTCGTCGGTCAGCGAATCCCAGGCGGGGACCCAGTCCGGACGCGGCGACAGCTCGGTGCCCGGCGGGAGGATCCCCTCGGCCAGCTGGCGGGCGAACGTCGTCTCGCGCCAGGCGTCCCAACCCCGGTCGAAGCGCCCGGCGTACCGGTCGATCCAGGGGCGCGGGGCCTGGTGGGGGGAATGGCAGGCGCCGGGACAGAAGTACAGGAAGAACGGCTTGTCGGGGTCGACGGCCCGGAGGTCGGACACGAAGCCGATGGCCGTGTCCACCAGGTCTTCGGTGAGGTGGTAGCCGTCCTCGTAGGTGCCGGGGGGCTCGACCTGATGGTTGTCGGAGACGAGGGCGGGCACGAACTGGTGGGTCTCACCCTCCATGAACCCGTAGAACCGCTCGAAGCCCCGACCCAGGGGCCAGTTGTGGCGGGGGGCCGCCAGGTGGCACTCGTCCTCGGGGGCCAGGTGCCACTTGCCCACGGCCCAGGTGGCGTAGCCACGGTCGACCAGGATCTGGCTGAGGAAGCCGTTGGCGCGCGGGATGGTGGCGTCGTACCCCGGGAACCCGGTGGCCAGCTCGACCACGCGTCCCATGCCGTTGCTGTGGTGGTTGCGGCCCGTCAACAGGCACGACCGGGTGGGGGAGCACAGGGCGGTGGTGTGGAAGTTGGTGAACTGGAGGCCGGCGCCGGCCAGGCGGTCGAGCGTCGGGGTGTCGATGTCGGATCCGAAGCATCCCAACTGGGCGAACCCGACGTCGTCGAGCACGACGAGGACCACGTTGGGCGATCCCGGAGCCGGGCGCCGGCGCTCGGGCCACCACGGGACCGACCCCTCGAAGTCGTCGCGGATGGTGCCGCGGAACTCGCCCGGCTCCATCGTGCTAGCGGCCTCCGACCGCCGGGCGGCCGCGGGCGATCCGTCCGTCGGGTCGCGGGTCGAGCGTGGGCACGGCGTCACTGTAGGCCGTCGTCGCCGGCGCCGCCCCGGATCCGGTGGCGCCGAATGCCCGGCGGGCTACCATCGGCCCGTCCCGTCCCGTCCCATTCCGTCGGCCGAGCGGCGGGCACGCCCGATGCTTCGTGCCAGGGAGGCCTGAACCATGACCGACGCCGTAGGGAGCGCCCCCGGGACCGACGCGGCCGACGCCGCCGGACCGGAGGGGACATCGGGTCGCATCCGGACCCGGCTGGCCGAACTCGGCCTGGTACTGCACGGGCCCCATCCGCCCCACGACCCGCTCGACGCCGTCGTGGTCCACAGTGGGCAGGCGCGTACGTCGGGGCAGCTCCCCCGGGTCGACGGCCGGCTCACCTGTTGCGGCCGGTTGGGCGACACCGTGACCGTCGAGGAGGGCACCGAGGCCGCCGCCGTGTGTGCTCTCAACGCGCTCGCCGTCCTGGAGGCTGCGCTCGGCTCGCTCGACCGGGTGGAACGCGTGCTCACGGTCACCGGCTTCGTCGCCTCGAGCCCGGACTTCCATCAGCAACCGGCCGTGGTCGACGGCGCCAGTCGGATCCTCCACGATGTGTTCGGCGACGCCGGTCGCCACACCCGCTCCGCCGTGGGCGTGGCCGCGCTGCCGCGGGGCGGGGCGGTGGAGATCGAGGTAACGGTGGCGGTACGCCCCTGAGGGCGGTCCGCGTCGGGCACGAGAGGAGTGGACACCATGGAACAGGACACCGCCGAGGCTCTGGCGGGGCTCGGGGCCGCCACGCTGGGGGAGTCGGGAGCCCGTCGGCTGCCGCCCCGGCTCCGACCGGCGTGGTCCGGCGCCGCCGTCGCCGCCCCCGCCTATCCGGTGGGCTGCACCCCCGGGGACAATCTGGCGGTGCACGTCGCGGTGACGCGGGCCCCGGCGGGTACCGTCCTCGTCGTGGACGTCGGCGACGTCCACGACCGTGGCTACTGGGGCGAGGTGCTGACCACGGCGGCCCTGGCGCGGGGCATCGCCGGCCTGGTCATCGACGGCGGGGTGCGCGACGTGGCGGCCCTCGAGCGGCTCGGGTTCCCGGTCTTCTCCCACGGGATCGTGTTGCCCGGCGCGACCAAGAACTCGCGGGGGACGGCCGGACTGGCCGTCACGGTGGCCGGGGTGGCAGTGGAACCCGGTGACTGGGTGGTGGGTGACGTCGACGGCGTGGTGGTGGTGCCCGGCACCGCGGTCGATGACGTCATCGGTGCCGGACGGTCCCGCGAGTCGGCCGAGCGGAGATACTTCGAGGCGCTCCGGGCCGGCTCGACGACAGTGGAACTGCTGGGCCTCGATGCATCGCTGATCGACTCGGACGCCCCGGCGGAGTAGCCGGGCGTCCGGGCGGCGTCCGACCCTGGATGGGACCGGCGATCTAGTGGTTGGTGTAGTCGATCGGCCCGGCGCCCTTGACGCCGATGGCGAAGCAGAAGCAGTGGATCGGCGCGTGGTCCGTGAGCGGTCGCAGGCTGTGGACCACGTCCGGCGGGATGTGGACGAGGTCCCCCTGGGCGATCTGGCGCTCCTCGTCGCCGATCGTCATCGTGCCGCGGCCGCGCAGCACGTAATAGAACTCGTGGGTCGGGTGGGAGTGGGGATCGACGTACCCGCCGCCGGCCACCTCGAACTCGTTGACGAGCTCCAGGAACCCGCCGTCGGTCAGATCCTTCATCTCCCGGGAGTTGACCATCCACCAGACCGGCACGGTGCCGTTGTGCTCGACGACAGGGGCGACGTCTTCGATGTTGCGAACGTCCATGGGGTGTGGTCTCCTTGGCTGGTCATGGGTGCTGCCGTGGATCACGACGCTGTGCGTCAGATAGTACCGAAGCCGCTCGACGAGATCCTGTGGGCCCCGTTCGGCTGGCTGCCGGTGGACGACACCGACCCGCGCGACGGCGACCACACCCTCGAGTTCGCCTGGGGGGACGTCCACGTCAACCGGATCGGCCACCGGAGCGACGAGGTGCCGGTGGTGCCCGGTGGCCTGCGGTGCGAGGTCCTCTTCCGCCACGACACCCACACCCAGGTGCTCATGGTGCTGGACGCACCGTCGGTGGTCGTCGTGGCGCCGGCCGGGGTGGAACCGACGACGGGCGACGGCGTCGACGGGGTGCGCGCGTTCCTGCTCGAGCCGCTCGTCCCGGTGGTGTTGCACCGCGGGACATGGCACTGGGGGCCGTACCCGCGCCACGCCGATTCGGTGTCGCTCTTCAACGTGCAGGGTCGGCGTTACGCCGAGGACAACCGCAGCTGCGACCTGGCCGCGGCGGGGCTGTCGCTCGACGTGCTGCTGCCCGGGTGACGAGCGGAGCGGGTCTGTCCCGGCCTGTTCCGCGGGCCGTGCCGGGTGGGCGTCCGTCGACATGGCTAGTCTCCACCCTCGTGATGTGGCTAATGTCCTGACCACACGAACAGGCCGGGTGGCCTGCCGTTCACCGGGGGGGAGGACGATCCCGTCCAAGTCCGGTGCGGCGGGTCCGGTGCGAGGAGGAATGAACTGATGCGTGGTCGCCGGGGGAATTGGGTGGTGCCCGCCGCGTCGTTGGCTGCAGTGGCGGTGGTGGCCGCGGGGTGCTCGTCATCCGCGTCGCCCGCCACGACCACGACCACGACGACGGCGGCTTCGACATCGACGACGTCGGGGAGCGGCGCCAGCGGGGGCTCCAGCGCTCCCGGCGTGACCGCCACCCAGGTCGACGTGGCGGCCATCTCGACCAAGACCGGACCCCTGGCCGGCTACTTCAACGGCATCGGGCCGGGCATGGAGGCGTACTTCGATCTCGTGAACTCCCAGGGCGGGGTCGACGGGCGCAAGATCGTGCTGAGCGCCGACCTCGACGACGGCGGATCGCCCAGTCAGTTCACCCAGCAGGTCCACACGGCCATCGACCAGGACCACGCCTTCGCCGTCGGGGTGGCGTCGGCCTGGTTCACGCCCGGCTACTTCGTGTCGACCGATACGCCGACGTACGGCTACAACGTCAGCGCCAACTGGCAGACCGCGCCGAACCTGTTCGCGGCGGGGGGGTCGACCCAGATCTACTCGGCCGGCGTCCCGACGATGGGTCACTTCATCAAGGCCACCAACTCCAAGGCGGTGGCCTTCATCAGCTACGGCCCCTCGATCGCCTCGTCCTACGACGCCTGCAACGCCTACGCCAGCATGCTGAAGAGCGCCGGCTACAACATCAACTACGTCGACGTCGGCGCCCAGCTGGGCGGCAGCTACGCCTCGGACGTCCAGCGCATGCAGCAGGCCGGGTCGGACCTGGTCGTCTCCTGCATGCAGTCCTCGGACAACATCACGATGGCCCGTGACATCCAGCAGTACGGCCTCAACATCAAGCAGCTGTGGCTGAACGGGTACGACCAGACGCTGCTCAACCAGTACGCCAGCCTGATGAAGGGCGTGTACCTGAACATCACCGGCTCGGTGCCGTTCTCCGCCGCCACGCTCCCGAAGTACGGCAACACGTACTCCGGCATGCAGCAGTACATCGCCACCATGAACAAGTACGAGCCGACGTTCACCTACAACGGCGTGGCCTTCCAGGGCTGGCAGTCGGCCGTCCTGCTGGTCGACGGCATCAAGGCGGCCGGCAGCGATCTGACCCAGGCCAACGTGATCGCCCAGGACAACAAGATCACCAACTTCAACGCGGACGGGACGACCGCCCCCGTGGACTGGACCTCGGCCCACACCACCAACACGCTCCCGTCGTGCAGCGCCTTCGTCCAGGTCCAGGGCAAGACGTTCGTGCCGGTTCTGGGCTCGGGGAAACAGGTCTTCGTCTGTGTGAACGGGAACGCCAAGGACCCGGCGGTGGAGCCGGCCCCGCCGGGCACGCCCGGCGCGTGAACCCGCCCGCCGCACTGACGAGGTAGGGGCGGACCCGGCGTGGAGCACTTCCTGGGCTTCGCCATCCCCGGCGTCCCCTACGGGTGCACGTATGCCATCGTCGCGGTGGGCCTGGTCCTCACGTACCAGGCCACCGGTGTCTTCAACTTCGCCTACGGGGCACAGGCCTACCTGTCCGCCTTCCTCTTCACCCGTCTGGTGCAGAACGAGCACCTGCCGGTGTGGCTGGCCTTCGTCCTGTCGGTCGTCGTCCTGGGCCCCGTGGTGGGCGTGGCCTTCGACCGCCTTTTGTTCAGCAAGATCGCCAACACCAACACCACGGCCAAGCTGGTCACCGGCATCAGCCTCTTCGTGGGGATCCCGGCGGTCCTGGCGGTGTTCTTCGGCAGCGCCAACCAGTACAACCCGCCGAGCATCCTGTTCAACCCGAACACCGTCTACTTCCGGGTGGCCGGGACACCGATCAACGGGATCTACGTCACGACCGCCCTCACGACCGTGCTCGTCCTGGTCGCCCTCGGGTTGCTGCTCCGCTTCTCCAACCTCGGCCTGCAGATGCGCGGCTCGGTGGAGAGCCGCCGCCTGATCGAACTCGACGGCGTCAACGCCGGACGGGTGGTGGCGGTGGCCTGGGCCATCTCGGGGTTCATGGCCGCCCTGGCCGGTGTCCTCCTGGCCCCCATCTACCCTCAGCTCCAGTTCAGCGACTACGCCGCCCTCATGGTGGCGGGCTTCGCCGCCGCCGCCTGGGCGGTGCTGCGCTCGCTCACCCTCGCCGCCCTGGTCGGCGTCCTGATGGGCGTGCTCACCACCACGCTCCAGGGTTACCTGCCGGTGGACAGCGTGTGGTCGTCGGCGCTGTTCACCTCGCTCCCGTTCATCGTGCTGGTGGCCGCCCTCCTGCTGGTGCCCGGCCTGCGCAAGCTCGACCGGACCAAGGACCCGCTCTCGTCGGTGGACCCGCCGCCCCTGCCGACCATCGCCACCCTTCGCGCCCCCCAGATCGACCGCGTCGTCCGCATCGGGTGGTACATCCTGCTGGTCGCGTTCGTCGTGTCGATGCTGACGTGGCTGCCGACCACCTGGGAGAACGTCTTCAACGCCGGCCTGGTCTTCTCCACCATCTTCCTGTCCATCACCCTCATCACCGGCATGGGCGGCCAGCTCTCGCTGGCCCAGGCGACCCTGGCCGGCGTCGGCGCCTTCACCGCCGCGCAGCTCGCCACCCACTTCGGGCTCAGCTTCTTCGTGGGGGCCCTGGTGGGCGCCGTGGTGGGCGCCGCCGTCGCCATCGTGCTGGCCGTCGCCTCGGTGCGGCTGCGCGGCCTCGGCCTGGCGCTGCTCACCATCGCCGCCGCCCTCTTCTTCGACAACACGGTCTTCCCCCAGCTGCTGTCGGGGGGCAGCGGCCAGTCGATCCAGGTCCGGTCGTCCTGGGTCGGCCTCGGCATCTTCAACCCCGACGGCCATGCCTTCTTCATCCTGGCCATGGTCGTCCTGATCGTCTGCATCATCGGCGTGAAGCTCGTGATGCGGGGCACGACGGGGATGTTCCTCGGCGCCATGCGGGGGAGTGAGACCGGGGCGGGGGGGCTGGGCATCAACCTCACCTGGCAGCACGTGGTGATCTTCGCCCTCTCGGGCCTGGTCGCCGGCATCGGGGGCAGCCTGCAGGTGATTCAGCAGCAGCAGGTGAGTCCGGCCCTGTTCAACTACCAGATCTCCCTCGTGTTCGTGGTGGTCGTGGTCACGACGGGAGCCAGCACCGTGGAGGGGGCCCTCCAGGCCGGCTTCGGCTTCGTGGTCCTCCAGCAGCTGCTGACCTACGTCCCGGCGCGCCTCGGGGGCAACAGCCTGGTGGTGGTGTTCTTCGCCTTCGGCGCCCTGACGTACGCCGCCCATCCCGAGGGCATCCTCGAGTTCCAGAAGCGACGGTGGACGCTGCGGTTCGAGCGATTGATCTTCCACACCGACCCGGTGGCGTCCGGTCGCGTTCCCGGGGTGCCGGGAGGGATGGCCGCGGCCGTCGAACCGGCGGTGGGCGACCATGGCTGACCGCGGCGCCGCTCCGCTGCTCCGCGTGGCCGGGGTGACCAAGGTCTTCGGGGGGATCCTGGCCGTCAACGAAGTGGACATGGAGGTCAGGGCCGGCGAGAGCATCGGTCTGGTCGGACCCAACGGCGCCGGCAAGACCACCCTGTTCAACTGCATCTGCGGCCAGCTGCGCCCCGAGCGGGGGACGGTCGAACTGGACGGCACGGACCTGCTCGGCCTCCCCACCTACCAACGGGCGCGCCGGGGGGTCGGCCGCACCTACCAGCGGATCGAGGTGTTCCCGGACATGACGGTGCGCCAGCACCTGGTGGTGGCCCTGCGGGCCCGGTGGCGGCGGGGTCGCCTCTGGCGGGACCTGTGCAACCTGAGCTCGGTCACCACCGAGGAGCAGGCCAAGGTCGACGAGGTCCTGGAGCTGGTGGGCATCAGTGGCCAGGCGGATGTCCCGGTGGCCAGTCTGGGCCTGGGATCGTGTCGACTGGTGGAACTCGCCCGGGCGCTGGTGTCCGACCCCGTCCTGCTGCTGGCCGACGAGCCGTCGTCGGGTCTCGACGTCCGGGAGACGGCCGAGCTGGCCTCGGTGCTTCGCACCCTCCAACGCGAGCAGGGTCTGGCCCTGTTGCTGGTCGAGCACGACCTCGGCATGGTCGGCGAGGTGGTCGACCGGGCGATCGTGATGGATCTCGGGACGGTCATCGCGGAGGGCCCGTTCGATACCGTGATGGCGGACCCGGCGGTGCGGACCGCCTACCTGGGCGTGACGGCGTGACCTCGTCCCCGACCCCTCCGGAGGCGGGCACCACCGAGCCGGCCCTGGACGTCCGACACGTCTCGGCGGCCTATGGCCCGTACCGGGCGCTGTTCGACGTGACGTTCAGCGTCCCGGCCGGAGGGATCACCGCCCTGATCGGTTCCAACGGGGCCGGCAAGTCGACGGTGGCCCGCGTGGTGACCGGTCTGCTGGCCACCACGGAGGGGAGCGTCCGGGTGGACGGCACCGACGTCACCGGCATGGCGACGTACCGGATCGCCCGCCTCGGTTGCGCCCACGTGCCCGAGGGCCGCGGCGTCTTCGCCGACCTCACCGTCGAGGAGAACCTGAAGGTCCTGTTCCGCCAGAAGCTCGGCCGCAAGCAGGTGCCCGACGCCCTGGCCCGGGCCTACGAGTCGTTCCCGATCCTCGGGAGCCGTCGGAAGCAGCACGGCGGGACCCTTTCCGGCGGCGAGCAGCGGATCCTGTCGCTGGCCAAGGTGCTGGTGGCCCCGCCCCGCCTGCTGGTGGCCGACGAGATCTCCCTCGGCCTGGCTCCGGTGATGATGGACGCCGTCTACGAGGGCCTGCGCCGCATCAACGACGCCGGTACCGCCCTCCTGATCGTGGAGCAGCAGGTCGACCGGGTCCTGGAGATCGCCTCGACGGCGGTGGTGCTGGAGCACGGCTCCGTGGCCTACGCCGGTCCGGCCGACGGCGCTCTGGCCGCGGTCGAGGCGGTGCTCGCCTCGCGGGGCGAGCGCGCCGTGGCCGGCGTGCCCGGCCTCGGGATGGCCGGCGGCCCCGGCCCCGCCCCGGGGGCACCGGACGGATCGCCGGTCGCCGGACCCGGGTCGTGATGCCCGGGCCGGGCCGTAACGTGGACACCGAGACGAGTACGAGGAGGAACCATGGGTGACGACGGACGCGAAGCGGTCGTGGTGGACGTCCTGCGGACGACGCTGGGCAAGCGGAAGGGTGCCCTGGCCACCTGGCACCCGGTCGACCTCCTCGGCTTCGCCCTGACGTCGCTGGTCGAACGCACCGGCGTCGATCCCGGGCAGGTGGACGACGTCATCGGGGGCTGCGTGACCCAGGTGGGGGAGCAGAGCACCAACGTGACGCGCAACGCCTGGGTGGCGGCGGGGCTGCCCCAGCACGTGCCCGCCACCACCGTCGACCGCCAGTGCGGCTCCTCGCAGCAGGCCATGCACTTCGGAGCCGCCGGGGTGGTGGCCGGTCACTACGACCTGGTGGTGGCCTGCGGGGTGGAGTCCATGAGCCGGGTGCCGCTGGCGTCGAACTCGCGCGGTGGGACCGGGCCGTTCCCACCCTCGTTCCTGGACGAGATCGACGGACGCCTCTGGGCCCAGTTCCGGGTGGCCCAGGTGCTGGCCGACCGGTGGAAGATCAGCCGGGAGGACATGGACGCCTTTGCGCTCGAGAGCCACCGACGGGCGGCGGCGGCGTGGGACGAGGGCCGGTTCGCCGCCGAGGCCGTGCCGGTCCCCTTGAAGGACGAGGACGGGAAGCTCACGGGGGCATCGCTCGAGTCCGACGAGGGCATCCGCCGCACCGGCTCGATGGAATCGCTGGCCGGCCTGCCGCCCGCCCAGTCGTGGGAGCCCGACACGGCCCCCGATATCACCGCCGGCAACTCCTCGCAGATGACCGACGGTGCCTCGGCCATGCTGATCGCCGAACGGTCGGTGGCCGAGCGGCTCGGACTGCCCGTCCGGGCCCGCATCGTCCACGCCACCGTCGCCGCCGACGACGCGGCCATCGTGCTGTCGGCGCCGGTTCCGGCCACCCAGCGTCTGCTCGACCGGTCGGGCATGACGATCGACCAGTTCGACGCGGTGGAGTGCAACGAGGCCTTCGCCGCCATCGCGCTGATGTGGCTGCGGGCCTTTCCCGTGGACCCGGCGATCTTCAACCCGTGCGGGGGCGCCATCGCCATCGGCCACCCGCTCGGGGCGAGCGGGGTGCGCCTGGCGGGCACCCTCATCAACCACCTGGAGGCCACCGGGGGCCGGTACGGCTTCCAGACCATGTGCGAGGGCGGGGGACAGGCCAACGCCACGGTGATCGAACGGCTGGGCTGACACCGGCCGGAGGGGCGACCCTCGAAGGGAGGCGACCATGCCGGAGCCGACAGCAGGGGCGCACCGGAAGGCCTACGTGCTGGCCCCCGGGGACGGTCGGTCGTGGCCGATGGGTCGTCTCGAGGCCGTGTTCAAGGCGGACGGCGAGGAGAGCGCGGGCCGGTACTCCATCTCGGAGTGGTGGCTCGAGCCCCACACCGCCGGACCCGGAGCCCATACCCATCCCGAGGACGACGTCTTCTACGTGCTCGAGGGCACCTTCACGTTCCAGGTCGGGGAGGACCGGTTCGAGGCGTCCCGGGGGGCGTTCGTGCTGGCGCCCGGTGGTGTCGCCCACGATTTCGCCAACCGGAGCGGGGAGCGGGCCGGCTTCCTCAACATCTCCGTCCCCGGTGACTTCGAGTCGAACATGCCCGGCATCAGCGCCTGGTTCCGTGACCGGTCCGAGGAGGACGGCCGGCCCGACGCCGGGTAGCGGTCCCTACGCCCCGGACCCCGCGTCCCGGGCCTTCACGTAGGCGGCGGTGCCGGCCAGGAAGCCGGCCGGGTCCTGGGCCTTGTGGGCGGCGAACTCGGCGAAGTAGGCGGGAACGTAGACCGACAGGGCGCCCTCGGTGATCCCCGTGAGGATGGTGTCCACCGCCTCGGCCACCGTGATGGCCTGGACGTCCCCGGTGAAGGGGTCGTTGTCGGGCAGCGAGAACAGCTCGGTGTCCACCACGCCGGGGTAGACGACGGTGACGGACACCCCCGTCTCCCACAGGTCGACGGCCATCGCCTCCGAGAAGACGGCCAGTGCCGCCTTGGAGGCGTCATAGGCGGCCTCCCCGGGCGAGCTCAGGGGGGCGGCCACCGAGGAGACGTTGACGATGCGGCCGGACCCGCGGTCGACCATGTGGGGCAGCAGGGCGAGCGTGAGGCGGACGGGGGAGAGGTAGTTGACCGCCATGACCGACGTCACCGTGTCGGGGTCGAGACGGGTCACGTGCCGTCGCTTGGGGATGCCGGCGTTGTTGATCAGGATGTCGACCCCGCCCAACCGCTCGAGGGCCTCGGTGGCGAGGCGGTCGACGGCCGCGTCGTCGGTGAGGTCGAGAGCCCACATGGCCGAGTCGGGGGAGTGGACGAGGCAGCGGTCGAGCACCTCGGCCAGACGGTCCTGGCGGCGGGCGGCGATCCCCACCGTGGCGCCCCGCTCGGCCAACGCCTCGGCGAGGCCGGCGCCGATGCCCGACGACCCCCCGGTGATCAGCACCCGCACGCCGTCGAACGGCACGGTCTCGTCGGTCATGTCGTCTCCTGTTCCCGGAGCGCCGCCATCCGGCGCTCCGTCGCGGCGTCCACCGTCGGTGGCCGCCCTACCGGTTCTTCCACTGCGGGGCGCGCTTCTCGGCGAACGCCTTGGGCCCCTCCACGGCGTCCTCGCTGGCGAACACCTCCGAGGAGATGGACGATTCGATCTTGTAGGCCTCCCGCATGTCTACGGCCAGACCCCGCAGCACGGACTCCTTCGTCTTGCGCACGGCCAGGGGCCCGTTGGCGGTGATCCGGTGGGCGTAGTCCTCGGCCCGCTCGAGGAGGCGCTCGGGCGGGCACACCTCGTTGAGCAGGCCCATCTCGAACACGCGCGGGGCCGACAGGCGGTCGGCGCACAAGAGGAGCTCCATGGCCGCCGGATACGGGATCTGGCGGGGGAGCCGGACCGTGGTGCCCCCGCCCGCGAACAGGCCGCGTTTGGGCTCGAGCACGCCGAAGGTGGCCGTGTCGGCCGCCACCCGCAGGTCGCAGCCGCCGAGCATCTCCATGCCCCCGGCCACACAGGTCCCGTTGACGGCGGCGATCACCGGTTTGTAGAGCTTGACGTTGCGCAGCACGGCCTTCACTCCGTCGTCGAGCCGGTAGCCGTCGATCTCGGTGACGCCGTCCTTCAGCTTCGCCGCCAGGGCGGTGATCTGGGGGATGTACGTCTTCAGGTCGGCACCGACGCAGAAGTCCTGTCCCACCCCGGTGACGACGGCCACCCAGGCGCCGTCGTCGGCGTCGAAGCGCTCCCAGGCCTGGCGGAGCTGGGCGAAGTGCTCCATGTCGAGGGCGTTGCGGGCCTCGGGCCGGTCGATGGTGATCCTCACGATGTGATCGTCACCGGGCTCGTAGTGGATGGGCACGGGTCTCCTCTCGATGGGGCGGGGTGGTCAGCGGGCGGCCGAATGGCTGCCCCGGCGACCGGGGGTCAGGTGGACGGTGGTGCCGCAGAGGTCGTCGTCCTCGGCCGCGGGCTCCGACAGGCGGGCGTAGGCGCGGGACCCGTCGGGCAGATCGCAGACGAGGGCGGTCGAGGTCGGCCCGTTCCGGTCGTACTCGGTGGAGTAGGTCACGACCGTGGCGGGCCCCTCGGCCCCCGACACCACCGGCACGCCGGACGTCGGCGGGCTCGTGACGGCCGGGGCGATCACACCCGGGTCGGCGGGGCTCGCCGACCACAGCGACGCCGTGTGGTGCTCCATGTGCATGCCGATGCCGGTCACCAGGCCCCGGGACCCGGGGTCGGCGCGCAGGGTCTCGGTCATGGCGGCCAGGGCGTGGGTGCCGTAGTTGCTGCCCGGTCCGCCGTGGTAGGGGAGGCCGCCGGTGACGGTCAGGCTCCGTCCCGGGTGGAGGCCGAGGGCGTCCGCCGCGAACGACAGGGAGCTGGCGAAGCAGGAGTAGAGGTCGAGATGGGCGACCTCGTCGACGGGCGTTCCGCCCAGCGCCGAGGTCACCGCGGCGGCCAGGGCCGGTGAGCGGCCGAGATCGGGCCGGGAGGCGAGGGCCGGCGGCTCGTCGGCGGCGCCCAGGCCGTGGAGGTGGATCCTCCGGTCGGTGGGCACCCCGAGCCGATCGGCCTCCGCGTTCGTGGCCAGGAGGACGGCGGCCGCCATGTCGACGTCCATGATCGCCGTCATCAGCTTCGTGTAGGGGGTGGCCACCCGCCGGTTTTCCGCCGTCGGCGTGGTGATCTCCTCCGCCGTGCGGGCCACGGGGAACCAGGCGTGCTCGGGCTGGGCCGCCGCCACCCCGGTCAGCGGGGCGAGCAGCGCACCGAGCTCGCGGCGGTGGTCGGCCAGGGTGTGCCCGAGGTCGGCCCTCCGGGCGGTGTCCAACAGCGCGAAGGTGAGGTACGCCTGGAAGATGCCGTTGGCCGCCTCGTCGCGGTCGAGGGTGATCGGGAACGGGGTGGCCTCGGCCGGCGGGTGGGACCACGGCGGCTCGGCCAGGTGGCGACGGGTGGCCAGCGACTCGCCCCCCACCACCAGGGCCAGGTCGAGCTCACCCCGGGTCATCGCCCGGGCCGCGTCTCCGACGAGGCGGACGGGTACCGATCCGCCGATCCCCGAGTACACCCGGTGGGACGGGTCGGCCCCGAGCCGGGTGGCGAGGCGACCGCACGGGTCGTCGTACTCCCAGGACTGGCAGTAGACCACCTGCAGGCTCTGCAGCGACGCGAGGGCGGCGGGGGCACCGGCGTCGTCGGCGGCGGCGCGGGCCATCGCCTCCCACAGGTCGAGGGGCTCGGGCGCGGGCTCCTCGCGCCAGGTGTGTCGGGCCACGCCGATGATGCACGGGGCCGTCGGGTCGACGGGCACCGGCGGCCTCAGGAGGAGCGGGCCTGGCCGGGCAGCCGGATGGCGCGGTCGGCGATGATGTTCTTCTGGACCTCGGTCGACCCCCCGCCGATGGTGCTGTAGCGCTGGAACGCGTAGAGCCGGGTCCACTTGCCGCGGTCGACGGCGTCGGGACCGCCGCGGGCCAGCAGCCCGACGGGGCCGAGCAGGTCCACGGCCAGGTCGGCCAAGGTCTGGGCCAGCTCGGACCACTGCAGTTTGGCGAAGGGCACCTCGGGCCAGTTCTTCTCCCCCTTGATGATCTTGGAGAGGGCCCGCAGGGTGAGCAGGCGGGCCAGCTCGATGTCGGTCCAGGTCCGGGCCAGCCGTTCCTGGATGGACGGGTCCTCGAGGGCGGCGGGGTTGACCGATCGTGCCGCCATGATCATGGCCCGCAGGTCGGCGGCCAGATTGGAGATCTGGCCGGCGATCCCCACCCGTTCGTGGCCGAGCGTGCCCATGGCCACCATCCAGCCCTCGCCCTCGCCACCGAGCCGGCTGTCGAGGGGCAGATGGGCGTCGGTGAAGTAGACCTCGTTGAACATCTCCTCACCCGTCATGTCGCGGATGGGGCGGACCTCGATGCCGGGGGTGTGCATGTCGACGATGAACGCCGTGATCCCCTCGTGCTTGGCCCCGCGCTCGATGGCGGTGGGGTCGGTGCGCAGGAGGAAGAGCCCCCACCGGGCCAGATGGGCGGTGGAGATCCAGATCTTCTGCCCGTTGACCACGTAGCCGTCGCCGTCGCGGACGGCGGTGGTGCGCAGGTTCGCCAGGTCGTTGCCGGCGTCGGGCTCGGAAAAGCCCTGACACCAGTGCTCGGACGCGTCGAGGATGCAGGGCAGCCAGCGCTCCTTCTGTTCGTCGGTTCCCCAGGCGATGATCATGGGTCCGATCTGCCACAGACCGTTGGGGTTGGCCAGCCCCGGCGTCCGGTACTCGGACATCACCTCGGAGTAGATGATGCGCTGCATGGCGGTGGCGGCCCGCCCGTTGTACTCGACCGGCCAGTGCACGGCCGCCCATCGACCCTCGTTGAGGACGCGTTGCCAGGCGGCCCGGCGCTGTTGGGCCTTCTCGGTCGACATCGCACCGTCGTCGGCCAATTCCTCGCTGGCGAGGAACGGTTCGAGGTGCTCGTCGAGCCACGTCCTCAGCTCGTCGCGGAACGCTTCGTCTTCTGGGGCCAGGGCGAAATCCACGAAACGGAATGCTAGCCGGACACCTGTCTAGACTGACGGGTCATCAGGAGACGGTGCCGACGCGCCGACGGCGCCGGGGGGAGTGCGCAGTGGATTTCACGTTCGACGAAGAGCAGCTGGCCTTGCAGGACGTGGCCCGCCGGGCCATGGAGGAGATCGACGGCGATACGCTCCGTCGGCTGGCCGACGACCCCGTCGGCTTCGACGCCGACCAGTGGGCCCGCCTCGGCCAGCTCGGATGGACGGGGATGCTGCTGCCGGACTCGGGGGCCGGACTGCTGGAGATGTGCATCGTCCTCGAGCAGATGGGTCGCGTCCCGCTGCCCGGCCCCTTCTTCTCTTCCGCGGTGTACGCCACACTGGCCGCCCGGGCCCTCGGGGCCGACGGCCTGTTGACGGGTCTGGCCGACGGGGGCCAGCGGGGCACGGTGGCGCTCCACGAGCAGGGCCACGGCCACCCGTTGGCCACCGTGCGGGCGAGAGCCCGGCGCAAGGGGGCGGGATGGGTCGTGTCGGGGTCCAAGCCCATCGTGGTCGACGGCCACACGGCGGACTGGGCCATCGTGGTCGCCCTGGCCGAGGACGGCATCCGCTCCTTCCTCCTCCCCTCGCCGCCGGCCGAGGCGGTGCCGAACCTGGACCCGACCCGGAAACTGGCCCGTCTGGTGCTCGACGACGAGCCCGTCGAGCCGCTGGGGCCCACCGGTGACCAGACCGGACTGTGGCGCACGGTGCTCGACGACGTGGCCGTGGCGCTCTCGGCGGAGCTGATCGGGGTGTCCCACCGGGCGCTCGACGAGGCCGTGGAGTACGCCAAGGAACGGGTGGTGTTCGACCGGCCCATCGCCACCTTCCAATCGGTCAAGCACCGCATCGTCGACATGTTCCACTCACTGGAGATGGCCCGGGCGGGTGTGCACTACGCCGCCTGGGCGGCCGACACCGGGGCGCCGGAACGGGCCCGGGCGGCGGCGATGGCGGCGGCGTACACCACCGAGACCGCCGTCCGGGTGACGGGGGACAACATCCAGGTCCACGGAGGGGTCGGCTTCACGTGGGCCAACGACGCCCATTTCCTGTTCACGCGGGCCAAGCAGAACGAGGTGCTGGCCGGGGGCAGCGGTGTCCAGTGGCACCAGGTGGCGTCGGAGCTCGTCGGCGCCTGAGCCGGTCGGGTCGGCGGGAGACGATCGGGACCGAAGGTCCCGGGGGGAGTGAGCATGGCGACGCACGCGGACAGTGGGATCGATCGACCGGCGACGCCGCCGTTCGATCCCTTCGAGCTCCAGGACACGGTGTCTGGGGACATCCGTGACCCCTATCCCCGGATGGCCGAGCTGCGCCGTGCCGCGCCCGTCCATGCCGGGCCGGTCGACCTGGGCAACGGTCGGCCCGACGACGACCCGAGCCGGCCGCCGCCCATCACGGTCTTCGGCTTCGACGAGGTCGTCCAGGTGCTGCGCGACGACGAGTGGTTCTCGTCGTCGGTGTACGAGGGGATCATGGGTGCCGTCATGGGTCGGACCATCCTGCAGATGGACGAGCCCGACCACCGCCTCCACCGGGCCCTGGTGTCGCCGACCTTCCGCACCAAGGTCCTGGAGCGCTGGGAGTCCGGGCTGGTGACCACGGTGGTCGACGAGTTGATCGACGGGTTCTGCGAACGGGGGTCGGCCGACCTCGTCCGCGAGCTCACCTTCAACTTTCCCGTGCAGGTGATCGCCCGGATCCTGGGCCTGCCCCGGTCGGACTTCCCGATCTTCCAGCGGTGGGCGGTCGAGATCACCAGCGTGGCCGCCAACTGGGACCGGGGCGTGGCCGCCTCGGTCGCGCTGCGCGACTACTTCGCCGACGTCCTGACCGAGCGCCGCCGGCGGCCGGCCGACGACCTGATCAGCGACCTGGTGGTGGCCGAGGTCGACGGACGGCGGCTCGACGACGAGGAGATCTACTCCTTCCTGCGCCTGCTGCTGCCGGCCGGCGTGGAGACCACCTACCGGGCGTCGGGCAACCTGTTGTTCGCCCTGCTCACCCAACCGGACCAGCTGCGGGCCGTCCGCGAGGACCGGTCACTCCTCCCCGTGGCCTTCGAGGAGGGCATCCGCTGGGAGCCGCCGGTGACCGTGATCCTGCGCCGGGCCACCCGGGACGGCGACCTGGGCGGCGTCCGTGTCGAGGAGGGGGCCGACGTCGGCCTGTTGCTGGGCTCGGCCAACCGGGACGAGCGCAAGTACGAGCGTCCCGACGAGTTCGACCTGGCCCGGCCGTCGCGCCAGAGCGTCGGCTTCGGGTTCGGCGTCCACGTCTGCCTGGGCATGCACCTCGCCCGCATGGAGGCCCGGGTGGCCATCGACAGGCTCCTCGACCGGTTGCCCGACCTCGAGCTCGCCACCAGCGGCGACGAGGACCCCCACATCCGCGGCCTGGCCTTCCGGTCCCCGGTCAGCCTCCCCGTGGAGTTCGCCCCGTGTTGAGCGAGAGGGGCGGAACCCCTCCCCGGCCCGCCGGCCACCGCGGATAGGCCCGGCCCATGCCCGTCTGGTTGTCCCCAGGGGAGTACGCCGCGCTGGACGCGGTCTGTGAGCGCCTGATCCCGGCCACCGACCGCGGACCGGGCGCCTCGGCCGCCGGCGTGGCCGGCTACATCGACCAATTGCTCGGCGCGTTCACCTTCGACCCACCCCGCATCTGGGCGGGGGGTCCGACGTCGGGACGGCACGGAGGGGAGTCGGCCTTCGCCGCGTTCCATCCGCTCTCGCCGCTCGACGAACTGGCCTGGCGGACCCGGATCGAGGGCTCCCAGGGGCGCTCCGAACGGGAGTTCAACGGCCCGGTGGTGGGGTGGCAGGAGCGCTACCGGCAGGGTCTGGCCGCCCTCGGGGCGGACTTCGGCGATCTCGACGGGGACGCCCAGGACGCCCGCCTGCGGGCCGATCCCGACTTCTGCGATCTGGTCTACACCCACGCCTGCGAAGGCATGTACGGGGCACCGGAGTACGGCGGGAACCGCGACCGGCTCGGCTGGCTGGCCATCGGGTTCGAGGGTGACGTCCAGCCACGGGGCTGGACCGACGAGGAGGTGAGCCGGCCATGACCGTCGACGCCGTGATCGTGGGCTCGGGTCCCGGGGGGTCCACGGTGGCCGACGTGCTGACCGCCGCCGGCTGGACGGTGACGATCATCGAGAAGGGGAGGAACCACCTCCTCGATCCCGAGGACCTCACCCGGCCGGCGTCGGACTTCTCCAACGACGAGGTCAAGTTCCGGAGCCGCTTCTTCCTGGGTCCCGACCCCCTGGTCGAGCCCCGCACCTTCCGGTCGTCGGAGGCGGACGGCGAGCGCACCTTCGTGGGGGAGGTGAACTCGGTGCCGTCGACGGTCGGCGGAGGCGGTACCCATGCCGACGGCAAGGTGCCGCGGTTCCGGGCCGACGACTTCCGGCTGCTCAGTCGCTTCGGCCCCCAGGAGGGGGCGGACGTGGCCGACTGGCCCATCGACTACGAGGAGCTGGAGCCGTACTACGCGGAGGTGGAGCGGTCGGTCGGGGTGGCCGGCACCGACGGCGCCAACCCCTTCGCCGAGCCGCGCTCGGGCCCGTTCCCGATGCCGTCGGGTGCGCCGATGTTCGGTGCCACCCGGTCGGCGGCCGCCGCCGAGCGGCTCGGCTACCACCCCTATCCGGCCCCGACGGCGGCCAACAGCGTTCCCTACGACGGTCGGCCGGCGTGCAACAACTGCGGGTTCTGCTCGTTCTTCGGCTGCCCGATCCACGCCAAGGGGGACCCGGTGGCCATGCTCCGCCGGGCCATGGCCACCGGTCGGGCCGAGCTGCTCGCCGAGACGTTCGTGGCGCGCATCCGCACCGAGGGCGGCCGGGCCACGGGCGTCGACGTGGTGGGACCTGACGGCGCGGAGCGCTTCCTCGGCGCCCGCCACGTGGTGGTGGCGGCCGGCGCCATCGAGACGCCCCGCTTGCTCCTGCTCTCCGACTTCACGCACCCGCTCATCGGTCGGTACCTGATGACGCACTTCCAGACCCTGGCTGCCGGGGGGATGCCGTTCCGCACCTATGCGGAGCGCGGCCGGGCGGTCACCCACGTGCACGACGACATGATCGTGGGCGACGACCTCTCCCGGCAGGCCGCCCAGGACGCCGGCCTGCCCTGGCTGCGCGGCGGACTGGTGGAGCACAGCGGCGCGGCCCTGCCCATCCTGGAGGCGACGCACTACCCGTGGGGGGCGAGCCACACCGGGCTGATGGCCGACTCGCCGATCCGCTCGAAGCTGTGGGCCATGATCATGCAGGGCGAGGACCTGCCGTACGCCACCAACCGGGTCGACCTCGACCCGACCGTGCGCGACGCCCGGGGGTTTCCGGCCGCCCGGGTGACCTACCGGGCCGGACGCCACGAGCATGCCGCCTCCGACCACTACGGGCCCCGGCTGGCCGCCATCCTGAAGGAGATGGGGGCGGAGTGGACCGCGGTCACCACGTCACCGGGTCGGGGCAACGCCGGTTCGCCCGAGGCCGTGCCCGAGAGCCGGCACAACGTCGGCACGGTGCGGATGGGCACCGATCCGTCTCAGTCGGTCGTCGACCCGCTCGGTCGCATGCACGAGTACGAGAACGTGGTGGTAGCCGACTCGTCGGTGTTCGTCACGTCCGCCGGCTACGGGCCGACGCTCACCCTGGTGGCGCTGGCCGCCCGGGCGGCCCACCTGCTGGCCGGCACCCGACCCACCTAGCGGCCGGCGGCTCAGCCGCCGCCCCGGGTGAGGAGGAGGGCGCCGGCGATGGGTCCGCCGCCGTTGGCCACCGCGGCGACCTCGGGCAGCCGGCCCCCGGGTCGCACCACCTGGCGGTCCCCGCCCGCGCCCCGCAGCTGCACGCACGCCTCGTGGATGAGCCCGAACCCGTGGAGTCGACCTCCGGACAGCTGGCCTCCTGCCGTGTTCAACGGGAGGAGGCCGTCGCGGGCGATGGCCGATCCGTCGGCCACGAAGGGCCCGCTCTCGCCGCGGCCGCAGAAGCCCAGAGCCTCCAGCCACACCATGACCAGGATGGAGAAGCCGTCGTAGAGCTGGGCGACGTCCACGTCGGCCGGGGTCAGGTCGGTCCGCTCCCACATCGACGCCGCCGCGTCACGGGCGGCCATGGTCGTCATGTCGTCGAACTGGTCCCAACTCGGCCGGCCGCGCAGGGCGGTGCCCACCGCGTTCACGTGGCAGGCCGGATGGGGGGCGTGCGGCGCGTAGTCGCGGTGGGACACGACGAAGGCCGTCGAGCCGTCCGCCGGGGCGTCGCAGTCGTAGAGGCAGAGCGGGGTCGAGATCATGCGCGCCGCCAGGTAGTCCCCGAGGTCCATCGGATCCCGGTAGACGGCCGCCGGATTGAGGGCGGCATTGCGGCGTCCGTTGAGGGCGATCTGGCCGAGCTGTTCCCGGGTGAGCCCGAACTCGTGGACCCGGCGGTCGGCCACCTGGGCCAACCAGTTGACGGCGGACACCGCGCCGAAGGGCAGGGTCCACTGGAGGAACCCGGAGAACCGGGGCACGCCCCCGGAACCTCCCCCTCCGCCGCCGATGCCCTGGCGGCCGCCCTCGCCCTGGGCGGTCGACTCGGTCACCGTCCGGTACACGAGGACGTGCCGGGCCAGGCCGGCGCCCACCGCCAGGCAGGCGGCGATGAGGGCCCGCATCTGCCCCGGGCCCTCCCCCCCGCCGTCGTGCCAGTCGAGGGACAGCCGCAGTGCGTCCTGCACCTCGGGGGTGGTCGGACCCGCGAATCCGGGCGTGCCCACCCCCATGCCCGGATAGGTGGCCAGGCCGTCGATGTCGTCCCGGGTGAGGCCGGCATCGGACACGGCGGCCAGGCAGGCCTCCAGGGTCAGGTCGAGCTCGCTGCGGCCGAGCCGGCGGCCGACGGCGGACTGCCCGATCCCGGTGATGGCGGCCCGCCGCTCCAGCGGTTCCTCGGTGCTCACGACGCCCCGCCGGAGGCCGGACGGAACAGCGGGAGCCAGACGTCGTCCGCGTGCTCGAAGACCACCTCGAGGGCCATGCCGGTGTGGACGTCCCCGGGCTCCACGCCCACCAGGTTGGTGGTCAGGCGGACGCTCTCCTGTTCGACGATGGCCACCAGACCGATGGTGTAGGGCTCGCTGCCGGGGATCCAACCGTGCACGTTGACCGTGTGGGCCACCAATGTGGCCCGCCCGCTGACGGGCTCGGGGGCCACGTCGGGTGACAGGCACACCGGACAGCGTGGATAGGGCGGGTGGCAGTAATGGCCGCAGTCGGCGCAACGCAGGAACCGCAGCCGGCCGTCGGCACCGCTGGTCCAGAAGAACTCGTTGTCCGGCTCCAGGCGGGGGAGCAGCCGGAAGGCCGGCCCGTCGGCCGTCACCGGCCCGGGAGCACGTCGGGGTTGACGATGTGGAGCGGCCTCGCCCCGGCGAGGAGTCGGCAGATGTCCTCGGCGATGATGCGGGTGTGGTTCGTCTCGGTGTCGTAGGTGGCGCCGCCGATGTGGGGGGCGAGCACGACGTTGTCCATCGAGGCCAGGGGGTGGTCGGGGGCGAGGAACTCGCCCTCGAAGTGGTCGAGGCCGGCGGCCGACAGCTTGCCCGACGTGAGGGCGGCCACCAGGGCGTCGGTGTCGTGGAGGGCGGCCCGCGCCGAGTTGATGAACACCGCACCGTCGCGCATGGCGGCGAACTGCTCCGTGCCGATCATGCCCGTCGTCTCCGCGGTGACCGGGGCGTGCAGCGACACGACGTGGGAGCGTTCGAGGAGCTCGTCGAGGGAGACGGTGGCCTCGTCGGCGTAGGGGTCGTAGGCGATGACGTCCATGCCGAGGCCGACCAGTCGCCAGCGCAGGGCCCGGCCGACGGCGCCGAGGCCGACCAGGCCCACGGTGCGTCCGGCCAGCTCCCAGGCCCGGAAGCGCTGGTAGGGGATGGTGCCGTCCTTGTAGATGTCGCCCCGGCGCACATCGGCATCGGCCGCCACCAGGCCCCGGCTGGCGGCGAAGAGGAGGGCGACGGCCAGTTCGGCCACCGCGTCGGCGTTGCGCCCGGGCGCCCGCAGGACCGGGACCCCGGCTTCGGTGGCGGCGGCCACGTCGACGTTGTTGGGATCCCCCCGGCAGCTGCCCACGGCGACCAGCGGCAGGTCGAAGAGGGGCCCCGCACACCGGTCGCTCTCCACCACGGCGATGGTCGCCCCCTCGGCCTCCATGCGGGCCGCCAGCTGTTCGGCGTCGTAGATCCGCAGGGTCGGCTGGTCGAGCCAGGAGTCGAGGGTGAGGTCGGCGAGTTCGCCGAGCAGGTCGAGGCCGGGCCCCCGGACCGCGGCGGTCACGAGTGCTTTCGGTCGGACTGGTGGCATGCGATCGTTCCCCCTGGTCGGCAGCAAGCTCTGCCGGAGGGTAGCACCCGCTCTGGCGGAGTCCCGGACCATACTGTCCGGTCAGGGGCCGACGGTCCCGGGCCGACGGTCGAGCACAGGGGGATGTCGTGGGGGAGAGCGGATGACGGTGGAGCGGCACGACGGGGCGGCCTGCACGGTCGGCGTGGACATCGGCACCACGTCGGTCAAGGCGGTGGCCGTCGACGCCGAGGGGGCGGTGGTGGCCCGGGCGCGGGTGCCCCATGCGGTCGGCACGCCGGCGGTCGACCGGCTCGAGCACGACGCGGCACGGGCCTGGCGGCGCGGACCCCGCCGGGCGCTGGCCGAGGTGTCGAAGGCCCTCGACGGACCCCCGGCCGGGGTGGTGGTGACCGCCATGGTGCCCTCCATCACGGCGGTGGACCGTCGGGGGATCCCGCGTCTGCCCGGTCTGCTCTACGGGGACGAGCGGGCGGCGTCGGACCCCGGGGACGGCGACCCGGTCGCCCGGCGGGACGCCTTCAACGGTGAACGCGAGGAGGGGGCGCGGATGGTGGCGTGGGCCGCCCGCCAGCAGCCCGACGCGGCGGGCTACTGGCCGAGCCAGGCGGTGGCGACCCACGCCCTCTGCGGGGTGCCGGCCATCGACTCGACCGCGGCCGTCATCTTCGGCTCGCTCGTCCCGGCGGGACGGTGGGACCGCGAGGCGCTGGCCGGCCTCGGCATCGACCGGGACCGCCTGCCGCGGATCGTCCCCCTGGGCAGCCCCGCCGGCACCGTCCCCGGCACGCCGACGGCCGTCGGTGGCGGATCGATCGACGCCTTCTGCGAGCAGATCGTGGCCGGCATCGAGGGGCCCGGCGACGTGCTGGTCATCTTCGGCGCCACGCTCATCGTGTGGGTGGTCTCCGACGAGTGGATCGAGGTGCCCGGGATCACCACCTTCCCGTCGATGGTGCCGGGGTGCTCCATGATCGGCGGTCCGAGCAACGCCGGGGGTCTGTTCGTCGACTGGGTGAGGACCCTGGTCGGGGCGCCCGATCCCCGTCGGGCCCGACGCGGGGCCGAGTCGACCCCGCCTCCGGGACGACCGGGCCGGCCCGCCGACGTCCCCGTGTGGCTCCCGTACCTCCGCGGCGAGCGCACGCCGTTCTACGACCCGCAGCTGCGGGCCGGCCTGCACGGTCTCGACATCACCCATGGACCCGATGCCGTGGTGCGGGCCGCCCACGAGGCGAGCGGGTTCGTCGTCCGTCGGATCATCGAGCGCAGCGGCGTGGACGCCCGTCGGATCGTGGCCACCGGGGGCGGGTCGCGGTCGGCGGCCTGGATGGAGGCGGTGGCCGACACCACCGGGCTCCCGGTCGAGACGGTCGGTGTCCCCGAGGGGGCGGCCCTCGGCGCGGCCTTCCTCGGCCGGATGGCCGCCGGTCTCGAGGCGGATCTGGCCAAGGCGTCGACCTGGGCGTCCCGGGGGCGTGCCTACGCGCCCGGATCCGGCGTGGACGGCCGCCGCGGCGGGCCGGTACCGGAGTTTCGAAGCGCTCGGGCCGACCGGCTGAACGCTCCGGACGGCGGGCGAGCCGGTCAGGTGGGTGCGGCGCTCGGGGTGAACGTCGCCTTCAGCACGCCACTGCGTTCGGGCCGCGACAGGGCCTTCAGGGCGTCCCACCACCCCTCGAGGGCGAACCGGTGGGTCACCATCTCGGTGAGGTCGATGCGACCGTCACCCACCAGCGTGAGGTAGTGCTCGATGGCGTGGCGCCGGGTACCCTCGAACTCCTCCTGGGCGAAGGCGTTGGAGCCGACGATGGTGAGCTCCTTGAAGTAGACCGGCGTCCACTCCCACCGCCCGGGGATGGCCACGCCGGTGTAGACCAGCCGGCCCCGCTCCGCCAGGACGCGGACCCCGACCTCGAACGTCTCCGGTTTGGCGATGGTGTCGTAGACGACGTCGATGTGGCCGGGATGGGCCATGGGCAGCCCGGCGAACGCCTGGTGGAGGACGGCCCCCGACCACTCGGCGAGCGCCTCGACCACCACCACGCTGGGCTCGTGGGCCACCACCCGGGAGGCGCCGTAGTGGAGGGCCATCTCCTCCTGGGCCGGGAACCGGGCCACCACCGCCACCTCGACGTCGGGGTACAGCGAGTGGAGGATGGCCACACTGGACAGCCCGAGGGCGCCCGCCCCGTAGACGACGGCCCGACCCGACGGGGGCGGCGGGTTGCGCACGATGGCGTGGAAGGCCACCGAGAACGGGTCGGCCATGACCGCCGCCTCGTCGGAGATGCCGTCGGGCACGGGGATGAGCATGGAGTCGTGGGCCGCCATCAGCTCGGCCCAGGCTCCCGGGGCGCCGGTCACCACCCCGATGTGGACGCCGGGGCCGATGTCCCCCCGGGTGAACGACCAGCACAGGTTGACGTCGCCGACCTGGCACGGCGGGCAGAGGGGCGAGATGCCCCGGGGGGCACAGCTGAGCCACGGATTGAGCACCACCCGCTGCCCCACGTCGAGGCCGCGGGCGGCGGGCCCGAGGGACACCACCTCGGCCACCACCTCGTGGCCGGGCACGTGGGGGAGCGAGGAGAAGGCGGCCATGGGATTGTCGATGTCGCCGTCGGCGAAGTCGCCCAGCACGAGCTTGGCGTCCGAGCCGCACACCCCGGACAGGATCGGTCGGGTGACCACCCAGTCCGGATTGACCGGTCGGGCGTCGTCGAGGTGGTGGAGGCCGAAGGGGAGGGAGGCGAGGTGCTTCTCCAGGTCGTCGGTCGGGACCGGGCGGGGCTCGTCGCGTTCGGGGCGGGACCCGAACACCAGGGCCCTCACCGCGCCACGTCCCCGGCCGGGCGGGTCGGTTCGCCGTCGGGACGGGCCATGGCCGCCATGCCGGCCATGAACCCGTCGATGTCCTGGTTCTTCATCTCCACGACGGCGCGCATATCGGGAATGTAGTGCTCGAAGCCGGGGTGCGACACGCAGTCCACCAGCGCCTCGGCGACCTCGTCGACCGGGGCCAGCGGTCCGTCGTAGTCGGCGGGGTCGTTCCCGGGCTGGTCCCAGATCTCGGTGTCGACCGCCCCCGGCAGGACGAGGCGGACCGAGACGCCGGTTCCCGCCAGGTCGATGGCCAGCGACTCGCTCCATCCGGCGAGGGCGAACTTGGACGCGCTGTACGCCGCCTCGTGGGCGATCCCGAGCCGTCCCCCGAGGCTGGACACGTTCACGATGGTCCCCCGCCCCCGGTCGACCATCCGGGGGAGCAGGGCGAGGGTCACGGAGACGGGGGACAGGAAGTTGACGGTCATGACCCGGGTCACCTCGTCCATGGACAGCCGGTCGGCCGGCCGGCGCATGGGCACGGCCGCGTTGTTGACCAGGACCTCGACGGACCCCAGGGTGTCCCACACCTGACGCCCCACGGCGGCTGCCACCTCGGGATCCGACAGATCGGTGGGGAAGGCGGTGGCCTCACCGCCTGCCGCGCGACAGGCGGCCGCCACCTCCTCCAGCCGGTCGGCCCGGCGGGCCACCAGGGCCACCCGGGCCCCCCGGGCGGCCGACCGCTCGGCGACGGCCGCCCCGATGCCGGACGACGCCCCGGTCACCAGCACGGTGGTGCCGGGTCCGACGGTGGTACCGGGTCCGAGCGTGGTCATGGTGCCTCCGGGTCGTCGAGGGTGGTCAGGACCTCCCAGCCCGCGGGGGGTGGGTCGAGACGCCAGTACTGCTCGGGTACCTCGGCCCCGAGCCGTTCGGAGAGCAGGTGCTCACGCTCGAGGGGGGCGATCTGACTGGCGTAACAGGCGATGGCGGCCCGCTTGGCGGCCATGTCCACCGGGGCCGGGACGATGGCGGGGGTCGGCCAGAGTCCGCGCCGGAACAGGTTCGACACCCGCCAGGCCAGCTGGCCCGGCAGGTGCACGTAGCCGCCGTCCTCGTACAGGAACCACCGGGGGGCGTCGGCGCCCGACCCCGATCGACTCCCGGACGCGCAGTCCGGCGGCGTGGGTCAGGGTGTGATCGGGATGGGCGAGGCCCATGGGGAGGAACACGGCGGTCGGTCCGGAGTCGCGGACCGCCCGCTCGAGCGCCGGGGCGATGTCGGCCGGCCCCGGGCGTCGTCCGGAGGTCTCGTACTGGCCGTCGACGAACTCGAGCCACGTGGACCGGGCGCCGAGGGTGTCCAGGGCCGCCCGGTCCTCCTCGCGTCGGACGCCCACGATGTCGTCCCCCGTCGTGAACCCGCCTTCCGCGTCCCACTCGCTCGGGGGGTCGGGGTACGCCGGGGGTCGGCCACCCATGACGGTGACCACCGTGGCCCCGCGGTGGGAGCCGAGGAGGTGGGCCGCCCCGAGGACGGCGTCGTCGAAGTGGGGGGAGACGACCACGATGCGGTCCAACGTCCCGTCCTCGAGGACGCCCCACAGGCGACGCGGATCCATGGCGGCAGCGTAACGGAGGGTCGTCCGGTCAGCCGAGGGCGCGACGGCGGAAGCCGATCATGCCGACGACCAACAGGACCGCCAGGTAGCCGACGGCCACCGCGAAGCAGACCCCCACCGGGATGTGGGGGACCCGGGGGACCATGAGACCCCGCAGCGCCTCACTCACGTAGGTCATGGGGTTCAGGGCGCACACGACCTGGAACCAGCGCAGGTTGTGGAGCGACGGCCAGGCGTACTGGCTGCAGCCGGTGAAGATGAGCGGGGTCAGCACCAGGGCGAAGGTCACGTTGATCCGGTGCGGGGGCACGTACGTGCCGAGGATGAGGCCCATCGACGATCCGAGCAGGGACCCGAGGACGATGATGGCGAAGATCGCCGGGGTGGCCGTGGCCCGCCACGGGATGGTGCCGAGGATCCACACCCCGATGGGGAACATGATGACCGCCGCCACGAAGGCCCGCATGGCACCGAAGACGACCTTCTCCAGGGCGACGCCCCCGACCGGGAGCGGCGCGAGCAGCCGGTCCTCGATCTCGTTGCTGTAGGAGAACTCGATCACCAGGGGCAGGGCGGTGCTCTGGACCCCGGTCAGGACGGACGCGAGGGCCACCAACCCCGGAAAGAGGACGAGCTCGTAGCCGGGCCGGGCGTAGCCGAGTTCGGTGAGTACCTTGCCGAAGACGAACAGCAGGAAGAGCGGCTGCAGGATGACCTGGGCCAGGAAGACGGGGAACTCCCGGCCGGTGACGAACAGGTCGCGCCGCAGGATGGCGAGGCCGGTGCGCCACTGCCCCGGTCGCGGCACGGTCCCGGTGGTGGCGTCGGTGTCGACCACGGTCATCGCAGGGCCCTCCCGGTCATGTGGATGAAGACGTCCTCGAGGTTCGGCTCGCCGAGCCGGGCATCGGTGAGGCTGCCGCCCGCGGCCGCGACGGCCTGGGCCACCGGCGCCACGAAGCCGGCGGCCTCACCGTCCACGAGGATCCGCAGGCGCCAGGCCCCGGTGGCCGGGTCGTCCAGGTGCTCCGTCTCGCGGACCCCGGGCAGGGCGTCGATGGTGGCGACCAGGGCGGCCGCATCGGTCCGGGGTCCCGGGTCCACCGCGCAGTCGAGGGTGCGCTCGCTGGCCATGCCCTGGACGAGGGCGGCCGGGGTGTCGAGCGCCAGCAGGGTGCCGTGGTCGATGATCGCCACCCGGTCGCTGAGGGTCGCCGCCTCGTCCATGTCGTGGGTGGTGATCACCACGGTGGTGCCCGCCGCCTTGAGCTCGGCCACCTTCTCCCACAGGAAGAGTCGCGCCGCGGGATCGAGGCCGGTCGACGGTTCGTCCAGGAACAGCACCGACGGGGCGTGCATCAGGGCCCGGGCGATCATCATGCGCTGGATCTGACCGCCCGAAAAGTCGTCGGGACGGCCGTCGGGACGGTCGGCGAGCCCGAACTGCTCGAGCAGGGCGTCGGCCCGACGGACCCGCTCGGCCCGGGGGACGCCGTGGTAGCTGGCGTGGAAGAGCAGGTTCTGGCGCACCGACAGCGACCGGTCGAGGTTGTTCTGCTGGGGGACGACCCCGAGCACCCGGCGGGCCCCGACCGGATCGGCGACCACGTCGACGCCGGCCACCACGGCCCGGCCCCGGGTGGGCACGATGCGCGTGGTCAGGATCCCGATGGTGGTGGACTTGCCCGCCCCGTTGGGGCCGAGGAAACCGAAGACCTCCCCCTGTTCGACCCGGAACGAGACGCCGGCCAGCGAGTCGGTCGTCGCCTTCGGGTAGCGCTTGGCCAGGTCCGTCACCTCCACGGCCCGGGCCGCGCCCTCCGACGTCCGACCCCGGGGCGCGTGGCCGAGGCTCCGCTCGTTGGCGCCTGTGGTCATCCCCCTGTACTCCTTCTGACGGCTCCGCGGATCCGGTGCCCCCGCTCCCCGGCGGGTGTCCATCCGACTGAGGCCCGATGTGGAGCACCCGCGTGCGGGGCCGACGATACGGTACGGGGGCCGGGTCGGCACATCCGATCGATCCGGCCGACGCAGTCCGCGCCCGGGGGGGACCGGGGGGAGGAGACGCCATGACGACCGTGGTCCACGGCCCTGCCCCGCTGCCGGCCGCCCGGGGGGCCGATCGGGTGGCCGAGCCGGCGCGGGGTCCCCGATGAGGGGTGCGGCCCGTTGGAACCCGCTGGCCGGCGTGGCCCGGTCGTGGGGCCACTTCGTCCGACGCCCCCGCGCCACCCGGATCCGGACGGTGCTCCTGGTCGTCGTCGTCCTGGGGGCCACGACGGCCTGGATCGCCGCGTCGCCCTCCAGTTCGTCGCCGTTGCCGGCGGCGGCCCCGGACCAGGGGTCGGCGGTGCCGGTCGACCAGGCCAGCACGTCCTCGCGCGGGGTGTCGGCGACGGCCGTCAATGTGGTGTTCCCGGTGGTCTCCCTCAACTCCCTGGCCGGTCAGGAGGGTTTCGCGTCGGACGTGGAATTCGGCCAGCAGACCGAGGCCATCAACCTCTACGTCGACCAGATCAACCGCGACGGCGGCATCAACGGTCGCAAGATCCACCCGATCATCACCTCCTACGACCCGGCCAGCGAGTCCGACATGCGCTCGTTGTGCAAGACCTGGACCGAGGGATCGCCGGCCGCCTTCGCGGTGGTGGACGGCCTCGGGGCCTGGACCGGTGACAACCAGCTCTGCATCACCCAGGAGGGTCACACCCCGTTCCTCGGGGAGTGGAGCACGGTGACGAGTTGGACGGACCAGGGGTCCCCCTACCTGTGGTGGACAGGCCCCGACCAGGCCGCCGTCCTGAAGGCGGTGGTCAGTTGGGGGCTGAGCGCCCACCTCCTCGGCGGGAACCGGAAGGTCGGGGTGATCGCCGGCGACCGGGCCTCGGACCAGGCGGCCCTCGACGACGTGCTGTTGCCGGCCCTCCACCACGCCGGGATCACCCCGGTGGTGGCCACCATCGCCTCGGACCCGTCGGAGACGGCCACCACCGACAGCGAGGCGCCGCTCATCGTCCAGCAGTTCCGCAGCGACGGTGTCGACTCGATCATCCCGCTCATCCCGTTCAACGTCTTCTTTCCGCTGCTGCAGGCCCAGACGTCCCAGGGCTATTTCCCGAAGCTCCTGTTGAGCGATTACGAATCGAGCATCGAGGTGTCCCTCGGGCTCCTGCCGGTGCCCTACGCCAAAGCCCTCGACGGACAGGAGGGTGTGACCACCGAGACACTCGGGGGCATCGACGACGACCGTCCCCAGAGTCAGGGGGGCTACGACCCCGGACTGCGCAGCTGCTGGACGGTGTGGCACAAGGCCTATCCCCAGATCCCCCCGGGAACGCTGTCGTTCTACATCGAGGAACAGGGCCCGATCGCCGACTGGTGCCAGGCCATCCGCCTCTTCGCCACCGCGGCCCGAAATGCCGGGCGCGACCTGGACCGGCGCTCCTTCGTCACCGCCCTGTCCAAGATCACCGACTTCCCGGGCACGGTGACCCCGGTGCTCAGCTACGGGCCCGACAAGCACTACGGGCCCACCAGTTACCAGGTGGTCCGGCTGCACATCAACAGCCCGCCGTCCGCCCAGTGCAAGGTCCCCCTCAACCACATCCTCCAGGGGACCTGCTGGGTGAGCGTCCGCCCCTTCGTCCCGCTGCCACCGGCCTGAGCGTCCGACGGTCCGGGCGCCCCGCCGGCGCCGCTGCTAGACAGGCGCGATGACGCCGGTCGACCGGGCGGACGCCGCCGAGCGATGGCACACCGACGGATGGTGCGTCCTGGAGGGACTCTTCACCGACCACGAGGTCGACTCGGCCCGCGAGGCGGTCCTCGGGCTGTTTCCGACCGCCGCGGAGGTGGCCGCCGGGGAGGTCGGCGAGGAGCGGGTCGGGTGGGGTGCGCCCAAACCCGTCTTCCCCTTCGCCTCCGGTTCCCTCAACCGGCTGGTGGTCCACGACGCCGTGCTCGACCTGGCCGAGGAGCTGCTCGGCACCGACCGGATCCGTCTCTACCAGGGGATGGTCAGCGTCAAGTACCCGGGCCTGCGCGACGAGTACGAGCAGCTGCTGCACGCCGACTACGGCAATCACACGCTCGTCGTCCCCCGCGACGACGACGGGTACCGCCACCTCGAGCTCTTCGTCTACCTGAGCGACGTGACCGCCGACACCGCGGCCACCCGGATGGTGTCGCGCCGGCTCACGACCGGGATCCCGGTGGAACGCACCTACCTGGCCCTCGACGAGTACGCCGCGCTCTACGACGCCGAGGTCCCGGCCTCCGGCCCGGCCGGCTCGGTGCTGGCGTACCGCCCCGACGTCTACCACCGGGGGACGGCCATGAGGACAGGGTCCGAGGCCCGCTTCCTCCTGCACGCGGCCTACCGGCCGGTGGACGCCGAATGGGTGGGCTTCCACACGTGGCCCGTCGCCGGCGAAGGCTTCGAGTGGCACCGCTTCGTCTCCCACGCCTCCGTCCGCCAGCTGACCGTCCTCGGGTTTCCCGAACCCGGGCACCCCTACTGGACGGCGGAGACCCTGGCCGGGGTCGGGGCCCGCTACCCGTCACTGGACATGGGACCGTGGTCCCGGGACGTCGTCAGTGGAGCCTGAGCCGGTGGAGGGGGACGGGGGGACGCCACGCCGACGGCGGACGGTCCGTGGTGGCGGTCGGGTGTCCTCTACCAGGTGTACCCCCGGTCCTTCGCCGACTCGGACGGCGACGGCGTGGGCGACCTGGCGGGCATCGCCGACCGGCTCGACCACCTGGAATGGTTGGGGGTGGACGGCCTGTGGCTGGGACCGGTCAACGTGTCGCCCCACGCCGACTGGGGCTACGACGTCGCCGACTTCCTGGCCGTCGATCCCGACCTCGGCACCCTGGCGGATCTCGACCACCTGATCGCCGAGGCCGGCCGGCGCGGGATCCGCGTCGTACTCGACCTAGTGCCGAACCACACCAGTGACCGGCATCCGTGGTTCGTCGACTCGCGCTCCTCGACGACGTCGCGTCACCGGAACTGGTATGTCTGGGCCGACCCGCGTCCCGACGGGTCGGCGCCGAACAACTGGGTCTCGAGCTTCGGTGGGCCGGCCTGGACGCTCGACGGGGCCACCGGGCAGTACTACCTCCACAACCACCTGGTCGAACAGCCGGACCTCAACTGGTGGGACGACGAGGTGCGTTCGGCGTTCGACGCCATCATCACCTACTGGCTCGACCGGGGGGTGGCCGGGTTCCGCATCGACGTGGCCAACGCGATCGTCAAGGACCCGCTCCTGCGGGACAACCCGCCGGCCGAGGAGGACGACCCCCTCGACGTGCAACTCTTCGGTCAGCGTCCCGTCTACAACATGAACCGGCCCGAGGTGCACGAGGTGATCCGCCGGTGGCGCCGGATCGCCGACCGCTACCCGGACCGGGTGCTCCTGGGCGAGACGCCGGTCCCGACCGCGGACGAGCTCGCCGCCTACTACGGCGACGGCGACGACGAGCTCCACCTGGCCTTCAACTTCCCGTTCATCTCCGCGCCCCTCGAGGCCGACGCGATGCGGGGCGTGGTCGAGTCGGCCGAGGAGGCGCTGCCGCCGGGTGCGTGGCCGGTGTGGACCGGTTCCAACCACGACCTCGGTCGCCTCGCCACCCGGTGGGCCGGAGGGCGACCCGAGCGGGTGCGGGTGGCCCTGGTGCTGCTCCTGTGCCTGCGCGGGACGCCCGTGCTCTACCAGGGCGACGAGATCGGCCTGGAGGACACCGACGTGCCCCACGAGCGCATGCGGGATCCCCTCGGCGTGGCGTACTGGCCGGCCTACGCCGGCCGGGACGGGGCCCGCACCCCGATGCCGTGGCGGGACGCCCCCGGCGGGGGGTTCACCCGATCCGGGGCGGAGCCGTGGCTGCCGTTCGGTGATCTCGCCTGCAACGTGGAGGCCCAGCGGGCCGACCGGGACTCCGTGCTCCACCTGGTGCGGGACCTCCTCGCCGTGCGACGCTCGCAGGGCGCGCTCCGCGCCGGTGACTACCGGACCCTCCCGACGTCGCCGGGGGCGTGGGCCTGGAGTCGCGGCGGGCGGGTGACGGTCCTGGCCGCCCTGCAGACGTCCGGGGCGAGGCTGGAAGGGGTGGTGGGCTCGGTCGTGGCGGCCACCGACCGCCGGCGCGTGGGGGAGGCCGTCGACGGCGGACTCGAAGTCGGGGGATGGGAGGCCGTGGTGGTGGCCGGACCGTCGCTGCGGCGGTGACGCGGGGCCCTACGCCCCGACCCGTCCCAGGGCCCAGTCCAGGCCGCCGGCCAGGTGGCGGAGGTAGTCCGGGCTCTCCCAGGCGTGGGGGAAGTGTCCGAGGGAGGTCGAGAACACCCGGCCGGTCCCCTCGGTGAAGCACCAGGACAGCGGGTAGCCGGGGCCGGCCGCTCCCCGGTCGCCGCCCGCTTCGAGCTCTGACGGTCGCGCCGACAGCAGGACGTGGGCGTCGGGTCGCAGGTCCGAGAAGGTGTAGACCTCGTCGTGCCACGCCCAGGTGTCCCCCAGGTGGGCCACGGCCGGATGGGCGGGGTCGGCGACGTCGAGGGTGCAGGTGCGGGTCCAGGGGTGCCCGGCGAAGCGGGCCCCGACCAGACGTCCGTAGGCGTCCCATCCGTGACACGAGTCGGTGGCCGAGTGGATGGCGACCAGTGCGGTGCGACCGGACCGCACGCCGTCGAGGAGGATGGCCCGCTGCTCGGAGGACCACGGCGTCTCGCCGATGGTGAACAGGGTCACGACCCGGGCGGCCGCCAACTCGTCGGCGCCGAGGGTGCGCACATCGGCCACCCGACGGCCGTCGAGTCCGGCGGACTCGGCCAGCTGGGTGAGGGCGGCGGCCGACTGGTCGAGCACCCCGTGGACCCCGGCGGGCCCGTCACGGTACGCGGCCACCTGGGTGACGTGGAGGAGCGTGGGCCTCGCCATCCCCGGATCCTAACCAGCGGCGCGCCGGCCGCCATGGTGCCAAGATGACGCCGTGCGCCTCTCCCGTCCGGTGGTCAGACCCCGTTGACCCCGGTGCGACCCGACGGCCCGGTGACGCTTCCCGACGAGTTCGTCTTCGGGGTGGCGACGTCGGGGTTCCAGGTGGAGGGTGGCTTCAACGGACCGGGCGAGCCGGCCAACAACTGGTCCCGCTGGGAGGCCGGCGGACGGATCGAGCCATCGGGCAACGCCTGCGACTTCTGGCTCCATCCCGAAGAGGCACTCGACCGGGCGGCCTCCATCGGCTGTGAGGCCTTCCGGCTGTCCGTCGAGTGGCCCCGCCTCGAGCCGACGGAGGGGGACTTCGACGATTCGGCGCTGGACCACTACGCCGCCATCCTCGACGCCTGTCGGGACCGCGGGATGGAGCCGATCGTGTCGCTGCACCACTTCACCCACCCGGCCTGGCTGGGGGAGGAGTTCTGGCTGGACCCGGACTCCCCCGAGCGCTTCGACGCCCATGTGGCCCGGGTGCTGGGCACCCTCGCCAGCCGGTGCCGCACCTGGATCACCATCAACGAGCCGAACATCGTGTCGCTCATGGGCTGGGTGCAGGGCGCGTGCCCGCCGGGACGCTCGGGGGCGTTCACCGAGGCCTTCCGCGTCCTGGACCACCTGCTGACGGCCCACGTCCTGGCCCACCGGACGATCCACGGGATCCAGCCCGACGCCCGGGTGACCGTCAACACGAGCTCGTCCTCCATCTACGAGCAGGACCGGCTGCTGACCGACCTGCTGACGGTCCGCAGCGTCGGCGTGGACCGGCACGACGTCGACGCCTGGATCGACGAGCGGAGGAGGCTCCACGACGAGCGGTTCCCTGCGCACGGGGGGGTGGAGGCGGCACTGCGTCGCCTGTTCGCGGCGGTCTCGCCCTACGGCGGTCCGGGCGGCCCACTGCGGACACGGATGCGCCGGGCGTCGGACCGCCGGGTGCTGGACGCCGTCTACGCCGGGCCCGGGGACCGGCCGCTCGACGCCACGGGGTTCGACTGGTACGACCCCGTCGCCGCGCACTCGGTGCGGTTCCCGGGCCACACCACCGCCGGCGGCCGGCAGTGGGAGCCGTCGCGGGCCATCTGGGACGTGGCGGCGGATCCCGCGGCGATGACCCGCTGGTGCCGGGACCAGCACGAGCTGCTGCCCGGCATGCCGCTGTGGGTGGTGGAGAACGGGATGTGCACCCGCGTCCGCAACGGTCGGAACCATCCTCGGACCGACGGTTGGGACCGGCCGCGCTACCTGGCCGGGCACGTGGCCGCGGTGGTCGACGCGGTGGCCACCGGCGTGCCCGTGACCGCCTATCTCCACTGGTCGTTGGTGGACAACTACGAGTGGGGTTCCTACGAGCCGCGCTTCGGGATCTTCGGCATCGACCGGGCGCGTGGCCCCCGCGGGTTCCGGTGGTTGGACACGGACGCCGACGGACGCGACTCGGCGGCGGCCTACCGCCAGGTGATCCGCTGGGCGCGCGGCGGCGCCGAGGGACCGTCACCGGTGGCGTGAACCGGACCGGGAACCGACGCCGGCCCGTCGGTAGAGTGACGGAGACGGCAGTCGGCCGAGGGGGGCGCTGAGCGACGTGCAGATCACGATCATCGGCGGTGGCAGCTACCAGTGGACGCCGGAATTGCTGGCCGACCTGCTCGGCACCCCGTCGTTGCACGGGGCCCATCTCGTGTTGGAGGACATCGATCCGGCCCCACTCGAGAAGATGGAGGCCCTCGCCCGCCGGTTGGACGAGGCGCTCGGCGCCCGCACGACCGTCGCCACCACCACCGACCAGCGCCGGTCGCTCGAGGGAGCCGACTTCGTGATCGTGACGATCTCCACCGGTGGCTTCGACTCCATGGCCGTGGACCTGGACGTGCCGGCCCGCTACGGCCTCCGCCAGTCGGTCGGGGACACGGTCGGCCCGGGTGGGATCAACCGCTCCCTGCGCAACGTGCCGGTCCTGCTCGGGATCGCCGAGGACATGGTGGAGGTGTGCCCCGACGCGTGGCTCCTCAACATCACCAACCCGATGACCTGCCTGACCCGGGCCGTCTGTCGGGAGACCGGCATCCGGGCGGTCGGGCTGTGCCACGAGGTCGGGAACTGGTCACTCGACCTGGCCATCGCCCTCGGGAAGCCGGCCGAGGCGATCGACGCCACGGTGGCCGGGGTGAACCACTTCCCTGTGGTGACGGCGCTCGACGTCGACGGGCAGGACGGGTTCGCCCTCCTGTCGGGGATGGTGGAGGAGGCCGGCGGCCTCGAGGCCCTGGCCCCGCACCCGGGACGCCCCGACGCGCCGGAGTTCTCGCCGCTCGACTTCTGCCGGCGCCACACGCTGGCGCTCCACTTCCTCGAACGGTGGGGGGCCGTCCCGGCCGCGGGTGACCGGCACCTGGCCGAGTTCGTCCCCTGGGTGCTCACCGAGGAGTCGCAGTGGGGCGGGCGCTACAACGTCGAGCTGACCGCCATGGAGACCCGTCGACGGCACCAGGCCGGCTACGTGGCCGACGTCGACGCCTGGTTGGACGGCACCAAGGGACTGCAGACGTGGGCGTCGGGAGAGCTCCCGGCCCTGGTGATCGACTCCCTGGTGACCGGCACGCCACGGGCCCTCCCGGTCAACATCCCCAACACCGGCCAGGTCCCCGACCTGCCGGACGGCCCGGTGGTGGAGTCGATCTGCGTGGTGGACGCGCGAGGGTGTGCGCGGCCGGGACGCGGCCTCCCTGCCGCCCCCTTTCGCCGAACTGGTCCGTCGCCATGCCGCGGTCACGGAGTTGACGCTCGACGCCGCCCTCCGGGGGGACCGGACCACTGCCACGGCCGCCTTCCTGCTCGACCCGCTGGCCGGCCGGGGCGACCTGGAGCGGACCGGGTCCATGGTCGACGAACTGCTCTCGGGCACCGCGTCCTGGTTGCCCCGGTTCGCCGGGTGACGACGACGTAGCCTCACCAGACACCGCACCGGGCGCGACGGCGGCCGGGACACGCTCGGGCACCGGACCGCGGACGCGCACCGGCGAGGAGGACAGGATGCAACTCGGATTCGTCGGGCTCGGGGCCATGGGCCTCCCCATGACCCGCCACCTCCTCGAGGCGGGGCACCGGGTCACCGTGGCCTCGCGGGGGCGGGGCCCCATCGACCGCGCCGTGGCCCTCGGCGCCGTGGACGGCGGATCGCCGACCGGTGTCGCCGGGGCCGCCGACATCGTGTTCCTGTGCGTCCCCAGTTCCCCGCAGGTCGCCGAGGTGGTGGCCTCCATGCTGCCCGCCCTCGGTCCGGACAAGGTGGTGGTCGACTGCTCCACCATCGATCCCGAGGTGACACGGGCCCAGCACGCGCGGGTGTCCGGAGTCGGGGCCGGGTTCCTCGACGCCCCGCTGTCGGGGGGCACCGCCGGGGCCGAGCAGGGGACGCTCACCGTGATGGTCGGCGGGGACGCCGCCACCCTGGACCGGGTGCGCCCGGCCCTCGACGCGTTCGCCGCCCGCGTCGTCCACGTCGGCGGTCCGGGGATGGGCCAGGTCGTCAAGCTCTGCAACAACCTGATCTACGCCGCCCAGATGCTCGCCACCTCCGAGGCCACGGCCCTGGCCCTCACGTCGGGGGTGGACATGGAGAAGTTGCACGAGGTCCTGACCCATGCGACCGGTGACTGCGTGGCCGTCCGCACGCGGCTCCCGGTGGCCGGCGTGGTGCCCGAGAGCCCGGCGTCGAACGGATGGCGACCGGGCTTCATGACCGACCTGATGGCCAAGGACCTCGACCTGGCCCTCGCCTACGGGGCCCGGGCCGGCGTGCCGCTGGCGACCACGGCGGTGGCCCGACAGGCGCTGACCGCGGCCTCCGTCGCCGGGTACGGCCGGGAGGACTTCTCCTCGGTGGCCAAGGTCGTGCTCGCGCTGTCCGGCCTCGGGGGCGGGAGCCCGTGACCGGGGGCGGCGACGCCGACCGGGGGCGGCGGCTGCTGCTCCTGGCCGCCGACCACCGGCCCCGCGGGGTGGCCACCATCGAGCGGTACGACGCGTACCTCACGGCGTTGCGGGCCGCGGTGGCCCACTGTGACGGCATCCTGGCCACCGCCCAGCCCCTGGGCGACCTGTCCGCCGGTGGCGGCCTGCGACCCGGTCAGCGCACCTACCTCTCGCTCAACCGGACCGGATTGGCCGGCTCCGCGTTCGAACTCGACGACCGGTTGGTGGCGACGGTGGACCGGGCGGCCGCCGACGGGTGGACCGGTGTCAAGCTCATGACCCGGATCGCCCCCGACGACCCGTCGGGGGCCGTGGCCATCGAGCTGCTCGGTCGGGTGCTCGAGGACGCCCGTTCCGCCGGACTCGAGGCGTTGATCGAGCCGGTGGTGTGGCGGGCCGGCGCGATGTCCCGACGCACCGACGACGTGGTGCTGGCGGCGGTGATCGCCCACGACTTGGGGGCGCCCCTGTTGAAGGTCCCGGTGCCCGACGTCCCGGCCGGTGGACCCCGGGTCGGGGCGGTCCGGCGGGTGGTCGGGTCGGTGGGGGTCCCGGTGCTCTTCCTCGGTGGGCCGCGTCGGGTGGACGGCGAGCCGGTGGCGGACCTGGCCCGGGACGTCATGGCCGGTGGAGGCGCCGGACTGGCCATCGGGAGAGTGGTGATCGAGGACCCGGACCCGGCCGGGGTGGCCGGTCGACTGGCCCGGATCGTGCACGCCCCGTGATCCTCACCCTCGACCTCGGGACCAGCCGGGTGAAGGCCGCCCTGTGGGAGGCCGACGGACTGGTCGACCTGGCCCACGTCGCGCTGCGCACGCACGCGCCGGTGTCGGGGGCCCGCGAACAGGATCCCGCTGACTGGTGGAATTCGGTGGTCGCCGCCTGCGCGGCGCTCCGGACCGGCGACCGGGGCCGGCTCGGGGCGGTGGAGGCCGTGGCGTGCACCGGGGCCCGTCAGACCTTCGGGCTCTTCGACGCCACGGGCCGGCCGATCGGCCCGGGCATCCTGTGGTCGGACCATCGGGCCACCGCCGGATCCGGGCGGCCGAGCGGGTCCGGTGCCGCGGTGACCGTGACGGACCGACTGGCCTGGGTGGCGGCCCACCGGGGGGACGACCTGGAGCGGAGCGCCTGGATCCTGGCGCCGCGCGACGCGGTGGCCTGGCGGCTGACCGGCACGGTGGCGACCGATCCGACGCTGGCCTCCCTCACCGGGTTCTACGACCCGGTCGGGTCCGTGGTCGGCCACCCGACCGGCGCCGGGCTCCACCGGGTGGCGGCGCGGCTGGCCCCCGTGGTGGCCTCGGACCGGGTCTGCGGGGAGACCCGGCCCGACGCCGCGTCCGAGCTCGGTCTGCGGCCCGGCGTCCCGGTCGTCATCGGGGCCGGCGACCGGCAGTGCGAGGTGCTCGGCGTCGGGGCCTCCGAGGTCCGGCCGATGGTGAGCTGGGGGACGACGGCCAACGTGTCGATGCCGCTCGACGCCGGGTCGCCCACCGGTCTCGACGGGGTGGTGGCGACCCGGTCGGCCGACGGCGGCTGGCAGCTGGAGGGGGGTCTGTCGGCGGCCGGATCCCTCCTCGACTGGCTCGGTCGTCTGTGTGGTCGCCCGCCGGACGAACTCGCCGACCTGGCGTCCGGGAGCCCACCGGGGGCCCGGGGGGTGACCGCCGTCCCGTGGCTCGGGGGCGCCCGGGCCCCGTGGTGGCGCCCCGGGGCGGCGGGCGGCTTCGTCGGGCTGAGCGACACCCACGGACCCGCCGACCTGGCCCGGGCGGTGTTCGAGTCGGTGGCCCGGGACATCCAGCGCTGTCTGGGGCGGATGGCCGGACGCTGTCCCCCCGGACCCGGGCTGGTGGGCCTGGGCCTGGCCGGGGGAGGGGCGACCACGTCCGCCTGGGTGGAGGTGCTGACCGGGGTCACGGGCCTCCCGGCCCGGTGGCGGCGCTCGGGTCAGGCGGCGTCGGCCGGCGCCGCGCTGCTCGGGTCGCGGGCCCTGGGCGAGGGCTGGGATCTCGAGGACATGGACCCGGTGGTGGGTCGGACCGAACCCGATGCCGGGACGGTCCGTCGTTACGGGGAGCTGGCCGACCATGCCGACCGGATCGCCACCTCGTTGGTCGGACTCGAACCTCCGCCGGGCGAGTGGTGAGCGTCGAGCCGCGGGTCCGCGTGACGGGTGGGGTGGACCCGGGGGGCCACGTGCTCCGGCCGGCCTTCCCGGGGCGCTCCGCGAACGTCCGGGCCCGGCGGCCCGGCCGGGGATAGGGTTCCCCACCGATGGGCGACCAGGTGCAGTTCGACTTCGCGGTCCCCGATGAACTGCTGCAGGAGGTCGTGGCCCGGAAGGGCACGTCGGGGTTCGTCGCCGACCTTGCGGTGATGCCCGGCACCGGGGAGGGGAAGCCGCCACCCCTGCGGGGGATCCTCCACCGCTACGGCTACGCGCCGCTCGTGCTGCTGACCGCCGCCGCCATCGTCCCCGACACGTTCGGCAACGGCATCTCGCTCATCGGCAACAACCTCGAGCACACCTTCCACATCCACGACGCGGCCCTGGGCGCGATGACCTTCGTCGCCGCCGTCGCCCAGCTGGTGTGGGCCGTACCCCTGGCGCTGTGGGCCGACCGGGGGAGCCGCAAGGTGGTGGCCGGGGTGGCCCTGCTGGTCTTCTCGGTGGTGGCGCCCTTCATGGCCCTCGCCCCGAACATCTGGGCCTTCACCTTCCTCTACCTGGTGGCGTCGATCGGCTTCAACGTCAGCGAGACGGTCCACAACTCCTACCTCTCCGATGCCTATCCCACCGAGGCCCGGGGTCGGATCTTCAGCTGGCACAACATCTCGGACCCGTTGTCGCTGACCATCGGCATCCTGCTCTTCGGGTTCGTGGTGACCGTCGGGCACAGCTGGCGGTGGGGGATGCTGATCGCCCTGGCCGGGGTGCCGATCGCCCTCGCCGTGTTCACCCTGCGGGAACCGGACAAGGGCCAGAACGAGTCGAGTCACATCCTGAAGGCCTCGGGGATGGACGTCCACAGCCAGCAGGAGCAGGCACCGCGGGTCCTCCTGGGCTCGGCGGTGACCCGGCTGCTGCGGATCCGGTCGATCTACTTCGAGCTGGTGGCCGTGGCCATCCTGGGGTTCGCCGGCACCGGTGGCCCGCTGTTCGGCAACCTCTACTTCGCCCGCCACTGGGGCCTCGACACCGCCCAGCGCAGCGAGGTCTACTCGATCATCGGGCTGGCGGCGTTCGTCGGGCTCCCGGTGGCCTACGTCGTCGGCGACCGGATGTTCCGCCGCTCACCCGAGCGGCCGCTGGTCGTCGGCGGCATCTGCATCGCCGTGTACGGCGTGCTGTTCGTGGCGTCCCTCTACATGCCCCACCTGTGGATGGTGGTCGCCCTCCAGCTGTTGGCGACGGCGGCCATCTCGCCGCTCTCGATCTGCATCTTCCTCACCCTCGCCGCCACCGCCCCGCCCGAGATGCGCACCATCTGCTTCGCCATGTTCGGAGTGGCGGCCCTCGTGTTCGGCGGGTTCGCCGGTGGGGTGCTGCTCGGCGCGGTGAGTGACGCCGCCGGCTATCTGCGGGGCCCGACGGTCGCCCTGACCGTCATCGGCCCGGTGTGCGTGATCGGAGGCGTGATGCTCCTCGTGGGCTCCCGGCACGTGAAGCGCGACATCACCATGGTCATCGAGGACGTCCTCGAGCGCTATGCCGAAGGTCGGCGTCGCCAGTCCGGGGGGAGCGTCCCCGCGCTGCAGGTCCACAACCTCGACGTGTTCTACGGGGCCAACCAGGTCCTCTTCGACGTCAACGTCGACGTGGCCGAAGGCGAGATCGTGGCCCTGCTCGGGACGAACGGTGCGGGCAAGTCGACGCTCCTGCGCACCGTGTCCGGTCTCGAGCACCCGCACCGCGGGGTGGTCCGGATCTTCGGCGTCACCTGCACCTTCCTCGAGCCCGAGCAGATCATCGGCCAGGGCGTGGCGCTGCTGGTCGGCGGGAAGATGACCTTTCCCGGGCTCAGCGTGCGCGACAACCTGCAGCTCGGGGCCTACTCCCTGCGCGGGCACGGTCCGGCGGCCCGGTCCGCCGTCGACGAGGCCCTCGACCGGTTCCCCGAGCTGGCGCTCCGGCTGCACCAGCCCGCCGGGGCCCTGTCGGGAGGGGAGCAGCAGATGCTGGCCCTGGCCCGGGTGATCATGACGTCGCCGAAGCTGCTGATGATCGACGAGCTGGCGCTGGGGCTCGCCCCGATGGTGGTCGACCGGCTCATGGGCATCGTCCGGGAGGTGAACGCCCGCGGGACGACCGTGGTGCTGGTGGAACAGAGCGTCAACCGGGCGATGAGTCTGGCGCCGCGGGCGATCTTCCTCGAACGCGGGGAGGTCCGATTCGACGGACGCACCGCCGATCTCCTGGAGCGGACCGACCTGCTGCGCCCGGTGTTCCTCGGGGCCGCCGTGGACGGGCTCGGGTAGGGGCCCGTGTCGATTCCGAGCTTCGTCCTGGTCCAGGGGGTCGTCACCGGGCTCGGCTACGGGCTCCTGGCCATGGGCCTCGTCCTCATCTACAAGACCAACCGGGTCCTCAACTTCGCCCAGGGCCAGCTGGGCGTGGTGGCGGCGGTGTTCCTGGTCAAGTGCTTCTACGACTTCGGGTTCAACTACTGGTTCTCGCTGGTGCTGGCCCTCGGGATGGCGGCGGCCGTCGGCGCCCTCAGCGAGCTCCTCCTCCGCCGTCTGGCCGACCGCCCGAGGGTGCTGGTGATGGTGGCCACCATCGGGCTGAGCCAGGTGCTGTTCGTGTTCACCGCCCTACCCTTCATCCGGCCGAAGAACCTGTACAAGCCGTTCCCGGTTCCCTTCGACGTGTCCTTCCACCTCGGGACCTACGTCTTCACCCCGGGTGAGGTCATGACGCTGGTGGCGGCGCCGATCGTGGCCATCGGACTCGCCGCCCTCGTCCGGTGGTCCAGCTGGGGCCTCGCCATGCGGGCCATGGCCGAGAACCGCGACTCGGCGCGGCTCTCGGGGGTCTGGACCCGACGGACCTCGACCGTGGCGTGGATCGTCGCGGGGGTGCTGTCGGCCTTCACCGCCATCCTGACGTCGCCCGGCCAGACCTCGTCGCTCACCGAGGTGCTCAGCCCCGAACTCCTGCTCCTGGCGCTGACCGCGGCCATCGTCGGGGCCATGACCAGTCTCAGCGCCGCCTTCGTGGCCGCCATCGCCGTCGGGGTGGTCCAGGAGGTCCTGGTGTGGAACCTGTCCAGCACGGCCCAGGTCGACCTGGTCCTCTTCGCCCTGGTGATGGTGGTCCTGCTCGTGCGGGTGGCGGCCCTGCAGACGGGCGGCCGTCGGGAGGAGCGCTCCACGTGGCTGGAGGGGACCCGGGTCCGACTGGCCGACGAGAGTCCACGGCGCCGACGGGTGGGGAGTGTCGGCTGCTGGTCGGCGGTCGCCGCCGCGGCCCTTCTGCCGCTGGTGCTGAGCACGGGTCGGACCTACCTCCTCTCCCAGATCTGCATCTACGCGGTCATCGCCCTGTCGATGACGGTGCTGACCGGGTGGGCCGGTCAGGTGTCCCTCGGCCAGTTCGGCCTGGTGGCGGTCGGCGCGCTGCTCGCCGCCCACCTGGGGTCGAGTGTCCCCCTGGTGCTGCTGCTCCCCCTGGCCGGGGCGGTGACGGCCGTCGTGGCCGTCCTGGTCGGGCTGCCCGCCCTGCGGGTGCGCGGCCTCTATCTGGCCGTGAGCACCCTGGCGTTCAACCTGTGGTTCATGGGCTCGGTGCTCGGTACCACCTGTTGGAACGTCCCCCTGGTCGGCCGGCGCCTGTGCACCGGACTCCCGAATCCCCAGGCGACCCTGGTGGCCCGTCCGAGCCTGTTCGGCATCGCCCTCGGGTCCGAGCGGGCCTTCGCCTGGTTCTCCCTCGGGATCCTGGTCCTGTCGGTCCTGATGGTCCGGGTGTGGCGCGACCGTGGGGTGGCCCGGCGGTTGATGGCCGTCCGGGACAACGAGACGGGGGCCGGGGCGATGGGGATCCCGCTCGGACGGAGCAAGCTGCTGGCCTTCGCACTGTCCGGGTTCATCGCCGGCTACGCCGGCGTGTGCCTGGCCTTCGCCACCGAGCGGATCTCCACCTCGACCTTCGACCCCACGTACTCGGTGCTCATCGTGTCCATGGTGGTCATCGGCGGGCTGGGGGCGATCGACGGGGCGGTGCTGGGCGCCATCTACCTGGTCGGGCTGCCGGCGATGTTCGGCACCACGTCGACCGTCCAGTTCCTGACCAGCGGCCTCGGCCTGCTGGTCTTCATCCTCTACCTCCCCGGCGGTCTCGCCGAGCTCCTGCACCGCCTGGCCGACCTGGTGACCCTCGCCCTCGAGCACGGGCCCACCGGCCGCGCCGGTCCACCCGCGGTCGACCGGGCGGCCGCCGCGGCCCCGGAGGGGGCGCGATGACGATGGCGGGTCTGGCCGACGACCGGGGACCGGCCCGCCTCGAGCTCTGCGGGGTGGTGGTCGACTTCGGCGGGGTGCGCGCGGTGGACGGCGCCGACCTGGTGGCCGAGCCGGCCGCGGTGGTCGGGCTGATCGGTCCCAACGGATCGGGCAAGACGACGATGCTGGACGTCATCTCCGGGCTCGTCACCCCGCAGCGGGGTGCGGTGCGCCTCGACGACGAGAGCCTGGTCGAATACCTGCCCGAGGAGCGGGCGTCGCTCGGGATCGTGCGCTCCTTCCAGGACTGTCGGCTCTTTCCCGAACTGACCGTGCAGGAGGTCCTGCTGCTCACCCTCGACGCCGCCCGTCCCGTCGGGATCGTGGCGACGACCCTGCAGGCGCCGTGGGCCCGGCGCTCCGAGCGGGCCAAGCTGGCGGCCGTCGACGAGGTGATCGGATCGTTCGGGATCGGACGGTTCCGCCGTCATCAGATCGCCCAGCTCTCGACGGGCACGCGCCGGGTGGTGGACCTCGCCTCCATCGTGCTGGCCCGGCCCCGGCTCCTGCTGCTCGACGAACCGACCGCCGGCATCGCCCAACGGGAGGCGGAGGCGTTCGTGCCCCTGCTCGGCCGTCTGCACGAGCTCTCGGGTGCCACCATCGTCCTGGTGGAGCACGACGTGCCGCTGGTGTTCGCGCTGTGCACCCGGGTGGTCATGATGGAGACGGGGACGGTGGTGTCGTCGGGCACGCCCGACGAGGTGGCCCGCGACCCCCGGGCGCTGGCCGCCTACCTCGGAGCCAGTGACGAGGCGCTGGCGGTGTCCGGGGCGCCGGTGCCGGGGCGGCCGGCGGAGTCACCGCCGGTCGACTGACGGGTCCGTCAGGGTCGCGGCATCGCGGGGCCGTAGGGGGCATCCCCGCGGATGGTCACGCGGTGGGCGATCCGGAGGGCGTCCCCGTAGTCGTCGAGCGCGTAGTGGAGGGTGGCCCGGTTGTCCCAGAAGGCGACCGAGCCCGGTCGCCAGCGGAAGCGGCAGGTCAGTTCGGGCTGTTGGCAGTGTCGGTAGAGCATGTCGAGGACGGCGGCGCTCTCGTGGGTGGAGAGGCCGAAGATCGACTGGGTGAACTGGGGGTTCACGAAGAGGCCCCGGCGGCCGTTCTCGGGATGGGTGCGCACCACCGGGTGGAGCGCCGGCAAGAGCTTGTCGTGGTGCTCGCCGTTCCAGTCGTAACCGCCGCGGGCGTCGACGTCGGCGGCGAACCACGGATCGAAGTGGATGGCGATCAACTCGTCGCACATGGTCCGCACCGGGGGGGCGAGCCGGTCGTAGGCGTCCTGGAGGCTCGACCACGCCGTGTCGCCTCCCACGTCGGGGCAGGTGAGCATGGAGAGGATCGAGCCGAGCGGCGGGGTCGGGAGGAAGGTGACGTCGGTGTGCCACCAACTCGCCCGGTCCTCACGGCTGTCGATGGCCAGGACCTGGGGGTGGCCTGCGACCGCCGGCAGCACGGGATGTCCTTCGGTCAGTTCGCCGAACCGACGTCCGAAGGCGGCCTGCTGGTCGTCGCTCAGGTCCTGGTCGCGGAAGAAGACGACGTGGTGGGTGTTGAGGGCGTCCCGGATGGCCGCCACGGTGGCCTCGTCGAGCGTCCCGGACAGATCGACGCCGGTGATCTCCGCGCCGACGACCGGCGAGAGCGGATGCACCTCCAACCGACCGGCTCCCGTCATGGGATCCAGTGTGGCCCATCCGCCCCGCTCCTTCCACCGGGACCCAGCGGCCCACCGGGACCCGGCGGCGTCCGGCGGACCCGTGTGGCAACGTGGTCGCCGCACCCCGGAGCGAGCGACCCGGGCGAAAGGACGGTCGGGAATGGACGGACTGGCTCCCCCGGAGCGGAACTTCTCGCCGTGGTACCAGGTGGTCACCCGCCTGGCCGCCACCGTCGAGACGGATCCGCTCCCCGACGGGGACCTCACCCGATTCGATGCCTGGAGGAGCCGGTTCGCCGCCCGGTTGGACGGGGCGCTCGCCCCGTGGCCGGATCGGGTGCCGCTGCGGGTCGAGATCGACGACGGGGTGGCCGCCGGGGGCTACCGACGCCACCGGCTGGTGTTCGACGCCGAGGACTCCATGTCGGTCCCGGCCTACCTGCTGGTGCCGGACGACCGGACGGCGCCGGCGTCGGGCATCCTGGCCGTCCACGGCCACGGCCCCGGGAAGTCGCGGATCTGTGGCCTCGAGCCCGACGACGGACCGGGGGCCGACTACGCCGCCGAGCTCGCCCGGCGCGGGCACGTCGTGCTCGCCCCGGACCTGCGGTGCTTCGGCGAGCGGCTCGACTGGAACCCCGAGGACCACTACGCCTGCGACACCAACCTGGTCCACCAGGTCATGGCCGGGTGGAGCCCGCTCACCCAGAACCTGTGGGACTGTGCCCGGGCCCTCGACGTGCTCGGTGACCACCCGATGGTCGACCCGGCGCGCATGGGCGTCGTCGGGTTCTCCTACGGCGGCACGATCAGCCTCTTCCTGGCGGCCTGCGATCCGCGGGTGGCGGCCGCGGTGGTCAGCGGGTACTTCTCGTCGTGGGCCGACGCCCACCGCATGCCCTGGAACATGTGCGGGTCCCAGGTCCTGGCGGGGATGCCGGGGGCGATGGAGCACGTCGACATCGGTGCGCTCGTGGCGCCCCGGCCCCTGTTCATCGAGTCCGGCCGGGAGGACCTGCTCTTCCCCGTGGGATCCGCCGAGCGGTCGGTCGAACGGCTGCGCCGGGTCTACGCCCACCTCGACGCCGCCGACCGTCTGGTGCACGAGGTGTCGGAGGGGGAGCACCAGTGGTACGGACGGGGCGCCTACGGGTTCCTCGCCGGTCACCTCGGCCCCGGGGCCCCTGCCGCCTGACCCCGTCCGCCGCCTACAGCCGGGCCGCCGACTCGGGGTCCAAGAAGACGGTGGCGTGGGGCGCCCGCTGCAGGGCGGAGGCCGGGCACGCCTCGGTGACCGGCCCCCGCAGGGCGTCGCGGACGGGGACGGCCTTGCGCGACTCGGGCACGATGGCCAGCACCCGCGCCGCCCGGAGCAGGGCGGGGACGGTGACCGTCATGGCCCGGCGGGGGACGTCGGCGTCGGTGGCGAAGTGTCCTTCGCCCACCTGCTGGCGTCGGCAGGCGTCGTCGAGCTCGACGACCGACACGTCCCGGGGGTCGTCGAAGTGCGCCACGCCCGGGTCGTTGAAGGCCAGATGGCCGTTCTCGCCGATACCCAGGCAGCAGAGGTCGAGGGGGTGGGTGGCCAGGAGCTCCGCGTAGCGGTCGCACTCCGCGTCCGGGTCGGCCCGACCGTGGAGATAGTGCGCGGCCCGCGGCCGGGTGCGCTCGGTGATGCGCTCGCGGATCCACCGCTCGAAGCTGGCCGGGTGGTCCGGGCCGATGCCCACGTACTCGTCCATGTGGAACACGACCACGTCGCCCCACGGGACGCCAAGGTCGGGGTCGACCAGCGCATCGACGAAGCGGAGCTGGGAGTTCCCGGTGGCGAACATGGCATGGGCGGTACCCCGGCGGGTCACCGCCTCGCGGAGGGTCGATGCGGCCTCGTGGGCGGCGGCGACCGCCAGCGCGGCGTCGTCGGCGAGGACGAGGATCTCGGGACCGCCCGGACCGCCCGGGGCGGATGCGTGCATGGGAGGACTGTAGGGGATGCGGCCGCCGGGGGCCCCTCCTATAGTTGCGCCGGTAGAGAGCCCGGCCGGCGCAACTGCACCGAGGTCCGGGCCCGTAGGGGGAGAGGTGGCGTCCTGTCCGGAGTACCCGAGACGATGCCGGCCGCGGTCTACCGACGGCCGGGAGTGGTGGAGGTCGAGGAGCGGCCGGTGCCGAGCCCCGGCCCCGGTGAGGTGCTGGTCGAGGTCGACCACTGCGGCATCTGCGGCTCGGACATCCACCTCCTGTTCGAGGGATGGGCGGGCAGACCGGGCTTGATCGCCGGCCACGAGTACACCGGATCCGTGTTCGCGGTGGGTGCTGGGGTCGACGGGTGGGCGCCGGGTGACCCGGTGGTCGGGGGGCCCTCACCGCGGTGCGGGCGCTGCCGGCGCTGCCGAGAGGGCAAGCCGTCCCAGTGCGAGCACCAGGGCTCGATCGTCGACGACTCCGACGGCGCCTTCGCCCGGTTCGTGCTGGTGCGGGCCGCCTCGCTGGTGGCCCTGCCCCGCGGGCTGACCGCCCGCCAGGCGGCCCTGGCCGAGCCCCTGGCGGTGGCGCTGCACGGCATCACCCGGGCCGGGGTCGTGGCGGACGACTCGGTGATGGTCATCGGCGCCGGGCCCATCGGGGCGCTGTCCATCGCCGCGCTGGTCGCCCGCGGCACCGGACCGGTCGTCGCCGTCGAGCCGGGGGAGCGACGTCGGGAGCTGGCCCGTCGGCTGGGCGCCACCGAGGTGCTCCATCCCGACGACCTGGAGACGTTCCCGGCGTGGGAGCCCGAGCGGATGTCCGGACGGGCCGTGGACGTGGTGCTCGAGTGTTCCGGCCGACGCTCCGCCATGGAGGCCGGGTTCCACCAGCTGCGACGCGGGGGCACCCTGGCCCTGGTGGGCGCAGGGGTGGAGCAGCCGTCCTTCGACCCCAACCGGTTCATCCTCAACGAGCTGTCGGTGGTGGGGTCGTTCGTGTACGACCTCGACGGCTTCGACCGGGCGCTGGAACTGCTGGCCGACGACGACTTCCCCACCGACCTGTTGATCGAGGCGGACGACGTGCCGCTCGACGGACTGTCCGAGGCGCTCGCCGGCCTGGCGGAGGGACGGTTCGCCGGCAAGGTGATGGTGGTGCCCCGGGTCTCGGGAGGTTCCGGCTGATGCCCCACCCCTTCTACCCGTCCGGCAACCCGCGCTTCAACCACGTGGCCATGAGCCTGGACGCCGACCTGCTCGACGCCGACCACCGGGCCGAGCTCTGCGCGTTCTGGGGGGAGGTCTTCGGCTTCGAGGAGCTGGACGTGATGACCATCGACCGCCGGCGCCTCGTGCTCTCGTGTGTGCACTGGGACCAGTTCCTGTTCCTGATCGCCGACGACGACCCGATGCGCTGCCCGCGGCTGGACCACTTCGGCTTCGCGGTCGGGTCCCGGGAGGAGCTCGTGGGCGTGCGGGACCGGGCGGCCGCCGTGGCGGCCCGCGACGACCGGGTCGACCTCGTGGACCTGTCGGTGGACGACCAGGGGATGGTCAAGATCCACTCCGTCTACGTCGGGTTCCTGCTGCCGATGATGGCCGAGGTCCAGTGGTGGGAATTCACCCCGTGAGCGCGCTCGAGATCGGCGTCTTCGTGCCCCAGGGGTGGAAGCTCGAGTACGAGGGTTGGTCGGGCCCGGACGCCTGGGAGCGCTCGGTGGAGCTGGCCCGTTCGGCCGAGGCACTCGGGTACGACCACCTGTGGGTGTACGACCACGTGGAGACGGTGCCGCGGCGTCGCCCGACCCACGTGTTCGAGGCGTTCACCATGCTGGCCGCGCTGTCCCAGCGGACCTCGAGGGTGCGGTTGGGTCAACTGGTCACCTGCGCGACGTACCGCAACGCCGGTCTGCTGGCCAAGGAGGCGGCGTGTGTCGACGTCTACTCGGGCGGTCGGCTGATCCTCGGGCTCGGCGCCGGGTGGTTCCACGAGGAGTACCACTCCTACGGCTACGAGTACCTCTCCGACCGTCAGCGGTTGGCCGTCCTCGACGAGACCCTCGAGGTGGTGCGGCGCCTGTGGACCGAGGAGACGGTCACCTTCACCGGGGACCACCTGCACTTCGACGGCGCCTACTGCGATCCCAAACCCGTCCAGACGCTGCCGCCCCTGCTGGTGGGCGGAGGGGGCGAACAGGTCAACCTGCGCATCGCCGCCCGCCGGGCCGACCTCACCAACTGGCAGGTCGGCCTCGACGCCTTCGTGCGCAAGTCCCGGCTGCTGGAGCGCTACTGCGAGGAGGTCGGGCGCCGCTTCGACGACATCACCCGGACCCACGGTCCGGACTGCCGCATCTTCGACACCGACGCCGAGGCCCGCGCCTGGTGCGGGTCCGTGGACGGTGGCGACCTCTGGGGCCACGGCACCCCCGAGGAGTACCTGGCCGACAACCTGGTCGGCACGGTGGAGCAGGTGACCGAGAAGGCGCAGGCGTTCGTGGACGCCGGGTGCCTGGGCCTCGTGCTGTGGTTGCGCGACTACCCGGCCGACGAGACGCTGCGGCGGTTCATGACCGAGGTCGTGCCGGCATTGCACGTCCCCGGCGACGGGCCCCGGTAGGCCACCCGTCGGCCACCGAGCGGGCCGTCCTCACGCCCACGGGGGCCGCACCGGGTGGGCTTCGAACACCTGGACCTCCACCATCGTGGAGGCCACGACCGGCCCGTCCCCGGCGGGGGCGGCCCGCAGGCCGGCCACGTGGGCCTCGAGGTCGTCCATCGACTCCCAGCGCTCGACCAGTCGCACGTGGGTGGGATCCCCCGCGTCGGCGGAGAAGGCGTAGTCGACGCACCCCCGTTCCGTGCGCGTGGACGCCACCTGGGGCGCCTTGGCGGCGAGGAACCGGTCGCGCTCGCCGGCGTCGACCTGGTAGGTCCCGAGCACGATGATCATGGGCTGTCCTCCCTCTGGCGGGCACCGGGTGGGCCCCGGTCGGTCCCGGCCTGAACACTACGATGATCGTCGCCGTCGGACCCGCGACCGGAAGGAGCCGCCATGGAGCAATCGGGGTACCACGAGCGGCCCGACTACCGGGTCGACATCCTGGCCCGCCGCAACCGGGTCACGGCGACCGTCGACGGGACGGTGCTGGCCGACAGCACCGCCACCCTGGTGGTCGACGAACAGGACCACGGTCTGGTCGTCTACTTCCCACCGGACCACGTGCAGCTCGACCGCTTCGTGGACGACGACCGCACCAGCCGCTGCCCGTACAAGGGGACCGCCTCGTATCTCCGGCTCGCGGGCACCGGTGACGGACCGGAGGTGCTCGCCTGGACCTACCGCACCCCCTATCCCGAGGTGGCGCGTCTCGCCGGCTACATCGCCTTCTTCCAGGACGTGGTCGAGGTCCGCCTCGGGACGGCGGACCCGGCGGTGTCGGGTCGGTGAGCCCACCGCCCGCCGTCGCCGGGTCCAGCGTGGTCGGGATGCTCGAGATCTTCGACGTGACGGAGGACGGGTCCGGTCGCTGGACCGGAGGGAGTGACGGTGGGGTCCGCCGGGTGGTCGACGGGAGCCAGTACCTGGCCCAGGCCGTGGTGGCCGCCTCCAAGGCCCTGCCCCGCCACCGCGTGCGCTCGGCCCACGCCGTGTTCAGCCGGGCCGTCGACGACGAACGGCCCCTGTGGTTCGACGTCGACGTGACCCACGAGGGTCGCACGGTCGCCGCCGCGGTGGTCACCGTGGGCCAGGCCGACCGTCGGTGCGCGACGGTCAGCATCCTGGCCGACACCGTGGAAGGAGACGTGATCCGCCACGCCGATCCGATGCCGGAGGTGGGCGGGCCCGGCGACGCCACCCCGGTGGACATGCCCATGGACGGCCGCACCCTGCGGCTGGTGGGCGTGGCCGACCCCAACGACCCGGACGAGGTGGGACCGCCGGAACTCGCCGCCTGGGTCCACTACGACCCGGTCCCCGTCCGCCCCGACCTGGCCCGGGCGCTGGTCGCCCACTTCACCGGGCACCTGTCCATCTCGGCCACCATGCGGGCCCATCCCGGGGTCGGCACCGCCCAGGCCCACCACACCCTGTCGACCGCCGTGCTGTCCATCTCCGTCGTGTTCCACGATCCCGTGACCTGGGACGGCTGGCTGCTCTACCACCACCGCAGTACGCAGGTGGGCGGCGGCATGTCCCACGTCCGGGGCCAGGTCTTCAGTGAGCAGGGGGTGCTCCTCGCCTCGTTCGTCCAAGAGGGGATGATCCGCCCCTTCGGCGACGCACCGGGCGAGGTCTCGCGGCCGGTGGAGGAGCGGCTGTGAACGACGGCCGACCGGTCCGACCGGTCGGCCGCCGCCCCCGCTAAGTTGAGCCCCGGTCGGCCCGGACCCCCACCCGGCGACGTCGTCCCGCCGACCGGGGAGGCAGCACCACCGTGAAGTACGCCATCTCACTCGGCCGGCTCAATCCGACGGCGTGGAAGGACGTGACCGAGGAGGCGGACCGGCTGGGCTTCGACTCGGTGTGGATCCCCGAGCACCTGGTGCTGCCGGTCGACATGGGGGGAAGTCCCCACGCCGGCCAGGACCACCCGCCGATCCCGCCCGAGCTGCCGGTCTTCGACGCCCTCCTCTACCTGGCGTTCCTGGCCGCCACGACCGAGCGGATCCGCTTCGGGACCCAGGTCTACAACATCGGCCTCCGCCACCCCTTCGTCACCGCCCGGGCCGCAGCCACCCTCGACGTGGTCTCGGGCGGTCGTCTCGACTTCGGTATCGGCGCCAGCTGGCTGCGGGCCGAGTGGGACGCCGTCGGCCTGGACTTCGACAGCCGCGGTGCCCGGGTCGACGAGGCGATCGACGTGTGCCGCCGCCTGTGGTCGGAACCCGTCGTCGAGCACCACGGCCGGTTCTTCGACTTCGACGCGGTGATGTTCGAGCCCAAGCCGGTCCAGCGGCCCGGTCCCCGGTTGCACATCGGGGGGGACGGGGCCGCCGCGCTCCGGAGGGCGGCCACGGTGGGCGACGGATGGGTGCCCATGAACCACCCGCTGGAGGAGATCCCACCCGCGGTCGCCCAGCTGGCCGAGCTGCGCGAGCGGGCCGGCCGGGACGGACGGACCGAGGTGACCCTCGGGGGCACGATCACCGGCCCGTCCGACGTCGAGCGGTACGCCGAGGCCGGGGTGGACCGGGTGTTCGTCACCCCGTGGCGGAGGACGTCGGACGCCATCGAGAGCCTGCGGGCGTTCGCCGCCGACTTCCTGCCCGGGAGCGGGACCGAATGATTTCGGGGGCCACCGCGTAAACTGGGCCGGACAGAACGGGCACGGGGATCTGGCGGGATCCGGGGGCCGAGCACGGGAGGGCTTCAGCAGTGCCGGAGCACGAAGGAAGGGTGCGACCACACCGGGGCGGGACGGTCGCCGACGGCATCTACGGAGACTGTGTCTCCCATCCACCATGGTCTACGTCCTCGCCCTGACCGCGGCGTTCGCCAACGCCATGACCAGCATCCTCCAGCGCATGGGCGTGGAGGATGCTCCGGCCGATTCCACCATGAAGCTCAGCCTCATGACCCACGCCATCAAACGGGGGGTGTGGCTGCTCGGCTTCGCCTGCATGGTGGCGTCCTTCCTGCTCCAGGCGTTCGCCCTCCACCTGGGCGATCTGAGCCAGGTCCAGCCCATCCTCACCACCGAGCTCCTGCTCCTGGTCATCGTGCTGGCCACGTGGTTCCGGTTCCGGATCGGCTGGCGGGAGTGGGTGGCCTGCATCGTGGCCGCCGGCGGTCTGGCCGGGTTCCTCGTCTTCGCCGACCCGCAGAGCGGCGGCCAGGTCCCGACGGCCACCGGGTGGATCATCACCGGTGCGGTGTGCGCCGCGGCGGTGGTGATCTTCGTGCTCGCCGCCCTGCGCGGGCCACGGTGGTGGCGGGCGGCCATGTTCGGCGCGGCGGGCGCGGTGGGCTTCGCGTTCACCGCGGCCCTGATCAAGTCGGTCGGTGACATCGTCGCCTCCGACTGGGCCCAGATGTTCGTCCACTGGGAGACGTACGCCCTGGCGGTGTGCGGGCTCGTGTCGGTGTTCCTGGCGCAGAACGCGTTCCACGCCGGACCCATCGCCGCCTCCCAGACCTCCCTCGTGCTGGTGGACCCCCTCGTCAGCCTGGCCATCGGGATCGGCATCTTCGGGGACGACCTGCGCAACGGCGGGGCGTACGGCCCCCTGGAGGCGGTGTCGCTGCTGTTGATGTTCGCCGGGGCGGTGTACATCGCCCAGTCCCCGCTGATCGCCGGCATGAAGGGGAGCGACGACAGCTACGACCAGCTGCTGTCGGTCCGGTCGCGGTCCAAGCGACTGGCCCAGGCGGTGGACGACCAGGTCCAACAGGGCATGCTCGGCCTGGTCGACCACGACTGAGCGGAGGCCGGCCCCGGGCCCGCCCCGTCCCCCGGCCGGTCCGGCGTCACCCGCCCGGGAGGCCTACGATCGGCCCGCCGGACGCCCCGGGACCCACCCCGGACCGGCGGCCCGAGCCACGGCAAGGAGCACTGCGATGAACGCCGGACACGCCATCGATCCCCCTGTCGACACCGTGCCCGACCGCGTGGCCCTGGTGGTCGGCGACGTGCCCTGCACCTACCAAGAGCTCGAGGAGTCGACCCGGCGGGTGGCGTCGGCCCTGGCGGCGTCCGGCGTCGGCCCCGGTGACCGGGTGGCCCTGGTCGACCTGGGCGGGGTGCTGGCGGTGGCCACCATCCTGGCGTGCGCCCGGCTGGGCGCGGCCAGTGCCCAGATGAACGCCTACCTGACCTCGGCCGAACTCGGGCAGCTGGTGGAGCTGGTGGGGGCGGAGGTGGGCGTGGCCGGCGACGACCACCTCGATCGGCTCGCCGCCGCGGTCGGCGGTCCGGTCCTGAGCGCCGGGGCCGTCGCCGGCGCCGACCCCGCCGGGGCTCCGCCCACGGTGGGGGATCCCGACGACACCGCCCTCGTCCTGTTCACCAGTGGGACGACCGGTCTGCCCAAGCCGGTGTCGATCAGCCACCGGGTGCTCGGCGACCGGCTGGCCTACTACGGCAGGCCGATCGACCCCGGGTCACCGCAGGTCGTCGACATGATGTCCGCCCCGATCTTCCACATCGGCGGCACCCTCGGCCTGCTCGTCTCCCTCCACCAGGGCAAGCGACTGGTGGTGCTGCCCCGGTTCGACGCCGGCACCTGGCTGGCCCAGGTCGAGCGGCACCGGGTCGCCCAGACCTTCGTGGTGCCGACCATGCTGCGCCGCATCCTCGACCACCCGGACTTCGCGACGACCGATCTGAGCTCGCTGCGCTCGCTGAGCTACGGGGCTGCCGCCGCACCGGTCGACCTCGTGCGTCGGGCGCTCGCCGCCCTGCCGGGGGTGGACTTCTCCAACACGTTCGGGCAGACGGAGACGCTCGGGGCCTACGCCTCCCTGACCCCGGACGACCACCGCCGGGGCGACCGGTTCGGCTCGGTGGGTCGACCGCTGCCCGGTGTGGAGGTGCGCATCGTGGACCCGTCGACCGGGCGGCCCGTCCCCGACGGTGGGACGGGGGAGTTCTGGGTGCGGGCCGCGCAGAACACCACCGACGAGTGGCTGCGCACCGGCGACACCGGGTGGCGCGACGACGAGGGCTACCTGTTCCTGGCCGGCCGCATCTCCGACACGATCAACCGGGGAGGAGAGAAGTTCGGCCCGGTCGAGGTGGAAGAGGTGCTCCGCACCCATCCGCTCGTCGTCGACGTGGGCGTGGTGGGGGTGCCCGACGAGGAGCTGGGGGAGCGGGTCGGGGCGGTGGTGGTCGTCTCCGGGCCCGTGTCGCCCGAGGAGCTGGCGCGGCACTGTGCCGACCGCATGGCGACCTACAAGGTGCCCGAGTTCGTGCTGCTCGCCGACGAGCTCCCGACGTCGGTGCTCGGCAAGCTCGACCGCGCCGGGCTGCGGGAACGGCTGGCGTCGACCCCGCCGTTGTCGCGCAGCGGGTCCTGACGGCGACTCCCGACCCTCCGGACCGGCCCGCACCCGGCCCGGGGGCGACCGGGGCCCGGCGTCCGCGCTACGGTTCGCCACGGCGACCGGCCGCCCGCCGGTCGAGGGGCATGGACGATCAGGGGAGGAGTCCCAGGTGGCAGACGACAGCTTGAGCTCGATCATCGGGGAGCCGACGGGGACCACCGTGGTCACCGTCGAGCGCGGTCAACTGGCGCTGTTCGCCGCCGCGGTCAAGGACTCGGGTCCCGAGTACCGGGATCCACGCGCCGCCGAGGCCGCCGGCCTGCCCGGGATCCCGGCACCGCCCACGTACCCGTTCGTGATGGGCAACTTCGGTGTCTTCCCGGAGCTCCAGACCGAGGACGCCCCGGTCGGGAACCCGATGGCCAAGGTGCTTGGCCCCCTCATGTCCAAGGGCGGCATCATCCTCCACGGCGAGCAGGAGTTCACCTACGAGCGGCCGGTCTTCGCCGGCGACGTCCTGGTGGGGGAAGGCCGGGTGGCCGATGCGTACCAGAAGGAGTCGAAGGGCAAGACCATGACCTTCATCGTCGTGGAGACGGCCTGGAGCGACCGGGCGACCGGGGAGCCCGTCTGCACCTCCCGCATGAACATCATCCACCGCATCTGATGGCCGAGGCCGCGGCGAGCGCCGACGACGCCGTCCTGCGCCGGTTGGACGGCGGGGTGGCGTGGATCACCCTCAACCGGCCCGAGGCCGGCAACGCCATCACCGCCGCCATGCGCGACCAGGTGGTGGAGTGGCTGGGCGAGGCGTCGGCGGACCTCGCGGTGCGCGCCGTGGTGCTGACCGGGGCGGGCGAGCGGGGCTTCTGCACCGGCGCCGACCTCCGGTCGTCCGGACCCGCACCCACCCGGCCCGACGGGGCGCCGGACCTGGCGGTGGGCGACACGGCGCGGCTCATCCGCACCGGGTGGCAACGGCTGGTGTCCGCGGTCCTCGACTGCGAGAAGCCGGTCATCGCCGCGGTCAACGCCACGGCGGCGGGCGGCGGCATGCATCTCGCCCTCGCCTGCGACCTGGTGCTGGCCGCCGAGGAGTCGCGGTTCATCGAGGTGTTCGTCCGGCGCGGGATCGCCCCCGACGCCGCCGGCGCCTACCTGTTGGCGCGCCTGGTCGGACCCCAGAAGGCGAAGGAGCTGTTCTTCTTCGGCGACGACCTGTCGGCCCGCGACGCCGAGCGCATCGGGCTGGTCAACAAGGTCGTGCCCCGGGCCGAGCTGATGGACGAGGTGACCGCGTGGGCGACGCGTCTGGCCCAGGCGCCGACCAAGGCGGTGGCCGCGGCCAAGTATCTGACCAACCGCGCGCTCGAGTCGGACCGGACGACGGCCCTGTGGGACGAGGCCGTCGCCCAGGAACTGGTGACCGGCACCGAGGACTTCAAGGAGGGGCTGGCCGCCTTCTCCGAACGCCGGTCGCCGAGCTTCCGCGGCTGGTAGGCCACGGCTCGTCGCCCGGTCCGGTCGGTCGGGGGAGCACCGAGGTACGGGCGGCGCAGGCGGGAGATGCTAGAAACGGGCCGTGCACTTTCTGGCTACGACGGACCTGTTGACCCCCTCCTACTACGCCAACTGGATGGCGGTCCTACGGATCGGGCTCGGACTCTGGTGGGTGAAGAGCTTCGCCCACAAGGACCTGGGTGGTTGGCTGAAGCGGGGGTCGGGCATCGAGTGGGGCGGATCGGTCGCCGAAAAGCACAAGTGGGGCTTCGTGAAGACCGGGTTCGACAAGGTGGTCCGGCCCCATCCGATCCCGATGGCGTACATCGTCGTCTTCTCGGAGCTGGCCCTCGGCCTCGGTCTCGTGCTCGGATTCCTCACGCCGATCGCCCTGGTCTGCGGGATCCTGCTCAACCTCCTCTACTTCGTGCTGATGATCAGCGACTGGGCCGAGCAGGGCCAGAACCTGATGATGATCCTGGCGGCCGTCGTGGCGCTGTTCACCAAGTCGTGGGCCGTGTTCTCGATCGACCACCTGCTCCACCTGTTCGGGGCCTGATCCGTTGGCCATCGGGATCCGGGACGAGCACGAGGAGCTCCGCTCAGCCGTCCAGGGATGGGCCGAGGCCCGGGGGGTGGGCGCCTCGGTGCGCCGGGCCCTCGACGCCGACGCCGACGCCCTGCCGCCGTACTGGCCGGACCTGGCCGCCCAGGGGCTGGTGGCGGTGCACCTGCCCGAGGAGTACGGCGGGCAGGGGGCGGGCATGGTCGAGCTGGCCGTCGTGGCCGAGGAGCTCGGGCGCGCGGCGGCGATCGGCCCGTGGGACACCACCGCGGTGGTGGCCGGGGTGGTGGCCACGGCCGGTGGGGCCGAGCTGGTCAAGACCCTCCTGCCGGGCCTGGCCGACGGCACCCTGAGCGCGTCGCTGTCCGTTCCGGTGGCCTTGCCCGACGGCACCCCGTCGGCACCGGCCGGCCTCACCGGACGCCCCGGCCCGGACGGCTCGTTGATCGTGTCGGGCACCTTGCGGCCGCTCGTGCACGGGGGAGTGGTGACCCACGTCCTGGCCGCGGTGGCCGTCGACGGCACGGAGTGCTGGGTGGTGTTGGAACGCGGCGACGCGGCGGACGTCGTCGAGCTGCCCAGCTTCGATCCGACCCGTCCGGCGGCGTCGTGGACGCTCGCCGCCGCGGCGGTGCCCGCCGAGCGGCGGCTCGACGTCACGACGGGGGCCGTCCGCGACCTGACCCTGGTGGTGCTCTCCGCCGAGGCCGTCGGCGGAGCCCGGTGGTGTGTGGACACGGCGGCCGAGCACGCCCGCACTCGGGAGCAGTTCGGTCGGCCCATCGGTCAGTTCCAGGGCGTCAAGCACCGGCTGGCGAACATGCTGGTCACGGTGGAGCAGGCCGTGGCGGCCACCTGGGACGCCGCCCTGGTGCTCGAGTCGGAGGGTGGCGCCACCTCCGGTGAGGAGACCGACCAGGGCAGCCTGTCGGTGCAGCTGGCCGCCGCCCTCGCCCTCGACGGCTATGTCGAGGCGGCCAAGGGGGCCATCCAGGTGCTCGGGGGGATGGGCTTCACATGGGAGCACGACGCCCACGTCCACCTTCGCCGGGCGACGACCCTCCGCCAGCTGGTGGGGGGGACGGCCCCGCTCCGGGCGGAGTCGGCCCGACTCGCCCTGGCCGGATGGCGACGCCGCCTCACCATCGACCTGCCCCCCGAGGCCGAGGCGGTGCGGGCCGAGGTCGACGCGCGGGTGGCGGACATCGCCGCCATCGAGGATCCGGCGCAACGCCACCGGGCCCTGGCCGACTCCGGCCTCCTGGCTCCCCACTGGCCGGCCCCGTGGGGACGGGACGCCGGCGCCGTCGAGCAGCTGGTGATCGACCAGGCGCTGGCCGAGGCCCGGCTGCGTCGACCGAACCTGGCCGTGGCGGCCTGGGCCCTGCCGACCATCATGGCCCACGGCACCCCCGAACAGACGGAGCGGTTCGTCGGTCCGACCCTGCGGGGCGAGCTGATCTGGTGCCAGCTGTTCAGCGAGCCGGGGGCCGGCTCCGACCTGGCCGCTCTGTCCACCCGGGCCACCCGGGTGGACGGTGGCTGGTCGCTGACCGGCCAGAAGGTGTGGACCTCGGTGGCCCGTCGGGCCCACTGGGGGATCTGCCTGGCCCGGACGAATCCGGACGTGCCCAAGCACCGGGGCATCACCTACTTCCTGGTCGACATGCACGCACCGGGGATCGAGGTGCGCCCGCTGCGGGAGATCACCGGCGAAGCGCTGTTCAACGAGGTCTTCTTCGACGGCTGCTTCGTGCCCGACGAGTGTGTGGTGGGCGAGATCGACGGCGGGTGGAAGCTCGCCCGCACGACGCTGGCCAACGAGCGGGTGTCGCTCTCCACCGACTCCGCCTTCGGCGGGGCCCTGGAGGGGGTGCTGCACCGGTTGGCCGACCGGCCCGAGCCCCCGGACCCGGTCACCCTCGACCGCCTCGGCCATCTGCTGGCCGACGCCCAGTCACTGGCCCAGCTCGGCATGCGGGCGACGCTGCGTTCGGTGGGTGGGCTGCAGCCCGGTCCGGAGTCCAGCGTGCGCAAGCTGGTGGGGGCCGAGTTCGAACAGCGGGTGCACGAGTTCGGCCTCGACATCTGCGGTCCGAACGGCGCCGTCACCGACGGGGACGCCGCCGTCTCGGCCCACGGCGTCCTGCAGTCCAAGTGCCTGACGATCGCCGGCGGAACGAGCGAGGTCCAGCGCAACGTGATCGGCGAGCGCCTGCTGGGCCTGCCGCGCGATCCGGAGCCCGGTCGGTGACCGACCGCCCGGCGGGGCCGGGGGACGGGGCTGTCGAGGGTGGCGGGGTGCGGATCCCTCCCGGAACCGGCGTCGTGCACCGGGGACCGGCCCGGGGCATCCGCTCGCGGACGTGCCGTGGCACGCCCTGGGCCGGTGATGGAAGACTGGCGGACCACGACCGGGACTCCCGGTGGTGGCCGCACGAGACCCGGTGGTGGCGGAACGAGGAAGGATGGGGACATGGCTGACACAGTGCTGTACTTCGAGGACGTGGCCGAGGGCGACGAGGCCCCCGAGCTGAGCCACGTGCTCACCCGCACCGACCTGGTGGCCTACGCCGGGGCGTCTGGTGACTTCAACCCCATGCACCACGACGAGGTCAAGGCCACCGCCGCCGGCCAGCCGAGCGTGTTCGGCCACGGGATGTTCTCGATGGGACTGCTCGGGACCGCCATCACCGACTGGGTCGGCATCGGCAACGTCAAGCGGTTCACGGTGCGCTTCGCCCGCCAGACCTGGCCCGACGAGGAGCTCCGCTCCAAGATCGTGGTGACCGGCAAGCGCACGGAGGGTGACGCCCACCTGGTCGACCTCGACGTGCGCCTGCACAACGCGGAGGGCGAGGAGAAGGTGGTCGGCGAGGCCACCGCCCGCATCCCGACCCGGACCTGAGGTCCGGGCCCGTCCAGGGTCCGCAGGGCACCCCGCCGGGAGGTGGGGCGGGACCGGTGGCACGGCCGCCGATCGACCGGTTCCGGGGCGGGTCCGGGTAGGGTCCGCAGACGGCGAGGGCCCGAGGACCTGGGAGCAACGTGGATCAACGGCGTCGACGACGGCATCAGGGCCCCGGCGGGACCCGCACGGCGAGCCGGTCGGCCGTCGTGGCCCTCGTGGCGGCCGCTCCGCTGCTCGCCTCGTGCGCCAACGTCACCGTCCTGACCGTCTCCCACGTCGGGGACACCGACGGCGTGACCGCCCACACCATCCGGGTGGGCGCCCTCGGCTCGTTCAGCGGGTTCGCCGCCCCCGACTTCGCGCCGGTGGTCACCGGCGCCACCGTCTACTTCGACCAGCTGAACGCCTCCGGCGGGATCTACGGGCGCAAGATCGTCTACTCGCCGATCGTCGACGACGGCACGTCGGCTTCGGGCAACACCGCGGGCGCCCAGCGGCTGGTCCAGTCCAAGGTCTTCGCCGTGGTGGGGGTGGGAACCCCCTTCTTCACCGGGTCGTCGATCCTCCGGTCCCAGGCCGTGCCGACCTTCGGGATCCAGGAGAACACCAACGAGCAGTGGTCGGGACCGACCATGTTCGGCGCCGGTGGCTCCTACATCGCCGAGAACCTGCCCATGCCCCAGGTGGCCTTCGTGGCCCAACAGACCCACGCCCGGGCGGCGGCCGTCCTGGCCTACAACGTCGCCCAGTCATCGGGGGGATGCAACGCCGTGGTGGCGGGCCTCCGCAAATACCACGTCCCGACGCCGGTGGTCGACTTCTCCATCCCCTACGGCGCGGCCACCCTCGATGCCGACGTCACGCGGATGCAGCAGGCGGGCGTCGACTTCGTGGCCACCTGCATGGACGCCACCGGCGACATCAAACTGTCGGAGACGCTCCAGCAGCACGGCATGGGGTCGGTCACCCAGTACTGGCTCGACGGGTACGACTCGCAGATCCTGCGGGACAACCGGTCGGCGCTGGACGGTGCCTACTTCCTGTTGCAGCAGACCCCCTTCGAGGTATCGACGCTGTACCCCGGCGTCTACCCGGGCATCGACGCCTTCGACGCCGCCATGAAGCGCTATGCGCCGGGCACCTCGCCGTCGGCCACCGCCCTCGCCGGCTGGGTGAGCGCCGACCTCTTCGCCGAGGGGCTGCGGGCCATCGGCGACGACGTCACCCGCACGGCGCTGGTCCGCGCCATCAACCGGCTCACCGCCTTCACGGCGGACGGCGCCTACCCCCCGGTGGACTGGCGGGTCGCCCACACCGGGATCACCGATCTCGACTGCACCACCTTCGTCCGGGCGGAGGGGGACCGGTTCGTGCCGGTCTTCACGACCCCCCAGAGCGTCTACTCCTGTTTCGACCAGACCGGCTCGGCCCACCTCGGGACCCGGACGGTCACCACGCTGCCACTGGCACCGGGAGTCCCGGGCAAGTGACCCAGTTCCTCGACTACGCCGTGCCGGGGGTCCCGTTCGGCTGCGTCTTCGCCCTCATGGCCGTGGGACTCGTCCTCACCTACAAGGCCTCGGGGGTCTTCAATCTGGCCTTCGGGGCCCAGGCCTTCGTGTCGGCCCTCGCCTACGTGTCCCTGATCCAGGACGGGTGGCCCCGGTGGGCGGCGACGGTGATCGCCGTCCTGGTCATCGGTCCGGTGGTGGGTGTCCTGCTCGACCGGCTGCTGTTCCGGCGGATCCGGACGGCGTCACCGCTGGTCAAACTCGTCCCCTCGCTCGGGCTGCTCGTGGCGCTGCCCCAGGTGGCGCTCATCATCGCCGGGTCCACCCCGACGATCCCCCCGCCGGCCATCGTCGGCAACGCCCAACGTGTCTACCTCCACCTCGGGTCGGTCCCGCTCAGCGGACTGGAGCTCTCCATCAGCGCCGTCACCGTGGTGGTGGCGGCCGGACTCGTGGTGCTCTTCCGGTTCACGCCGGTCGGCCTCGAGATGCGGGCCGTGGTGGAGAGCCCCCGCATGACGGAACTCGCCGGGGTCAACGCCGGGCGGGTGAGCGCCTTCGCCTGGATCCTCTCCAGCGTGATGGCCGCGCTGGCCGGGGTGCTGCTCGCCCCGCTGTACTCCCAGCTCGACCCCCAGAACTTCACCGTCCTCCTGGTGTGGGGGGTGGCGGGGGCCGTGATCGGCCGGTTCTCGAGCCTCCCCCTGGCCCTGGTCGGAGGCCTGGCCCTCGGCATCGCCCAGGAGGTGATCGCCGGTTACCTCCCGGCCGGCGTGATCGCCAACGGGCTGCGGCCCTCGCTGCCGTTCGTGGTCCTGCTGGTCTTCCTGCCGCTGGCCCGCCAGCGCCAGCTGGACGACCCCCTGTCGGGGTGCGACCCGCCCACCTCCGCCATCGAACGGACGACCGTCGGCTTCCGGTCGGCGTCCACCGTGTCCGCCTCGGGGGACACGGTGCACGCCGTCGGGGTCTGGCACGAGCGTCTCGAGGACCGACCGGGAGGTCGGGTCAAGGGGATCCTGACCCGCCGGCCGACGGCCACGTTCGCCTGGGCGGTGTCGGTCGTGGCGGTGGTGTCCGCCCTGACCTGGGTGCCGGCCGACTGGCTGCTCACCATGAACCAGGGGGTGGCGTTCGCCATCATCTTCCTGTCACTGGTCCTCCTGACCGGCATGACCGGTCAGATCTCACTCTGCCAGGCCACGTTCGCGGGCCTCGGGGGCTTCATGGCGGGCCAGCTCGCCAACAATTTCGGACTGCCGATCGTCCTCGGCATGGTGGCGGGTGGCCTGCTGGCCGCCGGTCTCGGCGTGGTGGTGGCGCTGCCTACCCTGCGCCTGGCCGGCCTGCCGCTGGCCCTGGCCACCCTGGCCTTCGCCCTCCTGGCCGACAACATCCTGTTCCCCAACTCCTGGGTGGGCAACGGGGCGGGTGGGATCACGGTGCCCCGTCCGTCGGCCGGGCCGGTCAGCTTCGCCGCCGCCAAGCCGTTCTTCCTGCTGTCCCTCGTCGTCCTGGCCGTGTGCGCCGGCATCGTCAAGCTGGTCGGTGACGGCACCATGGGGCGGTACCTGTCCGCCGTCCGGGGGAGCGAGCTGGCCGCCACCTCCGTCGGCATCGACGTCTACCGGCTGAGGGTGCTGGTGTTCGCCCTGTCGGCGGCCCTGGCCGGTGTCGGCGGTGCCCTGTTCGGGTCGGTCGAGGGGTCCCTGTCGGCCACCGATTTCAACTACCAGATCTCGGCCGTGCTGCTGGTGGTGGTGGCCATCGTGGGACTGGGATCGATCGCCGGGGCGGTGGTGGCCGGGGTGGTCTACGCCACCCTCCAGGTGGCGGTGACATCCCTGCCCTCCCGGTTCGCCGGCCTGGTCGCCGTGCTGTTCGGCCTGGCCACCTTGAGCTACACCCGCCATCCCGAGGGATTCCTCGACTACCTGGGTGGCCGGGCACAGCTGGCCCTCGCCGGTCGCCGGGCCCGTCACACCCCGCCGGCCCCCGCCGCCGGGGTCGGCGCCGGGGCCGGGCGGGTGTCCGAGGGCGCATGACGGGCGACGGCGACCTCCTCGTGGTGTCGGGGATCACCAAACAGTTCGGGGGCATCGTGGCCCTCGACCACGTCGACCTGGCGGTGGGCCCCGGGGAGGCGGTCGGGGTGGTCGGACCGAACGGCGCCGGCAAGACCACGCTGTTCAACTGCGTGTTCGGTCTGGAGAACCCCGACGAGGGGACCGTGGTGTTCGATGGGCGTCGGATCGACCGGATGCCGGTGTGGCGTCGCAGCCGGCTCGGCATCGGGCGGACGTTCCAGCGGATCGAGCTCTTCGAGGGGATGACGGTGGCCGACCACCTGCTCGTCGCCGAACAGGCCGCCAGCGGGACGGTGCGGATCTGGCGGGACTTCCTGCACCGCGGCGGCCCCACGCCGTCCGAGCTCGCCCACGTGGAGGAGGTGCTCGACCTGCTCGGCCTGACGGAGCTGGCGGGGCGTCCGGTGGACACCCTGGATCTCGGCCACGCGCGACTGGTCGAGCTCGGCCGGGCGATGATGGGGACCCCCCGCCTGCTCCTGCTCGACGAGCCGTCCTCGGGCCTCGACGCCGACGACACCGCGCGACTGGCCCGCATCCTGGACGGGGCCCGGCGCACCTCCGGGTTGGCCGTCCTCCTGGTGGAACACGACCTGGCGCTGGTGGAGTCCGCCGTCGACCGTCTCTACGTCCTCAACTTCGGCAGGGTCCTGGCCTCGGGGGCCGTGGACGAGGTGCTGGAGGACCCCGACGTCCGTCGGGCCTATCTCGGGACCACGGGATGAGCGACGGGGGAGCCCCCGGGCCCGACGGGGCGTCCGCCCCGGGTCCGGAGCCGTCCGATGCCGGCCCGGGACCGGACGACGGACGTCCCCTCCTCGAACTGCAGGACGTGTGCGTGGCCTACGGCCCCTACGAGGCGCTCTTCGACGTGTCGCTGGCCGTGCGGACCGGACGGGCCACCGCCCTGGTCGGGGCCAACGGGGCGGGCAAGTCGACGGTGGCCCGGGTGGTGTCGGGCCTGGTGCCGTCGACACGGGGGACGATCCGCTTCGACGGGCGGGACATCACCGGCCGGCCCGCCTACGAGATCGCCCGGGCGGGGCTGTCCCAGCTGACGGAGGGTCGGTCGGTGTTCGCCTCCCTGTCCGTCGAGGAGAACCTCACCCTCTCCTTCCGACGGGCGCTCGGTCGGCGCGGCGTCGCCGGGGCGCTGGACCGGGCCTACGGGGAGTTCCCCCGCCTGGGCGACCGGCGCCACCAGTCGGCGGGCACCCTCTCGGGTGGGGAGCAGCGGATGCTGGCACTGGCCCGGGTGCTGGTCCTGCACCAGAAGATGCTGGTGGTCGACGAACTGTCGTTCGGCCTCGCCCCGGTCGTGGTCGACGAGGTCTACGCCGCACTCGAACGGGTCCTGGCGTCGGGGACGTCGCTGCTGCTGATCGAGCAGCACGTCGACCGGGCGCTGGCGCTGGTCGACGACGTGGTGGTGCTGGCCAAGGGCCGCGTGGTCTTCGACGGACCGCCCGCCGAGGTCGAGGGTCGCCTCGGCGACCTCGTGCTCGGACGGACCGGGCACGAGGTCGGCGAGGACCCTCCGGGGACTACGCCAGGCTGAAGGGCGGGACGCCCGAGGAGATGCCCTTGAACAGCTCACCCTTGGCGGCGGCCAGTTCGGACACCGACCACATCGACTCGCGGTGGATCTCGCCGACGGCGTGGAAGCCACCCATGGCCCAGATGTCGCCGCCGTAGACGACGAAGTTCTGCCCGCTGATGTCGGCCGCCTCGTCGGTGGCCAGGAACGTGACGAGCTGGGCCACGTTGACCGGATCGAACTTGTCGAAGCCGTCGTCGACCTTGCCCATCTCGCCGAACAGGTTTTCGGTCATGCGGGTGCGGGCCCGGGGGCTGATCGAGTTGGCCGTGATGCCGTAGCGGCCGAGTTCACGGGCGAGCACCCACGTCATGGAGGCGATACCGGCCTTGGCCGCCGAGTAGTTGGCCTGACCGGCGTTGCCGAAGAGCCCGGCCTCCGACGACGTGTTGATGATCCGACCGGACACGTCCTCGCCGGCCTTGGCCCGACCCCGCCAGTAGACGGCGGCGTGGTGCGACGGGGCGAAATGACCCTTCAGGTGGACCCGGATCACGTCGTCCCAGTCGGACTCCTCCATGTTGAAGCACATCTTGTCCCGCAGGATGCCTGCGTTGTTGACGAGGATGTCCAGCTGCCCGAAGGTGTCGACGGCCTGGTCGACGAGGGCCTTGGCGCCCTCCCACGAACTGACGTCCGAGGCGTTGACGGCGGCGTCGCTGCCGTTCGACTTGATGATCTCGACGACTTCCTCCGCGGGGTGCTTGTCGCCGCCCTCGCCCTGCAGGGAGGCACCGACGTCGTTGACGATGACCTTGGCGCCCTCCGAGGCGAGGAGGATGGCCTCCTCGCGACCGATCCCCCGGCCCGCGCCGGTGACGATGGCGACCTTGCCGTCGAGCATTCCCATGGTGTCCTCCTGAGTCGATCCGTAGCTGTCGTTGACCTGCGAGCCACCGCCGGGCCCTGTGGGTCGGCACGGGGCGGAACCGGGGAAGCATGGCCGAATCCCACTCCGGCCGCAAGACCGCTGCGCGTCCCCGAGCCGCGGGGTGCCCCGTCGGAGAGCGGTGGGTGGGCCGGATCAGTCGCCGGCTGGTTCGAGCACCAGGACCGGGATGACCCGGTCGGTCTTCTGCTGGTAGTCGGCGTAGGGCGGGTAGGCCGCGACGGCCCGCTCCCACCAGAGGGCCCGCTCGTCGCCCTCCACCGGGCGGGCGACGCGGTCGGTCCGGTCGGGACCGTCCTGGAGTTCGACGTGGGGGTCGGCCACCAGGTTGGCGTACCACTTCGGATGGGTGGGAGCGCCCCCCTGGGAGGCCACGACGGCGTAGACGCCATCGTGCTCGACCCGCATCAACGGTGTCTTGCGCAGCTTGCCCGACCGGGCGCCCCGGCTGGTCACGATGACCACGGGCAGCCCGGTGTCGAGCAGGGTGGTCGCTTCGGTACCTCCCGAGGACTCGTAGCGTTCCACCTGGTCGCGGACCCATTCCTGCGAACTCGGCTCGTACTCACCGGTGAGGGGCATGTCTCCAGTGAACACGCCCGGACGGGACGGTGCCACCGCGTCCGCGACCCCGGTGGTTGGTGCGGGCGAGAGGATTCGAACCTCCACCCCCGAAGGGACCGGGACCTAAACCCGGCGCGTCTGCCGATTCCGCCACGCCCGCGTGACCGCTCAGCCTACCGAGCGCCGCCCCGGAGGGGGTCGGCTCCCGGGGACCGCCGGGGCCCCTGGCTATAGTCAGCCTGTGCCGACCCCGCCTTCCGCCCCGCCCTCCGCCGGCCCCGACGCCGACGGAGCCACCGACCCCCCCGGGGCCTCCGACGTGGCCGACCGGATCCGCTACCTCGACGAGGTGATGGCCGAGATCGACGCCGAGGTCCGACGCCGTCGTGCCTCCGGCGACCTGCCCGCCGGACTCGAGCGCGAGCTCGACGAGCTGTTCCTCGAGTTCTCGCCGGTCGGCCTCCAGGGGCGGGCCCGCCTGCGCGAGACCCTCTCGTTGGTCGACGGCTCGGCCTACGTGGACATCGCCGTCCCCACCGCCTCCAACAAGGCCGTGGGGAGCTACGTCAAGCGGGCCATCCGCAAGGGCCTCGGTTGGTACATGAACTTCATCGTCAGCCAGATCGTCAAGTTCGCCTGGTCCGTGTCGCGGATGTTCCACGTCGTCGTCGACCACATCGAGGACCTCGAGGCGGCGGTGGAGGCGCACCGGACGCCCGACCTCCCGCCCGGAGCGGTACCGGCGACCCGTGAGGGCACGAGCTGGTGGGCGCCGGCGGCGACGGAGGCGCTGGCCTCGGTGGCCGAGCGCGTCCTGGTGGGCGACTGCGGCGACGCCGCGCTGGTGGAGGCCCTGCTGGCGGCCGGCGTCGACGCCTACGGGATCGACCCGTCGGACGTCGCCCTGGAGCCGGCCCTCGACCGGGGGGTCGACGTGCGGGCCGAGGGACTGCTCGACCACCTGGAGGTGGTCGCCACCGAGGCGTTGGGCGGGATGGTGCTCACCGGCTCGATCCAGTGGCTGCGGCCCAACGAACGCGAGCGGCTCCTCGAGCTCGTCAGCTCCCGGCTGGCCGTCGACGGGACGCTCGTGCTCCACTCCGCCTCGCCGGGCGCCTGGGCCGCATCGGCTCCCGTGGTGGTGCGGGATCTGGCCCCCGGGCATCCACTCCACCCCGAGACGTGGGCGCACCTGCTCGGGGCCCGGGGCTTCCGGGTCCTGGCCCCGTTGACCGGCGGGGACGACCGCCGCCTGGCCCCGGTGGGAGAGGGTTCGCCGGACGCGGCCGCCGTGAACGCCGCCATCGACGCCATCAACGACCTGTTGCTGGGCCCGACGGAGTACCTCGTGGTCGCCACGCGGGAGCGGTGACCGCCGTCCACCAGTTCGTGCCCGCCCTGTTGCCCCGCGACGCCACGGGGGACCACACCCGCGCCCTGCGCGATGCGCTCCGGGCCGTCGGCTGGGAGTCCGACATCTACGTCGAGGCCGCCCACGACGAACTCCAGGACGAGGCGACGTACTTCGAGGAGTATCCGGCGCACGCCCGACCCGGTGACGTGCTGCTCTACCAGCTGGGCACGTCGTCGCCGGTGGCCGAGTTCCTCCTCGGGCGCGACGAGCCCCTGGTCCTCGACTACCACAACATCACCCCCGAGGCGTACTACGCCGGGTGGGAGGAGCACACCGCCACCAAGGTGGCACTCGCCCGGGAGCAGGTGGCCGCCCTCGCCCCCCGGGCGGTGCTGGGCATCGCCGACTCCGCCTTCAACGCGGCCGAACTCGAGGCCCTGGGGTGCCCGGCCACCGCCGTCATCCCCATCCTCGTCGACCTGGAGGCCGACCACGGTCGCGTCGACGCCGTCGAGGCGGACCGGCTGCGGGCCGAGCACGGTGGGGCGACCGTGCTGCTGTTCGTCGGGCGGATCTCGCCGAACAAGGCCCATCAGCGCCTGGTGGAGGCGCTGTGGGTCTACCGCCGGCTCTACGACCCCGACGCCCGGCTGCACCTGGTCGGGCCGACGGTCACGCCGTCCTACGCCGACGCCGTGTTCGCCTTCGCCGACGAGCTGGGTTTGGCTGACGCGGTACGCCACGGTGAGGGGCTGACGGCATCGGAACTGGCGGCCTGGTATCAGGACGCCGACGTCTTCGTGTGCCTGTCCGAGCACGAGGGGTTCTGCATCCCGCTGCTCGAGGCCATGCGGGCCGGCACGCCGATCGTGGCGCTCGACGCCGGCGCGGTGGCCGAGACCCTGGGCGACGCCGGCATCCTCCTGCCCGAGGCCCGGCCGGCCACGGTGGCGGCCGCCGTCGACCGGGTGCACCGGGACCCCGGGCTGTCGGCATGGCTGGTGGACGCCGGCCGACACCGGTTGGACAGGTTCGCGGCGGACGCCACGCGCCGGTTGTTCGTGGAGGTGCTGTCGGGTGTGGCCGCCCGGGAGGAGGTCGTGGCGTGAAGCTCGCGTTCGTGACGCCGCGGTACGGCCTCGAGGTGATCGGTGGCGCCGAGACGGCCGCCCGCATGCTGGCCGAACGCCTGTGCCGCCGCGACGGATGGGACGTCGAGGTCCTCACCAGCTGCGCCCTCGACCACCTCACGTGGGAGAACACCGAACCGGCCGGCACGAGGGAGGTGAACGGCGTCAAGGTGACCCGGTTCCCCACGGCGTCGCCCCGCACCCGCGACTACTTCGCGCTCGACGGGCATCTCCGGGTGGCCCCCGAGGCCGCCACGCTCGCCGATACCCGACGGTGGGTGGCCCTCAACGGTCCCATGTGCCCCGGCCTCGTCGATGCCGTCGCCTCGACCGACGCGGACGTCATCGCCTGCTACCCGTACCTCTTCGCCACCACGGTGGACGCCATCGCCGTGTCGAGGGTCCCGGTGGTGCTGCACCCCGCGGCCCATGACGAACCCGCCTTGTACTTCTCGGCGTTCCGCCGGAGCTTCCGCGACGTGGACGGGTTCGTGTACCACACCCGGGCCGAGCGGGACCTCATGGAGGACGTCTACCGGATCGGGGCGCGTCCCCAGATCGTCCTCGGACTCGGGGTGAACGAGCCGACCGGGGCCGGTCGGCGGGGAGGCGAGGTACTCGGACTCGGAGACCGTCCCTACCTGTGCTACCTCGGTCGGGTCGACGAGCACAAGGGTTGCGGCATGCTCGCCGACTACTTCGCCGAGTACAAGGCGCGCAACCCGTCGGACCTGGCCCTCGCGTTCGTGGGACCGGTCTCGGCCAAGGCACCGGTCCACTCCGACATCGTGGTGACCGGGACGGTGTCCGAGGCCGACAAGTGGGACATCCTGGCCGGTGCCGACGTTATGGTCACGCCGTCGGCCTACGAGTCCTTCTCACTGGTCGTACTCGAGGCGTGGACCCTGGGCGTCCCCGTGCTCGTCAACGGGTCCTGCGCGGCCACCATGGAGCACTGCCAGCGGTCGGGAGGCGGTCTCTGGTTCGACTCCTACCGCAGTTTCGAGGCCACGGTGGACCGGCTGTCCTCCGATCCCGACCTCCGGGGCGCCCTGGGCGACGCCGGTCGCCGGTACACCGAGCGGAACTACCTGTGGCCGGCGATCATCGACCGGTACACCTCGTTCCTCGAGAACGTCGTCGCCCGGGGTCGCCGCCCGGCCCTGCGCACGGGCCGCCTGGAGCTGCAGACCGGGGGCGCGGCGTACGTGCGGGAGGTGGTGCCCGGTGTCCGCTGACGGGGGAGCCGACCGGATGCCGGGCGACGGCCCGGGGGACGGGACGCCCCCGGTCGACCCGCGGGCCGGGTTGCCCCCGGACGAACGGGTGCTCCTCGAGGCGTTCGACCGCCTGGCCCCGCAGGGCACCCTGCGGTGGAACTTCGACGACGCCGTGGGCCGACTGGCCGAGTCGACCGGGTCCCCCGGGCGCCTGTCGCCGTGGGGCGGGCTGCCCGCCGACCTGTGGGAGCGCGGCCGGAGCACCAAGGCCAGCGAGCGGGTACTCGGCGACGTGGTCAAGATCGTCGCCCAGGACCTGAGCGAGTACACCGACCGGGCCGTGGCCGAGTCGGCCCGGCTGGGCGACGACTCCCTGGCCGGACTCCGCGGTGCCACCCTCGACGCCGTCCGGTTCCTCTCGGCGCGGGTGGACCGGCTCGAGCGCGCCCTTGACCCGCTCGGGATCGCGGTGGGGGAGCTCGACCTCGCCGCCCCGGACACCGGCCCCTGGGTCGTTCCGATCCTCGGGCGGATCGGAACGGACCCCGGCCGGCCGGTGGTCGTGGGTGAGCTGGGCGATCTGGCCCTGGTGCGGGCGCTGACGGACGCCGGGGTCGCGGTGGACGCCGTCGACCCGCGGGGGGCCACCGTGTGGGCGGCCGAGGCCGAGGTGGCCGCGTCGGGCGACCGGTTGACCCTCGTACTGGACGAGGTGGTCCGGCACCTGCGCACGCTGGCGTCGGCCAGCCGGAGTGCCGTGGTCCTCTCCGGTTGCGTCGACCGCGCGTCCCTGGTCGGCAACGTCGACCTGGTGGACGAGGCGGTCCGGGTGGTGGGGCCCGGTGGGACCGTGGCCCTGCTGGTGACCGATGCGGAGGCCTGGGCCGCCGACCTCGGCCCGGTGACCGCCGACCTGCTGCCCGGGCGCCCCCTCCATCCCGAGACCTGGCGCGTCGTCCTGGCCCACCGTGGTGCGTCCGGTGCGGAGTGGTTGGCCTCCGAGGAAGGGTCGGTGCACGCCGTCGTGGCCGAGGTCGGCGGATGAGCGGCATCCACCTCTTCGTCCCGATGCTGCACCGGCGCGATGCAGTGGGTGAACACACCCGCTCGCTGCGCGACCGGCTCGTCGACGAGGGGATCGACTGCCGGATCTACATCGAGACCCCGGATCCCGAGACCGTCGCCGAGACGCGCCACTACCTCGAGTACGAGAAGGACGCCCGGCCCGGTGACGTGCTCGTGTACCAGATGGCCACCCAGTCGCAGATGGTGGCCTGGCTACGGACCCGTCGGGAACCGGTGGTGGTCAACTACCACAGCATCACCCCGCCGCAGTACTTCGTCCGCTGGAACAACTGGCTCGCCCGCCACCAGGTGCGGGCCACGCTGGACCTGGACGGGCTGGCCCCGACGGTGACCCTCGGCATCGGCGTGTCGACGTTCGACGCCGAGGAACTCCGCCGGGCCGGGTGCCGGGAGGTCGAGGTCATCCCGGTGGCCAACGTGCCTATCCCGCCGGTGGCGCCGGATCCCGGCACCCTGGCCGAGCTCACCGCCCGCCCCGGCGGGCCACGTTGGCTCTCGGTCGGGCGGCTCGCCCCCAACAAGGGGCACGAGGGGACGATCGCCGCCCTGTTCGTCGCCCGGGCCACGACCGATCCCGACGCCCGGCTCACCATCGTGGGCTCCTCCTCGGAGCCGGCCTACGCCCGGGCCCTGCGGTCGTACGCCGGCGAGCTGGGGGTCGCCCGGGCGGTCACCTTCACCTCCGGGCTCACCGACGCCCAGCTCTCGGCCCACTACGAGGCGTCCGACGTGCTGGTGATGCTGTCCGAGCACGAGGGCTTCGGCGTGCCCCTGCTCGAGGCGATGACCCACGGCGTCCCGGTGGTGGCCTACGCGGCGGGAGCGGTGCCCGAGGTGGTGGGGACCGCCGCCGTCCTGGTCGACACCCCGGGACCCCGCCGGGTGGCCGCGGCGGTGTCCGGACTCCTGGGCGATCCCGAGCGACGGGCGGCCCTGGTCGCCGAGGGTCGGCGGCGTCCGGCCGCACTCGGTCTCGACCGGGCGGCATCGGACCTGGTAGCGGCCCTGCGCCGGGTCGCCCAGGGGGCCACCACCGGTTCCGGGGGCCTACGGACGGCACCCGTCGGCGACACCCCCCTGCGTCCGCCGGCACCCCTGACCAACTAGGCTCAACGCTCATGGAATCCCCTCTCCACACGCCCGCGTCCCTCGTCACGGCCGGCTCCGCCGCGACGCCCGAGATGAAGTCGGGCGCCGACGTCGGGCCGGGCTCCGACATCTTCCAGCGCCTCTTGAAGGAGCGCATCGTCTTCATCGGATCGGCCATCGACCAGAACACGGCGAACCTGGTCTGCTCGCAGCTCATCCTCCTGGAGGCCGAGAACCAGGAGCGCGACATCTCGGTGTACATCAACTCGCCCGGCGGCTCGGTGACCGACGGCCTCGCCATCTACGACACCATGCAGTACGTCCGGTGCGACGTCCGCACGATCTGCGTGGGCCTGGCCGCCTCCATGGGCCAGTTCCTGCTGTGCGCGGGGACCCCCGGCAAGCGGTTCGCCCTGCCCCACAGCCGGATCCTGATGCACCAGCCGTCGGGCGGGATGCAGGGTCAGGCCTCCGACATCGCCATCCAGGCCGAGCAGATCATCTACATGAAGCGGATGCTGGCCGAGCGGATCGCCTTCCACACCGGCCAGACCGTGGAGCGCATCGAGGCCGACTCGGACCGGGACCGCTGGTTCACCGCCGAGGAGGCGCGTGAGTACGGGTTCATCGACGAGGTGATCCAGAAGGACGCCATGCAGGTCCCGACGGCCGGCACGGAGTCCGCCACCTGATGAGCCTCATCGACAAACCGGCCTCCGCCTCGTCGGAGCCGGAACGGGCGACGACCATCGGGGGGAGCACGCGCTTCGTCCCGGGTCAGAGCCACGACCGCGTCACGGTCGTCAACGGCAAGGTCCAGCTGGGCCAACGCCTCATGGACCTGTGGCGCAACCGCGACCTCCTCCTCCTGCTGACCCGCACCGAGCTGAAGGTCAAGTACAAGGAGTCGGTACTCGGCTACGCCTGGTCGATGCTGAACCCGGCCCTGGTGCTCGGGATCTACTACATGATCTTCAAGGTCATCTCGCGTACGCAGCAGCCCCACTTCGCCATCTGGCTGTTCTGCGGCCTCTTGGTATGGAACCTCTTCAACAACTCGGCCCAGGGGTCGACCACGGTGGTGGTGGGTAAGGCGGGGATCATCAAGAAGGTCGCCTTCCCGCGCGAACTCCTGGCCATGTCGACGGTCGGGGTCGCCGTGGTGCTCTTCAGCATCCAGGTCGGCGTCCTCATCGTGTTCCTGGTCGGCTTCCAACTCACGCCGGCCTGGGGCCTGCTGTGGCTCCTGCCCCTCGCGTTCATCGCCCTCCTGGTCTTCACCAGCGCCGTCTCGATCTTCCTGTCCGCCGTGAACGTCTACCTGCGGGACACCCAGCACCTCACCGAGGTCGCCCTGATGGCGTGGTTCTGGCTGACCCCCATCGTGTACCCCTTCGGTCAGATCGCCCCGAAGCTCGCCAGCCACCACCTGACCTGGATGTACCTGGCCAACCCGATCGCGCCGATCGCCATGACGTTCCAGCGGGTGATCTACAACCAGACCTCCTACGTGGCCACCGTCGCCCAGGGCAACACCGCCCACAAGGTGACCCAGGTGCTCCCCCCCTACGGGGCCGGGTGGTACGCCATGATGATCGGCATCGTCTTCGTGGTCAGCGTCCTGTTGTTCCTGCTCTCGCTGGTCGTCTTCGGCCGGCTCGAGGGCAACTTCGCCGAGGAGCTCTGAGCCGTGTCGACGGCCATCGAAGTCAAGGACATCTCCAAGCAGTTCAAGCTGTACACGGAGAAGCAGACGTCGCTCAAGGAGCGCATCGTCAAGGGCGGCAAGATGCCCTTCACCCCGTTCTGGGCCCTGCGGGACGTCAACGTCGAGATCAACCAGGGGGAGACCTTCGGGATCCTCGGGCGCAACGGCTGCGGTAAGTCCACCCTCCTCAAGTGCATCGCCGGGATCCTCAAGCCGACCTCGGGGGAGATCCGGGTGCGGGGGAGTCTGGCGGCCATGCTCGAGCTCGGGGCCGGCTTCCAGCCGGACCTGTCGGGCCGCGACAACATCTACCTCAACGGGTCGCTGCTCGGCCTCTCCCATGCCGACATCGAGAAGCGCTACGACGCCATCGTGGCCTTCGCCGAGCTCGAGGACTTCATCGACAACCAGGTGAAGTTCTACTCGTCGGGCATGTACGTCCGGCTAGGGTTCGCCGTGGCCGTCAACGTGGAGCCCGACGTCCTCCTGGTCGACGAGGTCCTGGCCGTGGGGGACGCCGCCTTCCAACGTAAGTGCCTCGACCACGTGAAGAAGTTCCAGCGCGAGGGTCGCACCATCGTGGTGGTCAGCCACGCCACCGACGTGATGCGCCAGAACTGCGAGCGGGTCATGGTGATGAACCACGGCCAGGTGATCACGGTGGCCGAGCCGGGGGAGGGCATCCGCGTCTTCCTCGCCGACCTGCTCGGCGTCGGCACCCTCGAGCACTCGGAGTCCGGCGGGATCGAGGGCAACGTCCTGGCCATCGGGGCGGTCCACGCCGACCACGGCGGCAGCGGCGAGCGCATGCACCTCTACCCGGGCGAGTCGCTCACCATCACCGCCGACCTCGACAGCCTGGCACCGGTGCCCAACGCCATGGCCACCATCGCCATCCACGACGACAAGAACGAGCTGGTCTTCGCCTCCGACCCCGACGACCCGATGTGCGCCATCGAGGTGCCCGAGGGTGGCGGCATCGTCCGGTTCCACTTCCCCGAGGTGCCGCTGCTCGACGGCACCTACTCGGTGAGCGTCGGCGTCCGCAGCGCCACGGACACGGCCATCTACGACTGGAAGGACCAGGTCACCAAGTTCGAAGTGGCCAACCCCACCCGGTCGACCGGCCGGGTGCGCCTCCTGCCCGACATCAGCTTCCGGCTGCGCGGGCTCGGCCTGACCGGTGAGGTGCCCGCCGTCAGCAGCGGCGAGTACTCACCGCTCGCCCTCCCCGGTTGGGAGGAGTCGACGGCGTGACCGCCGTCACCCGGATCGACCAGGTCATTCCGACGCTGGCCAGTCGCGATGCCATCGGGGGTCACGTGATGCAGCTGCGGGACCTGCTCCGGTCCCGTGGCTACGCGTCGGACATCTACTACGGCAACGCCAGTCCGGACCGCCTCGACGAGGGCTTCCCCATCACCCGTATCGGCGAGCGGTCGAGTGCGGGGCGGGTGCTGCTCTACCAGCTGTCCATCGGCAGCGGGGTGGCCGACATCTTCCGCGACCGGCCGGAGCGCAAGTTCGTGAACTACCACAACATCACCCCCGCCGACCTGCTCGAGGCCTGGATCCCCCAGGTGGGGGAGGAGGTGCGGTGGGGTCGGGCCCAGCTGCGCGAACTCGCCGCGGTGACCGAGTTCGCCATCGCCGACTCGGTGTTCAACGAGAGCGAACTCCGAGACGCCGGTTATCCGTCGACGACCACGGTCCCCCTGCTCATCGACCCCGAGGACTTCACCGGGGCCGCCGACCCCGGCGCTGTCCGCCCGGATGGCCCGTCAGCGGGCGGAGGGTGGCGCCGACCTGCTCTTCGTGGGCAAGGTCTCCCCCCACAAGGGCCAGCACGACCTGGTGAAGGCGCTCGCCGCCTACCGCCGGCTCTACGATCCGCGCGCCCGGCTCCACATCGTGGGCGGGGCCATCTCCGAGGACTACCAGAAGGCGGTGGAGCGCTTCGCCGACGAGCTCGATCTGACCGATGCCGTGGAGTGGGCCGGCTCGGTCACCCACGAGGAGCTCATCGCCTTCTACGAGCACTGCGACGTCTTCCTGTGCCTCTCCAACCACGAGGGGTTCTGCGTCCCCCTGCTGGAGTCGATGTACCACCGCCTGCCGATCGTCTCCTACCGCAACACGGCGGTGCCCGAGACGGTGGCCCAGGCCGGCCTCGTCCTGCCGGACAAGGAGCCGGCCCGGGTGGCCGCCGCCATCCACCGGGTCGTCGAGGACGCCCGGCTGCGGACCGAGCTGGCGACCGCCGCGCGGGAGCGGGTCGACTGGTTCGCCCTCCCCCGTGTCCAGGACGGCTTCGTGGCCGCACTCGAGGCCGCCTGCGCGGCGTGAGCGCCCCCCGTCCCGGTCGGGGCCACCGATGAGGATCGCCTTCGTCGTCCCCCGCTACGGGCCGGACATCATCGGCGGGGCCGAGACCGCCGCCCGTCTGCTGGCCGAGCACCTGGTGGCCGCCCAGGGAATGGCAGGTCGACGTGCTCACCACCTGTGCGGACGACTTCGTCACCTGGGACGACGTCTACCCGCCCGGCGAGGAGTGGATCGCCGGGGTCCGGGTGGTCCGGATCCCCTCGGCGTCCGGCCGACAGCCCTCGTTCCACCCCCTGTCGGCCGCCCTCCTGGCCGATCCGGCGGCCGCCACCCCCGAGGAGGCCGAGCGGTGGCTGGATCTGCAGGGGCCGGTGTCGCCCGATCTGGCCGAGGCGGCCGCGGCGTGGGACGGCGACGTCATGGTCTTCTACCCGTACCTCTACTGGCCGACGGTCAGGGTGATCGACCGGGTCCGGGTGCCGACCGTCCTCCACCCGGCCGCCCACGACGAGCCGGCCCTGCACCTGCCGGTCTTCCCGCCCGTCTTCGAGTCGGCGGACGCCCTCGTCTTCCAGACCGAGTCCGAGCGCCACCTGGTCGAGGGGCTGTTCCCGGTGGCCAGCCACCACCAGCTCCTGCTCGGCCTGGGGGTGGACGACCCCGACGAGGGATCGATCGGTCGGCGACCGACCGTCCGGCCCCCGCCGCCGGTGCCCGGCGTCCCTTACCTCGCCTGCCTGGGCCGGGTGGACGGCCACAAGGGGACGAGCCTGCTGGCCGCCTATTTCGCCCGCTACAAGGCCCGCCGCCCGGGACCCCTCCGCCTGGTGGTGGCCGGCCCGGTGGTCGAGGCGCCCCCCGACCACCCGGAGATCGACGTGGTGGGTCCGGTCTCCGAGACGGTGAAGTGGGAGCTGCTCACCCGGGCGGTGGCCCTGGTGTCGCCGTCGCCGTGGGAGGCGTTCTCGCTGGTGGTGGCGGAGGCGTGGAGCGCCCGGACCCCGGTCCTGGTGAACGCCGCCTGTGCCGCCACCGTCGAGCACTGCCGGCGTTCGGGCGGTGGGCTGCGCTTCGACGGCTACGGCGAGTTCGAGGTGGCCGTCGACCGGCTGGTCGCCGACCCGGGGTTCGCCGCCGACCTCGGGGCCCGGGGACGCGCCTACGTGGACGGCCGGTTCCGGTGGCCCGTGATCGTCGAGCGGTACGCCGCCTTCCTCGAAGCGGTGGTCGCACGGGGCACCCGGGCCCGGGCGGGAACGGGTGACCACCCCCGGCCCGGGCCATGATGCATCCATGACCGACACCGTCCCCACCGTCTTCCACCGCTACTGCGGCCTCCGCACATCCGCCTCGGATTGGCTGGCAAGCGAACCGGCGTCGAGCGGACATGCTTGCATAAAACAGCGGAAATCTGCATAATAATGCAAGTCTCTCATTACGCGGGGTGGAGCAGTGACAGCTCGAATGGCTCATAACCATTAGGTCCCGGGTTCGAGTCCCGGCCCCGCAACCACAAGACCTCATAATGACCATGTGGCCGTAAATCCGAAGGTCGTTCTGTCATCGAGATTTGTCATCAGAACTTGGACAGACGTGCTCATACAGGCCCATCCGAGTTCGCACGCGTCGGTCCCGAATGCTCGACTGACCTGCATAAATGCGTCCTGAATCGCACGGGTTCGCACCCACCGCGAGGTTCTCGTGACCCGCTGCGTGCCCGACGACCGTGTGCTCGAGGAGGCGTTGGCCATCGCCGGCAGGCTGGCCCAGGGAAGTCGCACGGCCGTCCAGTGGACGAAGCGGGTCATGAACCAGTGGATGCTGCAGGCGGCCCCGGTGTTCGGCGAGTCCCTGGCCCTCGAGATGCTGGGATTCCTCGGGCCGGACGCCACCGAGGGGATCCAGGCCGTACGGGAGCGCCGACCGCCGCAGTTCCCGTCCGCTCGATGAGGTGGACGGCGGCTGTCAGCTGAGCGTCGCCGTCAGCTGACGGTGACGAGGGTGCCGATCGGCGTGTACGGGAAGACGACGGCGGCGTTGGCCGGGGGCATCTCCACGCAGCCGTCGCTCTGGGGGAAGCCGTAGGAGGCCCGGACGTAGCCGTGGAGCGCGTCACCCCCGTTGAAGTAGCTCACCCAGGGGATGTTCGGGTCGACGTACTTGGAGCCGTCCGGGTTCGTGCCCGACATCGTGGTCGACGTGAGGTGCTCGAACACGGGGAAGGTCCCGTCGGCGGTGGGGACCGACGACGCCCCGGTGTTGGCCAGCGTCGAGTACACGGCCTTGCCGTCCGAGTAGACGGTCGCCGTCTCGGGCAGCGTCTTGGAGACGTACACGTAGTTGTAGGCCGCGGCGTTCACCGAGCCGGCGGCCGCCGAGGCGAGCAGCTGGCCCCAGACGGCGGGACCGGCCTCGCCGTCGGCCTTCAGGTCGTGCTGGTCCTCGAAGGTCATGACCGCGCCCTTGGTGATCACACCGGACAGCCCGGGTGACCACTGCGACACGAGGGAGGTGGGCTCGCTGAAGCGCCACGAGAACGTCCCCTCCTGGGGCTGGGCCAGCTCCTGGGGAGCGGTCACGGGGCCGGCCGGGGTGAAGCTGACCGGGAGGTAGTCGAGTTCGGCGAGGAGCTGCTGGAGGCGGAGGGTGCTGCCGGTGGCCACGGTGAACTGGACCGTGGCCCCCTGGGCCAGCGTCTTGCCGTCCCGGCCGAGCACACCACCGGGTCCCGACGGGACGGTGATGGTCTCGGTGCTGGAAGGCACCAGGGGGGCGGCGGCGACGAAGGTCATCGTCGTCGGATCGACCTGCTGCCACGTCCCGGCCACCGGCGGATCGAGGGTCGGGGCGGGGGAGTGAGCCGACAGCGGCGCCGAGTAGGTGACGGTCAGGCTGGCGTCACTCGGGACGTCCGTGGCGCCGTCGGTCGGGCTGACCGAGACGACCTCGAGTGGGAGCTTGGAGGTGGAGGCGTGCGGGGTCGGGGCCGTGGTCGGGCTGGCCGACACCCGGGGACCGGACCGACTGACCACCGTGGCTCCGGCCACGAGTGCCACGACGAGCACACCCACACCGGCGATGATCAGGCGCCGGCGGGTGGTCGAAGCAGCGGCGCGTCGATGAGAGGGGGAATGGGCTCCGGACATAGCAATCAAAGCCCAATCTACCAGCCGGAACACCGGTTTTGTGACCACGTGTCGAAAAAAGGGGCGAAGGGCCTGGTCACCACGGGGTGCGGGGTGACGCTGGACGACCTCCGGGCTCCCTCCGCGTCAGTCGGTGGAGCTCCGCACGCCGGCCTGGACGGCCTGTTCGACCGCGGCGATCTGGGAGGCGTCGGTCAGTTTGCGTCCGTCGGGTCCCCGCACGTAGAAGGCGTCGACGACGGCCGATCCGAAGGTGGAGACCTTGGCCGACGTCACGTCGAGGTGGCACTCGACCAGGGCCCGGGTGATGCGGTGGAGCTGGCCGACGATGTCCTCGGCCCGCACTTCGACCACGGTGGCCGTCGCCGAGGCATTGTTGTCCACCGTGACCTGGGTCGACACCAGCTGGGCGACCCGCACCCGCCCGGCGTTGCGGTAGGTGTGGGCGCGGGCGTCGAGCTGGGCGTCGACGTCGAGCCGGCCGTCCATGACGGCGGCCAGGTCGTTCGAGAGCTTGGCGGCGTCCGGCCAACGGCCCCGGTCGGGTTCGACGATGAAGGTCTCGACGGCCACCCCGTGCTCGCCGGCCACCACCGCGGAACGGACGTTGAGGCCGTGGAGGGCGAGGACGCCCGTCACCTCGGCCAGGAGGCCGGACCGGTCGGGGGCCACCACCGTCACCTGGGGGGCTTCGATGGAGAGGGCGGGCACCCCATGGGTGCGCACGGTGTCCATCACGACCTCGAGCTCCTCGGTGATGAGGGGTGCGGGCGGGGCCACCGCCTCCCCGTCCAACAGGCGGCTGGCCCGTTCGACCAGGTCGGCCACCAGCCCGGCCTTCCAGGCGCCCCACGCCGAGGGGCCGGTGGCCAGGCTGTCGGCCTCCACCATGGCGGCCAGGAGCTCGAGCGTGGGCCGGTCGCCCACCTCGTCGGCCACCTTCTGGGCCGTGGCCGGGTCGTCGAGATCCCGTCGGGTGGCGGTGTCCGGCAGCAGCAGGTGGAGCCGGATCATGGTCACGATGGTGGCGACGTCCTCGGGGGGCAGGCCCATCCGGGTGGCGATGTCGGTGGCCACCACCATGCCGACGTCGGTGTGGTCGCCCGGGTAGCCCTTTCCGATGTCGTGGAGCAACGTCCCGAGCAACAGCAGATCGACCCGGCGCACCCGGTGGGTCATGGTGGCGGCGTTGGCCGTGGCCTCCAGGAGGTGCCGGTCCACGGTGAAGCGGTGGTAGGGGTTTCGCTGGGGCTTGTTGCGAACACTCGCCCACTCGGGCAGGTAGCGCTCGAGCAGGCGGCGCTGGTCGAGCGCCTCGAGCGCGGGGATGGCGGCCGGCCCGGCGGCCAGCACGCGCACGAGGGTGCCCCGGAGTTCGTCCGACCAGGGAGTCACGACGTCGGGTGCCCGGCGTCCGAGGAGGGTGAGGGCGTCACGGGAGATGGGCAGGTTGCGCTCGGCGGCGACGGCCGCCAGTCGCAGGGTGAGGCTGATGTCACCGGTGACGTCGGCATCGTCAACGAGGACGACCTCGTCGCCGGTGCTACCGATCCCGGGCTCACCCGTCAGCGGGGTGACGCCGGGGGCGGTGGCCCCCCGGTCACGGCGGCGCAGGCCCCGGGACCCCTGGGCGCGCGACCAGGCGCTCCGGCGCCGCCAGGCGTCGTCGCCCTCCCAGGCGACGGTCCGTCCGGCCGTGGCCACCTCGTACATGAGCTCGTCGGCGTCGAGCATCCCCACCGCCTTGGCGACCTGCTCCTGTTCTTGGAGGAGGAGTTTGTTCAGCTCGCGCCCGGCCCGGCGTTGGAGCTCCACGCGTACGGCGGTCAGCACCGACCGGGCCGAGTCGAGGGCCACGGTGTCGACGTAGTCGGCGAGGACCGGGACGGCCTCCATCATGGCCAGCAGGGCGGCGATGTCCCGCAGGCCGCCGTGGGACTCCTTCAGGTCGGGCTCGAGGAGGAACCCGACGTCCCCGTTGGCGGCCTGGCGCTCCGACACGCCGTCGGCCAGATCGCCCAGCCAGGGAGGCTTCTGGCGGACCCAGCGTTCCTTGGCGCCCTCGATGACCGGTTCGGCCACCTTGGACTCGCCGCAGATGACCCGGGCGTCGAGCAGGCCGAGGGCGACCCGCAGGTCCTCGCCGGCCATGTCGAGGACCTCGGCGGGCTTGCGGACGCTGTGGTCGAGGGAGATCCCCTCGTCCCAGACCGGGTACCAGATGCGGTCGGCGGTGGCGGCGATGTCCTTGCGGCCCTTGTGGACGAGCACGACGTCCAGGTCGCTGAACGGGCACAGTTCGCCCCGTCCGTAGCCACCCACGGCGACCAGGGCCATACCCCGGGCGTCGCCTCCGCAGGCCTCGTCGAACAGTCCGGTGAGCCACTCGTCGGCGGCGGCGGCGTAGGCCCGACAGAACGCGTCGCCGCCCAGGTCGGACTGGTCGATCAGCTCCTGGCGGCGGACACGCAGGGACATCGACGGACCGTACCACCGCGCCGCCGCCGCATCACGACTTCGGAGGGTTACGCTGGACCGATGGCAGACGACGACGGCTCAGGCTCGGGACACGGGACCCTCACCGTCGTCATCGGCGTCGTCGGCGTCGTGGTCGTCGTGTGGTTCCTGCTCGGCCTCCTCCACTTCCTCGCCAGCCTCCTGTGGGGCGCGGTGGAGATCGTCGGCCTGGTGGCACTCGTGGTGCTCATCGGATGGCTGCTCTTCCGCCGGTCGGGCGACTGACCGTCCAGGGGCGACCGCTCAGGCCGTCATCGACTCGAACAGCTCGACGTGCTCGGCCACCATGCGATGGGTGGAGAAGTAGCCCTCGACGGCCAGGCGGCAGTCCCGGCGCTCGAGCTCGTCCAGGCGACCCAGGGCATCGACCATGGCGTCCTCGTCCTGGCACAGGAACCCGGTCGTCCCGTCGGTGACGACCTCGGGGGCGGCGCCCTCGGGGAAGGCCAGCACCGGTGTCCCGCAGGCCATGGCCTCGATCATGACCATGCCGAAGGGCTCGTTCCAGCGGATCGGGAAGAGGAGGGCCGAGGCCCCGGCCAGCAGCTCGAGCTTCCGCTCGTGGGACACCTCGCCGAGGTAGACGGCGTCGGGGCCGAGCAGCGGCTCCACCTTGTCGGCGAAGTACTGCATCTCCCAGGGTTCGCGCATCTTGGCCGCCATGAGGATGCGCATCCCGGCCCGCCGGGCGACCTCGATGGCCCGGTGGCAGCCCTTGTCGTCGGCCATGCGGCCGAGGAACAGGAGGTAGGGGCCGTCGGCGTCGCCGCCGCCGTCGCCCATCGGGAACTGGGCGGCCTCGACACCGTGGTGGATGACCCGCGCCACCGGGATCTCGGGTGCGGCGCGGTGCTGGGCGTGGGAGATGGCGATCAGCGGCACGCGGCCCGAGGTGGCCCGGTACAGGTCGGTGAGCTCCAGGTTGAAGGGACCGTGGATGGTGGTGGCCACCGGCAGGTCGGGGTAGTTGACGGCGTGGAAGGGGCCCATCACGGTGTGGTCGTGGACGACGTCGCACTCGCGCACGGCCTCGTAGGCGTGCAGCACGTGGCGCAGTTCGGGCACGGCCATGCCGATCCGGCGGCCCTCGGCCTCGGGCAGGACCCACTGGCGCGGAACCGGGCAGGTCGAGTCGCCGGTCGTGTACAGCAGGACCTCGTGCCCCGCCTCTTGGAGGCCGCGGGCCAGCTGGTCGACGACGAGTTCGATGCCGCCGTAGAGCACGGGCGGGATGGGGGTCCAGGGCGGGGCGATCAGTCCGATGCGCATGTGCAGATCTAAGCATCCCGATCAGGGGGATAGGATCACGCAGCGCCTTTGGCGGCGTGGCCGAGTGGTTTAGGCAGGGGCCTGCAAAGCCCCGTACGGCGGTTCGATTCCGCCCGCCGCCTCCAGATGCACGCATCCCCTGACCCGCCCTCTTCGGCGGGCGTCAGGGCCCGGGCGGTCGGGTCCGTCGGTGTCGGGCTGCGCGCGGCACGGAACGCGGTGCCCCGAAGGACCGCTCGGGCCGCGACTCGTCCCTGTCCGGCGGATCCCAGACGATGTCGGTGGCCGGCCGGGCGTCCCGAGCAGACGCTGGCCGGAATGCTTGTCGATGTGACCGATGAGCCCGGTAGATGCCGAACCCGCCCAGTCCTGAGGCCGGGTGGGGCCTCGGACGAGGGGAGGCCGAGCTGCTGTTCTCCTGTTGCCGGACTGCCAGCTGCCGGAGTATGGCGATGCCCACCGCGAGCCGGTCGGTGGGTGAGGTACCGGCGCCGTCGCCGACAGGCTCCTCGCCTGCCAGGGGGACCCGGCCCGCCGATCTCGGCGGGCACCGTGGCGTAGTCGCCCGACACCAGATCGGGTGAGTGGTCCGACCGGTGGGAGCCGGGCACGACTCGCGTGGCCCCGTTCGCCTCGGTGAAGTCCGTCAGCGCCCACATCGTGTTGCACACGGTGGCCGGGTGCGGTTTGGGCAGCGGGATGATCTGGTCGTCGGCATGGATGGGCTGCGGGGTCTCACCCGGGCCGATGGCGATCGAGGACAACGACGACACCAACAGGCCGGAGTCGAGTACCCCCTCCACGACGGGTAGGACACACGGATGCACCGGAATCGCCTGGAAGTCGGGACCGTGGGCCAGGAGGTTGTAGATCCGCAGGGTGTGTACCCCCTCGAAGGCGTTGGTGGCGGGCACGACAGCCAGCTCCCGCTCGAGCCGGTCGAGGTCTTCACCGAGCGCGTCGAGGAGCTCGGGTTCGATGACGTCCTCGAGCACGGTGTAACCGACCTCGTCGATCTCCCGCAGTGCGTCACCGGTGTCCGGCATCGTGCGCACCCCCTTCACGCCTCCCCGATCAGCCTAGGGTGATCCGGTGGCCCGGAAGAAGCGACCCGACAATCGCTACGAGCTGATCACCTGCGCCTGGTCCGGGCATGTCCTCGTCGGTGCGGGAGCACGTGAGGTGGCGGTGGACGATGCCCTCATCGTCCGGGAGTTCGACGGGGCCCGTTGGTGCCGGTGCCTGAGGTGCGATGCATGGATCCCGGTCGATCCCGGCGACCACCCGGAGGAGGCGCGGGTGCCCGACCGCGACCAGATCGAGCTCCCGTTACGCGGCCCGGCGCTCAGGGACCGCTACGTCCTGCGCCTCATCGCCCTCGATCGGGCCCTCCACGTGCTCCTCCTGAGCCTCGTGGCCGTCGCGTTCCTCACCTTCGCCGGACATGACCGGGCGCTGCACACCGACTACGAGAACCTGATGAACGCCCTCAACGGCGGAGGGGTCACGGCGACGAAGGTCCGGGGCCTGCTCGGCTACCTCGGCAGAGCCTTCAAGTACTCGCCGACCCACCTGGTCGAACTGGCACTCATCTTCCTCGCCCTGGCCGCGGTCGAGCTCACCGAGGCTGTCGGACTGTGGTGGAACAAGCGGTGGGCCGAATACCTGACCTTCATCGTCACCGCCCTCTTCATCCCGTACGAGATCTACGAGATCACCCTGAAGGTGAGCATCCTGAAGATCGTCGCTCTGGTTCTGAACGTCCTGGTCGTCGCCTATCTACTGTGGGCGAAGCGGCTCTTCGGCCTTCGGGGAGGACACGCCGCCGAGGCGGAGCGCAAGCGCCGTCTCAGCGGGTGGCAGGCCGTGGAGGAAGCCCAACCGGGGGTACCGGCGAGCACATCACCCTGATCTCTCCCGGAGGTGTCGGGCATCACGGCGGTCCTGGGAGCGGGCCACGGACCGGCGGGCGATTGCTTCCGTGGGTCGGGGGACCGGGTGGTAACGTCGTCCCCCACGGGCCGTTGGCGCAGTTGGTAGCGCACTTGCATGACACGCAAGGGGTCGTGGGTTCAAGTCCCGCACGGCCCACCAGAGAAACCCCAGTTCAGGCTGGGGTTTCTTGCAATTGCACGCCGGACGCCGGTGCCTCCCTCAATCCGGGTCTTCGAGTGCAGCCAGCGCATCATCGATCCGGAGATACATCCGGCCGCCGGCGTCGCCTCGGATCTGTTTGAAGGAGAACTTGTCGTAGAACGCCCTGGCGTTCTCGTCGATCGGATCGACGGCGCATCGCAGCCTGCTCGATCGCCTCGACAAGCAGGTCTCGGCCGAGTCCGCGACCTTGTGCCTCCCTGCGAATTCCACCCATCGAGCGCGTCATCGCCGACGATCGCGGCACGGTCGCCGTAGCTCCACAGCATCCGATCACTTCCGAAGTCGCGCTGAACATCGCGATCGCTTCTGGCTCTCTGCCGAACGTTTTCATGAGTTCTACTGGCGTATAGATGGTGAGAGAACGCCTGTCCCCGAGGTGCCTGATGTGACACTCTCCCCGTGATCAGGGTCACCTCCCGCCGTGATGTCATCGGTCTAGCGAATCGGTGAACCGAACCGAATGCGATTCCCTCGGGGTCGCTGACTGAGCCTTCCCGCTTGCCGTAATCCTCGTCCCAGGGGCCATCGACTTCGATTCCGGCCTGCCTCCACTCCTCTGCTACCCGGTCGGCATCGTGACAATGGATGTAAAGGGCGCGTGAACAGGGGCTTGGCCCCCGGAGTGTGAGCAAGGTGAATCATGAGGTCCCGACTCCGGTCGGCGAACGCATACGTGTCACCGTGAAGCGACACATCAAATCCCGCCTTCTCGAACCACGCAACCGAGCGGCAATGTCGGCGACGCCGAAGATCAGCTCGACCCCGTGGCCGCCACGTTCCCGTCATCGAGCTGCATCTGGCCGTCCCGCTGCCCATTCAGCCCTGCCAGGCAGTCTGGCAGATGGGCAGGTCTGGTGCGAGCGAACTGGAACCCACCGATCCACCGACATCGAGCAACACGTGCCGTAACGGCCATGGCCGACATGGTAGGCCGCGCCCGGTGCCCCGCCCATCTGGTGTTCGAGTCAGTCCAGCAACAAGCCGCCGCATCGGAAATTCGCACGCCCGCAGATAGCGTGATGGTTCAGCAACCAGACCAGGGAGACCAGCTATCCGCGCCAGAGTGATCCACGCCAACATCGCCGACTTGGGCGAGGCCGAGCGGGGGCTTGACGAGGTCATTCCAAGGTTGCGGCGGCTGCCGGATTCCTCGGCGCCTCTTCGTAGCGGTCGACGACTTCGAGGTATCTCGATCGAAGTCTTCGAGACCGAAGAGCTGGCTCGCTCCACCGCTCCACCCGAGGGCGCCGAGGCACCTGGCGTGACGGTACGAGCCATCGAGTTCAGTGAGGTCGTCGCTTCGGCCTGATCTGCTGTGGCCGGGACGGGCGCCGCCCCTGGTTCATGCCCTGAGCCGAAGCGCCCCGTGATCAGGGCAGCGAGTCGGCCCTGTCGCGAATACGATGGAGCTTGATCTCCGGCTAAGGATGCAGGGAAGGAAGCGAGCGATGAATCCAGGAAGGCGAAGACAAGTGCCAAGACGATCAGACCCGCCATCGTCGCCTCCACCTCGTCGCTTGTCGTACCTTCCATTTGTCGGCAATAGGTGGCGCACGCCTGAGGCCCGTGAAGTCGCCTCGCTCCCGGTGGACGGGAACGGCGCGTCCTGTGACGTAGGCGCCATCCTCTGCTGGAACCGCCAACGGTCAGCCCTCGATAATTGAGGTGTTCTCCCTAATCGCACGCCGATACCGCCGTTTCGGAATGGCCATGAGTCGGGAAACAGGATTCCGAATGCTGCGATGATCCACAGGAGTGCCAGGTGGAGTTCCAGGGCGCCCGACGATGCAGAAGACGGTGATGAGACCCCAGAGAATCATCGCCATCGAGATTCGGAAATCGAACCACCTGCCAAGGTCGACCGCAGCTGGAGCAAGTCTTGGTTCCGAACGGCGTCTCCTCGCACAAGAACTGCCTGGGACACGGCTTTTCGGTCTGGTCCGGGTAGATCCATGGAAGGAGGCCGGAGCACGCTCACGAGTCGAGGGTAATCGACCACCCTGGGGCAAGTTCTTGCCGATTTGATGGTCGCTCGATTGGCCCTCGCGATGACACCGACCCGGCGATCGGGACACCCAGCCATCTATCAAGAGAACCCGCCCGAAGTCGCTGTGACGAACTCCAGGCGCGCTGGCCGCACGCGTCGCACCAGCTTCTATCGATCCGTCGCTGTTCCACGCCTGAAGGCCATCTCGCTCGTGGTCATCGGGTCGGGATGGCCCTGGTCGCGGCGGGCGCAACGGTCCGACGATGGGCGCATGGGTTTCTCGCGCGTGATTTCTGGTGGTGCCGTCCTCTCGGTCGAATGGGATGACACTGACGGTGAACCGCTGCTTCTCCTGCACGGAGGGCCCGGAGTGCCTGACTACATGCGGGGTTCCAACGCTCCACTGCTGCCCGAATTCCAGTGCATTACCTTCGACCAGCGTGGTGTCGGGCGGTCGACGTGCAGTGACGGTCGCTTCGGTCTGGCTGCCTATCTCGAAGATCTGGAGAGTGTCCGGATCTCGCTGGGCCATGAGGCCTGGCACGTTCTCGTCACTCATGGGGTGGCCTGCTCGCCCAGGCGTACACCTGGGCCTTCCCGCACCGGGTCGAAGTCTGGCCCTGTCCAGTTCGTCGCTCGGCGTCGGCCATGAATGGAAACAAACGAAGCGAGAGTCCTTCCAAATCGAGCATCGCAGGGCTGGTCTCATGGGCACTGCCAGGTTCTACGCCTACGGATCCTGTCTCGTCATCCCTGGTCCGATCGGCTCCTGGGCGATGCGTCACGTAGTCGCCGAGACCTGGCACAACTACTTCGTTAATCCTCGGACTGCCCCGGACCCTGATCCGAAGTGGATCGCGGGCTGTTCTCCCGCCGCGATGATGAAGACCGACAGGGCCATTTCCAAGGAGCACCGTTGCCTACTGGGACTGTGTCGTCCTACCGAGGCCCCGCGCTCGTGCTGTACGGAGAATGGGACATCTTCGCCTCTGGACGCGAGATCGTCAGGTCCAGGTATCCAAATGCAACGCAGGTGACGCTTCAGGATTCCGGACACGTCCACTCGTTGCAGAATCCATCGGGCTACGCCGGGGCGCTGAACCAGTTCTATGAGCTTGTGTCCCACCACGGCTAGAGGTCGCCTCTAGAGGTGTATCGGCAGCCGCGCCAGTACCAGCCACCCATCCCGCGGTAGCGGACAGCTGCGGCAAGGTGAGAACTTCCGTTCGCCACCTCCGCCTACAAGGTACGGACGCATGAAGAGGTGGAACCCGAGGACGACTGCCAGATCGGGCACGCCCACCGGCTCGCCCCTCGGAGAACAAGCGCGACCAAGTGAAATCGGCGTGCATGAGTTGCCGGAAGGTCGAAGATGTAGACACCTTCGGTTCGCCAGCCGAACTCCAAGAGCCGACGTCCGAAGTCGTCGACTAGCACCATGGACGCCTTTGGTGCTTCGTAGGCTCCCCGAGCCGTTGATGTGGACGTGGAAGGACGTCCCTTCTCCCACGGTTATGAGGCCGCCTTTCCCCTTTCCACGGTTGCGGTACTCGTACTGCCCCACGACGTCATGGTTAAGCGTGGAGCGCAGCTCACATCTCGACCACCATCGAGACTTGAAGTAGAAATCGCCATCATCACTTACAACACGGGCATGGCCGATCTTGAGGCATTCGGTCAGGTGGCGGTAGCCGGGGTAACGAACGAGGGCCACGCACCTACCCTCATTGGAGTGGATGAGTACTCAGCGCCGTTCCATTTGTCTCCACCTGCCCACCTCCAGGTGAACGATTGCGAACCGTCGAACGCAGACATGCCAACGTAGGGTAGTGAACAATCGGGCTGAAGGAGCTGACAGAACCTGACTTCCTGGACGCCCAGCGAACTGACATATCCGCACGCGCCGAAGTGCCGCAGTCGGTCACCCTTCCGGTGATCAGGGACGCCCCTGACTCCGTCGACGTGGCAAGCTCCCAGAGTGCGATCCCGTACCTTCAACATCCGCCAGCGGGTCGTTGTCGTTGTCGGAGTTGGTGCCGCCCTTTTCTTCTTTGGTAGTTGGCTGACGACGCGGTGGCAGGGCGGATCGGGTCGGGTCGCCTACGCCCCTCTCTCGAACACAATCAACGCCTCCGACCTTCCTGGACCGGGTCTCCACCCGTGGGTGCGGCTCCTGATCTGGCTGGCCCTGATCGCCACTTGGGTGGTGGTCGGAGTCGTACTACTGCGAACACGGACTCCGGTGGATTCGCCAGGACCTGCCGACTGACGCCGCTGGTGGCTATCCCACCGACCCGGTGATAGGGGCGGCGCGCTGCAAGTGAAGTTCAGCAGGACTCCCTACGTGCCGATGACCCAGCCATGAGCGTCGGAGCCAACCCGACAGTCGTGCCGCGTGATCGTGCAGGAAATTGCGGATGTAGGCCCCATCTGGAGTCGGTGGCTGTTGCTGGGGATTCTGGGAGTTCTATCCGTCATTGTCGGCGGATTCGTGGTGCTTCAGCATGTGGATCCGACAGGGCCCGCCGATGATCGCTCCCACTCTGTCGGTCGCGCAGCCCGCGTATCACTGGGTCGTGACCGCCAAGTTCTCCGATCCCTATCTCTACCAAGGTATCCGCGGTCGCCCTGTGTCGGGAAGCGTCCAGTTGCCTGTCTGGCATCCAGGTGCCCGTCTGCATCGACGACCTGCGTTGCTTGGCAGCGCGAATTTCGACGGGCTCGAAGGTGTGGTCGCGACTCGCGATGGCGATCAAGTTGGCGCAGAGAGCGACTGCCTGACGGACTGACCACCCTCGGTCGATTCTCCTGTACGTCGTCCGGATGGTGCGCCGCGGTGGCATACGGGACCGCTACAGGCCCATCCCTGGGGGTGTTCTCCTCCAAACGGACGACATGGGGGCGAGCTGGACAACGGCGCCCATTCGCGCGACACCTGCAAAGATCCCATCGGGGGATCGATTGCCCGCAACCAGGAGATTGCCTTGTAACCGCGCCCCTCGGAAGGTCCGTCCTCGTCACTCACGACTTCGGTCGATCCTGGGTTATCTCAGCTCCACTTCCTCACTTCTCGCCAGCTCCTTCTGCCCATCTTCTCCGCGAATGTCAGCGTGTGCTGAGCTTACGGCTACTCAGTGGCGACCAACGGCACTCCACTGGCCTACATGGATCGCACTGACGACGGCGGTGTGACCTGGCGCACACTGGTCCTGCCACGCGCGCCTAACGGCCGCTGCACTGCTGTGCCCCAATCAAAGAATCTGCTGGATGGGGGGCCACCTCGCGGGACGGGATGCGGAGCCGGTGGGGAGTCCCAGGTGTTCCGTTCTCTCGATGGTGGGTCGACATCGACTCAGTTGTAGTGCCAGATGGATTGCAGATGGATCCGACCGCGATGGGCTGCCTGGACGGGAATACGTGCTGGGATCTCGCATTTCCACCGAGCGGCCCAAGTTGGTCAACCCTTCTCATCACAAAGGATGGCGGGTTCACTGGTTGACCCATCGGATCCTGCCCGTGCCAAACACTCCCTACAATCTGGCAGCCTGTCCGTCGGAGCAGCGCTGCTTTGTAGGAACGATGCCAGTTGGTCCCCCACGTCGATTGCACGTCTCGACCCTGCTAGCTCAGACGCACCCTGAAGCACAGCGCCCTGGAGATGTCGCAAACGAAGGTCTCCCGGGCAGATGGAAATGCAGGTCGACGCGGTGGCACTGCTCGGGACGTTCGATCCGACCGGCCCGGTGGAGCAGATCCGCTACGACCTTGCCCTCGAGCTCCTCGACGACGTGAAGCGCCTCGACGTGCAGTTGAAGGAGTCGCACAAGCGCATCAAGACCGCCGTTCAAGCGTCCGGGACGACCCTTGCCGACATCGAAACCTTAGGCATCGGTGCCTTCGAAGGCACGTCGAACTCGTCGCGCCCGGAAGGCCCCGAAATTCCCCTCTTGACTCAAAGAGGATTCGTTGGGGGCAGGAGATAATTGCGGGCACTCGGTCTGCCGAGCCGGCGCAATGACTCCTGATTTCGACCATCTGGAGCTACTCGCGGGTCGGCAACCGTGTCAGCAACGCCGGTGAATCGAGCTGAACAATGGTGAACTGCACCTTTCTGAAAGCCAGTTCAGGGGAACAAAGGATTGATCGGCGACCCGCCCTGAACGGGCCTTGGGTTCACGACACGCCTGGGATCGTGGGTTCGAGTCCCGCACGGTCCACCAGAGAAGCCCCAGTTCAGGCTGGGATGTATTGCAATTCTTCGCTGGTACGACAGCCTCCGATTCGGTGCAATCAGCCAATACTGCAACCGGTCCGGAGGTTCCCTCAGCGGGTGCCTTCGAGGGCGGCCAGCGCATCATCGATCCGGATGTGGGGGTACCTCAGCTGCCGCACGCTCGGTCGCCATGTGCAGTAGATGGCGCGGATTCCCTGGACCTGGAACTCGACCGGGCCGGCGATGTGGGCAAGAAGCAGAGTCGCGGAGGTCAAGGTCGATCCGGCTCTGTCGGCAGTCCGAAAATCGGGCCGATCTGGTCGGCGAGGGTGAGGTTCGGCACCATTCGTCAGCGGTTGCGGGATCCGACGGGGTGAGGGTCGCACGTCAACGCTGGTTCTGGCGGGGGAAGGCCACCTCCTCCAGGAGCAGATGGATGGTGGCGGCCACCGGGATGGCGACCAGTGCGCCCATCAGACCGAGGAGCGTGCCCCCGATGAGGGTGGCGATGATGGTCAGTCCGGGGAGATCTTGACCGTGTGCTTCATGACCCGGGGATTCAACAGGTAGTCCTCCAGGAATCGGTAGACCATGTAGAAGGCGGCCGTGGCCATGCCCACCGGCAGGCCCTTGGTCAGGGCCACCAGTGACACGACGATCCCGGCGATGGTCGAACCCACCATGGGGATGAGGTCGAAAAGCGCCACGACCAGGGCCAGCAGCAGCGCGTACGGGACACCGAAGATCAGCAGCCAGATGTAGGTGCCGACGGCCGAGATGACGCGACGTGAGCAGATTGCCGAGCATGAAGCCGCCGACCCGGTCGAAGACCTCCTCGGTCAGGAGTCCCACCCGCTCCCGTCGACTGCGGGGGATGAGCGACAGCCACAGCTTCGTCACCCCGGGCAGGGCGATCAGGAAGTAGATGGTGAGCGCCACCAGGCTCACCGTGGCCACGCCCACGGAGAGGATGACCTTGCCCGCGCCCGAGAGACGCCTCCGGCACGGCAACTTGAGTTTCGACTTTCCCTTCAGATAGCCCGTCAGGTGCAGCTTGACCGCCAGCTTCCCGGCCCACCCCTTGCCCGCACCAGCTTGGCCTTGTACCGGGGGAAGTTGGTGATGAGGCCGTGCACCTCATGGGAGATGGGCGGGACGGCGGCCAGCACGAAGCCCCGATGACCAGCACGAAGCCGAAGGTGACGATGGCCACGGCCACCCCCGGGCCAGCGACCGCCCATGAGGACGTCGATGATCGGGTTGAGACCGATGGCGATGAACAGGGCCAGACCGATGATGACGAGGACGCTGGTGACCTCGGCGATGCCCCGGGAGAAGACTAGGCCACCGCCACGCCGAGGCCCCGGTCAGGCCGACGAAGAACGGGTGCGGCGGTCGAACGGCCGCCCGGAGGGCCCAGCGAAGGTCCGGCACCCTCCGGCTCCAGCTCCACATCGGGAGGCAGCAGAAGCACGTCGGGCCCGGTGCCCTCGTCGATCCCGGTTCCCCCCATCCCGGGGAAGTCGCCTCGCTGGATCGTCACGCCGGATCCGTCCGGCCGCCGGGCCACTCCTCGACGACGGCGACAGGATCCCGACACGAGCTGGCGACCGGAGGACACGTCATGGGACGGTTGTTCCCTGGCGGAGACCGGACAAACCGCGGCACGGGTCCGGCATCAGCCTTCGTGGGTGAGCTGGTGGCCGACTCGTGGCGATCGAGATCTCAGACCGGGAGTGAAGGAGCCCCACCTGTCAAGTCGCGGTCGCGATCACCCAGTACTACCGCTGGCTCCCGTAACCGTCCCGACGCTTCCGGCGGCGGGACGCGGTGTCACACGCGTTGACCCCGGTGGTTCATGACCGCTCCCTCGCTTCGAACGCGGCGACGACCGACTTCGGGATCCGCCCACGTCCGGAGATCTCGAACCCGTTGACCGCCGCCCATGCCCGGATCTCGCTGGCCGTGGGAGGAGGTGGAGCTACGGGCCCCCCGGTGGGAGTTGGTCGGCGAGCACCGCCGCCGATGTGTCGTCGAGGTGATGGGCGACCGCGGCCCCGAGGAACCGGTAGGCCCATTCCTGGGCCAGAGGGCGGGTCTCGCAGAAGATCACCGGCACCGTCGGGTAGGCCACCTGGGCCCAGCCAGCGCTTCGGCGAGCACCGCACCGCGGACGTGCGTGAGTTTGAACAGAGAGGAGTACCGGTCCTCGACGACCACCGCCGATCGAGGCACGTCGTCCAGCCCGGCGAGCAGGTAGCGGAGTTTGCCAGTGGAGATGGTGGTCGCCAGGTCGGCGAGACTCTTCCGCTCCACGGACAGACGACGTCCCCGTCGACAGCTACGGCGTAGTCTCCGGCAGGGAGGGGGCGCGCCCGTGTCGTCGCCTGCTGTCCCCCGAACGTCCACGGGTACCGCTCACGACTGTCGACCAGGATGTCCAGGACAAGTCCCGATGCCCGCCGCCGGGGCACGCCCACGTTCGGGCGGGCCTGCTTTGCGGTCCGGGCGCTCTGCCAGAAGATGACGTCCCGACCGCGTGCCCGGGTGAAGACGAACTGGGACCGGTTCTCGCGGCTCCGGTCGAGGACGAGGTCGATCGACGCTCCGCGTCGTACGCACGAACGCACCGGCACGCGGTCCACCACGTCGGGCTCGTCGGGCCAGTCCGTCGAGGGGTGGCGGTAGACCTTGGCCGTGCGGGGCCAGACTTCGCGCACCTTGAGCACCACGCCCTCGCCTCGGAGCGGGACCTTGACGAGGAAGGGTAGGGCCGAGTTCTCGTCGGGGTTCCGGGCCACCACGAATTCGTCCACATCACCATTCTTCCCTTCCCGGGTGGTCGCATGTGGTTCCTGCGCCCTGGCAAATGCTCCTCCCCGTCCGGTCGATCGGTAGATGACACACCCCCCTGCGAGCATGGACCATGGCCCCGACCACCACCGCCTCCGGCGCCGCCGACCCGGGGCTGTGCTCCCGGATCGACGTCGTCGACCGACAGCTCGCCGCGTTGGTGGCCGACCTCGAACCCGACCGGGTCCTGGGTTCCGAGGCGGCCTCGCTCTACGGTGCCTTCGCCCGGCTGGAGCGCCTCGTCGTGGCGGCCAAGACCCTGCTGGCGCCCCGGGTCGCCGCCTCCGGCCACTGGGAGTCCGAGGGCCATCGCAGCCCGGCCAGCCTGCTCGCCACCCTGGAAGGGGTCTCCGCGGGTCAGGCGCGTCGCACCCTGGAGACCGGACAACGGCTCGAAGTCACTGCCGGCAACCGAGGAGGCCCTGCGGTCGGGCACACTGTCGGGCCCCAAGGTGATCGAGATCACCCAGGCGGCCAGCCTCGACCCGGGAGCCGAGGCGTCGTTGCTCGGCCGGGGCGGACAGCGAGCCCCTCCACGTCGTGAAGGAACGGTGCCAGCGCTCCCGGGCCACCTCGTCGCGGCGGGACCCGATGGCCACCTATCGGCGAATCCATGCCGAGCGGACGTTCACCAGTCTGGACCGATGCCGAGGGCGCCTTCTGCTTCCAGGGCCGTGACACGGCCGACCGGGGCGCCCTCCTCCTGGCCCGCCTGGACGCCTCGCCGACCGTCTCGGCCGCGACCCAGAGCGGGGGACCCGCCGGTCACTGGTGGTCGGACGTGCCCGACCGACCCCCCGACTCCCGGGGCGCCCGACGCATCGATGCGCTGTTCCTGCTGTGCACGGCGACGAAGCGCGGTTCCGAGGATCGACGAGGCCTCGGTCGGATGCAAGCCGGGACCCGACCGGCGCCGGCCGCACGACGGTCCGGACTCGACGGACGACCCGTCCGGAGCGAGCCGAGAGCCAGGGTGATCGTCCGGGTGGACCTCGCCGCCCTCCGGAGGGGTCGGGCGCGGCCGGGTGAGCTGTGCGAGATCGACGGACAAGGTCCCGTGCCTGTCCCGATCGCCCGCCACCTGGCCGAGGACGGACTGCTCGCCGCGGTGTTCGTCGAGGCCGGCGACATCCGCGCGGTCCACCACTTCGGGAGGACCATCAACGCCCGTCTGCGCACCGCGCTGCGGCTGCGTGACCGGCACTGCGTCGTGCCCGGGTGCACCGTCGCCTACGGCCTCGAGATCGACCATGTCGTGGCGATGGAGAGGGGCGGCCCGACGTGCCTCGACAACCTGGCGCTGTTGTGTCACCACCACCACCGCCGGAAGACCTTCGAGGGATGGCAACTCTCCCGGACCGGGCCGACCGACGAGGACCCGGGATGGCGGTTCGTCGAACAGCCGGAGTTCGGGCAGGAGCCCGACCTCGGTGCCGATTCACCGCGAGCAGGTGCGTCAGGCGCACGGCGCGAGGTGAGTGTCCGCCCCGGGCCGCCGCCCCGCCTCCGGGCGCCGATCCGCCTCCGGCCCGGGGCCCGACGCCGGCCCCCCGTCTCCCGACAACTGTCAGTAACTATGACTAGAGTCTCCTGCACCACCCGATTCCGGCCGACGATCCACGGTCGGCCTCATCATCCGACGGCAGAAAGGCAGGCCGATGACAGCGACCGATACCCCTCGGCTCATCTCCGACGTCCGTGGTGTCCGCTATGGCGAGGTCATCTGCGCGTTCCTCCGCGACGGCCGGTTCGAGGCCGAGGTCTACGGCACCCAGTTCCTCAACGACTGCCCCCAGGACCTGTGGGACGGGCTGGACGCCGACGCCATCGCCAAGGAGATGGAGGCGGTGGCCGTCAAACTCAACGGTCCGCGCCGGTGGACCATCGACGGCATGGGCACCAAGGTCAACGCCCTCGAGCCGGTGCTGCACGAGTTCAACGGTCTCCTGATGCGGCGCCTGGCCGTCATCGACCTCGGCGACAGGGCGATCCCGGCGCCGTACACCGAGGTCCTCGTGGACCGGGGCGCCGTGTTCTTCTTCGATGCCGGCAAGCCCGTCTACGAGTTCGTCGCCCCCGACGGGAGGGCGTACGTGATGCAGGCCCTCTGCCTCGGCGTGGATCCCACGATGGCCGAGGCGGTCCTGCCCGATCTGGGCGGTCGCCTGGCCATGCCCGAGGGCTGGTCCTACCGCACCCGGGTGCTCGAGGAGGAGCTGGTCGTCGACACGACCGCCACGGTCGCCACCGTCCTGCAGGACGAGTTCGAGAACTCCTACACGCTTCCGGAGTGATCCACGTCGGACTCCGGAGCGCTCGGCGCCGGAGCACCGAGCCGGGACGGCCGGGATCGACCTGCGTCGACGAACTCCTCCTTCGTTGTACAACGAACGGAGAGCTCGTTTACGTTACACCCTCGGAATTCGTCGATGAACTCGGGCCCGATCCGACGGTTCCCTGTGCTGGACTCGGCTGTTCGCCGGGTGTATGAACACTGCAGGGGAAGAGCCGACGCAGGACGACAGGGTGGCGTCACATGTTGGACTTCAGGGGGACCGTGCTGGCGGCACAGGGTGGGGACGAAGAAGCGTTCGCCCGGCTGTGGCGCGAGTTCCAGCCCGGCCTGCTCCGGTACCTCCGCATCAAGGCCGCCCCCGTCGCCGAGGACCTGGCCGCCGACATCTGGCTGCGGGTGTTGCGCGCCCTGCCGAGCTTCGAGGGCGACGAGCAGGGCTTCCGGGGATGGCTCTACACCACGGCCCGCAACCGACTCACCGACTGGTACCGCAATGGCGAGCGTCGCCCCGAACTCATCGAGTACTCCAGTCTCGTGGTGATGCCGGCGGTCAACAACGTCGAGCAGGAGGCGGCCGAGCACTCCGCCACCGACCGGGCCGTCGCCCTGATCGCCGAGCTGCCGCCGGACCAGGCCGAGGCGGTGATGCTGCGGATCGTGGCGGGCATGGACGTCACCCGGACCGCCCAGGTCATGGACCGTTCGCCCGGGTCGGTGCGGGTGCTCTGCCACCGGGGCCTGCGCCGACTCGAGCAACGCCTGCTCGAGTTGGAGCAGTCGCCGGACGTCACCCGGGACGAGGAACTGGCGGCCGTCGGCGTCGACGACGGCCTCGACTCCGGAAGGTCACCGTCTCCATGCGTGAGGACCCGATGATCGACTCGACCCAGTACCTGACGGACGTCCGTCGACAACGTCGTGCTGCATGCCCGACCTCGTCGAGGGAGCCGTCTGGCCGACCTCCTCGCCGCCGCCGGCGCCCCGGCCCAGGACCACGAGCTCCGGGGCGAGCTGGCCGCCCGGACCGCCTTCCGGTCCGCGGTCGACTCCTGGCCCGTCGACGCCGCCGCTTCCGGGGCGCCGGACACCGGCCGTCGTGGCGGCCACGACCATGGCCGAGCCTGTTGCTCGCCACCACCGGACTGTCGGCCGCCACCGGGCTGCCCGGGTCCGGCTGCCCGGGCCGTCGACGGCATCCTCGGCAGCGTGGGCGTGCACGTCGCCCCTCCGGCGCCGCCGGCGTCGCCGTCGGCATCCGGCCGCGGGGTCACCCGAACGTCAGTGCCCCCGCCCTCCACTCCGCCGGCTCGGCCCATGCGGCCTGCACGACCGGAGGGGGTCGCTCGACCGCCAGCGCCGGCGAGGTCCAGACCGCTTCGTGCGTAGTCGGCTCGTCAGCGGCGTCCCGGACGGACCGGGCAACGGTCGACGTCGACCGCCGACGCCTCGAGATCGGTGTCGAGGCCGGCGGGCGCGAGCTCCGGGGTCGCGGACAGGGCCACTCCGCTCCGGGCGAAGGGACCCTCGCATCCCCCCCGGACCAACGGGCCCGCCGCGGGTGGCACCCACCGCACGACGACGCCGCCGACGACCGTGCCCCCCGGCGGCGGGACGAGCCGGGGTGGCAACCAGGGTGTCGGTGGCGGCGGCTGCAAGGGCGGCTCCGCCGGATCGACGACCACGACCACGACCACGACGACCACCACGACCACGTCGCCGGACGACCTCGACGACGTCGACGACGGATCCGTCCACGATCACGACGGACAGCTGCCGACCACGGCGGCGGCCACCATCACGGGAGCGCGGGAAGTCAGAGCTCGGGAGGCACCGGCGGGACGGGCGCCGCCACATCGTGATCACCGCCAGGGGGTCGCAGGCCCGACCGTCGAGGCCGCGATGGCGGCCGTCTCCGCCGTGGCGGGGGTCCTCGTGGTGCTGGCGTGCATGCTCGGCGGGACACCGGCCGGGCCGCCGGTCAGCCGGTCCGCATCCGGTCGGCGCCACCGCCGGGAGCGACCCGGGCAACCAGGGCGCCTCCGCGACCGACTCCCTCGACTGGGCGGGCTATGTCGCCACCGGGCACTCGCTTCTCCAGCGTGTCGGGCAGTTGGCGCCAGCCGGCGGTCACCTGCACGTCCACCAAGGCGTCACAGTCGGCGTTCTGGGTCGGCCTCGACGGCTTCGCCAAGTCCGATCCGACCGGTCGAGCAGATCGGCACCGACTCCGACTGCACGAAGGCGACGAAGAACGTCCCCGGGCGTGGCGGAGTACTACGCCTGGTACGAGCTGTACCCGGTCGGCCCTGGTGGTGCTACCGACCGGCTCGTACCCCGTGACGCCCGGGTGAGCAGCTCACCGCCTCGGTGCACGTGAGCGGGAACGCCTACACCCTGGACCTCCAGGCGCTCGAAGTGGACCTATTCGACCGTGGTGGACACCCCGACGGCGAGCCGGACGCCTCGGCCGAGTGGATCGCCGAGTCACCGTCCACCTGCCAGAACGGCAAGTGCAAGCCCGGCCCCCTTGCCGATTTCGGCTCGGTGACCTTCACCGACGCGTCAGTGTCGACGCCGTCGACGATCGCCGACGTGGGCCCGCCCCCGAGCCGATCACGATGACCACCAAGAAGGCCGCCCTGACCCTGGCCGTACCCTCCGCCGTGACCGTCGGACCTCGGGTTTCGTCGTCACCTGGCTGGCCCTCTGAGCGGGATCAGCCGCGCCCGACCCGCCGGGCCCGGCCGACCCGGGCCTGCTAGACCCGGGGGACCACCGGTGCCGACCGACGGACGGACCGGGCCCGTCCGACGCCGCCGCCGCCCTGAGCGAGGAGCAGTGATGACCGATCCCGACCCGCACGCCGTCGACCCGGGCGACGAGGAGCGCCACCTCCCTTCGGACGATCCGCTGTGGAACGAGTCCCACTACCTCGACGTCGTGTCCCATGACGGACTCGTGGCCGCCTACGCCCGCATCGGGCTGTACCCGAACCTCGGGGTGGCGTGGTGGACGGCCATGGTGGTCGGCCCCGCACCGCCCCGCTGGTCGCCTCGGTGGCCTACGACCTCCCGGTACCCGACATGGGGCTCGGGCTGTACGGCTCCGGGGTACGCGCTGCGACGCCGACATCGAGGCCCCGCTCGACCGGGTCCGGGTCCACGGCACGGCCCCGGCGGTGGTGCACGACGGTCCGGCCGACGTCTACCGGGGCGAGCCCGGCACCCCGACGCAGCTCGGACTCGACCTCACGTGGACGACCGACGGGATCCCCTACCAGTACGACGTCACCACCCGCTACGAGATCCCGTGCCTGGTGGGTGGGACGATCACCGTGGGCGACGAGGAACTGGCCGTCGAGGGCCACGGGCAGCGCGACCACTCCTGGGGCGTGCGGGACTGGTGGGACTTCGGATGGTGCTGGTTCGCCGGGAGGCTCGACGACGGCACCCGACTGCACGGCGCGGACATCCGCATCCCCGGGACTCCGGACGGCCCTCGGTTACGTCCAGCGTCCCGGTGAGGTGGTCACCCTCACCGGGCTCGACGTCACCGAGGACGCCGACGCCGAGGGTCTCCCCTCCGTCGCCCGGGCCCGGATCGAGCCGGGCGATATCGATCTGACCATCGAGCCGGTCGCCTTCGGACCGCTGGTGCTGACCGCCGAGGACGGCCGCGTGAGCCGGTTCCCCCGCGCCCAGGTACTGCTCACGACGGGCGACGGCCGGCGGGGGAGTGGCTGGATCGAATGGAACCAGCCCGCCGCGGCTGCGGGGGACCGGTAGCGTCGGCGCCGTGCGTCTGTCGCTCACACCCTCGCTCGATCCGACGGCGTACCGGTTCGTCCATCACCTGCGGACGCGCTTCGCCGAGACGGACGCCATGGGCATCATCCACCACGGCACCTATCCGGCGTACCTCGAGGAGGCCCGCGGCGGCCATGCTGCGGGAGGCCGGCTTCCCCTACGAGGAGGTGCGCGCCGGCGAGGGTGGCGTCGACTTCGCCGTCCTCGAGCTCTACGTCCGCCATCGACGGCCCCTGCGATTCGACGACCTGGTGGCTGTCCACGTCGTCGTCGACGACCTCACCCGCACCACGTTCCAGGTCGGCTACCTCCTGACCGTCGGGGACGAGGCCCGGGCCACGGGCGTGACCGTCCACGGGGCGGTCGACGGGCGCGGCCGGCCGGCGAGGATGCCGCCGTTCCTGGCCGGGCTGGTCGGACCGGGGCGCTGAACCGGTGCGCGTCTCCTACGGGCTGCCCACCCACCGGGTCGACCTCGGGACCGAATTCGTCGGGCCCGGGGCCATCGGCGAACTGGCCCGGGCCGCCGAAGACGTCGGGTTCGACGCCGTCTACACCACCGACCATCCGTTCCCGGGGGACGACTGGCTCGCCCACGGCGGACACCATGCCCTCGACCCACTCGTGGCGCTGTCGTTCGCGGCCGCGGCCACGTCGAGGGTCCTGCTCCACACCAACCTGTTCGTGCTCGCCTACCGCCATCCGTACCTGGCCGCCAAAGGGATCGCCACGCTCGACGTGCTGAGCGGCGGACGGATGGTGGTGCGGTCTGGGCGCCGGCTACCTGGAGGCGGAGTTCGAGGCGCTCGGCATCCCCTTCGCCGATCGAAACGACCGCATGGACGACGCGATGGCCGCCATGGAGGCCGCCTGGACGGGGGAGTCGGTCACCCGGGACGGCGGACGCTTCGGCGCGCCGGGCAACACCATGCTGCCCCGTCCCGTGCAGCGCCCGCGCCCCCCGCTGTGGATCGGCGGGAACAGCCGCCGGGCCGTCCGTCGGGCCGTCGAGTCGGCGGACGGGTGGAGCCCCTTCCCGAATCCCCCCCGCCTGGCCGCCCGGACGCACACCGCGCCGCTCGAGTCGGCCACCGACCTGGCGGTCGTCCTGGACTACGCCCGCGAGCATGCCGACCGGGTCGGCCGGAGCGAACCGCTGACGGTGTGCTTCATCCCCGAGGGACTGTCCATGGGGGGCCGCCCGGTCGACGAGTCGCGGGTCGTCGAGTCGATCGGCGAGCTGGCCGCCGTGGGCGTCGACTGGGTGACCGTGGCGCTTCCCGGCGACACCCGGGCCGACCAGCGGGCCGCCCTCGAGCGGTTCGGCTCCCGGGTCCTGCCGGCCGTCGCCGACCGACCGTCCGGCGTCGGGGCGGCCGGGGGCTCGGCGTCGTCCGACGAACCGTATGCTGCGGGTACGGCCGCCGACCCGGCGAGCCGGAGATCCCCGTGCGTGATCGGGGACCGAACCCGAGGAGGGGGAACATGAGCATTGCCGTCGGCGACACGATTCCGGACATCAAGGTCATGACCAACGAGGGCGGTGCCCCCACCCACGTGCAGACCGGCGACGTCCTGGGCTCGGGCAAGGTCGTCCTGTTCGCCGTCCCGGGTGCGTTCACCCCCACCTGCTCGGACTACCACCTCCCGAGCTACGTGATCCGCCAGGACGAGTTGAAGGCGAAGGGCGTGGACACGGTGGCCTGCATCTCGGTGAACGACCCGTTCGTCATGGCCGCCTGGGGTGAGTCGCAGAACGTGGGTGACGCCGTCGTGCTCCTGGCCGACGGCAACGGCGAGTTCACCTCGGCGGTCGGTCTGGAGATGGACGGCAGCGGGTTCGGACTCGGCACCCGGTCCCAGCGCTACGCCATGGTGCTGGAGGACGGAGTGGTGACCGCCCTGTTCGTCGAGCCGGGCGGCGGGCTGACGGTCGAGCGCGGCCGACGCCGTGCTCGAGAACCTGTAGCCACCCACCGCCGTGGACCTGACCGAGGCGCTGCGCACCACCGGCGCGGTGCGCGAGTTCACCGACGAACCGGTGGACGACGCCACCATCCACCGCCTGCTTGGACACCGCCCGGTTCGCCCCGAACGGCGGGAACCGGCAGGCGTGGCGGGTGGTCGTCGTCCAGGACCCCGGGACGCGCCGGGCCCTGCGGGACCTGTACCTGCCGGGATGGTACGAGTACCTCGCCCAGTCCATGGCCGGACTCACCCCGTGGGCCGTGGTGACCGACCGCGAGGCCGAGCGCCGGGCGGTGGGCGACGCCGGCGGGATCGCCGACGTCCGCCGCCCAGGGGCCCGGGAGGCTTCGCCGAGCACCTGGACGAGGTGCCGGTCCTCCTGGTGCTCCTCGCCGACTTCACCCGGCTGGCCACCGTGGACCGGGATCTCGACCGCTACACCATGGTCGGGGGCGCGTCGATCTACCCCTTCGCCTGGAGCATCCTGCTGGCCGCCCGCGACCTGGGTCTGGCCGGAGTCATGACCACCATGGTGGTGCGGGAGGAGCTCGAGCGTGAAGCGACTCCTCGGGGTTCCCGACACCCACGCGGTGGCCGGCCTGCTCGCCCTCGGTCACCCGGTCCACCAGCCCACCCGGCTACGACGCGGCCCGGTGGAGGAGTTCGCCACCGTCGACCGCTTCGACGGGCCGTCGTTGGGGGTCGGATGACGATCCGGTCCGGGTGAGGGCGGTCAGACGGTGAAGGTGCGGATCGGGGTGGGCACCGGCCCGCTCGATGGCGATCCGCGAAGGCCTGGCCACGCTCGTCGACGACCTCGACGAGCTCGGGTTCGACTCCCTGTGGCTCCCCGAGGTCCTGTCCGCGCCCACCCTCGACCCGCTGTCCGCGCTGGCCTTCGCCGCCGCCCACAACCCCCGGCTCAAGCTGGGCACGACCCTGCTCCTGCCCGGCCGCAACGTGGTGCGGGTGGCCAAGCAGCTGGCCACGCTCGACCGGCTGTCGGGAGGACGGCTCCTCGTGACGTTCGTGCCGGGCCTGGCCCAGGCGCCCGAGTCCGGAGCCATCGGCGTGCCGGGCAGGGAGAAGGGACCCCGCATGGAGGAGGCCTTCCCCCTGCTGCGGCGCCTGTGGGCCGGCGAGACGGTGAGCCACGACGGGCCGGTCGGATCGTTCGACGGCGTCACCCTGGCGCCCCTGCCGGTCCAGGAGCCGCTCGAGTTCTGGACCGGGGGGATGGTGCCGGCCGCGCTCGAGCGGTGTGGTCGCTACGCCGACGGCTGGCTGCCCTCGTCGTGTACGCCGGCCGAGGTGGCGGCCGGGCGCGACGCCATCGACGCCGCCGCGGCCGCGGCGGGGCGGGAGATCAGCCGCGAGCACTTCGGCGTCTCGCTGGCCTACGCCCCGGGACCCCTCGACGCGAAGCTGGTGACCGCCCTCGGGCGGGCCCGCAAGGGTGTCGACCCGACCACGGTGGTCCCGGCGGGCCTCGACGACCTCCGGCGCTTCCTGGAGGCCTTCCTGGAGGTCGGCTTCTCCAAGTTCGTGGTCCGGCCGCTCCTGCCCCGGGGTACGTGGCGCCAGGAGCTCGAGGCCCTGTCCGACCGCGGTGGGCGATCTCCAGACGTGACCCGCAGCCGTCCCACCACCTTCGGTTTCGTGGCCCACGACGACCCCGAACTGTTGGCCCAGATGGCCATGGTGCAGTCGGGTGGCACCGGGTGGATCAACATCGAGCCGATCGTCGACGAGGAGCACCGGCCGCCCGAACCGGGCCCGTTCGCCTTCCTCGGGGGGTCGACCCATCAGGTGCCGGTGATCACCTGGATGCCCGGCCGGCGCCAGGAGGGACGGACGGCCCGTCCCACGACGGTCGGCCTGCAGCACGCCTCGGGCCCCCGGGTGGCCTGGCGGCTCCGCGACCTCGGGCTGCCGGTGCCGGAGGGGTGGCGGGTGACCCAGGACCATCCCCGGCGCGGCCTCGTCGCCGAGGTGCCGGCCGATGCCGACAACCGCGCCGTCATCGGCTGGCTGCTCCAGGCCGCCGACGGCGGTGTGCCAGGTCGAGTCGACGGGTCGGTGGGAGGCCGCCGTCCACGCCGGACTTCCCTAGTCGGCGCCGCCCCATCCGGACACAGGTGGATCGGACGGGCGCCCGGGGGCATAGATTCGCCTCACGCCGGCCGATCGCGGCCCTGATCCCCCGAGGAGACCGACCATGATCAAGGAGTTCAAGGAGTTCCTGCTGCGGGGGAACCTGCTCGACCTGGCGGTGGCCGTGGTCATCGGCGCCGCCTTCACCCTGGTGGTCAACGCGTTCACCACGAGCATCATCACCCCGCTGATCAAGGCCATCTTCGGCGGGAGCACGCAGTTCGGCAGCCTGCACGTCACGATCAACAACTCGAAGATCTACTACGGCAACTTCATCGACGCGCTGATCAACTTCGTGATCGTGGCGGCCGTGATCTTCTTCCTCGTGATCAAGCCGGTGAACCACCTCATGAAGAAGCTGGGCCGCACCCCGGACGAGGAGCCGGTGCGGGAGTGCCCCGCCTGCCTGTCCAAGGTGCCGGACCAGGCGACGAAGTGCGCCTACTGCACCTCGGAGCTGACGCCCACCGCCGCCTGACCGGCCGACGTCGGCCGGGGCCGGTCCTGGAAGCCCGCACCGGCGGGCGGACGCAGCCCGGTGCTGCTCGACCTCCCACGCTGGTCTCGGGGTGCACGTGACCGGGCACCTTCCGCCAGATGACGGCCGTGGTGACGAGGGCCACCGCCGTGAACGCCGAGGCCGACAGGAACGGCAGCCACCGGGCGACGGCGAACGCCGCGCCGGCCAGCGCCGCGGACACCGCCGTGCACGCGGTCTGGGTGCTGCCGAACATGCCCTGGATGCGACCGACCTCGGACGGCTCGGAGCCCTGGGTGAGCAGGGACTGCAGGGACGGCAGGGCGGCGGCGAACCCGAGGGCCTCGGTCCCGCCGAGGATCATCAGCAGCGGCACGAAGGGGATGAAGGGGTAGCCGGCGCAGAACACCATGGCCAGGCCCACGCCGCCGAGCACGAGGTAGCGACGGTCCATGTGGTCGGCCAGCCAGCCGCTCGGCCGGGCGGCCACCACGAAGGGCACGGCGAAGAGCGTCCACGACACGCCGATCTCCCAGCCGGTGGCGCCCCGGGACACCATCAGGAGCGTCCAGCAGATGTCGTAGATCCCGGTGGTGAGGCCGAGGGCGGCGGCGGCCACCATGGCGCCGGCCATCGACCGGTTCCAGCGCACCCGGGCGAGCGGCGTCGCTGGCACGCCGGGCCCGGCCCGGGCGCCGACGTCGGCCGTCTCGATCGTCCTCGACCGGCTCGACGATGCGCAGGGCGGGGATGCAGGCCGCCAGGGCCACGGCGCCCGAGCCGAGGAACATGGCCCACATGTAGTGGACCCCGACGATGGCGCCGATCAGGGGACCGACGGCCATGCCGGAGATCTGGGCGCCGTAGATGGAGGCGAAGGCCCGCCCGCGCCGCTCGCGGGCCACGCTGCCCGACACCATGGCCAGGGCGGCCACGGCCGAGGCCCCGGCCCCGAGGCCCTGCAGGCCGCGCAGGAGGATGGCCATGGCCGGGACGATGTGCAGCAGGAAGGCGAAGCTGGCGGCGGAGTAGACGACGAGCCCGGCCACCAGGACCGGCTTGCGCCCGATCCGGTCGGACAGGCGTCCGACCGGGTACTGGAACAGCACGCCGGCCGCGAAGAACGAGGCCATGACCAGTCCGGCCAGGGCGTCGGTGCCGCCCAGGTGGCGGATGTAGACGGGCAGCATCGGGACGATCGAGGTCGCCCCGAACCACTCGAGGAAGACGGTGACGGCCAGGGTGCGGATGAGCCGCACCGAGGCGTCGGGCAGCGGCGCCACGCCGCCGGCGGGCCCGCGGCGGATCATGGTGCGCTCCCCGGTCATCGACTCGAGGGCGGCCGGCCACGCGGGCGCGGAGTGCGTCGCGGGGGGAGGCGAGGCCGAAGAGGTCGCACAGCCACAGGCCGTCGCAGGCCAGGCGCACGACGGTGGCCGTGGCGGGGTCCAGCCCGTCGGCCACCAGTCGGGCCTGCCAGCCGTCGGCGGCCTGTCTGGAGGGGCTCCAACAGCTCCGGCTCGGCGGCGGCGGCGGCCAGCAGCGCGGCGCCGAGGCGCTCCTCCCCCTCGGTGACGGGCTCCATGGTGGCCCGGACGTAGGCGCGGGTGAACGCGCCCGGGCCGGCCGCGTTCGGGGGAGCCCGCCGGCGGGTAGGTAGGCGGCGATGTCCTCCTCGAACTGCTCGATGATGCGCGCCACCATGGCGGACACCAGGGCGTCCCGGGTGGGGAAGTGGTAGAGCACGCCGCCCTTGGACAGTCCCGCCTGGGCGGCCGACGCCTCGAGGGTGAGGTGGCCGACCCCGTCGCGGAGCACGACCTGCTCGGCCGCGTCGAGGATCCGGCGCTTGGTGGCGGTGCTGTCGCGGGGCGCCCGGGGTGCCCCGGGCGCCGCGCTGTAGCCGCATCGGGGTGGTCGTGGTCGCCATGGCGTCACTATACCGTCCGGACGGTACAGTTATGCCGCCGATCGCTCAGTCCCGGCGGTTCCCCAGGTGCCAGGCGCCGCAGATCCCGCAGCGGTAGGGGTCCAGCTGCACGCCGTCCTCGAGGACGCACCTGCAGGGCGTACCGGTTGGCCTCGGCCGGCCGAGGCGATAGCGCGTCTTCGCCATCCCGTCGGCCCGCCAGTGCTCCCGGGCGCCCGCCGCCCGCCGACGGATCGCGCGGGGCGGCGCTGCGGTCCTGCGACCGCGTCGGGCCTTGGCCACCGGCCTACTCCGTGTAGACCGGGGGCCGCTTCTCCTTGAAGGCGGCGGCGGCCTCGGTCAGGTTGCCGGTGAATCCGGCCAGCAGCTGGGTCCGGTTCTCGAGGTCGACGGCGGTCCGGAGGCTCCCCACCTCGAGCGAGCCCCACAGGGTGTCCTTGGTCAGCGTGAGGCCGAGGGGGCTGAGGGCGCAGAGGTGGACGGCCATGCCGAGCGCCCGGTCGAGCAGGTCGCCGTCCTCCAGCACCTCGGAGACGAGACCGATCCGCTCCGCCTCCTCGGCGCCCACCTTGCGGCCGGTGAGCAGGATCTCGTTCGAGCGCGAGGTCCCGACGGCCCGGGGCAGCAGCCAGCTCACGCCGAGCTCGCAGCCGCTCAGGCCGTTGGTGATGCCGGCGCCGCAGAAGACGGCCGACCGACCGGCCAGGCGGACGTCCGTGCCGAGCGTCAGACACATCCCTCCGCCGTAGGCGGGGCCGTTGACCGCGCAGATCACCGGCTGGGGCATGTCGCGCAGCGCCGGCACGATCCCGCCCATGTACTCCATGGCCCGCAGGCCCATGCGGTGGCGACCGAGGTCCTCGGCCCCGGGCGGGAGACCGGCGTGTTCGAGCTCGAGGCCCGAGCAGAACGCCCGTCCGGCCCCGGTCAGCACGACGACCCGGCAGTCGTTGTCGCGCGGCCACGCCGGCGATCGCCTCGTACAGGTCGGACACCAGGGCGAACGACATGGAGTTCAACCGGGCCGGGTTGTCCAAGGTGATCGTGCGCACGTGGGGGGCCGGGTGAGGCGACGGAGACGAGGTCCATGGCCACAGCCTCACCGACCGGCGCCCGACCGCGCCATTCATCGGTCCACCGTGCGTGCCGGGCACCGGTTCCGTGGGCCATCATCAGGGCGTGCCGATCGACCCCTTCAGCGAGTTCGACCCGTTCGGCGGGGAGCCCGAACCCGTGTCGTTGGTGGGCCATCTGCTGGTGGCCACCCCGGCCGTCGAGGATCCGAACTTCTTCCGTCGCGTCATCCTCGTGCTCGATCACGGACTGCAGGGTGCCCTCGGTGTGGCCATCGACCGCCCCGGCGGAGTGGCGGTCGACCAGCTCCTGCCCCAGTGGCACGAGGTGGCCACTCCGCCCGCCGAGCTCTTCACCGGTGGGCCGGTGGCGCGCAACTCCCTCATCGGGCTGGTCCGACTGGCATCGCGCGAGGCCGCTGAGGAGGGATCACCCGGATGCCCGACGGGCTGGCGGCTGCTGGTCGACGACGAGCGGCCGGTGGGGACCGTCGACCTGGCGGCCGACCCCGACGAGTTCGCCCCGTCGCTGGTCGGTGCCCGGCTCTTCTCGGGGTATGCGGGGTGGGACGGAGGCCAGCTGGACGACGAGATCGGCGAGGGGTCGTGGTACGTGGTGCCGGCCGAGGCCCGTGATCCCATCTCCGCCGATCCGGAAGGACTGTGGCGTCGGGTGCTGCGTCGCCAGGGCGGCGCGCTGGCACTGGTGTCGGGTTTCCCCGTCGATCCCACCACCAACTGAGCGCCGACCCCGGACACCCCGGTCCGCCGACGCCCGACGCCCGTGGGCCGCCGGGGCGTCAGACGGGGACGTGCAGGCCCTGGGGGCGGCCGACGGGCTGGGCCACCGTCGCCACCAGCAGCTCGAGCAGGGCCCGGGTCGGCGCCGACGGGAGGCCACGGCTGCGCTGGGCGACGCCCACCCGGCGGCGGGGGAGACCGACCACGGGCACCGGGTGGAAGTGCTCGCGCAGCCACGTCGGGATGGCGGTGGCGGGCAGGATGGCCGGGCCGTACCCCTCGAACGTCAGTGAGGCGATCAGTCGGAGGCCGTCGATCTCGGCGGCGGGCAGCAGGGTGATGCCGAGGGGCCGGGTAACGCTGTCGAGCTCGTCGCGGAAGGCCGTCCCCGGAAGGGGCAGGAGCATCTCGAGCTCGGCGAGGTCCTCGAGCTGGAGCTGGCGGTCGAGACCGGCGATGGGATGGCCCTGGGGGACCACCAGCATCAGGTCCTCCTCGAACAGCATGCGGGTGACCAGGTCCTTGCTTCCCACCGGAAGGTGCAGGATCGCCAGGTCGAGCTGGCCGGTGGTCAGCTGGGGCTCGAGTCCCGTCGTGGTCCCCTCGATGACGACCAGGCGGAGGTTCGGGTGGCGCTGCGCCGCCTCGCCCATCAGACGGGGGACCAGCCACCGGGCGGTGGTGCCGATCATGCCGACCCGGACGGTGCCGGTCACCTCGTCCTTGCAGGCGGCGACGTCGGACATCAGCGCGTCGAGCTCGGACAGGATGCGCCGGGCCCGGGCGACGACGACGGCCCCCTCGGCGGTGAGGCGTCCGTCGGACCGGTCGATCAGCGGCGTGCCCAGCTCCTTTTCGAGGCGGGCGATGTGGGCCGAGATGTTGGACTGCACGGTCCCGAGGTGATCGGCGGCCGCCGAGAACGTACCGTGGTCACTGATGGCCGTGAGGGCCTGGAGGTGTCGGAGTTCCATCGTCAATAAAGATACCAGGTATCTAGACAAACGCCTTGACTGATCGCTCGCGATCGTTATACATTGACTGCACGACCACAGGACATAGGAATCCCCCTCCTTTCCTCGTTGAGTCAGTGCGAAGGGACCACCTCTCCCCCCCGGTGGTCCCTTTGCCGCGTCCAGGGGTGGTTTTCCCTGCCCAGTGCCATGGGCGACCGTGGGGACCAGGGGTGGCCGGCCAGCGGGCGGTCGGATAGTGGACAGCTGCTCCCGGAACCGACGACCCGTTCTGCACGCCGGTTCCAGGCTCCCGGCGATCGGCGTCCGGCGGTAGGTTGAGGATCATGTCCGACGCCCCCGGTGCCGTCTTCGTCGACCTCGACCGCACCCTGATCCGCTCGGCGTCGGGGCCGGTGTTCCATGCCGCCATGGTCGCCGAGGGCGTTCTGGCGACCGACCGCCGGCTCCCCGGTGAGCGGTACCTCTATGGCTTCTACAACGCCTTCGGCGAGACGGTGCCCCACATGGGCCTCGCCCGGGCCGCGGCCCGCATGATGAAGGGCCGGCCCGCGGCGTCGGTGCGCAAGGCCGGGACGGATGCCGTCGAGGAGTTGATCGACCTCGTCCAGCCCTGGGCGCTCGAGGAGTTGGCCGCCCACCGGGCCGAGGGCCGCCTGCTGGTGCTGGCCACCACGTCCCCCCACGACCTGGTCGACCCGCTGGCCTCCGCCCTCGGCTTCGACGACGTGATCGCCACCCGCTACCAGGAGATCGACGGGAACTTCACCGGGCGCCTGGTCGGACGCTTCGTATGGGGCACCAACAAGCGCGACGCGGCCCGGGAGTGGGCGACCGCCCGGGACATCGGCCTCCGGACTGCCACGCCTACTCGGACAGCTTCTTCGACCTGCCCCTGCTCGGGGCCGTCGGGCACCCCCACCCCCTGAACGCCGACCCCCGCCTCGCCGGCTGTGGCCCTCGCCCGCCGGTGGCCGCTCGAGCACTGGGACCGCCCGCCCGGCGTCCCGTCGGTGGTCGGACTCGAGCCCTACCACCTGCTGCGACCGTTCGTGCGGCCGGAGTCCTTCCCCTACGCCGCGGTTCACCGTCAACGGCATCGAGCACGTGCCCCACGAGGGCCCGGTCATCCTGGTCTCGAACCACCGCAGCTACTTCGACGTGGCCGCCCTCGCGCTGGTGGCCGCCCGGCTGGGCCGCCCGGTGCGGTTCATGGGCAAACAGGAGCTGTTCGACGCCCCGGTGGTCGGGCAGTTGGCCCGGGCCCTCGGGGGCATCCCCGTGGACCGCGGCAGCGGATCCGATGACCCGATGCAGCGGGCCACGGCCGCCCTGCACGCCGGCGAGGCGGTGATCGTGCTCCCCCAGGGCACCATCCCCCGGGGTGAGGCGTTCTTCGACCCCGTGCTCCACGGCAAGACCGGGGCCGCCCGACTGGCCGCCGCTACGGGTGCGCCGGTCGTCCCCATCGGCGTGTGGGGCACCGAGAAGGTGTGGCCCCGCAACGCCAAGGTGCCGAACGTGACCACCCTGCAGCATCCGCCCCGGGTGACCGTCACCGTCGGGGTCGCCGCGTGCGGCTGGGGCTGACCGATGCGGTGGCCGACACCCGGCTGTTGATGGACACCGTGGCCGGCCTGCTGCCCGCCGAGGCCCGCGAAGGCCCACGTCCCCACCGACGAGGAACTGGCCGCCACGCGCCCCTCGGCGTGACGGTCCGCGTCCTGCCGGCCCCCGCCGGCGCCCCGCGCTCGGCCCGGGCCTCCCTCGCCACGGGTGCCGTCTCGGTCGTCAACCGGATGTCCCGGGCCCTCGGCCGGGGCAGCGGCACCGTGGCCGGGGGTCGGGTGGGTCTGCTCGTCGACCCCGGACTGTTGGCCACGTCGGCCGCCGGCCGCCGCGTCGTCCTGGTGACCGGGACCAACGGCAAGACCACCACGACGCGGCTGCTGGCCGCCGCGCTGTCCGACCCGGCCGGCGGGGCCGTGGTGAGCAACGACACCGGCGCCAACATGCCCGCCGGCCACGTCGCCGCGCTGGTGGGTGCCCCCGATGCACCGGTGGCGGTGCTCGAGGTCGACGAGGGCTATCTCGGTCGGTGCATCACCGAGACCGCACCCGAGGTGGTGGTGCTGTTGAACCTCTCGCGCGACCAGCTCGACCGGATCGCCGAGGTGCGCATGCTCGTGGACCGGTGGCGGACCGCCCTGGGTGCGCTGGCGTCGAGTGGCACCGGGGACGTCGCCACGCTGGTCGTGGCCAACGCCGACGATCCGATGGTGGCCTGGGCGGCGGCCCCGGCCCCCGAGGTGCGGTGGGTGGGGGCGGGCCAGGTCTGGCACGACGACGCCGTGGGCTGCCCGGCCTGTGGGGGACGGATCGAGTTCGCCGGGGACGGCGCCTGGGCCTGCGACCGCTGCGATTTCGCCCGTCCGGAGGTGGCCGCCGACGTGGTGGGGGACGAAGCTGGTCCTGGCCGACGGGTCCCGGCACCGGCTGGCCATCGCACTCCCCGGCCAGTTCAACCGGGCCAACGCGGCGATGGCGGCCGTGGCGGCCGCCGCCGTGATCGACCGGCGGGGCGAGGGAGGCCTGGAGACCGCCCTCGGTCGGCTCGACGGCGTCACCGAGGTGGCCGGGCGGTTCTCGACGATCACCCGGTCGGGCCGTCCCGTCCGACTGCTGTTGGCCAAGAACCCCGCCGGATGGACGGCGATCTTCGACCTCTTGGACGAGACGGGTGACCCGTCCGGCCCGGTGGTCCTGTCGGTCAACGCCCGGACGGCCGACGGCTTCGACACGTCGTGGCTGTGGGACGTCCCCTTCGAGCGGCTGGTCGGCCGCGCCGTGGTGGCCACCGGTGAGCGTCGCCTCGATCTCGGCGTGCGGCTCCGCTACGCCGGAGTGGACCATGCCGTGGTGGACGGACCGCTGGCCGCCATCGACCACGCCGCCGCCGGCGCAGCCGTCCGGTCGACCCCATCGAGTTCCTCGGCAACTACACGGCCTTCGCCGACCTGCGGCGGGCCCTGTGAGCAAGGCCGGGCGTCGACTGGTGGTGGCCGTGGTCTACCCGGACCTGCTCGGCACCTACGGCGACGGGGGGAACGGGGTGGTGCTGGCCCGGCGGGCCGCCTGGCGCGGGATCGACGTCGACCTGGTCCAGGCCACGTCCGACCGAGCCGCTGCCCCGGGCCGACCTGTACACCGTGGGCGGTGGGGAGGACGGACCCCAGGTGCGGGCCGCCACGACACTGCTCGAGGACGGCACCCTCGCCGAGCGGGTGGCCGAGGGGGCGGTGGTGCTCGGCGTCTGCGCCGGATTCCAGCTCATCGGCACGACGTTCCCCGACCACCTCGATCGGCCCCAGCCGGGTGTCGGCCTCCTCGACCTCACCACCACGAAGGGCACCGGGCCCCGGGCCGTCGGGGAGCTGGTGGCCACCCCGACCTCCGAGGCGCCGCGCACGGCCCGGGGTGACCGGCTGCCCCGCCTCACCGGGTTCGAGAACCACGGTGGGGTCTCGGTGGTCGGACCCCGGTCCGCGTCCGCTGGCCCGCGTCGAACGGGGCGTGGGCAACGGTGGCGGCGACGGGACCGAGGGGGCCTGGTCGCACCGGGTGCTCGGCACCTATCTCCACGGTCCCGTGCTGGCCCGCAATACGGCGCTGGCCGACGTCCTCCTCGGTTGGGCGCTCGCCCCCGCCGGGGCCCCCGAAGGCACGGCCGTCGCCCTGGAGCCGCTGGACGACCACGAGGAGCTGGCGCTGCGGGCCGAGCGCCTCGAGGCCGCGGACGGCGGACGTCCCGGCTGGCGGGACCTGGCCCGTCGGGTGCTCCCGGGACGTTGACCCTTCTCCGGTGACGCCGACCCGACGGTGAGCGACCGGTGCGCCAGGTGTCCATCGACGGGGTCGGGTCGGCTCTGCGGTTCCGGCCCGCCTGGATCAGGTCAGCTCTTCGACTTCCTCGGCCACTGGTTGCCCTCGGCGTCCACGGCCTCGACCCGGTCGGGAGCGGCGTCGAGGGCCCAGGACCGCCGCCAGGTGGCCACGGTCGGGCCCCTGGAGCGACGGGGTGGTGCCGGCGGCGGCCTGCCGGCGCGCCGTCCACCAGTCGGTGGAGGACTCGTCGGCCAGCGTGGCCACGGCGGCCTCGATGCGGGCGCCGAACTTCCGGGCGTCCTCGCCCTCGGCCGGCCACAGCGGGGTCCCGAAGGTGACGGTGGTGCGGGTGCGACGGATCGAGCCGCCCCCCTTCGGCAGGATGTGACGGGTGCCGTCCAGGTGGACGGGCACCACCGGCCGACCCGTGCGGGAGGCCAGGTAGGCGGCACCACCCCGGAACTCCTGGGCCCACCCGTCGGGCGACCGGCCCCCCTCGGGGAAGATGACCAGGTTCCAGTCGTCGGCCAGCAGTTCGGCGGCCAGGTCGGCCGAGCGCCGGTTGACCTTGGTCCGCTCGATGGGGATGGCGCCGAGCAGGAACGAGAAGGCGTCCGCTTTCCAACGTCGGTCGAAGAAGTAGTCGGCCGCCGCCGCCACCACCGTGCGGTGCCGGAACCGGAGGGGCAGGCAGGCCAGGAGCAGCGGGGTGTCGACGTGGCTGGCGTGGTTGGCCGCGAAGATGACCGGCGCCTCGAGGTCGACCAGCTGCTCGTCCCCCCGGAGCTGGGGCGACGCCAGCGACCCGGGCCAGGGGTCGGGTCACGTTGTCGAGGACCACGGCCCGGGCCAGTCGCACGGGGTAGCGCCGCGACCAGGCCGTGTCGTAGTGGACGCCCAGCTCGGGCTCGGGGGCGGGTCGGGGGACCGAACCGGGCCAGGTCGGCGCGGCCAGGGGGAACCGCCTACGACCGGCCCGGGCGACCAGGTCCGCCGGACGGAGCGAGGGTGAGCGTCCCGCCGCCGGGGGCGTCGTCGCCGAGGGCGGCGTCGTGGCGGACGGCCCGGCGGGAGCGCAGCGTCTTCGAGGTGTCGCGGACCCTGCTCATCGGACCCTGCTCATCGGACGCCGCCGCCGACGGGCTCGGACGTGGGCACCGGCCGGACTCACTGGACGTCGGCCATCAGGATCGGTGGGGCGTGGAGGTGGGTGAGGGTGGGCGAGGTCCCCACCACGTCGCGGGCCATCTCCAGGGCGTCGGCCAGGGTGGAGGCGGCCCGGAACCCGAGCCGGTGGACGGCCTTCGGGGTCGCCGCCCACGATGACGACGGCGCCGAGGTGCTGCAGGGCGTGGGCGCACCAGTACCACATGTAGAACGGGTGGACGCCGTGGTAGGCGTGCCCCGTGCGGTAGAGGTGGATGTACCACGGGTCGGTGGCGAAGCCCTCCTCGAAGCGCTCGGCCACCTCGGTCGGGTCCGTCGTCTCGCTCAGCACCTGTTCGAAGAAGTCGATGTAGCTCGGGTGGTGGACCGGGTTGAACTCCCACGGGGTGGGGTGCGTCATGATCAGGACGCCGCCCTCGCGGACGAGCGGCCGGCCGCGGTAGAGGTTGAAGAAGTAGCCGAGGCCGAGGCAGGCGACGAGGATCGGGTTCAGGATCGAGTTGACGTTGTAGGGACTGATGTAGGGCAGGCCCATGGTCAGGATGTCGGTCTGGCCCTCGACCACCACGCCCTGCTGCTTCCAGACGTTGGCCGTGGTCAGGGTGTGCACGGCCTCCACCTCGCCGGCCTGCACCGAGGTCATCCGGTGTGGCGCCCGCACCGAGTGGAAGATCCGGCGGGCCTGGTGGGCCGGGACCCGGTTGAGCGCGGTGGAGGCGGCCACGTAGCCGAGCCGGTCCTTCACCTTCCACTCCCACTCGCGCTTCTGCAGGAACTCGAACGCCCCCGGGAAGGTGTCGTTGTTGAGCGTCGTCTCGATCTGGAACACGTTGACGCCGCACTCCTTGATCAGGCGGCCCATGCGCCAGTTGGCCGAGTGCAGTTCGGAGCGGTGCTGGTCCATGAACGACTTGGAGTGCCGCATGGTCTCGGGGTTGTGGTGGTGGCGCAGGCTCTTGTAGCTGGCCAGCCCCGTCGCCACGCTCTTGTGCCCCCCGTCCATGGCCACCAGGTTGATGTTCACGTAGACGAGCAGGTCGGACTCGGCGGCCCGCTTGTTGATCTCCACGTCCTCCCCCTGATCGGTCAGACCCAGGTGGAGGAGGTTGTCGGGATCCTCGGCGTCGTGTTGGGTGAGCAGGCCGTTCGGGGCGAACGCGTCGTAGACGCGGTCGCCGATGGCGTGGCGCAGCTCGGCCTCGGTCATGCGCCGGTGGAGGGCGAGGGCCACGATCAACTCGACGTCGTCGACACCCGCCTCGGCCGCCATGTCCAGGACCTGTTCGATCACGAGCTGGCGGATGTCCGGGCGCTCCATCGGGGGCAACGGCAACGAGATGTCGTCGAAGGCGATGGTCAGCTTCATCCCGGCCCGCAACAGCGCGGGCAGGGGCTCCTGGTCCCCCTCGGGATGGGTGAGGGCATGGCGGATGGCGGCCTGGGGATCGCTCAGCGGGTCGATCGGCTCGGGGGCGTAGACGACCCGGCTCCCCTCGGGCAGCTTCTCCAGGCTGAACCGTTCCCCGTGCCAGAACAGGGTGGGTGGCGTCGAACTGTCGACGTCGAGCACGAATCCGGGCCTGGGGCTCATCGCGAGCGTCCTTTCGGGTTGCGGAGGTCGAAGGCCACCTTGACCGCACCCCGGCGGCCGGCGGCCCCGGCGTGGGCCAGGGCCTCCTCGTAGCGCTCGAGGGGATAGCGGGCGGAGACCAGGCGTCCGAGCGAGGCCGTGCCCACCAGGTCGATGGCCAGTTCGAAGCTGCGGCGCTCGGGGGCGTCCGGGCCCGGGGGCATCTCGTTGCCGTAGGCGTAGGTGCCGACCAGGGTGAGTTCCCGGTGCCAGAGCGGGGCGAGGTCGACCGACACCTTGCCCGGCATGCCGACGAGCACGACACGGCCCCGCGGGCGCACCAGGGCCAGTGACTCGGAGATCGAGGCGGCGCTGCCCACGCAGTCGAAGACCACGTCGGCCCCACCGGTCAGCTGTCCCGAGAGCACCATCGACCCGGCGTGGCGTCGCACGGCCCGGGCCATCTGCTCCGGTGGCACCACGTGGTCCGCCCCGAGGGCGGTGGCCAGGTCGCGCTGGCGGGGGTGCTTGGCCCCGACCACCACGGTGCAGGGCGTCGCCGGACGGACGATCTCGTGCAGGGCGGCCACCGTGGTGAGCCCGAGCGTGCCGGCGCCGACCACGGCCACCAGGTCACCGCCGGTCACGTGCGCCGACAGGGCGGCGTGCACCGCGCAGGCCGTCGGCTCGATCAGGACGGCGTCCTCGTCGGACAGGTCGTCGGGAACGGCATGGAGCTGGCTGGCGTGGGCCATCAGCGGGGCGGTCGACCAGCCGCCGCCGGTGTCGGCGCAGTAGCCGGTCTGGAGTCCGGGCTCGAGTCCGCCCGCCGCCAGGTTGCCGCAGAGTCCGGTGTGCCCGGCTCCGCACTGGGGACAGAGCGGTCGGATGTGCCGCGTGGCGCAGCCGAGCACCGGCTCGATCACGGCGCGGCTGCCCGGGGCGAGGGCCCGGCCGGCATGGTCGGTGCCGCCGTCGTCGAGGACGCCGACCACCTCGTGGCCGGGGACGAAGGGGAAGCTGACCATGTCGTCGAAGTAGCGCGACGCCCGGCCGTCGAGGGTGGCGAGGTCGGAGCCGCAGATGCCCGACAGCAGCGGGCGCAGCGGGTACCAGTCGTCGCCCGGTCGATCGGGTGCCTCCGCGTCGAGCAGCTGGAGCGGTCCGATGCCTGCGCCCCGGCCCGAGCCGAGGAGCGATGCCACCCGGGACGCGGCGAACCGGGGCAGGTTGCGCTCGACCACGAGGGCCTTCATCGTCCCGCCTCCGCCGCCGTGCGTCGCGTCTGGCCGGCCAACGCCGCCGGGCTGGTCCGGCCCCGTCGGGAGGCCCCCCGACGGTCGATCGGCCCGAGCGGGAGCAGGGGCTGGCTGTCGTCCGTCCGCCTTGTGCCAGTTCTCGACGTGCCAGCCCCGTCGCCGGGCGATGGCGGCCAGCTTGGCCTCGGGATTGACGGCCACCGGGAACCCGACGGCCTCCAGCATGGGGAGATCGCTGGCCGAGTCGGCGTAGGCCATGGACTCCTCGAGGCGCAGGCCCTCGGACTCGGCGTAGTCGGCCAGGACCAGGGCCCGGGCCTCGCCGATGGGCGGCAGGGTCTCGAGCCGGCCCGTGAAGGCGCCGTCCTCGACCCCGAGTTCGGCGCAGACGATCTCGTCGAAGAGCGGGCGGAAGGGCTCGACCACGAAGTCGAGCGCCCCGGTGATGAGGATCGTGCGGTGCCCGAGCGCCTGGTGGGCCCGCACCCGGGCGATGCCCGCCGGGAAGGACTTGGCGAGGAGGAGGTGGTGGAAGAGGTCCCATCCGTCGTCCCGCAGTCGGGCGGCGGGAGCACCTTCGTACCGGCGGTAGAAGGAGCGCAGGAAGTCGCCCCGGTCGCGGCGGTCGAGGGCCAGCAGCGACGGCGCCTCGGCCAGGAGGTCGGCGAGGAAGGCGGCCCGTTCGGCCGGCGGCAGATGACGCGAGGCCAACCAGGCGTAGGAGTCGACCACGTTCGAGGCGATGAGGGTGTTCTCGAGGTCGAAGGCGGCGAGGTGCCGGTCGGGGGAGAGGATGTTCTTCCTCGCCCGGTCGGCCCGGTTGGTCTTGATCGACTTGCCCGGGGAGGTGCGGACCCGGGCGTGCTCGATGATCGACGGGAGGTGGATCTCGCGCACGTAGGTGGCCCAGTCGATGGCCGCCGGGTCGAGGCAGAAGGTGGCCCGGTCGTCGTCGTCCATCCGGTCCCACAGCGCCAGCAGCCGGTCGACCCGGTACAGGGCGTCGGTCTCGGTGTAGGCGCCGTAGAGCTCGACGTAACCGAGCGCCCGGTCGGCCAGCAGGTGCTGCTCCTCGAGGGCGGCCATCCACTCGGCCCGCTTGCCCCGGATGGGGAGCGACCCGACCACCCGCTCGGCCAGCGACATGGCCTTGGAGGCCCGGGTCAGTTGGCGTTGGACGCGGCCCCGGCCGGGGAACGACCACTCGGGCACCACGATGGGTTGCCCGTCCTGGTCGTAGAGGGGGTGCTCCTGGAACCACGCGGTGACCAGCTCCACCAGGCGGCCGTAGCGGAACGGGTTCCGCACCCCGGAGGCGACGTGGTACACGGACGGCCCGGCGTAGGCGTCGGCCGGATCGTCGCTGTCGGCGGTCAGCAGGGCCTCGCCGGCCACGGCGATGATCGCCGCCACCACCAGGTCCACCGGGATCACGTCGGTGACGCCTTCGGGTACCCCCGGAAACTCCCGGAGCAGTCCGCGGGCGTAGGAGATGATGATCGGCTCGGCCATCCGGAAGCCCCGGATCCAACCGGGGCGGGGCTCGGCCAGGGCCGACTCGATGATCGACGGTCGGATGATGGTGAGCGGGAGGACGTCGCCGAACTGGCCCACCAGGGCGCGCTCGCCGAGCGCCTTGGTGTAGGGGTAGGCGTCGGGCCAGCCGAGGGACTGGGCGCGGGCCTGCCCGATCTCGACCATCTGCTTCTTCACCCAGTCCTCGCGGAGCCGTTCGGCCCGCTCGGCCAACAGGTGCAGTCCGGCCCCTCCGAGCTCCTCGCGGGCCGCCGAGTGGAATCCGGCCAGCCGTTCGGGGCGGCGGGACTCGGCCTCGGTGTCGCCACGCTGGCGCCGGGCGGCGGTCACCTCCTGGCGCCAGTCGACCTCGATGCTGAACGGATTGGCGTCGAGGAGCTCCTCTTTCGCCTCGCCCTGGTGGGTGCTGGCGACGTAGGCGGTGGACACCGGCAGGTAGTGGACCGGCCCGGTGCGCCCGTCGGCCTCGGGCGAGGGCCCGGGCCTCGACCACGGCGGCGGCCACGCGGGACGGGCCGAGCAGGTTGACCTCCACGGCGGCGTCGAGTGGCGAGTCGAAGCTCACGCTGGCCGCCGAATGCACGACGATGTCGCAGTGCGACAGTGCCTCGAGCCCGTCGGCGTCGAGTCCGAGACCGTCGGTCGCCACGTCCCCCGCGACGGCGGACACCCGGGCGGTCATGGCGGCGTCGAACCCGTCGCCCAACTCCTCGCGCAGGCGGTCGAAGCAGTCGTTCTTCAGGATCTCCTTGGTCGCCCGCTGGAGAGGGGTCGCCCGCCGGCCCGGCCGGATCAGGAGCACCACCTGGCTGTCGGGCACGCTGCGGAGGATGCGCTCGACCAGGGCCGTTCCGAGGAACCCGGTGGCGCCGGTGATGAAGAAGCGCCTGCCGGTCAAGGCGTCGCGGACGCGTGTCACCCGATCTGTCTACCATATGGTAAGTGACGGGGTCGACCACAGGACAGGGAGCCTCGGGACCCCGGGACCGGAGCCGGCCCCGGTCGGCCCGGGCCGGCGGGAAGGCGGTGGCGGCCGGCGCGTCGACCCCGGAGCGCATCCTCGACGCGGCTCTCGCCTCCTTCGCCAACCGGGGCTACGAGGCCTCGTCCCTCGACGCCCTGGCCGTCGGCCTCGACATCCGCAAACAGACCATCCTCTACTGGTTCCCGAGCAAGGAGGTCCTGCTCGAAGCCGTCGTGGACCGCAGTGCCGTGGAGCTGTCGGCCGCCCTCGAGGAGTCCCTGGCGGCGGCCGGCACGGGCTGGGCCCGGGTCGAGGCGGTGGTGCGCTCGGTGTTCCGCCTGGCCGCCCGGCGCCCCGAGCTGCTCGGGCTGGTCCGCGAGATGGGTCGCCTGGGGACGCCGGCGGCCACCCGGTTCGTCACGGCGGTGGAGCCGCTGGTGCAGCGGGCGACGGGGTTCCTCGAGGCCGAGATGGACGCCGGTCACATGCGCCGCCACGATCCCCGGCTCCTGCTCCTGGCGATCTACTCCACGGTCATCGGGATGCTCACCGAGGTCGAGGTGCTGCGGGCTTTCGGCGAGGAGCCGACCGCGCGGTCGTTGGTGCGTCGGCGCAACGAGATCCTGGAGCTGCTGCGCTCCGCCCTGGTCACCGACGACGGCGGACGGGAGCCGGTCGGGTGACGGACCGGGCGGGCGCACCGACGTCCCGGGGTCAGTCGGAGGCCTTGGCCTCCCGGCGTTCGCGCCAGGACGGCTTGGGGGTCGGCGGTGGGGGAGGGGTGGGCTTCTTCGGCGTGTAGCGCTTGTTGGCCTCGGGGCCCGTCGGGGCCTTCTTCCCCTTCCTGGCGGCGGTGCGGTCCGCCGCCGTCTCGGCCCGGGACTGGCGGGGTGCGGGGGTGGACCGCCCGGCCGCCCGGTCTTCCCGGAGTTTGGTGCTGGCCGCCTTCTGGATCTTGTAGGAGCGGTAGAGCAGCCAGACGGCGAGGACGAGGAAGGGGAGCCCCACGACGGTGCTGACGGTGCTGAAGCTGAGGAAGGCGAACAGGGCGACGAACCCGACCAGGGCCCGCCGACCGATGCGGGTGGTGACGGCCAGGGCGATGCCGCTGGCCACCCCGAGCAGCAGCATCGTCTCGGGGGAGAGCTGGTTCTTGGCGTGGGGTGTGGCCTTGTGGTGGTGCTCCTCGACGAAGATGATGACCGCGAACACGACGGCCAGTACCGAGCCTACGTAGCCGTACACCCGCTCACGGCCGTCGAGCCGGTCGATGGACCACTTGGTCGGGTTGCCGTGGCGGTCGGTCGTCGGCTCCGGGGGCAGGGTGGGCGCCGGCGAGAACAGGCGTTCCATGAGACTCTTCTGGGGTGCGGGACCGTCGCTCTCGGCGGCGTCCCCGGTTTCGTCGGATTCGGGCATCGGCTTCAGGCTACCGGTCCACCGGGACGGGTCCGGGGGCACCCGGTGCCGGGTACAGGACGATGCCGAGGCCCAGGTTGTCGTCCCGGGAGACCTCGAAGGCGCCGTCGGCCTCGCCCGGGCCGCCGAGGGTGGCGAAGCGCGACGTGGCGGGCACGGCGTCGGGCACCCGTGCCGGCTCCTCGACGGACACCCGCAGGTGATGGACCTTCCCGGGCCGATCTCCGAGGGCAGCGGTCACCGGACCGTCCGGGGCGCCCCGCTCCGGACCCACCAGGCGGAGTCCGAGCGGACCGGGCCAGGTGAGGTCGACCCAGTCCCACCCGTCGGCCGTGCCCCGGTCCGACACCCGGGCGTCCAGGAGTCCGGCGAACAGGGCCATGGCCCCCTCGAGGTCGGCGACCACGTGGCAGACGCTGACGAGCGCGGCCGGGGGGACCGGTCCCGATCCGTCGGCCCGGAGGCGACGGCCGGTGGGGTAGTCCTCGGGGGCGGGGCTACCCCAGGCGATGCGCTGTTGGGCCAGCTGCACGACCACGCCGGTGGCCGACTTGGGGTGCAGGAACGCCTCCATCCACTCGGGGTCGGCGTAGCTGATGCCGATCGGCTCGATGCCGAAGGCTCGCGGCCTGTTCGATGGCCCGTGTCAGATCGGGCACCTTGAAGGTCAGGTGGTGGGGACCCGGCCCGCTGGCGGCCAGGAACCGGGCGAGGAAGTCGTTGGACTCCACCGCCCAGGGCATCAGCACCTCGATCCGGGCGGCGTTGGCGAAGCGCAGTTGGGCGGGGGCGAACCCGGTGCCGGGGCCACCGGAGTTCCACTCGGCGCCGAGGTCCGTGGCGTAGCGGTGCCAGGCGTCCTGCCAGCGGGGCACGGCGTGGGCCACGTGGTCGAGGACGGCGCCCTCGATGCGGGGGGTGGCGGGGGAGGCGGTCGACATGCTCCCAGACTGGCTGCCGCCGGACCGGCCCTGTCGACATGACGCAGCGATCCCGGTACGTTCGCCCCATGGACTTCCGCACGTCCTCGGTGGTCGACCTGGCGAACCGGGTGCGATCCGGCGAGCTGACGGCGGCAGAGCTGGTGGACCACGCCCTGGGGTCGGATCTCGACGCACAACCCGACGGTCAACGCCTTCGTCGCCGTGGACGAGGGGCGTGCCCGGGCCGCCGCCGACGGGGTCGATGCCACCGTGGCGGCGGGCGGAGACCCCGGGCCGCTGGCCGGCATCCCGATCGGGGTGAAGGACCTGGAGGACGCGGCGGGCTACGTCACCACCTGCGGCTCGGCGACCCGGGCCGACGATCCGCCGGCCACCGCCGACTCCATCCTGGTCGAGCGTCTGGTGGCGGCGGGGTGCGTGGTGGTGGGGAAGACCAACACGCCCGAACTCGGCTGGAAGGCCCACACCGAGAACCCGCTGTTCGGCGCCACCCACAATCCCTGGAACCTCGAGCACACCGCGGGCGGGTCGTCGGGCGGTTCCGCCGCCGCCATCGCCTCGGGCATGGTGCCGCTCGCCACCGGCTCGGACGGTGGCGGTTCGCTCCGGATCCCGTCGTCGGCGTGCGGGCTCACGGGGTACAAGGCTTCGCTGGGCCGGATTCCGTCGGGCGGTGCCACCGCCCCGGACTGGGCCCATCTGTCGACGAAGGGCCCCATGGCCCGTCGGATGTCCGACCTGGTGGCGGCCCTCGACGCCGTGGTGGGCCCGGATCCGACGGACCTGCGGTCGCTGCCCCGACCCGAGGCGTCGTGGCTGGCCGCCGTCGACGACCCCCGACCCCCGGCCCGGGTGGCATGGTCGCCGACGCTCGGGTACGCCGACATCGACGCCGAGGTGTTGGACCTGTGCCGGCGGGCCATCGACGTCCTGGCCGACCTCGGCTGTGACATCGTCGAGATCGACAGCGTCTTCGACGCCGACCCCATCGACGAGTGGCTCACCCTGTCGGGGGCATACAACCTGCGGTCCCACGCCGGCATCATCGGCACCGAGCCAGTGGGACCGCGTCGACCCGGTGCTCCGGATGGTGATCGAAGGGGCGGCCGCCACGTCACCGCTCGACCTGGTCCGGGCCGAGGACTCGTGTCACGCCCTCAACCTGCGCCTGGTCGACCTCTTCCACGACGTCCGCCTGCTGGTGACGCCGACCGTCGCCGGCGTTCCCCCACCCCAGTCGCTCGACGGCGCCGGCCTCATCAACGAGGTGGTCGACATCAACTGGGTGAAGCTCACCTACCCGTTCAACATGACCCGGTCCCCGGCGGCCACGGTGTGTGCGGGCCTCTCGGCGACCGGGCTCCCGGTCGGACTCCAGTTGATCGGTCCCCAACACGCCGACCTGGTCGTCATCCGGTCGGCGGCGGCGCTCGAGGCGGCCCTCGGTTTCGACCGGATCGCACCGTTCCCTCCGGGGTGACCCGGTCACCGTTCGTCGCCGGGGTCGGCGCCTCGGACTGCGGATCGTGCCGGGCCAGAGCACGCCCGGATCGGTGGCGCAGTCGTCGCGGGCTAGCATGCTCGTCTACTCGGTCACGGTGTCGTGGCCGTGGGATCCGGGCGCTTAGCTCAGTTGGTTAGAGCGCAGCCTTCACACGGCTGAGGTCGGAGGTTCGAGTCCTCTAGCGCCCACCCCGAAAGCCCTGGTCAGGGAGTTGCGACTTCCGGGCGTGCCGACCATCACGGCCCTGCGTGCGCGCCACGTGCGCGATGGAATTCGGTCACTCCGCGGTGATCGCGTGTTGAGCGTCCTCGGAAGCCAAGACCGCGGCTGCACGAGATTCGTCAGCCAGCGCGTCGAGGGCGTCGTTGAGCTTCTGTTCGGATCCCGGAAACAGGTGTCCGTAGCGGTCGAGTGCGAAGCTCACCGACGAGTGCCCTGCACGTGAGGCGACCTCTTTGGGATTGGCACCGGCGGCGATCCAGAGAGCGACGGCGGTGTGTCGAAGGTCGTGGGGACGCAAGTGGACCAGTCCGGCCTTCTTGACCGCCGGAGCCCAGAAGCGTTGACGCCACAGATTGAGTTGAACCGGTCCGCCACCGGGTGCGTTGAACACCAGATCGTCGGGGGAACGGCCATAGGCGGTGAGGTGCTCGGCGAGGGGATCGGCGGCCACCCGGGGAAGGGGAACTATCCGAGTGCCGGCTCGGGTCTTGGGTGGACCGAAGTGGAGATGTCCACCGACGTCAACGACCGTCTCCGAGATGGACACGGTGCGCCGCAGGAGATCGACCCGTTTGGCCCGCAGTCCGAAGAGCTCACCAGCCCGCAGTCCGCCGTATGCGGCGAGCAGAACCGTCGCCCGGTACCGGGGGTCGATTGCATCGGCGAGGGCGTCGACCTCGACTGTCGTGAGGAAGCGCATCTCGTTCCGTTCGATGCGAGGCAACCGGACCCCATCACAAGGTGACGATGGAATTACCCGAGCCCGCACGGCGAACCGGAGGATCTTCGCCAGGATGTGGACGGCCTTGGTGGTCGTCGAGGGGGCGAGGCCCGATCCGTCGAGCTCGGCGACCCAGGAGCGCACCATGACGTGGGTGATAGCTCGGACCTCGAGGTGGCCGAAGCGGGGGAGTACATACCGATTCAGATAGCCCAGGTCCCGTGCCTTCGTCGACGGCCGCAGGTCGACGATCGTGGTGGTCCATTCCTCCGCCAGATCGGCGAGAAGGATCCGGCCGTTCAGGGGATCGATCCACTCGCCCCGCTGTAGTTCCGTCTCGATGGCGGAGAGGTACTCGCCAGCGTTCCGCTTGGTGCGGAAGGTGTTGGGCGCGAAGTGGCGGTTCCCATCGCACCAGTAGCTCGCCTGCCAGCGTCCCGACGGCAGCCTTCTTATCGTTCCGAACTCTCGACGTCCCATGGCGTGTCCTCGCCGCTCAGCAGTTCTTGGTGGTGGGCAGCACACGGGTGCTGCGATCGACTGCTGCTGGCGCACCGCCTGCGGCGGATTGCCGTCTGTTGAGGAGCCGGGTCACGAGGAGTAGCGGTCCTCGTTCGCCAGGTGGATCTCCTCGAGGCGTTGCTGCCACCGGTCGTCGGCGAATTTGGCCTCTCCTCGACTGGTCCAGCCGATGCCGACGACGTCCCACTCGGATGTGGACGCGTCAGGAGAGGGAGCTTGCTCGGGAGGTGCGACACCTCGAAGTCGTCGGGCTTCACGCCACTGGGCCCGTTCGGCCCGCAGATTGGCGAAGGTGGACGAGTACCGCTGTGATTTTGTCAGAAACTGACCGCCGTAGCCCAGAGCGTGGGCGTAGCGCCGGAGGTGGAGGTGGGCGAACTCCGGGTCGTCCCCGAGATCCCAGGCCGTCTCGACCATGCGACGCAGGTGCGGAGTGAGTTGTCGGCTGTCCAGGTCCTCGGCTGTCTGGATCGGACGGTCGAGGACTCCAGATGACTCGGCCGACTTGGTGGCGTACTTCGCCACGTAGGAAGCCACCTTGGCCGCCCGGCCGTCGTCCCGATCGAGGACCTGGACGTCGACCTCGGATCCCCAGGCCGCCTCGCCCATCGGATGGATGACCCGGACGGCTCGAGCCACTCGGAGACAGGCCACGCTGAGCTCGTCGGCGCTGACCGGCGGGAGGGCTCCGTCGGGACCGTCGGCCCGGATGATGGCGTGGAGGTGGACCACACCTCGACGTTGGTATTCGGCCACCCGGCAGAACGACAGCCGCACCATCTTGCGGGTCTCGACCTGGGTGAGCCCCAGGACGGCCGCCAGTTGGCGATGGAGGTAGATGGTGGTCCGGCGCCACAGCTCGGGCGTGTGGGCGTTGTGGAGGACGGCGCCCCGGTAGTCGTAGCAGTCGGGACAGATCGGGGTGCCGACCAGCTCGTCATCCTGGTCGTGGCGCTCCGGACAGTTGACCAGCCGGCCGTGGGGACACCGATGGCCAGGCGATCCCGGCCGGCAGAGTCCTCCCTGGCGCACCTGAGTGGATGGATCCGAAGCTCGGGGCGGTGAGGGTGAGGAAGACGGCAGGGTGGAGGGCGACCGAGGGATCGATGCCCTTGCCGCCGATGAGCCCGGCTCGGACCAAGTGACGGGCGTCGGCCCGGTAGGTGTGGGCACAGGCCGGACACCGGGTCTCGCGCCTCGAGCCGCAGGCCTTCAGGAACACCCCGTCCGGGAGGGAGTCCGTCGAGAACTTGAGGGACCGGTCTGGCACCGGTTCCCTCGGTGATCACCCCTCGGATGCGGACCGGGTGTCGGCACCAGTTGCAGCCCTGGCCGGCATCGAGGAACTCCTCCCACCGGCCCGAGTTGAGCCTCGAGAGCAGGGTGTCCAGTAGTTCTCGATCGACGTGGTCCATGGCTGGCGAGCATGGGGGCGGGCCGTCACCCTGTCAACCATCGTCCCTGGTCAGAGGTGGTATCTGACGGATAGTGACGGACTCTGGCGGGTACTGACGGACATCAATGACGAAGGTTGGGAAGGACAATTTCCTTGGAATTTCTTCGTCTGGCGACCACGCTCGGTGGGATTCGACCACGCAGGGCGTCGCCAGAACCCGGGTAGAGGTCGTGATCGTCGACCGTCACGCCCGTCGATGGCATGGCCGAGTGTCGGCCAGGAGCTGTGAGGGGTTTCTCTACCTAGTCAAGGGGAATCGCGACATTCGAACAGATGCGTATTCTCGCCAACAGCTGATAAGCAGTCTGACCAGCGGTCTTTCCCCCGGCTAGCTGGCCGTCGGTGACGCCTTCCCTGACCATACGGCGGCCTCAACATGGCCTCCGACCTGGGGTATCCCGTTGGCCCTTCGCATCTGATGGTGAGATTTCTCATTGGATGCGTCGCATCTGATGCGAACTCCGATCATCCAATGCGACGGGCGGGAGGCGCACGATGACACAGCGGCGTGAGGAGATGGCGATCCTCCGGGTCCTCGATGCCAGCTCGGCGTCCTCCCCCGAGACGGTCTTCTTCGAGGAGATGGTGGCTGGCTGGCAGTCCCAGCGGCTCAGTCGGAACCTGTCCTTCGCCACGGTCGAGGCCGGGGCCCGGGTGGTGACACGCTTCGCCGACGCCGTGGGGGCCCCGCCTTGGCGGTGGACGACCGAAAGCTGGGAACGGTGGGTGTCCATGTTGCGCGAGCGCGACGGACTCGCCCGTTCGACGGTCCGCTCCTATGGCCTGACCGTGGCGTCGTTCCTCACCTACGCCTGCGACCCCGCCTACGGCTGGAGCTCCCGCTGCCTCGAGCAGTTCGGGCACCCACCCGTCCAGATCTGCCGACCCGAGAATCTGGCCACCCACAGAACCGACACCGAGGCGTCACCGTCACGACGCCCGCTGACCAAGGCCGAGTGCCAAGCCCTCTTCGACGCAGCCGACGACCGGGCCGCCTCCGTGCGGGCAAAGAGGCGCCAAGGGCTGGGCGCCGGCCTTCCGGGACTCGGTCATGTTGAAGGTCGCCTACGCCTTCGGTCTGCGCCGGCGGGAGCTCGTGATGCTGGAGCGCTGCGACTTCACCGCGAACCCCAAGGCCCCCGAGTTCGGGGCCTTCGGCGTCTGCCAGGTGCGGTTCGGCAAGGCCACCAACGGCTCGCCACCGAGACGCCGGGGTGTGCTGACGGTGATGCCGTGGTCGGTCGAGGTGCTGGCCGAGTGGACCGACGAGATCCTGCCGGCCTGGCGGCAGGGCACCTCGAGCCTGTGGCCGTCGGAGCGGGGCGAACGAGTGAGTGATCAGCGCCTGGCCCATGCCTTCACCCAGCCGCCAGCCGGCGCCGGACTACCGGCCGGGTTGAGCCCGCACTGCCTGCGCCACTCCTATGTCACCCACCTGACCGAGGACGGCTACGACGCGCTGTTCGTCCAGCAGCAGGTCGGCCACCTGAACTCCTCCACCACCGCCATCTATACGGCGGTGTCGTCCGACTACCGGACCCGGGTGCTACGGGCCGCCCTCGACGCCATGGCCACCACCGGCACGCGCACCACCAACCCCGAGGAGAACGAGACGATGACACCAGCACCACCCAGCTACCGCTGGCGACTGCGCCAGGTGATGGCCGACAACGACCTGTGGAAGGCAACCGAGCTCGGCCCCGCTGCTCGAGGCGAGAGGCATCACCTTGTCCACCGCCCAGCTCTATCGGTTGGTGGCCAAGACCCCGGAGCGCCTCTCGCTCCCCACGCTGGCGGCGTTGTGCGACATCTTCTCCTGCACGCCGAACGACTTCATCGAGCTCGCCCCCGCGGCCCCACCGGCCCCCGCTCTGCCGGATGCGGTCCGGCCCCGTCGGGCCCGGGTGCTTTCCCCGTGACCCGGCCGCGAGCAGCAAAGGTCTGCGTCCGCTGCCAGGGCAGTTGGCGCTTCGGCTTCACGTGGCCCGAGGGCTACGTCTGTCGGTCATGCGTCTCCCGGGCCACCGGCGTGCGGGGGACCTGTGCCAGGTGCGGGGATGGGGACCGCCTCCTCGTCGGCCGGGACGATGATGGCAAGGCCGCCTGCGTGGACTGCGCCGGCATCACCACCTCCTTCCGCTGCACGACCTGTGACCGGGAAGATCGGACCTGGTTCGCCAACACCTGCATCGTCGTGCTCACTGGCTCGCCACCTGCCCGACGCGCTCGACGACGGGACCGGCCAGCTGGCTCCGGCACTCGCCCCTCTCGCCACCCACCTCGTGTCGTCACCCAGTCCTCTGGCGGCCATGCACTGGGTGCGCAAGCCCAAGGTCGCCGAACGTCTGGGGGCCCTCGCCCGGGGAAGCGTGCCGCTCACCCACGAGGGGATCGACACCCTGGCGGCCGATCAGAGTCGGGAGCACCTTCGAGAGCTGTTGCAGGCAACCGGCATCCTCCCGATGCGGGACAAGTACTTGGCCGCCTTCGAGACCTGGACGCAACACCGACTCGCCACCATCGACGACCCGGCAGCTCGAGGGGAGATCGAGCGCTACTTGTCCTGGCGACACGCGGGAGTGCTGCGCATCCGGGCCGCCGCCGGGCCCCTCCCGGCGCAAGCTGTCAACACCGCTCGTGATCAGACCGACGCCGCCGTCCGCTTCCTCTGCTTCCTCGGCAACGACCCGGGACGCCCTCTCGCCGAACTGACGCAAGCCGACATCGACGACTGGTTCTCCTCTGCCTCGAACCCACACGGGGCCCGGGACTTCCTGGTCTTCGCCATCGGACGGCGCCGCTGTCCTCGGGTGGAGATCCCCGACCGCGCCCGCCGGTCCTCACCGGGCTGTGCACCAGAACGTCTGGCCACCATCTCGTGTCGACTTCTCACCGACCAGACCATCAACCTTGGCGACCGGGTGGCCGGACTGCTCGTGGTGCTCATGGCGCAACCGGTGACACGCATCGCCAGCCTCGAGACTCACCACGTCATCGAAGACGAAGACGGTCTCGTCCTCAGCATCGGGGTCGACCCGTTCCCCGTTCCCGATGCATTGGCCGCACTCCTGCGGCGCCTCATCGCTGAACGACCGAGCACCGACACCTTCTACCTGTTCCCGGGACGACGACCCGGCCAGCACCTCACGGCTGCGATGCTCACGATGCGGCTCAACGAACTCGGCATCACGCGTCACGAACGCCAAGGCGCACTCAGTCGGCTCGTCGCCCAGGTCCCATCAGCCATCGTCGCCCGAGCCACCGGGTACTCCCTCGAAGCCTCGGCCAGACGCTCGGCGCAGGGCGGAACCGAGTGGGCGACCTACGCTGCGCTCAAGTCGGCCGACAGCCGATGAGCCAGTTCCCAACCCAGCTGGCGCCCGATCGTCCAAACACTCGTGTTCGCGATTACGAGCCCTCGGGATTACGAGCGGTTACCGATACTCGACGTCGGATCCGGGCATCACGGCCTCGATCCCCACCGGATTGCCTCCTCGATCCGGCGCCCTGGTCATCTGCTGGCAGCAGTTCGGCACCTGCTTCTGGACGTCGACCGGTCTCGGATGGAATGACGACGGGACGCCTCCCGATTGCCCCATCCGATTGGCGGCCCGGTCCGGCACCGGTCACGACCGTGCCGGCCCCGGCCGCCATCGTTGGTGCTCGAGATGCTCCGTCGGTTCTCCTGCCGTTCCGCTGACCCCAGTGACGGGCCCGTTGGCCCCCGCATCGACCGTGGTTCCGTCTAATGGGCAGTCGTTGTGTCGTAGTCGGGTTTCGGGCCCGTCTCGGGGTCATTTCTGATGTCGAATCCTCGTTCCATCCCAATAACGCGGAAACACGGGGAAAGCGTCACGTTGAACCGCCCCGGGTTTCATGCAGACTCGTGGGTTTGGGTACCGGCCTCTGTGCCTGTCTGATTTCTGACGGTAGTAGGCGGCCTCGTACTCGGCTGGTGGGATGTCTCCGTGGGCGAAGAGGCGGCGGTTGTTGAACCAGTCGACCCATTCGAGCGTGGCGTACTCGAGGTCTTCGAGGCCGCGCCAGGGCCCTCGGCTTCGGACGAGCTCGGCCTTGTAGAGGCCGTTGAAGGTCTCGGCGAGGGCATTGTCGTAGGAGTCGCCCTCGACTTCCGACCGATCCGACCGCCCCGGCCTCGGCCAGGCGCTCGGTGTAGCGAATCGACAAATACTGGACGCCCCTATCCGAGTGGTGAACCAGTTCGGTCAGCTCCTCGTTGCGGCGGCCCAGATCGCCTGCTCGAAAGCGTCCATCGCCAGGTCGCAGCGCAGCGACGTGACGCCTGCCAGCCGACGATCATCGGCTGTAGACGTCGGTGATGAACGCGACATAGACCCAGCCCGAGCACGTCCGCACGTAGGTCAGGTCGGCCACCCACAACCGATTCGGAGCCGACGCGTGAACTTCCTGTCGACGAGGTCGGCCGGTCGTGAGCGGTCGTCCCCGATGGTCGTGAACTTCGCCCGGCCCCGCCGCGCACCTCGGAGCCCCAGACCCCGCATCAACCGCGCCACGGTGCAGCGGGCCACCCGGGTGCCCTCGCGGTTGAGCTGGGCCCAGACCTTGTCGACGCCGTACACCCAGAAGTTCTCCCGAACACCCGCTCGATCTCGGGCCTCAGCTGCCCGTCACGCAGCCGCCCGGGCACAGGGCGGCCGGGACTTCGTCGCGTAGTAGGTGGCGGGAGCGAACTGCAACACCCTGCAGATCGGCTCGACCCCCCAGCGCCCTTCCGGGCATCGATGAAGCCGACTACCTCCTCGTTCGACCGTCGAGCTCGGTCGCGAAGAAAATCGACGCCTACTTCAAGATCTCGTTCGCCCGCCGCAGCTCCCGGTTCTCCTGCTCGAGCTCCTTCAGACTTCGCCCGCTCGTCCGTCGTCAACCGGCCGGCTGCCCTTATCGACCTCGGCCCGTCGCACCCACCTCCTCAGCGTCTCCGGCGTACATGCCGATCTTGCCCGCGATGGCGGTCATGGCCGCCCACTGCGAGGGGTACTCGGGCTGATGGTCCAACTACATCCGCACCGCACGCTCACGCACCTCCGGCGAATAGGGACTTCCTTGGCATGACCCCATCCTCTCAAGGGATAGAGCCTGCAACTTTCCCGGAGCGGTTCACTCGATCCAGGGTCGGGTGCGATCATCGACTCTGTATTCACGAAGTAGGTACACGCTGGGGGTGCCCCTGAACGCCGGCTCGGGGTCGTACCCGACGAGTGTTCAGTACTGGATGTCGAGGGCGTAGCGCAGGGCTCGATCGAGTTCTGCGCGCTTTTCGAGATCCAAGTGTCCGACCGGGTCCTCGGTCAGCATCGTTTTCGCAAGGGTCACGATGTTGTCGCACGTGATCACACTCACGTCGGGGAGTCCTTCGTCAGCTCCCACGCCGACTTCTGACCGAATCCCACGAATCGTGCGAGTGATCGGTGCACAGGTGACTGCGGAGAGGACTTCGATGGCGGCGTCGCGAGTGAGAACGCACACGGGCCGCCGACCTGCCGGTGCCCCGAGGTCCGCCCACAGAATGTCGCCTCGGACTACCACTCCGGCATGGTCGCGGTAGCTAGACGTGCCGCCATCTGGACGATGTCTGGATCCTGCGGGGTGCGGCGGTACGCGTCCTGCAGCTCATCGTCAGCACGACGCAGGTCTGCGGCCTCGAGGACGGCAATGGCTCCATTGCGGAGAAGCTCTGATCGGCTGGTTCCTCGTTCGGACGCCAGGTGATCCAGACGCGACACGAGGTCGTCATCCAACTGCACGAGCACTTCACGCCGAGCCATGGACCATATGGTACTCCATATGGTCAGACGGAAGTACCCGATTTCTCTGTGCGATGTGATGACGTGTACGGAGTCAAAAAACCGCTCGGCGTGCGCGATCCGTGCGCGCGGCAGGCATCCTCGGCCGTGGCTTCTAGGACCTTCCGAGTCGGGTGAGCCCGGCCACGATGTCGGACACCTCGGTCCGAGCCGTGTAGTCCGGCTGCACGTCCACGAAACGCACCCTGTGGTCCGAGTCCACGATGAGGACCGTGGGCCTCGGCAGCTGGGTGGAGCCTTCGGCGTTCACCCGGGCGAGATCGAGGCCCAGTTGACGCTGGACGGCGAGGACCTCATCGGCCTGCTGGAAGACGATGCCGATGCTGCGGGCGACACGGTTGCCGGGGTCAGACAGCACGGTGAACTCGAGGTCGGCCTTCTCTGCCGTCGAGAGCGACTCATCGGGGGACTGGGGGCTGATGGCCACCAACCGGGCCCCGAAGCCAGCCAGTTCGGGGACCAGCTCGCGTTGGTAGGTCCGCAGGGCCACATTGCAGTACGGACACCACCCACCCCGGTAGAAGACGATCACCACGGGGCCGGCCTCGACCAACTGATCCAGAGTGACCCGCGCGCCGGTGGCGTCGGTCAGCTCGAAGGGTGCCAGGGTGTCGCCGACCTTGACGACGTCTTTCGGGATTCCCTGGTCGATGAGGTTCTGGATGCTCCGATCGAATGCCGCCCGCACGTCCGGCGGGAGACGTTCCGCGGCGGCTGCCTTCACCTGGTCGGACTGCTCATGGATGGTGGCGGACATCGAACCTCCCTGGGGAACTGTCGGCGGGCGTTAGTGGACTACGTGGTCCAGTCCCATAGGATCACGCAGTAACTGGACTGTCAAGTCCACTCACGGGATACTGGTGGCATGGGACTGCAGCCGACCACCGAACGGGGACGCCGGACACGACAGCGCATCGTCGCCGCCGCGGCAGAGGTGGTGGCCGAGAAGGGCGCGCTCGGGACCAGCCTCGATGAGGTGGGTGCCCGAGCCCCCGCGTCGCGTAGCCAGCTCTACCACTACTTCGAAGACAAATCGGACCTGATGAGATCGGTGGCCGAGGTCACCAACACCACGGTGCTCGAGGGCCAACGTGAACTGTTCGCGGGCCTGGACTCGTGGGCCGGCCTGGTGCGATGGACGGACGCCCTCGTCGAACTGCAGGTGCAACTGCAGGGCCACGGTGGCTGTCCGATCGCGAACCTCGTCGCCCAGCTCGGCGAACGCGACGACGACACCCGCGTCGTACTGGCGTCCGGCTTCGACCGATGGGAGGCCTCGATCCGGGACGGGCTCGTCGCCATGATCGACGCGGGTGAACTCCGACCCGACGCCGATGCCGCTTGGCTCGCCGCTTCCACGCTCGCCAGCCTCCAGGGAGGTCTGATCCTCACCCAGGCGCGCCGTGACCCTCGAGCCCTGCGCCGTGCCCTGGACGGCGCGCTTGCCTTGATCGGCACCTTTCGCGCGACTGGTTGACACACCCCGTCGGGATCTTCCGACAGCAGCCTGAGGCGGTCGCCAGGATGTGGCGTCCGGTGTCCTCAGGTTCCACTCAGGTAGGACCACACCAGAGACGAGAGTCCGTCGATGGTGTCGATGCCGTAGGGCTCGTCGGGGTTTCCGGTGGACTCCACGGCTATCAGGTAGTCGGCGCCCGCCCCCGACACCCAACCGATGCTGTTGATCTGCCAGTCGGAACTCGACGCGTCGAGCGGGAGCCACCCGTTCTTGAGGGCCACCGTGACCCCGGGAGGGATGCCTCCGGAGACACCCCATCCCTCGGTGGGCGCCACGTTCTCCATCAGGCCGAGGGCGTAGTCGCGCTCGGACTCGCTGAGGAGCGGATTCTCGAGGACGAGCGTTCGCAGCAGGGCGATCTGGTCGGTCGGCTCGGTCGTGGAGTATCCCCACCCGGGCCACGGCGATCCGGCGCACACGAGACACGGCGAAGGCGTGGTGTCGGGCATCCCGACGGCGGCGTCGAAGGCGCTCAACCCGCCGGCGCCCCCGATGTCGTCCCAGAGCGCCGTGGCGGCGTCGTTGTCGCTGTATTCGATCATCTGCTGGGCCAGGGACTGCTGCTCCGGGGAAAGGCCGCCCCGCTGACGCGTCTCCCAGAGCAGCGCCGCCAGGATGTCGACCTTCACGATGCTGGCCTCGTCCTGCGGAGAGGCCGGGCCGACGACCCAGGTCTGCCCGGTGTCGAGGTCGTCGATCGCCGCCGCCACCGAACCCGTGCGCCCGTCCAGATAAGAGGAGAGCAACGCGGGGAGCGGGTTCGTCGCCCCGAAGGCGACCCAGTAGCCGGAGCCGCCCGACTCACCGGCGATACCCACCGCTTCGGCAGTCGAGGTCAACGTGCCGCCGAGCCCACCGGCCGCGTCTCCAAAGGCATCCACGGCACCGTCGCTCTGGAGGAGCCAGTAACCGCCCCCATCGGGGCTGACCGCCATGCTGACCACCGGGGCGTTCGGGGGGGCGCCACCCAACGCCCCGTGGAAGGCGGCGTCGCCGAAGCTGAAGATCCCCCCGTCGGCCGCCACCAGCCAGTAGCCCGCACCGTCGGCGGTGGCCGCCATGCCGACGATCCGGGCGTTGAGGGGCTTTCCGCCCATGGAGCCGTGGAAGCCGGCGTCGCCGAAGCTGAAGATGCCCCCGTCGGCCGCCACCAGCCAGTAGCCGCGCCCGCCCGGGCCAGCCGCCATGCCGACGATGGGCGCGTCGAGAGGCTTGCCGCCCATGGAGCCGTAGAAGCCGGCGTCGCCGAAGCTGAAGATGCCCCCGTCCGCGGCCACCAGCCAGTAGCCCGCTCCGTCGGGCATGGCCGCCATGCCGACGATGGGCGCATCGAGGGGCTTGCCGCCCATGGAGCCGTAGAAGCCGGCGTCGCCGAAGCTGGAGATGCCTCCGTCCGCAGCCGCCTCCCAGTACCCGCGGCCGGATCCGTCTCGGGTGACGCCGATGAGGCGTCCGGCACCGGGCGGGGCCGCACGACCCGGCGCCAATGCGGCGTCCCCCACCGCCACGACCGTCTGGGGAGCCGGCGTCGACGGATCGAGCGGAGGGGCGAAGCCGAAGACGACGAGATACCCGCCCCCGGTGGGCGTGATGGCCACGGCCGGTGCCAGGGGATCGGTGAGCGAGGCGCCGTGGAAGCCGGCGTCCCCGAAACTGAAGATGCCCCCGTCGGCGGCCACCAGCCAGTAGCCCCGCCCGGTCGGACTGGGCGCCATGCCGACGATCCGGGCGTTGAGGGGCTTTCCGCCCATGGAGCCGTAGAAGCCGGCGTCGCCGAAACTGAAGATGCCCCCGTCGGCGGCGACGAGCCGGTAGCCGCGCCCGCTCGGGCTGGCCGACATGCCGACGATGGGGGCGTTGAGGGGTCTGCCCCCCATGGAGCCGTAGAAGCCGGCGTCCCCGAAGCTGAAGATGCCCCCGTCAGCGGCCACCTCCCAGTAGCCCTTCCCATCCGTCGTGGCCGCGATCCCGACGATGGGCGCGTTGAGGGGTCTGCCCCCCATGGAGCCGTAGAAGCCGGCGTCCCCGAAGCTGAAGATGCCCCCGTCGGCGGCCACCAGCCAGTAGCCCCTTCCGTCGGGCACGGCCGACATGCCGACGATGGGCGCGTCGAGAGGCTTGCCGCCCATGGAGCCGTAGAAGCCGGCGTCGCCGTTGGCCCACACCGCGCCGTCGGTCGCCACGAGCCAATAGCCAGATGGGCCGTCGGTGGCGATCCCGACGAGCGGGTGTGCACCCGGCGCCACGATGCCCGTCCCGGCCACCTGCGCCGCGCCGAACCCCCGGACCGAGTTGGGCAGGGGTGTCGACACCGCACTCCGCGAACCCGGGAGGTTGGCTTTCTGCGCCGCTCCCAGCGGAGCCGAAGCCGCCATCAGGGCCGCGACGATGATCACCGGGAAGACAAGGGCGACGGCCCCTCGCGCCCGGTGCCGCCGATTTCGCACGGCTGAGCGTAACATCGGCGGGAACACGGAGCCGATGGATCGGTCCGCTGGCGGAGCACGCGGCCGCCCCTCGAGGGCAATCGACCGGATGCGGTTACCGACGGACGGCCCCTTCCGGGGCGGTCTTCGCTAGCGTGTCGGCGACCCAGCTCCCGGAGATCGGAACGCCCGCAGTGTCCTATTCGGAGATCACGACCCGTGATCCCAATCCCCTGAAGCGTTGGCTGCAGAACCGGCGGATCGACGATGCACTCCGGGCGGTCGGGACGGTGGTGGCGGGTGGCGGCGGCGTGTCGCTGTTGGACTTCGGCGGCGGAGACGGGCTCCTCGCCAAACGCTTCAAGGCGGAGTTCCCGGGGGCGGTCACCTACTGCTACGAGCCGAGCATCAGCCTGAGGTCGGAAGCCGAACAGTCACTGACCGGGCACGACGTCGAGGTGATCGCCGACACCCAGGGGCTCGGTCCCGGTTCCATCAGCGTGCTGACCTGCTGTGAAGTGTTCGAACACCTCCCTCCCGAGGAGACCGCCGAGGCGATCCGGGAGATGGTCCGGCTGCTCGACGGAGAGGGCGGCGGCCACCTCATCATCGGCGTACCCAATGAGATCTTCGCCGTCGGATTCGTCAAGGGCCTGTTCCGCATGTTCCGTCGATACGGCGAGTACGACGCCCGATGGGACACGGTGCTCAGTGCCGCGAGAGGTCGTCCCCGGCGCGTCCGCCCCGTCCATGACATCGACGGGATGCCGTTCATCTATCCACACACGGGATTCGACCACCGGACGCTCATCCGTGAACTCGAGTCTCACGGGATCACCGTCGAGGCTCTGCACGGTAGCCCCCTCCGACAACTTCCCCTCGGGGTCAACTCCGAGATCTATCTGGTGTGCCGGGTGGGGTCGCACCGTCCGTCCGCACCGCGGGCCGACGCGGGGTGGGGGACCTGACGGTCGTTCAGGCGTCGATGTCGAACGCCGCGTAGTAGGGGCCGAACCGGTCGCGTACCTGCTCGGGGCGCAGCCCGAAGTCGGACAGTTCGTAGGTGTGGGTGCCGTGCGATCCCGGCTCGTGGGTCCCGGCCCACGCCGCCACCGCGGCGCGGGACCGCTCGTCGAACGGCACGCCGATGCGCTCGAGCGCGCCGGCCAGCGCCGCCGACGGATCGCGCTGGAGGGCACCGAAGGACACGTCGGCGAACCGGTCGTCGCCCATCCGCCGGCGGAACGCCATGGCCCGCTCGACGGCCAGCCACCAGTGGTCGAGTTGGGCGGCCCCGAGTTCCACGGAGTCGTCCCGGTCGCTGCTCCAGCTCCGTGTGTAGTGGATGAGGCTGCACACCGAGCCCAGCACCTCGGTGGGATCCCGGTGGCTCCAGAGGAACCGGGCATTCGGATAGGCCGCCAGCAGCGCATCGAGCGACAGCATGTGGACCGGGGTCTTCAGGTGCCAGAGGGTCGGCGGACAGTGCCACTGGAGCAGGCGGAGCACCCGGCGGTGGTACCGGTACGTCTCGGTCATGTCCGTGTCCACGACCCACGCCATGTACGACGGGACCCGGGCGAACCCGTCGAAGTGAGCGGTGCGGTAGCTCATACCCAGGAGGTCCTGGCACTCGGTGGCCGTGGTCGCCTCCGTGTGGTGCATCGTCTGCATGAGCGGGAAGGCCTCGTTCATCATGGCGAGTCCCTGTTCGGTGGCGGCGATACGCGGATCGGTGTGTTCGGTGGCCGACTCCGGAGGCGGGACGGGGGAGGACGACTCCCACGTCCGAAGGGACCGGAACTGGGGATCGGCGGCCACCAGCTGACTGAGGGCCGTCGTACCGGTCCGGGGCAGGCCGATGACGAAGACCGGTCCCTCGACCACCTGGTCGTCGATCTCGGGGTGGCGGCGGTAGGTGTCCTCCACCTGCAGACGGGCCGACAGCAGCATGCTCAGGCGCATCTGGAGCATGGCCTCACCCGTCTCGGTGAGCGTGCCCTCCTCGTTCATCGCCGTGACCAGGCGCTCGAGGCCCTCGCGGTAGTGGTCACCACCGGTGTCGTCGAGGCCGGTCTGGGTCCGGGCCTCCTCCTCGATCCGTCCGACCTCCAGGGTCATCGGGCGAACCGGCGGCTGACGGCCCTCCGGCGGATGTCGATCGCCGCTTCGCGCTCGGCCGGTGTGATGCGACGCACATCCGCCGGCAACTCGTCGAGGAGCTGGGCGAACCGCACCACCCGGGCCTCGGGCACCGGGGCCGTTTCGGTGCGGACGCACCGCAGGATGATCGGCCCCTCGCGGTGTCCGGCGGTGTCGAGCCAGTTGGCGACCCCGGGATCGTCGTGGGCCACGACGACCCGAACCAGTCCGTCGTCGTCGACGACCGCCTGGAAGCCGTTGAGGCTCGACTGGCGGTTGCCGTAGTCGATCGTCTCCCACCAGACGTTGCCGAGGGAATAGCTCCAGTAGAGGCCTTCGGGCGGGGTGACCTCGATGATCAGCGCCTCGTCCGGCGCCAGCTTCCACGAACCGATCACCGGGCGGTTCTCGGCGGCCGCTCCCATGGCCGTGCCGTCGAGGGGCGGCAGGAAGGTGTTCGGATGCTCGGGATTGGAGAACCCGAGGAAGAACTGGAGGTTCTCCTCCACGAAGTCCCCCAGGGCGATCACCTGGCGGGCCATGGCCGCCCGCGGTTCCACCGGTTCCGCCTCGTCGAGGGTCGCCGGACCCGAGAGCGGCTCGATGGACATGGTGACCGGCACCTCGTGCTCCCAGTCGTAGAAGAAGTGCCGGACCACGAGCATGGTGGCGTCGTCGTCGAGGGGGATCCAGTTCCCCGGGTGCGGCTCCGCCGACAGGATGATCTCGAAGTTCCCGTGGGCGTCGAGTTCGAACTCGTCGAGGAGGGCGTTGGCCGAGGACGCCATGCCGGCCATCACCTGCAGGCCGACGTACCGCGCCGAGCCGCGATTGCCCCACAGGCGGTAGGTGGTGCCTCCCGTCAGCGCCGAGCCGACATAGATGCAGTCGGGGCACTCCATGCCCCACTTGTAGGCGGCGTCCATGGCGGAGGGTTTGATGGCGGGGACCCGGTCGAGACCCCGCCGCAGCAGTTCGTCGATGCCGATGCCCAGGAGTACGAGCAGGTGGCGGATGCCCGAGGCCGTGTCCACCGGATCGTGGGGGACATCACCGGAGAGGACGGTGTCGCCGACCCGCTGCAACGTCTCCAGCAGATGGTTCCACGCCTCGCCGGTCTCGAGATCGTCGGCGGTGGCCTCGCCGGCCGAGGCGGCCTCGCTGACCGAGAACGGTAGCCACGCCGGATTCTTGAACGGGCTCATGCCGGACGGGGTCGGGACGGACGGGTGGCCATGACGAGGTCCTCCTCGGGATCGGACGGACGGATGATCGGGGCGCCGGTGCCCGCTGGCGACGTAAGGGGGCGGGAGACGGCCGCCGGCCGGCGACCCGTCATCCCACCGCCCGGGTCAGCGACCGGGGGGGCAGCCCGGCGAACGCCCGCAGCGATGCCAGGAGTTCGTCGGTGTCGGGATTCGGCACGAGGTAGTGGGAGTAGGCCACCCGGAGGAACAGCTCGGCCGCCTGGGCCCGGCTCATCGCCCCCGTGCGCACGGCCGGCACCTGGTCGACGGCCGGACCGAGGGTCCGGACCAACGTCTCCACCTGGGCGGTCAGTGACTCGTTGAGGGAGCGGAGTGCGAACGCGGGATCGACCCCGATGGGATCCGCCCCCATCGCCCCGTCCAGGTAGGTGAGCAGATACCGGAGGGCCGCATCCAGCCGACGTGCCGGGGTCCGACGGGCATCGACCACCCGCCGGAGCCCGTCGTCGAACTGCGCCCGCTCGTACTCGGTGAGGGCCGCGAACAGGTCGTGCCTCGTCGGGAACCACCGGTAGAGCGTCGGCCGGGAGACCCCGGCGGCGGCGGCCACTTCCGACAGCGTGAGCTTGCCGGGCCCCTTGGCGGCGATGGCCTCTCGGGCGGCGGCGAGGATCAGCTCCGCACTCGTACTCTGGACGGCCACGGTGTCGGATCTTTACACGAAGTAGGAGATATGTAAACGCTGGGCCGTTCGCGAGCGGCCCGTCGTCACCCGTCGGCGGCCGGGTCCCGGCGCAGGCCGGCGAGCAGCAGCTCGAGGCCGAGTCGGAAGACCTGGTCGTCGTCGGCGAAGGACATCGTGTTCGGATCGTCCGCCGCCTCGGTCGTCGCCAGCTCGGAGGTGACGGCACCGAAGAGCAGGTAGGCGAGGAGCCGCTGCACCCGGTTCCGGACCGTGCGGTCGAAGCCTCCGGTGGCCAGGATCTCGTCGATCACCTGGTACAGGCGGATCTCGTTGGGCAGACCTTCCCGGCGCCGGAGGAGATGCTGGGCGACGCCCGGATAGCCCAGCAGGATCTCCCGTCCCTGCACGAACAGCAGGGTGAGGCGACGCTCCCAGGGCAGGTCGGGTGGGGGTGGCCGGACCTCGGCCAACACCGCGTCCCCGACGAGGTCGAGCAGATGGCCCTTGTCGCGGACGTAGTAGTAGGCGTTCATGGAGGGACTGCCCAGTTCGGTGGCCAACTTGCGCATGCTCAGGTTGGAGAGGCCGCGGCGGCGGGTCAGGCGGAGTGCCGCCTCGACCACATCGTCCCGGGTCAGCTCGCCGTAGCGCCACGGGCGCGGCTCGCCGGGGCCCGGGACGGGCCCGTCCGACGCCCGGCCGACCGTCACGGGCGCGGCTCGCCGGGGACGATGACCGACCGGATGACGTCCCCGCCGGCCATGGCGGTGAAGGCGTCGTTGACCTCGTCCAGGGGGATCCGTCGGGACACGGCCCCCGCGAGGTCGAGCCGACCTGCCTCGGCCAGCGCCACCAGGCGGGGAAAGTCCCTCCGGACCTGGCCCGACCCGTAGTAGCACCCCACCAGGCGTTTCTCGGTGGAGAAGAGCTGGTACGCATCGAACTCGACCGTCGTGCCGGCGGGCGGCATGCCCACGGCGACGGCGGTCCCCGCCGGGCGGCAGAGATCGTAGGCCTGCCGCAGGGTCGGACCGGACATGGCGACCTCGAAGGCGTAGTCGGCGCCCCGGCCACCGGTCATCTCCATGATCGCCGAGACGACATCGGATGTCGTCGGGTCGACGACATCCGTGGCGCCGTTGTGCCGCGCCGTCTCGAGCTTGGTGGGGAACGGATCGACGGCGATGATACGGGCGGCCCCGGCGATCCGGGCGCCCTGGACGACGAACTGCCCCACACCGCCGCACCCGAGGACCACGACCACCGACCCCGCCTCGACCCGGGCGGTGTTGAGGGCCGCGCCCACGCCGGTCATGGCGGCGCACCCCACCAGCGCCAGCTGCTCGGCGGGCAGGTCGGTCTCCACCTTGACGACCGAGATCCGGTCGACCACCGCCTCGTCGGCGAAGGTGCCCAACCCGCTCATCGACCAGGTGGGCTGTCCGCTGAGGTCGTCCGTCCAGTGGGCGCGGGTGGCGACCGCGATGATCTGCTCGCAGAAGTGGGTGCGGCCCCGCACGCACGGCCAACACGCCCCGCAGGCCGGTTGGAACGCGCCGATCACCCGGTCTCCGGGGGAGAGGTCCCGCACGTCGCCACCGACCTCCAGGACGGTGCCGCACCCCTCGTGGCCGAGGACCACGGGAGCCAGGCCCCCCATGCCCTGGCGGCGGATGGTCTCGTCCGAATGGCAGACACCGGATGCGTCGATCCGCAGATGGACGTCGGTGGCCCGCAGGGGACGGGGCGACAGCTCGCGTAGTTCGAGGGGTCGGTCGGGTTCGAACAGTACGGCGGCGCGCATGGCCACTCCTCCGGCGTCCGAGCGGTTCGGTGCCTTGCTTGACGGGAAGTTAAACACTGTACGAAACTCAGCGTCCAGTGGCCGGGACCGGACGTCGGCAGGCCGCTCCCTCCGATCCGAGGAGCCTCGATGGCCGATGTAGCCGACCTCCGCCTCGACCTGACCGAACCCGGCTTCTACCTGCGGCCCGACTACTTCGACATCCTCGCCGATCTCCGCCGACAGGCGCCGGTGTTCCGGACGGCCGACGGCAGCTGGGCGGTGAGCCGCTACGACGACATCCGGTCGATCAGTCGTGACCCGGCGCGGTTCGTCTCGGGACGTGGAGTGTTGATCAACGACCCCCTCCGCTCCGACGGCTCGGGCGGCCTCAACACCTTCTCGATCCTCCACCTCGATCCGCCGGTGCACGCGGCGTACCGTCAGCTCGTCAACCGGCAGTTCACCCCCCGGGCGGTCGGACGACTCGAGGGGATGATCCGACGGACGGTGACCGAGGTACTCGACGAGGTGACTCCCGACGAGCCGGTGGACGCGGTGGCGGCGTTGGCATCCGCCGTGCCGATCGCGGTGATCGCCGAGCTGTTCGGCGTCGGTGACGCGGACCGGGAGGTGTTCCGACGATGGTCCGACGCCATCATCTCGTCGACCGACCGGACGGACGCCGCGGACTCGGCACCGGAGATCGGACAGATGGCCGCGTTCCTGACCGACCACATCGACCGGGCCGCCGCCGGGGGGAACGATCTCCTGGAGGTCCTGAAGGGTGGCGAACTGGACGGTCGGCCGTTGAACCGCCTCGAGATCATGGGGTTCTGCCTCACCCTGCTGGTCGCCGGCAACGAGACGACCCGCACGCTCATCTCCGGCGGGATGGAGGTGCTCCACCGGTGGTCGGATCAACGCGGCGACCTGGTGGAGGACCCGTCGCGGCTGCCGGCGGCGGTCGAGGAACTGCTCCGGTGGACCACGCCCATCCAGGCCTTCGGCCGCACCGCCGTGGTCGACGTCGAACTCGGCGGTCAGGAGGTCGCCGCCGGTGAGTTCGTGGTCATGTTGTACGCCTCGGGCAACCGCGACGAGGCCGTGTTCGGGCCCACGGCGGGGCAGTTCGACGTGCACCGACCCGTCACGCCCACCCACGTGGCCTTCGGATTCGGGGAACACCTGTGCCTGGGCGCCTCGTTGGCCCGGCTCGAGGCGCGCCTCTTCTTCGAGGCGTTACTGTCCCGCTATCCGACCTACGAACTGGTGGGGGAGCCGGAGTACGTCCGCTCGACGGTGGTGCGGAGCGCCGGTCGTATGCCCGTCCTGCTGGCCCCGTGACGGGACGGGGACGACGGTCCCGTAGCGGCATCCGACGAAGGGGAGGTGGACATCCGTGGACGGTGAGGTAGCAGGGGGTGGTCCGGTGCGGCGGTCCGACGCCGACCTGGCCGCGGGCCTGGCCCGGTGGCTGATGCACCACCGTGGGTACGAGGAGGTGGTGGTCGACCGTCTGTCCCGTCCGAGTGCGGGGTACTCGAGCGAGACGATCATCGCCGAGGTGTCCCGGTCGGAGGGTGACGGGCGGCACCGGGGTGCACTGGTGATCCGGATGGGGCCACCCGCGGTGGGGACGTTCGCCGGGTACGACCTGGTTCCGCAGTGGCAGGCGCAGATGGCGGCGGCGGCCGGCGGCGTCCCCGTGGCGGACCCCGTCCTCGAGACCGACGCCCGGTGGCTGGGGGAGCCCTTCATCGTGATGCCCAAGGTCGACGGACACATCGTGGGTGCCCTCGCCCACCGTGACCGGTGGCTCGGAGGCATGGACCCCGATCGGAGGGCCGGCGTCTACGACGGGTTCCTGGCCACGCTGGCCGCCGTCCACCGGGCCGATACCGACGCGGCGCCCGCCGTACCCCGTCGTGACAACGGTGCCGAGCTCGCCTTCTGGGAGGAGTACCTCTCGTGGTCGACGGGCGGTGAGCCGGTGGCGACCCTCGTCGAGGCCCTGGCCTGGTGCCGGGCCCAGCGGCCGGAGGAGGAGCCGGTCCCGGTGCTGCTGTGGGGTGACGTGCGCTTCGAGAACGCGGTGTTCGACGACGACGGGACGGTCCTGGCCGTCCTCGACTGGGACATGACCTCGGTCGGGGCACCCGAACACGACCTCGCCTGGTTCACCGGTCTCGACCTGACCATGGACGCGCTGTTCGGGACGCGCACCGAGGGGTTCCCCGATCGCGACCGGACCGTCGCCGCGCTTCGAGGAGCTGAGTGGGCGGCCCGTCCGCCACCTCGGGTGGTACGAGACCCTCGCCATGGTGCGGAGCGCGGCCGTCATGACCCGCATCAGCGTCCTGCGCCGTGACGCCGGCGAGCCGGTGATGCTGCCGATCTCGGACAATCCCGTCCTCGACCTGGTGCGGGCGAGGCTGACGTGAACCGAGGTCCCACGGGACGGACGTCCCCTGCGTCGGACCCGGTGACCACCGCGGCCCAGCTGGTGCGCCTGCGGGAGGGCGACGACGGCACCGGACTGCTCTTCGAGGGGAGGTCGTGGACCTGGCGGGAGGTGGTGGCCGAATCCGAACGACGGGGCGAGCTCCTCCTCTCGCTCCGCGAGGAGGGCCCGTTCCACGTGGGCGTCCTGCTGGAGAACGTTCCGGAGTATCTCTTCCTCCTGGCCGGGGCGGCCCTGGTGGGGGCGGTCGTCGTCGGGATCAATCCCACCCGGCGGGGCGCCGAGCTGGCCACCGACATCCGCCGGGCCGACTGCCAGCTCCTGATCACCGACTCCACCCAGGTCGACCTCGTCGACCACCTGGACCTCGGCTTCGGCCCCGATCGGCTCCTGGTCATCGACGACGACCGGTACGCGGCCCGGCTCCGGGACATCCCGGCGGTGGCGGACGACGCCCGGCCGCCCCTGCCCGTTCCCGCCCCCGAGGACCTCTTCCTGCTCATCTTCACCTCGGGTTCGACCGGGGGGCCCAAGGCGGTCCGTATGACCCAGGGCCGGGCGGCCGGGGCCGCGTCCAAGGTGGGCTTCCGCCCCGAGGACGTCCTGTACTCGGCCATGCCCCTCTTCCACGGCAACGCCCTGTCGGCGGCGGTGCTGCCCGCCCTGTCCAGCGGGGCCACCCTGGCGCTGCGCCGCAGGTTCTCGGCCTCCCGGTTCCTGCCCGACGTGCAGGAGTGCGGTGCCACCTTCTTCAACAGCGTCGGACGGGCCATCGCCCACATCGTGGCCACCCCGGCCACCGGTTCCGACCGGGACCACGACCTCCGCTACGTCCTGGGCCCGGAGACCTCGGCCCCGGACAAGGCGGCCTTCACCGAGCGGTTCGGAGTGCCCATCATCGAGGGGTACGGATCGAGTGAGAACGCCATCGTGCTGAAGCCGGTGCGTGATCCCCGACCGGGAGCCCTCGGCCGGGCCGACCCGGACGACGACGTGGTCGTGGTCGACCCCGAATCGGGCGAGGAACGACCCTGCGCCATCTTCGACGAACACGGCCGCCTGACGAACGCCGACGCCTGCATCGGGGAGCTGGTGGGTCGGCGGGCCCGCTCCAACTTCGAGGGCTACTACAACAACCCCGACGCCGATGCCGAGCGGACCCGCTTCGGCTGGTACTGGTCGGGGGACCTGGCCTACCGGGACGACGGGGGCATCTTCTACTTCGCCGGTCGGACCGGCGACTGGTTGCGGGTGGACAGCGAAAACTTCGCCGCGGCCCCGGTCGAGCGGATCCTCGCCCGGTTCGAGGGGGTCACCGGGGTGGCCGTCTATCCCGTCCCGGACACGCGCACGGGTGACCAGGTGATGGCCGCGCTCGAGCTGGCTCCCGGGACGACCTTCGACCCCGGGGCGTTCGAGGAGTTCCTGGCCGCCCAGCGCGATCTGGGCACCAAATGGGCGCCCCGGTTCGTCCGGGTGGTGTCCGCCCTGCCCGTCACCGCCAGTGACAAGACGGACAAGAAGCCGCTGCGGGCGGCGCGGTGGGAGACCGACGACCCGCAGTGGCAGCGGGTCGGGCGTGGTGCCCGCTACGAACCGTTGACCAGGGCGGACATCGACCGGATGATCGCCGAGTTCGTCGACAACGGTCGGGGGGCGCTGATCGGGCGGTGACCGGTGGGGTTCGCCGCCCCCGGGTCGGCCCAGCCGTTCGAGCCTTTACACAGTGCCTGAGATCTGTAAACTCCGGTAGGGAGCGAGCAAGGGTGGGGAAGCACATGGACCTGGGTCTGTCGGATGCCGTCGTCATCGTGGCCGGGGGGACCACAGGGATGGGTCGAGCCGCGGCGGACTGCATGGCGGCCGACGGGGCACGGGTGGCCGTCCTGGCGCGGACGCCACGTGACCTGGACGAGACCGCCCAGGGTCTCCTGGCCCTCGGATCCCCCGACGCCGTCGGCCTCCGGACCGACCTGCTCGACCAGGACTCCGTCGAGCGGGCCGTCGCCGAGGTGGGGGAGCGGTGGGGCCACTGCAACGCCCTGGTCAACGCCGCGGGCCCGTTCCCCGGAGGCATCAAAGGGTTCGAGGAGTACACGGATGCCGAATGGCTCGAGGTCGTCAACGGGATCACGTTGAGTTCGGTCCGGACCATCCGGGCCGCCCTGCCCCTCCTGCGGAAGGCCGACTGGGCCCGCATCGTCAACGTGTCGGCCATGTCCACGAAACGCCAGTCCGGCCAGCTGGTCGCCTACACGGCGGCCAAGAACGCCCTGACCAGTCTGACCAAGAACCTGTCGATGACCCTGGCTCCGGACGGGATCCTCGTGAACACCGTCAGCCCCGGGACGTTCGTGTCCGAGTCGTTCAAACAGGCGCTGCGTATGGTTCCCGATGTCGACGAGGAGGATCTCTACGACGTCATGCGCTTCATCACACGGGACTTCGGCCACCCCGTCCACCTGAACCGGGCGGCCGACCCCACGGAGATCGGGCCGGTGATCGCCTTTGCCGCGTCCGCCCGGAACACCTACATGACGGGGGCCAACATCAACGTCGACGGCGGCTCCGACTTCACGTAGGCGACGGTCACTCGAGGAGGGAGAACCCACCGAGGCCACTCGACGCCATGTCGTAGCAGAGGGTGTCGTAAGGCTCGATGATCCCGTACGTCACCTCGCCCTCGCACTCGAACCGGGCATGGTGCTGGTCGAGCCCGCAGATGCGCGATCGGACCTCGGGGTCGTTGACGTCATAGGTCTCCCCGCTGACCACCCCGTCACCGACCTCCATCCCGTGCCAGAGATCGCCGTCGGGGGTGCCGCCGTTGGGCCCCCCGTACATGCCGCAGCGGAGGAAGGCGATCTGGTTGCCCAACCGCTCGAAGGTCATGGTCTTTTCGCTGCCGTCGGCGAAGACGAGGTCGACCTCGCCGGAGAGCAGGAGGTGGGTGTCGTCCTCGAACCGCAGCCGGTGGCGACGTCCCCGGAGGGTGGCGCTGCCCCGGCGCGGATCCCCGAGGTTGTAGAGGATGTGGTCACCCCAGACCCCGTACTCCTCGAACTCCACCCACTCTCCCGAGTGGGGATGCTGGTTCCCACTCCAAAAGGTCGGGCCGCCGACGCCGTCCCGCGTTCCCCAGTGATGGTCGCGGGTACCCCGGTGGACGTCCCGGTCCAGGATGAACCGCTCGCCGTGGGCCGAGACCCATCCGCTCTGGCGACCGAAGCCGTCGTATCCGGCCACGCCGGCGAAGGGTTTGGTCCCGAGGAACATGCCGGCGCCGATCAGGCGGTAGACGGGGCGCTTGGTGTCGAACCAGGACAGATCGAAGGCGATGCCGTACTCGTTGTCGTCGAGGGTCAGGTTCCACTGCCGGAACGGCTCGACCACGTCGAACCGGAGCGGACCCACGGACATGTCCATTCGGTCGAGCCCCAGCTTGCGGTGGGCCCGCACCGTCGTGTGTCGGCCGCGGACGTTCACGATGGCGAACGCCTCGGCCGTGCCCAGGTTGGGGTAGATGCCCATGCCGGCGACGACCAGCAGGTCGCCGGTGGTGTCCTCGCAGGTGAACCACATCCGCTCGTAGGCCTGGACGTCCGACGTCCACATCACCCGGACCGGGTGGGGATGGTTGTGGATCAGGAACTCGTCGAGCCCCGACATCGGGTAGTGCTCCGGGGAGGCGGCGAACGGGCCGCTCATGGCGCCACTCCGTTGACGGCCTTGATCTCCACGTACTCGGCCAGGCCGTGCTCGCCCCATTCGCGGCCGATGCCCGACTCCTTGAACCCGCCGAAGGGCGCCAGGGGGTCGGGGGCGTACCCGTTGATGCCGAAGGTCCCGGTGCGGACGACCGCGAGCCACTGCGAGTCCCCGTTCGGGGTCGGAGGTGAACACCGATCCCGCCAGGCCGTACCGTGAGTCGTTGGCCAGGCGCACGGCATCCTCGTCGTCGTCGTAGGGGATGATGCAGAGCACGGGTCCGAAGACCTCCTCTCGGGCGATGGGCATCGCATTGTCGACGTCGGCGAACACGGTGGGCCGGACGAACCATCCCCTCGACTGCCCCTCGGGAGCCTCGGGTCCACCGACCACCACCCGGGCGCCGTCCTGAACCCCGGATTCGATGGAGCCCCGGACGCGATCGCGCTGACGTCGGCTGACGAGCGGGCCCACCTTGACCGCGGGATCGTGCGGGTCGCCCACCGTCAGGGACGCGGCGAGGTCGGCGACGGCATCGACCGCTTCGGCGTAGCGGGAACGGGGGGCCAGGATCCGGGTCTGGGCCGCACAGGCCTGACCGTTGTTGATGAAGGACGTGTACCGCAGCGCGTGGGCCGCGACGGCCAGGTCGGCGTCGTCCAGCAGGATCGCCGCCGACTTGCCACCGAGTTCGAGGCTGCAGCGGCGGAGGTCATGGCCACAGCGCGCCGCGATCTCCCGTCCGGCCCCGGTGGATCCGGTGAATGCGATCTTGTCGACTCCCGCGTGACCCACCAGGGCCCGGCCCGCCTCGACGCCGCCGGTGAGCACGGACACGGTCCCGGGTGGGAGATCGGCGGCCTCGATGATCTCGGCCAGCATCACGGCGTCGAGAGACGCCTCCGGGGCGGCCTTGACCACGACCGTGCAACCGGCCAGCAGCGCCGGCGTCAGCTTCGTGGCGATGAGCACCTGGGGGACGTTCCACGCCACGACGGCTCCGACGACCCCGACCGGCTCGCGACGCACGAGGTAGTCGAGGTAGCGACCGGACCGGCGCTCTTCCCACGGAGTGGCGGCGGCCACGTCGATCATCGACGCCATGATGTCCAGGGGCGCACCGACCTGGCCAAGCCGGGAGAACTTGATGGGCGCCCCGTTCTCCGAGCTGATCGTCCGGGCCATCTCTTCGGTGCGGCGCCCGAACTCCTCGATGAGCCGCTGCACCGCGGCGATGCGATCCGCCAGGGGGGCCCGGGGCCAGTCGGACCGGTCGAACGCATGGCGGGCCGCCGAGACGGCCGCATCGATGTCGGCTGATCCCGCATCCGGGACCGTCCCGATCCGCTCCTCGGAGTGGGCCTCGACGACGTCGATGGTGGCGGTGGACTCGGGGGGCTCCCACCGTCCGCCGATGAACAGTCGGGAGTGGGTCCGGGGCCCGGGGGTCACCGCGGACCCGCCGACGTGGGCCCGGTGCCTGCTCCGACGTCCGTCATATTACAAACCATAGTGACTGTGTAATGCCGCCGGAGGTGTCCCGGCGATCCCGTCGGATCACCCACCCGTCCCGGACAGGCGGCCGATGGCGGCCCGGCGGTCCCGTCGACGGGAAGGACGGGCGGTGGGGGCGAGATTCCGGCTGACTTTCCGGGGAGGTCGTCGTAACATCTTCTCGGGCGATCTACGCGAGTCGGCCCGGGCCCGTGGGGCACGCGTCACCGGACCCGGTCGGCGGATCCCGGAAGGTGGTGGGTGTCATGACCGATCAGGCGAACGGAGCGTCCCGGCGGCATCCATGGCTCCGGGACCGACGCCCCCGCTGGACCCGGGTGGCAGCGGGGATCGTGCTCGTCGCCGGGGCCACCGTGGCGTCCGTGGCCGTCGCCCCCCGCGCCGACGCCGCGCTGTCGACGGTCGGCGGTTCCTGTGGTTTCCACCTCGGCCCCCCGCTGGCGTCGGGTGCCCTCGGGACGATCGGGTTCGAGTTCCCGGCGTACCCGGCGGATCCGCGCCAGGTCTGCTCGGTGACCGTGACGGGATCGGCGGTCCTGACCCCGGTCGCCGGTCCGGCCTTCACGAACGTGGCCGGAAACGGTGGGTCGGCCTCGTTCACCATCCAGTTCACCGGAGCGGCGCTCCCCCCGGCGATCATCTGGGAGTGGCACCCCCATTGTGCGGATCCCGCGGCCCCCGCCGTGGCCACCCTGACGATCGACGGCCAGTCCGCCTCCAGCACCCCCCAACCGGCGGGATCGTGCACCCCGGACCTCGGGGGGAGGTCGTCTCTCGCCTTCGACTTCGTCGAGCCGGCCTTCGCCAACTACGGCGTCGGACTGGCGTCGACGGAGGACAACATCGGGTATTGGGGCGTGAGTGCCTCGGGGTACGTCCAGGGGGTGGGTGACGCGGTCACGCCCGTCGACCAGCCGATCTCCTCGGCTCGCGTCGTCGGGGTCGCCGCCGATCCCGAAGGCGGAGTGTGGGAGGTCGCCGCCGACGGCGGCGTGTTCGCCCTCGACGGGGCGCCGTTCTTCGGTTCGCTGGGCGGTGTCCCGTTGAACGCGCCGGTCGTCGGGATGGCGTCGACCCCCGACGGCGGCGGCTACTGGTTGGTGGCGGCCGATGGCGGGGTGTTCGCTTTCGGGGACGCCGCCTTCCACGGCTCCATGGGAGGGCGGCCCCTGAACGCCCCGGTGGTCGGCATGGCGGCCGCCGGGTCGGGGGGCTACTGGCTGACGGCCGCCGACGGCGGGGTCTTCGCCTTCGGTGACGCCCCCTTCCAGGGCTCCATGGGAGGGCGGCCACTGAACGCCCCGGTGGTCGGCATCGCGGCCGCCGGGCCCGCGGGCTACTGGTTGGCCGCCTACGACGGTGGGGTGTTCGCCTTCGGAGACGCCCCCTTCGAGGGCTCGGCGGGCGCGCTCGACCTGGTCGCACCGGTCTTCTCCATCTCCCCCTCCCCGGCGGGAGGCGGCTACCGGCTCCTCGGTGGGGACGGTGGAGTCTTCGCGTACGGCAACGCCGGTTTCTTCGGTCCGTTCCCGATGCCCTGACCGGTGCCGGCGACGGCGATGGCGACCACGGAGCTGGAACCACGCGGGCTCAGCGGCTTCCGAGGAGGGCGGGTAGTTGCCCCATGTGGTCGAAGACCACCACCCCATCCGCCGACAGTCGGTCGGCGCCCGTCACGCCGCCGGCGAACCCGAACACGGCCATCCCCGCCGACCGCGCGGCGGTGACCCCGGCGACGCTGTCCTCCACCACGGCGCACCGTCCCGGGTCGACGCCCATCTGGTCCGCCGCGAACAGGAAGATGTCGGGGGCGGGCTTCCCGTGGGCCACCTGGTCGGCACTGAAGATCCTGCCCTCGAAGCGGTCGAAGAGCCCGGTCGTGCCCAGGGTGAAGCGCATCTTGTCGTGGCTCCCACTCGACGCCACGCACACCGGTGTGGTGATGGCATCGAGGGCCTCCTCGACGCCCGGGACGGCGACGAGGTCGCGTTGGAACACCTCCCGGTAGTGGATCTCGAACTCGGCGTCCCAATCGATGGGCCGACCCAGATGGCGTTCGATCTCGCCCTGCATGTAGGTGGCGGACCGTCCCACGAACCTGTCGACGATGTCGGCCTCGGTGAGCGGCCACCCCAGGCGGGACAGGATCTCCGCCTCCGTCCGCACGGCGAGCCGCTCGCTGTCCACCAGGACGCCGTCGCAGTCGAAGATCACCAGGTCGAACCCGTCCACGCTGTGGACACTACGGAACGCGGACAACGGACTGGCGACGCACCGTGCCCCCGTGACGGACGCGGCCGCCGGCACGGGGGCGCCGGGGCTGACAGGGTGGGTCCATGGAACCGGTGGACGTCGATGCGTTCGAGAGCCTGGTGGTCGACGCGCTGGCCACGATCCCGGACGAACTGCGGGCCGAGATGGACAACGTGGCCATCATCATCGATGACCGGAGCCCACCCGGTCCGCTGTACGGACTCTACGAAGGCGTGCCGCTGACCGGCCGACTCAACTATTCGGGTGTCCGTCCCGACCGGATCACGCTGTACCTCGCCACGATCTGCCGATCTGCCTCGACCCCGGAGGAACTCGCCCACCGGGTACGCGTCACCCTGCTCCACGAGATAGGGCACCACTTCGGGATCGGGGAGGAGCGGCTGCGGGAGCTCGGTTGGTCGTGACCGAACCCGGAGCCGGCGGCCGACGGCGGCCCCGACGGTTCCGGTGCGACCGGCGGGACCGCACCGACCACCGGGCGAGTCGCCCTATCCTGGACGGGACTGGTGCGGACGGAGGTCGGACATGCGTCGAAGAATGCTCAATGGCAAGATCCATCGTGCCCGGGTCACCGATGCCGACCTCAACTACGTCGGGTCGATCTCCATCGATCCGCTGCTGCTCAAGTCGGCCGACATCGTGGTGAACGAGCAGGTGGCCGTCTACAACCTCATGAACGGCGAGCGGTTCGAGACGTACGCCATCGAGGGATCGCCCGGCCAGATCTGCCTGAACGGGGCGGCGGCCAGGCTGGCGCAGGTCGGCGACCTGGTCATCATCGCCTCGTACGTCGACGTGGAGGCCGACGAGTGTGATGCTCACGAGCCCCGGGTCGTCGTGGTCGACACCGACAATCGCCCGACCGGATAGGCCGCGGGCGGTGGTGGCCGCCCGAAAAGGGCTCCCACCCGAGGGCCGACGGGTCGGGGAGTAACGGATCCGGGCGTCGGACGTTTAACCGTTCGACTGCAAAGGCTGCAGTCTCAACGTGCGGAGTCGGGCGAGAGTCGGGCCCGCAGAAATTGGGGGATTCCATGCGTCGTTTATTCACTGTGGCTGCTGTCGCGGCCGCGCTGGCCGTTCCGGCCTCCATCGCCACGGCCGGCTTCGTCGAGGCCGGCACGGCTGGGGCCGCATCGGCCATCCAGTGCTCGAGCGTGAAGCTCAAGGGCACACTCGCCGGAGGCACCCTCACGTTCGGCAAGTGCACCCCGTCCGGGGGCAAGGGCTACAAGGACGCCACCGCCACGACGGCGGCGCTGCTGGCCGGGGGCAATCTCACCTGGTCGAACAGCGGGGCCACGACGACCGTGACGTTCTCGGACTCGTCGCCGGGTCAGGGTGCCTGCTCCAAGGGCTACGACGAGTATGACGCCACCGGCTCGGTGACGGCCGCCTCGACTTCGGGTGTCGGCATTCCGGCCGTCGGGGACGTCACCTCGGGCCGGGTGTGCGTCGACACCGCCAAGAACAAGCTGAAGCTGGTGCCGCACACGACGTTCAGTCTGTAGCCCCAGCTTCGCCGTAGTACCGCACGACGCCCCCCGGTCACCCGGGGGGCGTCGTCGCGCGCCGGGCCGGATGGCCCGATGGCCGTGCACTTCGATGTGGACGGGTTGGTCCGTACCTCCATTCCTCCAGGCGCTCACAGCGAATTCCAAGGTCGACCGGTTACCGTTCCGCGGCCGGGCCCGTCGAGCCGACGGTTCCGCCACCCGACGTTCCGGGCCCGGCCATCTCGCCTCGGACCCGGGTCGAGGGATCCGACGGCGGCGGCCGTCGGCGGTGACCCGATATCCGAACCGGGGGCCCACTGGTCGGGCCGCCGGGTCCTCGTACCCATTGTGGCCGAGACTGCCCAGCACGCCGGCCACGCCGACATCATCCGGGGGTCCATCGACGGGGCGAGATCAATGGGCTGACCACCCGATCCGCGGGTCGTCGATCGATCCGGCGGGATGGCCGACCGGGGGGTGCACGCGTCAGCGGAATAGTGGGATCATGGTCCGATGGCGGAGGGAGACGAGCAGATCATCGGGGCTATCCAGGAGCTCATCGATGCCAACCGGGCGGCCCGCCGGGTGATGATCGAGGGGGAGAGGATCCTCCGACAGGGGATCGAGCGCCTCCGGGCCGGCGAGAGGATCACCGAGACCCTCGGTCATGAATCCCCCGGGGACCAACGCCAGTCGACCCAGGATGCGCAGCGCCGGATCGACGATGCCCGCCACGATCTCCGGCTCCTCCTGATCCGTCGCTGCCTCGACGAGGGCATGCGGGCCTGGGAGATCGCCCGGGCCTGGGGCATGTCCCGCCAACGGATCGACCGTTACATCCAGGAGATCAAGAAGGGCCCGGCGGACGTCCAGCCCGTGACGTAGAGGCTCCGGGGTGGACGCCCGACATCCACGGGTCAGGCCACGATCCGGACCCGCTCCCGGCGTACGCCGCCACGATGGGGGTGGACCGCCCGGGGCTGCCCGGAAGCGCCCGTCCGCAGCGACGTGTGCCCCTCGCTCCACGCCGTCAACAGGTGGGTGGCGAACCGGCGTTCCACGGCCAGGAGCGCGGCGGCCCCGACGCAGACGTCCCGCGAGGCCTCCGGGTCGGTTTCGACGAGGCCCCGGAGCAGCTCTTCGGCCGCGATCCGCTCGTGCACGGTGTCGGCCACCACATGGCACTCGTAGAACTCGGCGGCCGGACCCGACGGAAGGTGTCGCCGGATGGCCTGGGCATAGCGGGCCATGGGCACCACCGACGTCATCTCGAAGGCGGCCAGGTGGCCGACGAGCGCCCCGCGCCACCGTCGGTGCAGCCCCAGCAACGAGACGAGATTGTCCGTGGCCAGGGTGGTCGCCGGCACCTGATCGACGTAGGCACCGGGTGCCGCGTCGAGACCGAACTCCTGCATCGTCGTGGCGAACAGTTCGGCATGGGTGCGCCCCGGCTCACCGTTGCCGTACTCGTCGGACTGCAACCGGACGCACGCCGACTTGGCCCGACCCCGGAGCCTCGGAATCACCCAGGTATGGGGATCGGCCTCCTTGCGCTGGTAGACGGACCGATGGATCACGAACTCCCGGAGCTGCCCGAGGGAGCCGCGCTCCAAGAGATAGGACGACAACGACGGTCCGCCGTCCGAGCCGAGCAGTTCGTCGAAGGTGGCGGTCACGTCCCGGTGGCTCATGGTCGGCCGGGCGGCGTCGATGCCGATCAGGTCGGTGAGGAATGCGTGCTCGATGCGGTTCCGGAGGGCCAGCAGGCCGGGATCCCATTTCCATTCCTCGTCGACACCGGCGAACCCGTCGTAGTGCAGGCCATAACAGATGTGGAGGGCGATCTGGAGGTCCTCGTCGGCGAGGTGGCCGCGGGCGACGCTCTCCGCCTCGGCGGTGGACCGGGGCCGACTGGTGAGCGCCGCCACGAGCAGCTCGCTCAGGGGGCCGCGGGGACGGGGGAGTACGGGTTTCACGGGCCCACTCTTCCCGTCGACGGGGGCGGGGAAACCGGGTCCCCGGTCGTCACACGGCGAAGAGGTCACCCCGGTCGGACAACCGGTCGAGGACCTCGTCTGCCGTGAAGACGAGTTGGGTCGGATCCCCGGAGTCGGCGCAGGCCTCGACCTCGTCCCAGGCGACCGGGGTCGACACGGTCGGCCGGTCCCGGGCCCGCAGCGAGTAGGCGGCCACCGTCGTCTTCATCGGGTGGTTCTGACTCCAGTCGAGGAGCACCCGACGGTCCCGCCGCTCCTTGCGCATGTTCGACACGACGAGGTCGGGGTGCTCGTGCTCGAGTCGTCGGGCCAGGTCGCGGGCCATCTCCCGGGAACGGTCCCACGCGATGGTGCCGTCGAGCGACCCGTAGAGCTGGAGTCCTTTCGAACCGCTGGTCTTGGCCACGGTCGACAGCCCGTCTCCGTCGAGCTCCTCCCGGGCCAGGAGGGCCACCCGGCAGCACTCGACGATGGACGTACCGGGTCCGGGATCCAGGTCGACGACGAACTGGTCCGGGGGTGCCGGGAGCTTGCGGCGTCGTCCCACCTTCCAGAGTGGGACGTGGAGCTCGATGGCGCCGAGGTTGGCCGCCCAGACCAGTGTGGGGAGGTCGGCGACCGTGGGGTAGGTGACCGAGCCGTGGCCGTCGGACGTCGGGACGGTGACTGTTTCGATCCAGCGGGGTGCTCCCGGGGGAACGTGTTTTTCGAAGAACGATTGACCGGCGACGCCGTCGGGATAGCGCTTCATCGTCAACGGCCGTCCCTCGAGGTGCGGCAGCATGACGTCGGCCACGCGCACGTAGTAGTCGATCATCTGGCCCTTGGTGAAGCCGTCCTCGGGGAAGAGGACCTTGTCCAGCCGGGAGATGGAGAGGCTGCGACCCGCCACTTCCACCCGGGTGCTGGTTCGATCAGGACTCACGGACCACCTCGTCGACCCACTTGTCCGGCCTCCGGCCGCGCCAGGTCGGCTGGCGCAGGTGCCCGTCGGGGGTCCAGCCCGCGAACCGGACCTCCCCCACCAGTTCGGGCTCGACCCAGTGCACGTGACCGAGTCCGGGTGGACGGCTCCCGAACGGGCAGGAGGTGACGGCCAGGGGACGGAGTTCCCGCAGGAGTCCGTCCATCGACGCCTCCGTGAATCCCGTTCCCACCTTGCCGATGTAGTCGAGTCGGTCGCCCGCCGGGATACCGAGCACCAGGGCCCCGAACCCGTTCGCCCGCCGGCCGTTGCCGGCGGTCCACCCCGTCACCACCACCTCCTGGGTGCGTTCGGGCTTCACCTTGATCCAGGAGCCGCTCCGCCGCCCGGGGAGGTATTCGCTGGACCGCCGCTTCGCCACGATGCCCTCCATGCCCATCCCGAGGGCCACCCGGAGCACGTCGTCGCCGCGTCGGTCGGTGAACGACGGGGTGACGCCCCAGCCCGGCCCGCTCGCGGCGAGCCCGTCGAGGGCGGCCCGCCGCTCGTCGTAGGGGGATCGGAGGAGGGAGCGGCCGTCGAGATGGAGGAGGTCGAAGATCACGAAGTGGGCGGGATCGGTGGCGACGGCCGCTTCGACGGCCCGGCCCGGCGCCGCCTTCAGGCGATGCTGGATGCGCGCGAAGGAGGGAGCGCGATCCGCGTCGAACACGACGAGTTCGCCGTCGAGGAGAACCCGGGTGGAGCCGAACGTCCCGGCCATCGTCCGGAGTTCGGGAAAGGAGTCCGTGAGCGGGTTGCCGGAGCGGCTCGTGGCGACGGGCCGGCCTCCGTCGACCGCCACGATGGCCCGGGCGCCGTCCCACTTGAACTCGTAGGCCCAACCGTCGTCGTCGTCGGGAAGGGTTCCGGCGGTGGCGAGCATGGGGGGTAGGGCGGTGGGCAGCACCTCGGTGCCGGCCGCTCGGGGGTCGCTCCGGTGGATCATCCAACTGCGCTTCCGGGTCGGGAGGAGGACCTGGGCGGCGTGGGCCCGCGCCCGCCGGAGGACGATCTCGACCTCGGTGTCGTGCCACGCCTCGCAGCCATAGGTGCCATGGTCCCAGATCGACACCCGTCCGGCACCGTACCGGCCTTCGCAGGCCCGGCCGGGGGCTCCGGGAGGCGTCGTCGCGTGCAGTGGGACGGGCATGTTCGGACCACGCCCGGTGCGTACCCCGCCGGGCGCCACCCACGCTCCCTCGCCCCGACACCCGTACCGCCCCCGTCAGGACACGGGCCGTCCGATCGGACCCGCCCATCCGGGAAGGAGACCGGAGGCCGGCGCGAACCGTCGTCAACGCCCACGGCACCGACCACGGCCGACGTTTCCGGGTGACGGGAGGCGGGTAGCCCGACGGGACGCCAGAACGTGTGCGACCGGGCCGTCGAGCCGTCGGGCCGCCGCCGAGGGGCCACCGTTGCCGGACAGGAAGGGGACCACCATGCCCACCGAGAGTCGCCGCAAGGACCCGCAGGACCAGGAGTTCGGTGAGACGGCCCGCCTCGATCAGGAGTGGGTGGACGCGCTCGAGGACGAGGGCGTGTCCCCCGAGGATGCCGAGCAGCTGGACCCCGGGGTCGAGGCCCCGCGGGCGGCGGGCAAGGCGGAACCGCCGCCGGTCGATCGTTGAACCGGACGGGGGACGCCACCGGCGCCCCCCGGTCGTTTTCGAGCGGTACCGGTGGGCACAGTCCGCCTATGGGCACGGACGGGACCGCGGCCGAACGGTACGCCCGGACGGTCTTCCAGGAGTTCATCACGGGCGGAGCGCGACGGCTCCCCCTGCCCGGCGGCGGGGCGACCTGGTCCCGATTCGAGACGCTCGCCGCGGTGTCCGGACGTGATCTGTCGGCCGGTCGGCTGGCGGAGGGTCACGCCGATGCGGTGGCCATCCTGGCCGAGGCCGACCGATCTCCCGTCGACGGTGCCACGTACGGGGTCTGGGCGGCCCGCCGGAACGGCGGTGGCGTGGTGGCCAGGACCGCCGGCGGCGGATGGACGCTCGACGGCGTCCAGGAGTTCTGTTCGGGGCGCTCGGTCCTCGACCGCGCCCTCCTGGCCGCCGACGGGCCCGGGGGGCGGCTGCTGTTCGACGTCGAGATCGCGGAGGTGGCGGTGCGTCGGGATCCCGAGTCCTGGCCGGCTGTCGGGATGGCGGGATCCGACAGCGGGTCGTTGACCGTCTCGGGGGTCGTGCCGGGAAGGGGGCTGGTGGCCGGTCCCGGGTTCTACACCGACCGGAGAGGATTCTGGTGGGGGGCCGTGGGTGTCGCGGCCTGCTGGTGGGGAGGGGCCCGGGCGCTGGTGGCCGGACTGATCCACACCCTGGGCGCGGATCCGGACCCCCATGTGGCCGCAGCTCTCGGGCGCGCCGTCGCCGCGGTCGACGCCGGCGAGGCCGGACTGCGGCTCGAGGCGGCGCGCATCGACGAGGAGGCGGCGGGTCGGGGATCCCGGTTGTCCCGACGGCACCGGGCGCTCTCCACCCGCCAGAACATCCACGACCGGTGCCGCGAGGTGCTCGGTCACGTGGTCGACGCCGGGGGCGCCCGCCTGGTGTGCCTCGATCCGGTCCAGGCCCGGCGGACGGCCGATCTCCCTGTCTACCTGGCACAGCACCATGGTGGCCGCGACGCCGCCGTCCTCGGCCGTCTCGTCCTGGAGCCCCCGGGTCGGCTTGCCGCGCCGGGGTGGACCCGCCAGAGTGCCGGCCCGGATCTTGGCTCGACGTGATGTCCCCCGTCGACCGTTCCTACTTCGAGCGCCTGTACGCGGCCGACGGGGATCCGTGGGACTTCGAGTCGAGCTGGTACGAGCGTCGGAAATACGCGATCACGGTGGCTGCGCTACCCGAGCCCCACTACCGACGCGGGTTCGAGCCGGGCTGCTCGATCGGGGTGTTGAGCGCCCTCCTCGCCCCCCGGTGTGAGCAGCTGCTGGCGGTCGACCTGTTGGCCGGACCGGTCGCCCGGACCGCCGAACGACTGCGCGGCTCCACCGGCGTCACCGTCGAACAGCGGCTGGTGCCCGAGGAATGGCCGGACGGACCGTTCGACCTCGTGGTGCTCAGCGAGCTGGCGTACTACTTCGACGCCGACGAGCTCGAGCGCCTGATGGACGTGGCGGTCCGCACGGCGACGCCGGACGCCACGATCGTCGCCGTGCACTGGCGGGGTGACACCGACTATCCCCTCACCGGGGACCAGGCCCACCGGCTGATCGGCGCCACGCCGGGCCTGCGCCAGGTCGTGCGCCACCTGGAGGACGACTTCGTGCTCGACGTATGGCGGGGACCGGCATGAGACGCCCGGGACCGGAGACCCGGGCCGCGGTGGTGGGGGTGGTGGTGCCCGTGCACGATGAGGAGGAGTTGCTGGATCGGGCGCTGGCGGCGATCGTGGCGGCGGTCGAGGTGGCAGCCGTGCGCAGCGCGGCGGTCTTCCGCACGGTCGTGGTCCTGGACGACTGCACGGACGGCAGCGCCGAGATCGTCCGGCGGTGGGTTCGGGAGGTGGCGTCCCGCCCCTGGCTCCACGAACTGGGGTTCCTCGTCACGACGGAGGGGCGGGTCGGCGCCGCCCGGGCGGCGGGTTGCCGGGCGGTCCTGGAGGAGTTCGCCGCCGTGGACCGGCGTCGGGTGTGGCTCGCCACCACCGACGCCGACTCGGCGGTGCCCCGCCGGTGGTTGACCGAACAGCTCCGGCACCGGGACCGGGGCGCCGACGCCTGGCTCGGCACCGTCGCCATCGAGGTCGCCCACTCCGGCGGCGACCCCACCGTCCAGGCGTGGCGACGCCGCTACGAGTCGGAGCGGTCCCCCGTGCACGGGGCGTCGCTGGGTGTGTCCGCCTCCTCCTATCTCGAGGCCGGCGGGTTCAGATCGGTGGCCACCGGCGAGGACCGGGCATTGGTGTCATCCCTTCGGGCCACGGGAGCCCACGTCGTCCACGACCACCACGTCCCGGTCCTCACCAGCGCCCGACGCCAGTCGAGGGCGCCCCACGGTGTCGGCCACGACCTGGCCCAGCTCGAGGTCTGAACCTCTCCGGAGGGACCGTCCGGTGAATGGCCGGGTCGGGCCCCGGTCGATAGCCTGCACGGTCATGGGCCGGTCGACGCGAGGACCGGTGGCGGCTGGGTGGGACGAGCCGAGGGGGACGACGATGGGACGGTTTCCGAATTCCCGGATCATCCGGCGACGACGGCCGATCGGGTCGATGGCGGCCGGCCTGCTGGCCCTGGCGACCCTGGGCGCGGCATCCGGCGCGATGCCGGGTGGAGGACCGGGCCGGGCCGTGGCGGCGGTACCGGTCGTGCGGATCGAGCCCGGGATCATCCACCCCACCCCGCTCCAACCGTCCGCCGGGGCGAACGACGGGCCGCCGACGACCGCCTACTGCAAGGCGCAGTTCCACGTCTCGTGCTATTCACCCCTCCAACTGCAGACGGCCTACGACCTGACGCCCCTGTTCAAGCGCGGGATCGACGGCGCCGGTCAGACCATCGTCATCGTCGACGCCTACGGGTCGCCCACCGTCCAGTCCGATCTGGCCACGTTCGACACGACGTTCGGGATCCCGGCGCCCCCTTCGCTGACGGTCATCCAGCCGGCGGGCGCCGTGCCCCCCTACGTCGAGGACCCCAACCGCGAGGGATGGGCCGGGGAGACGGATCTCGACGTCGAGTACGCCCACTCCATGGCCCCGGGCGCCGCCATCCTCCTGGTCGAGACGCCGACCAACGAGGACGAGGGCACGAGCGGGTTCCCCGCCATCGTGAAGGCCGAGACGTATGTCGTCGACCATCATCTCGGTGGTGTCATCTCCCAGAGTTTCAGTGCCACCGAACAGACCTTCCCCGGTGCCGCATCGTTGCTGCGGTTGCGGTCGGCCTACATCGACGCCGCCGACCAGGGGATCACCGTCCTGGCCGCCGCGGGCGACAGCGGGGCGGCGGACGTCGACCGGGGTGGGCGCCGGTACTACGACTTCCCGGTGACCTCGTGGCCCGACAGCGACCCCCTCGTCACCGGGGTGGGGGGCACCCGGTTGCGGCTCGACACCTCCGGTCACCGGCTGGCGCCGGACACGGTGTGGAACGACACCTACGACGTGGCGACCCAGGAGTACATCACCGGGAAGGACGGGCCGAGCCCGTTGGCCGGCGGAGGCGGCCTGTCGGTCATCTTCCCCCGCCCCTCCTTCCAGGACGGCGTGTCCCAGGTGGTGGGGAACCAGCGTGGGGTGCCCGACATCTCGATGAGCGCGGCGTGCAACGGAGCCGTCGACGTCTACCAAGGCTTCCCGGGGCAGGTCGGCTGGTCACCGACGTGCGGGACGAGTGAGGCCACGCCTCTCTTCGCCGGCATCGTCAGCTTGGCCGACCAGGTGGCCGGCCATCCGCTCGGCGTGATCAATCCGGCGGTCTACCAGCTGTCGGCGTCCGGTGCGCCGGGCATCGTGGATGTGACATCGGGGAACAACACGGTGACCTACACCCAGGACCGGACCACGACGACGGTGCAGGGGTACGACGCCCTCCCGGGCTACGACCTCGCCTCGGGGGTGGGGACCGTCGACGCCGCCAGGTTCGTGCCCGAGCTGGCCGCCGCCGGCTGACCGCCCCGCACGACGGGCGGGTAGCTCGGGGACGGGCCGGGTACGTGGTGACGGGGCGGACGCCGAGCACGAGGAGGTCGGGAATGGTGGACGAGAACGGCAGTCGGACGGCGGTCGCCGTGTTGGGACTGGGTCGGATGGGTCGGGCGGCGGCGGCGCGACTCCTCGACGCGGGGTTTCCCGTGACCGTGTGGAACCGCTCACCGGGACGGGCCGACGAGCTGGTGTCGGCCGGGGCCACGGCGGCCGGGTCCCTGGCCGATGCGGTCGCATCGGCGGAGGTGGTGGTGACCTTGGTGGCCGACGACACCGCCCTGCGGGCGGTCGGGCTGGGTGAGGAGGGCCCCGACGAGGGTGGGGTGCTCGGTTACCTGGACGGTCGTTGGTGGGTCGACATGTCCACGGTGTCCGCCGAGCTGAGCGGCGAGCTGGCGTCGCGCTGCGACCGCTTCGGGTCCATGCCCGTGCTGGGGCGACCCGATGCGCTGCGGTCGGGAGAGGCGACCCTGCTGCTCGGTGCCGGGCGCCGCACCCAGGAGCACCTCCGGCCGATCGTGGACGCCCTCAGCCCCAAGGTCCTGCGCTTCGAGGAGCCGCCCCTGGCGGCGGCGGCCAAGCTGGCGACCAACTCGCTGCTGCTCTCCGGCGTCACCGCCCTGGCCGAGGCGTTCGCCGTCGGTCGGGCCGGGGGCCTGGACACCGGGCAGCTCCGGTCCCTGTTCGAGGGCAGCCCGGTCGTGCCGGCCGCCCTTGCCAACCGGTTCGACGCCGTACTGGAGGGCGGAGGCGACGCGTGGTGGACCGTGGAACTCGGTCACAAGGACGCCCGCCTGGCCCTCGAGCTCGCCGAGGGGGGTGGCGTGACGCTCCCCCTCGTGTCGGCCGTGCGCGACCGCTTCGACCAGGCCCGGTCAGCGGGGTTGGCTGACGACGACATCGCCGCGGTGACCCGACTGTACGGGGGCGCGGGTGCCTTCGACATGACGGACCGGTAGACGTCCCCGTCGCCAGCCGCACCGGCTTCCGGCCATCGGGCGGCGACCCGAACGGAAACGGCGACCACCTCGGGGGACGCCGACGTCGCTCCCGTTCCCGAGCGGCGTCCCGACCCTGGGCCCGCGACCCGCCCGGACGCCGGCGCCGATACCGATCAGGAGGGGCGCCAGCTGCACCGGTGCCCGGTGATCGAAGGCCCGCGGCCCGAGGTGGACGGGGGCGGGTTCCCGGCGAAGGGCGCGGTCGGCGACGAGATCGTGGTGGAGGCGGACGTGTCCGCCGACGGCCATGACCTGGTCGCCGGCGATGACGGGCTCCGGTGGCGCCGACCCGCCACGGCAGCCAGCACGGCGACCGCCACCAGCAGCGCGCCCGACAGCGCGAGGGCGATGTGGAGCCCGGTGCCGAAGGCGTCGTAGGCGGCGTTTACGACCTTGGTGGCGATGGCCGCGATGGAGGCGTTCTTGTCGTGTTCGGCACCGGTGGCCTGGCCACCGCTGCCCAGACCCCCTCCGGTCACCGCGTGCATGACCAGGGACTGGAAACTCGGGGGGATGCCGATGGCCTTGAGCCGGGCGGCCAACTGCCCGGTCAGCTGGGCGTTGACGATGGCCCCCAGGACGGCGACGCCGAACACGGCGCCGAGCTCACGGCTCGTGTTGGTGGTGGAAGCGGCCATGCCCGACCGCTCCGGGGGGACCACCGACAGGCTGGTGGTCGTGGCCGCCACCAACGCCAGCCCGAAACCGACTCCCGCCACGGCCATGGTGACGGACAGGGGGAAGAACCCGACCGTGGGACGGATCACGGCGCTGGTGGCGAGGATTCCGATGCCGCCCAGCAGGCAGCCGACCACGGCCGGTCCTCGGGCACCCCGACGGGCGACCCAGGGGCCGCCGACCACCGACGCCAGGATGAGGGTGGCGGCCATCGGCAGGAAGTCGAGCGCCGACTGGTAGGGGGAGGCGTCGGCCACGATCTGGACGTACAGGGCGGTGAAGAAGAAGAGCGAGAAGGTCCCGAAGTAGGTGGCGAACACCACGACGGTCGACACGGCGAAACTCGGGAGCCGGAAGAGCCGGACATCGAGGACCGGGTCGGCCACGTGGCGTTCGACCAGCACGAAGGCCACGAGACCGGCGACGCCGCCGACGAACAGCGCCACGACCCAACCGGTCCGGTAGCCCGAGACCTCGCCCTGGATGACCGCGCACGACAGCGCGGCCAGGGACGCGGCGCCCAGGGCGATTCCGGGGACGTCGACGTGCCGCCCCTGACGGTCGGAGGACTCGGGGACGAAGGCCCAGGCGAGGAGCAGTGCCGCGCCCCCCAGTGCCACGTTGAACCAGAAGATCGCCCGCCAGTCGGCCACGCCGACGAGCACGCCGCCGACCACCGGCCCGAGCGCCAGGGCCAGCCCGGAGGTGGCGGTCCACACCCCGAGGGCGTCAGCGCGACGGCCACGTTCGGGGTAGACGTGGCGGATGATGGACAGGGTGCCGGGTTCCGAGGCCGCCGCTCCGAGTCCCATCAGGACCCGTCCGACGATCAGGAGCTGCACCGTCGGGGCCAGCGCACAGAGGACCGAGCCGCCGCAGAACACCGTGACCCCGACCAGCATCACGCGCTTGCGTCCGAGGATGTCGCCGAGGGTGCCCCCCGCCAGCATGCAGGCGGCGAACGTCAAGGCGTACCCGTTCACCACCCACTGGAGGGAGGTCACGTTGGCCGAGAGGCTCCCCTGGATGTCGGCCAGGGCCACGCTGACCACGGTGTTGTCGAGGAAGGTCAGGAACAGGACCACGCAGAGGGTGGCGAGCGCCGCCGACGGCCCGACCCGGCCCCGGAGGGCGGGGGCCCGGGCGTCGGGGGCCCGGTGCGGGGCGGTGAGCGTCACCGCTCGTCGGGGCGGCGGGCCGGGTCCATCCGCCCCACCTGGCCGGTCGGCTCGACGGGGACGTCACCGTCCTTCGGCAGCGGTGCGATCCACAGGATGCGGTCACCACTCTCGGCGGGAACCCCGTCGAGGTCGGGCACGCCGCCGGTGTCGGACACCCCGTCGAGGTCGGGCACGCCGCCGGCCTCCGCGATGGCCGTCGACTCGACGACGGCCGACGTGACGACGTCCTCGACCAGCTCGCCGTTGTCCTGGCGGACATGGGCGATATTGTCCTGGCGGGCGTGGGGGATGCGCCGTCGGGTGCGGTCCGTCGGGCCGCCCGCCGGCCCGGTGCCGGTAGACGCGCCCCTCTGCTGCTCCGGCGTCCCCCGGTGGTCCGCGGGCGGCCGACGGTGGGTGAAGAGTCGCATCCGTCGGTCCCTACCCCGACGTTCGCCGGATCAACCGTCCGGGGCCCCGCCAGGACCGGGTGTCACCCCCCGCCTCCGAGGGTCAGGACAGGGTGGGTCCGTCGGCCCGGACCCGGGACACCTGTTCGATGGAGGTGCGCAGCTCTTGGAGCCAGCCCGCTTCCTTCTGCCCGACGAACCGTACGCACCACGCCAGGGCATCGCTCCGGCTGCGCGCCACCCCGGCCGCCAGCAGCGTGTCGAGCACCTCCCGCTCGCCGATGCGCAACCGGGTCATGACCGGGACGCCGAGGCTGGTGAAGAGGGTCGTGGTGTCCCCGGAGGTCACGCCCCAGGCGACGGAGCGACCGGTGACGGGCTGGACCCGATCGGCGATCTCCATGCGGGCGGCACGGGTGGCCTCGCGGAAGGCGGCCGGATCGCCGGCACCGGGGCCGTCCTCGCTGAGCGTGCCGACGACCAGGATCTCGTCGTCGTCCACGGTCAGGTGGGGAGGCCCCGTGAACCAGCCCCCGGGGATCATGGGGGAGACGAGTCCCTCGAGCTGTTCGTGTTCAGTGGAGGTAAGTATGATTACAACATTACACCAATGCCGGTAAGCATCATGCGCGGCGTCAGGTCCGGCTCCGGTCGACCGATGGCGGGCCGCCGGGGCGGCGTCGCCCGGGCGGGCCCGTGGCGGATCCGACCACGGGCCGATGACCCGGGCCCGCGGCGACCCCATCGCGGCAATCGCGCCGACGGCGGCACCCTCGACGCTTTCTGGTGGGGTGGAGCGCACTCGGGACCTTCGGCCCTGTTCCCCGGGATCCGGGTCCCGCATCCTGCAAACGATGGGACACCAAGACGCAGACTGTCTCATCGTGCAGCGACGGAGCTGCAGCGACGAAGGGGGAGTACATGGCGCTCGGTCTCGACCTCGACTACCTGGAGCGGTCCGCCCGGGGGGAGTTCGACCTCGGCTGGCTGCGAGACACGAACTCCGAGTGGGGGGTGCGGGCCGAGCCCTCCAAGAACGGCCTGACGCTCCGGGACATCGCCATCGGCTCCTACGGCGACATCCCCGAGCACGCGCCACGCCGCAGCATGGCCCCCCGGGGCTCCGACGTCGAGGACGGTGTGCCCGACCTCGGGTACACGATCAACGACCGTGCCGAGGTGTGGGCGGACAACGTGCCCGACCTCTACGAGGAGGCCGTGAGCCGTCAGTGGAGCGCCACCCGGGACATCCCCTGGGGCGACCTCGTGCCGCTCGATCCCGACGTCGAGCACGCCATGTGCCAGCTCGCCACGGTGCTGTCCGAGGTGGAGATGGTCGCCGCCGACTTCCCCGCCAAGTGGCTGTGGCGGATCAACCATGACTTCGTCGAGGCCAAGATGTTCCTCTGCACCCAGGTCATGGACGAGGCCCGCCACACCGAGGTCTTCCGCAAGCGGGCCCTGGCCAACGGGGGCGGTCTCGGCCGGTCCACCGCCGTGGTGGAGCGCTTCCTCCAGCTGATCCTCGACGCCGAGTCCTACGACGAAGGCTCGGCGCTGATGCACCTGCTGGGCGAAGGCATCGTGCTCTCGCTCTTCCGGGCGGGGGCGGCCTTGGCGCCGTCGCCGGTGGAACAGCAGATCTTCCGGCTGTGCATGCAGGACGAGGCCCGTCACGTGGCCTACGGGACGATGCACCTCCGGTACCGTCTGGCCGCCGACCCGGCCATGGCCGAGGACTTCCACGCCTACCTCGACCAGGGCGAGGAGATCATCTCGATGATCTTCGCCACGCCGGAGATCGTCGAGCCCACGGCCATCCTGGCCGCCGGCGGGGTCGAGGCGGCCTGTGAGATGGGCGCGGGCGCCGGGGACGTGCTGCGGCTGCAGATCGTCGGTGACTACCTCAAGCGGTGCGAACACGCGGGTCTGGACCGCCGGGGACGCCTCCACCTGCCCGACGCCCTGCTCGAGGGTGTACCCGGTGCCGCCGCGGCCGTTCCGGCCTGATGGCGACCATCGACGCCCCGTTCCCGTCCCCGGCCTGGTTCGTCGAACTGGTGTCCCGGGCGACGGCCGATCCCACCGTCCTGGAGCGCCTGGGCATCGCCGACCTCCGCTTCGGCATGGAGTTCCTCGCCCCGGACGGCATGGCGCACCTCTACGGCCTCGTGCTCGACGGGTACGACATCTGCGTGGTCGGGCCCACCTCCGAAGCGACCCTCGCCGCCGACGTGATCGTCTCGGGTCCCGTGGAGGCGTGGAAGGACATGGTCGACTGGATCGAGGAGCACGGGCCGGCCGATGCCGCCCACTCCCTCAATGGCCTGACCATCGCCGGGGTCCCCCTGGAGGCGCGGTCCGACGACGCCATGGGCAGCGACAAGTTCTATCGGTTCATGGGCACGTTGCAGGCGATCTTCGACGCCGCCGGCGTCCCCGTGGCCAACCGGACGGCGGGCTGACGTGGCCCTGGAGATCGACGTCGCCGAATGCCTGGGTTGCGGGGCCTGCGAATCGGCCTGTCCCCAGGGGGCGATCCGCCAGGGGGAGGCCTTCCCGGTGGCCTACGAGGTCGACCCACTGCTGTGCAACGACTGTGCGCGCTGCCTGACGGTCTGCCCCGTCGAGGGCCTGGTGGCCGATCCGCAGTGGGCGGTCTGCCACGGACACGGATGTCCACTGTCGTCGCAGCGCTACGCCGGGGTCGAGTGCAGCGAGGGCCGTGACCGGTGTCCGGACTGCGGGTCGGTGCGCTGGCGGAGCGGCGACGGTCCCTGGGAGTGCCGGGCGTGTGCCGCCACGGCCGACGGCGGCCGTGCCGCCGGATGCCCCAAGGTGCGCCGGTTCCGGCGTCTCACGGCGGCGGGGCCGTCGGGGCGCTGAGCCGGCGGACCGGGAGCGGGGACGCCGGACCTACTTGAGGATGTTGACCGCCCGGGAGATGACCAGGGCGACGGTGAGCAACGAGGCCAGCGACTGCACCATCATCAGCAGCTTGGCCCGCGGCGTCAGCGGCATCGTGTCCGTCGGACTGAAGGCGGTGGCGTTGGTGAACGACGTGTAGAGGTAGTCGACGAACTGCGGTGCCCACCCCGGGGCGGACCCCGGCGTACCCATCTGCGGGAACAGGAAATCGGGGGCCCGGTGGTCGGGCAACCGCCGGGCGGTGACGCCACCGCGGTCGAGTTCCCAGTACCAGAGGCCGAAGGCGATGACATTGGTCAGCCAGATCGGCACCGAGGCGAACACGAGGGTCCGACCGCCCGCCGTGGTGGAGTCCAGGAGGGCGCGGATCAGTTCCACCAGGGCCACGACGTTGACGGCGGTGATGAGCGCGATCATGGCGAGGGACAGGAGCCGGAGGTTGGACTGGGCACGGTCCACCCGGTGGGGATTGGCGATGGCGACGGCCACCAGCAGGACGAACTCCAGGGCGGGGATCAACCATTTCGGACCGAGCCCCTGGGTCAGTCGGTTGGGGAGCACCACCTGGAGGGCGATGGCGGTCACGATGGCCAACAGCGGCGGCCACCGGGACTCGTCCCCGGAGGGCTCTCCCCAGGCGGCCCGGTCGGCACGGGAGTCTCCGTGGCCGGGCGGGGGAGTGGGATCATCGGCCGGGGGGACGGGGGTCATGCCGTCGGTACTACCACCCGGTGGCGTCGATGACGGGAGCATCGGGGGGTCGCGACGCCATCCACCCGTCGTGCGGTGCGGAACCGCAGCCGTGGATCGAGTGGTCGCCCCGGCGATCCACGGTCCCGGCCGGCCACCCGTGGCGGGGACGGCGGTGGCCCGACAGGAGGAGGTCACGCCGTCATGGCCGGACCTACCGGGCGGTGATGTACTCCATCAGTTCGTCCCGGTCCTTCTCGAGCTCGCCGATGCGGGTCTTCACCACGTCGCCGATGCTCACGATCCCGTGGAGCCGGCCGTCGACCACCACGGGCACGTGTCGGATCCGCTCCTCGGTCATCAGCGCCATGATCGAGTCGACGGAGGCGTCCGGTGAGCACTGGTGGACCCGGGACGACATGACGGTGTGGACGGGCTGGTCGAGGACGTCCGCCCGCAGCTCACTCAAGCCGCGGACGATGTCGCGCTCGGACAGGATCCCCTCGATGGTGCCGTCCCCCGGCGACACCACCAGCGCACCCACCCGGTGGCGGACCAGCTCGGCCACGGCCTCGCCCAGGGTGGCTGACCGCGGGATCGTGGCCACCGTGCCGCCCTTGGCCTCGAGTATGGCGGAGACGAGCATGTTCCCTCCCCTTCCGGGCCGACGGCATCCGCCCGACCCTGGATCGGCCACCCGGTGGGGGACCGCCTCACCATCTTCGCGCCGTCGGCGGCGGAAGGGAACCGGCCAGGTCCGGACGCCTCCCGCCGGATCAGCCGTTCTGGATTCTGCGACACGGCGTTACCCGCTCTGCAACTGATCTTTCCACCACATGCGATCCGTCGTTGCGTATTTCGCGATTCACACTCCCGAAATGTGGTGTCTTGAGTTGCCGGGCAAGGTGGTTTAGCCTGCTCGCCCATCAGGTTACGCGCAGCTGACAGTTCGGTTACAGACGGATGGCACAGCTGCCCAAAGGAAGCAGGTGACGGATGAGGTCAGAGGGCAGATTCAAGGGAAGCTTCCGGGCAGCAGCCCTCGTGGCCGTGCTGGCCAGCGGGGCGATCGCCGCCGGGTGCAGTTCGGGCTCGAGCGGGACCGCCGCCAATACGAGTTCGAGTCAGACGGTGGCGACGTGGGCCGAGTCCCCGCAGGCGCCACCGAACTACATCTTTCCGTTCATGAGCCTCGCCTTCTTCAGCGTGTCGAACTCCGAGCAGTTCCAGTACCTGATGTACCGGCCGCTCTACTGGTTCGGCAACGGTGCCACCCCGGACCTCAACCCGTCGCTGTCCCTCGCCCAGCAGCCGACCTACTCGGCCAACAGCGAGACGGTGACCCTCAACCTCAAGCCCTACAAGTGGTCGAACGGGGAGACCGTCGACGCCCAGGACGTCATGTTCTGGATGAACATGCTCCACGCCGAGAAGTCGAACTGGGCCGGTTACTCGGCCGGAGCCATTCCCGACGACATCACGAGCATCACCGTGAACAGCCCGACGCAGCTGACGATGCAGCTGAACGCACCGGTGAACACGTACTGGTTCACCTACAACCAGCTGTCACAGATCACGCCGATGCCCGCCGCCTGGGACATCACGTCCACCGGGGGCGCCCCCGATTCGGGCGGTTGCGCGACGGCCGCCTACGGCACCGCCGACGCCGCCTGCACCGCCGTCTACACGTTCCTGTCCAAGCAGGCGGGCTACGACCCGGCGAACCCGAAGGCGGCCAACAACTCGCTGTCCACGTACGCCACCAACCCGCTCTGGCAGGTGGTGGACGGACCGTGGAAGCTGACCCAGTTCGACGCCAGCGGCAACGTGACCATGTCGGTCAACAAGTCGTACTCGGGCCCCGTCAAGCCCACGGTCCAGACGTTCAAGGAAGTCCCGTTCACCTCGGACTCGTCCGAGTTCAACGCCCTGGTGGCCGGCCAGGTCGACGTGGGCTACCTGCCCGAGGCCGACGTCACGGCCCCCACGACGAATCCGCTGGTGGCCGGTCCGAACAACCCCCGGCTCACGGACTCGTACTCGCTCGATCCGCTGTACAGCTGGTCGATCAACTACTTCCCCTACAACTTCAACTCGACGGGTGACGGAGGGGCGGCCGGCAGCATCTTCAAGCAGCTGTACTTCCGCCAGGCCGTCCAGTTGCTGGTCGACCAGCCCCTGTACAACCAGAAGATCAACAAGGGCTACGGAGTCGGCACCTACGGTCCGGTGCCCAGTGAGCCGGAGAACAACTTCGTCTCCTCCGAGGTGAAGAACAACCCGTACCCGTATAACCCCTCCAAGGCCATCTCGCTGCTCAAGGACCACGGTTGGACGGTCGTTCCCAACGGGGTCTCCACCTGCGCCGACCCGGGTACCGCCGCCAACCAGTGCGGTGCCGGCATCCCGGCCGGGGCCAAGCTGGACTTCGACCTGCCGTACGAGTCGGGGTCTGACGTCGTCACGCAGCTCATGAACGCCGAGAAGTCGTCGTGGGCCCAGGCCGGCATCAACATGAACATCTCGCAGCAGTCGTTCAACACGATCATCGGCAACTCGGTCCCGTGCTCGGGCTCGGACTGCACGTGGGAGCTGGGGAACTGGGGCGCCGGCTGGATCTTCTCGCCGGACTACTACCCGACCGGTGAGGAGATCTTCCAGACCGGAGCCGGCTCCAACTCGGGCAGCTACTCCGACCCGGTCAACGACGCCAACATCATGGCGACCAACACGACCCAGACGCCGCTCACCACGTATGAGAACTACCTGGCCGAGCAGCTGCCGGTGGTGTACCAGCCCAATACGGTGACCGCACTCACCGAGATCGCCAAGGGACTCAGCGGGGCGACCCCTCAGAGCGTATTCTGGGCGCTCACCCCGGAGAACTGGCGGTTCAACGGGTGACGACCCACGGCGGCCCGGGTCCGTCGTGAACCGAACGTAGGGACGTGGACGGAACCCCCGGCCCCGGAGCAAGATCCGGGCCGGGGGTTCTCCCCGTTGGAGTGACAGAACTGTGCGAGCGCCGGAGTGACTGAGGAGCGATGACCGGATACATCATCCGACGACTGGGACAGGCCCTGATCGTCGTCCTCGGCGTCATCCTCTTCACCTTCATCCTCGCTCAGCTGATCCCCGGTGGGGAGGCGAAGGCCGTGCTCGGTCCGAAGGCGACGCCGACCACCGTCGCCCTGTTCAATCGCCGTAACGGTCTGGACCTGCCGGTGTGGGACCAGTTCTGGCACTACGTCGACGGCATCCTCCACGGCAATCTGGGGTACTCGTACAAGTACAACCAGGGCGTGACCCAGGTCATCATGGAGCGGTTGCCGAAGACCCTCACCCTGGTGACGGCGTCGGTCGTGCTGGCCCTGGTCGTCGCCATCCCCCTCGGCATCCTGCAGGTGGTCCGCCGCAACAAGCCGGTCGACTACATCGCCACCGGGCTGTCGTTCTTCTTCTACGCCATGCCGGACTTCCTGGTCGGCACCCTGCTCATCATCTACTTCTCGTTCGACCTCAAGATCTTCCCGGTGTCCCCGCCCACCGACGCGTCGGCCATGGCCGTGTTCACCGACCCGCGGGCGTTCGCGCTCCCCATCATCACCCTGTGCGTGACGAGCATCGCCTCGTTCAGCCGCTACATGCGGTCCTCGATGATGGACGCCATGGCCGAGGACTACGTCCGCACCGCCCGGGCCAAGGGGGCGAGCAGCAACCGCGTGCTCTACGGCCACGCCCTGCGCAACGCCCTGATCCCGATCCTGACCCTGCTCGGGCTGTCGCTCCCGGCCATCGTCAGCGGGGCGCTCATCGTGGAGAACGTGTTCAACTACCCCGGGATGGGGCTCCTGACCGTGCAGTCCGCCTTCAACGACGACATCCCGGTCGTGCTCGGCACGACGCTGGTGATCACCATCGCCACCGTCATCGGGTCACTGCTGGCGGACATCCTCTACGCCGTGGCCGACCCGCGCATCCGACTGGGGAGCACCTGAGATGACGATTCCCCGCGACGATGCCGGCTTCGACCCGGTGTTCAACGATGTCGAGAACGAGACGGCGTTGCCCATCGGGCACGGCGAGTTCATGCGGGCCGGACCGATCTCGGAGCAGGACCCGGCCACCCCCGAGGGCGGCGAGGCACTTTCGTCGGGCGGCAACCTCCGGCGCATGTACGGCGTCTTCAGCGAGAACAAGTTGGCGGTCGTCGGCGTCGGCGTCATCGTGTTCTTCATCCTGTTCTGCTTCGTCGGGCCGCACATCTACCCGACCAACCAGACCGATGCCCAGTACGCGCTGCAGCACTCCACCCAGAACGCACCGCCCGGGAACGGCAATCCCCTGGGCACCGACGAGAACGGCTTCAACATCCTCGGACGCCTCATGTTCGGGGGTCAGGCGTCGCTCATCGTCGGACTGGCGTCGGCGATGGTGGCGACGATCTTCGGCACCCTGTACGGCGCCGTGTCCGGCTTCTTCGGAGGCTGGCTCGACTCGCTGCTGATGCGTATCGTCGACATCCTCCTGTCGATTCCGGTGCTCTTCCTGCTCATCGCGCTGGTGACGATCTACCACTCGTCCGAGGCCCTGCTCATCATCGTGATCGCGTTCGTGAGCTGGTTGGTACCGGCGCGCCTCATCCGGGGGGAGACGCTGTCGCTGCGGATCCGGGAGTACGTGCAGGCCGTACGCGTCATGGGTGGGAGCCGGAACCGGATCATCAACCGCCACATCATCCCCAACGCGGTCGGCACCATTGTGGTGTTCGCCACGTTCCAGGTGGCCGACTCGATCCTGCTGCTGGCGGCGCTGGGCTTCCTGGGACTCGGCGTGCCCGCTCCCAACACCGACTGGGGCACCATGCTCTCCAACGGTGTCGAGGCGGCCGGCAACGGCTACTGGTGGCAGATCTACCCGGTGGGCATCTGCATCGTGCTCGTCGTGATCGCCTTCAACTACGTGGGCGACGCGTTGCGCGACTCCCTCGAGGTCCGGCTGCAGCAGCGGTAGTCGGCTGTCCCGGCAGTCGGCCACGGGAGGAGGTCGCCCGCGGCGCCTGGGGGGCCGGTCGCCGCCGCCCGTGCTCCGGTCGGGTCAGTCGGAGGAGGCGGCCCGGGTGGCGGACAGCGTCACCGGGGTCTGCAGGGGGAAGTGACAGGCGGCCTGGTGACCGTCGCCGAAGTCCTGGAGCTGGGGCTCCTCGTCGATGCAGCGTGGCTGTACGGCCGGGCAGCGGGTGTTGAAGCGGCATCCCTTGGGCGGGAACATCGACGAGGGCAGCTCGCCCTCGACGCGGACCCGACCGACCGCCCGGGCGCGGGCCATCGCCACGTCGGCCACGGGCACGGCGTTGAGCAGGCCCAGCGTGTAGTGGTGGGCGGAGCGCTCGTAGACGGCCTCGGCCGGACCCATCTCGACGATCTTGCCGAGGTACATCACGCCGATGGTGTCCGCCATGTAGCGGACCACGGCCAGGTCGTGGGAGATCATCAGGTACGTGAGGCCGTGACGGGCCTGCAGGTCCTTCATGAGGTTGAGGATCTGGGCCTGGATCGACACGTCGAGCGCGGAGACGGGCTCGTCGGCCACGATCAGCTTGGGGTCGAGGGCGAGCGCCCGGGCGAGACCGATGCGCTGGCGCTGGCCACCCGAGAACTCGTGGGGGTACCGGTCGACCGCGGTGCGGCTCAGTCCCACTTCGTCGAGCAGGGAACCGACCTTCTCCTCCTGCTCGGTGCCGTTCCCGACCTTGTTCACCCGCAGTGGCTCGCGGATGATGGTGCCCACCCGCATGCGGGGATCGAGCGAGGCGTAGGGGTCCTGGAACATCAGCTGGAGGTCCCGACGGTGCCCTTCGAGGTCCCGACCTTTGAGCTTCGACAGTTCGAGGCCCTCGAAGCGGATCGACCCGGAGTTCGCCTTCTCGAGGGCGACGAGCATGCGTCCGATGGTCGTCTTGCCGCAGCCGGACTCGCCGACCAGTCCGAATGTCTCGCCACTGCGGATGGTGAAGTTCACCCCGGACACCGCCTTGACCGATCCCACCTGCCGGCGGAAGACGCCGCCGGCCATCACCGGGAACTCCTTCACGAGGTCGGTGACCTCGACGAGGGGGGTGCCGGCCGGCACCCCGCCGCCGGCCACCACCGTCGACGCACTGGCAGGGGCGTGGACCTCGACCACCGGGAGCCCGGCGTCGGGGTCGACCGGATGGAAGCAGGCGAAGCGGTGGGGGTCGGCGGATCCGGAGCCGTCGGACGACAGCTCGGGCTCCACCTCGCGGCACTCGTCGGTGGCGAACTGGCAACGCGGGGCGAAGCGGCAGCCGACGATCGTCTTCGAGAGGTCGGGTGGCAGGCCGGGGATCGACAGCAGCCGCTCGTCGCGACGCTGTTCCAGCTTCGGCACCGACGCCAGGAGCGCCTGGCTGTACGGGTGACGGATCCGTCCGAAGAGCTCGCCCGTCCCGGCCTCCTCGGCCACCTTTCCGGCGTACATCACCACGACCCGGTCGGTCCGTCCGGCGATGACGCCCATGTCGTGGGTGATCAGGATGACGGCCATGTGGAGACGCTGGCGGAGGTCGTCGATGAGGTCCAGGATCTGCGCCTGGATGGTGACGTCGAGGGCGGTGGTGGGCTCGTCGGCGATCAGCAGCTTCGGCTCGCAGGCCAGGGCCATGGCGATCATCACGCGCTGGCGGAGTCCGCCCGAGAGTTCGTGGGGGAACTGGTCGAGGCGCTCCTCGGGCTGGGGCATCTCCACCTGGCGCAGGACTTCGAGGGCTCGCGTGCGGGCCTCCTGGCGGCTGACGTCCCGGTGCAGGAGCACTCCCTCGCAGATCTGACGTCCGATGGTCATCGTCGGGTTCAACGAGGTCATCGGGTCCTGGGGGATGAGCGCGACCTCGTCCCCCCGGACCGAGCGCATCTCCCGCTCGTCGAGGCCGGCGAGGTCCCGGCCGAGCAGGGTGACCGAACCCCCGGTCAGGTGCCCGTTGTTGGGGAGGAGGCGCATGATGGACAGGCCGGTGGTGGACTTCCCACAGCCGGACTCGCCGACCACTCCCACACACTCACCTTCGGAGACGTCGAACGATACGCCGTCGACGGCCACCACCGAACCGTGGCGGAGGTGGAATTCGGTGCGCAGATCACGCAACTCGAGCACGGGGGCCATGGGGAGAGTGTAGTCACCGGCCCCTGGCGGGTCCGGCTGCGGGGAGGCGGCCCGGGGGGCGCCCGGCCCGGGTCAGACGGTGACCTCGGACTGGAGCCGCTCCGAGGCCTCGATGAACTCCTCGACCATGGAGAAGATGACGTCCTTCGCCTTGCGGACCGTGGTGGCCCGCCCGATGACCTGGCCGCAGGGGTTGAAGTTCACGTCCCGGGCCTGTTCGGGATAGCGGTGGCCGCGCGACACGGCCTCGATGGCCACCATCATCTGCAGCGGCATGGGCAGCGGGTCGGGGGTGTCCTCCGCCTCCCAGGCGTCGGTCCAGTCGTTGCGGAGCATGCGGCACGGCTTGCCGGTGAACGAGCGCGACCGCACGGTGTCGCGGCTCGAGGCGGCCAGGTAGGAGTCCATCTGCCTGGGCGGGATGTCGGCCTCCTCGACGGTCAGCCACAGCGTGCCCGACCACACCCCCTGGGCCCCCATGGCCATGGCCGCGGCCATCTGGCGGCCGCTGCCGACACCCCCGGCGGCCAGGACGGGGGTGGGGGAGACGGCGTCGATGACCTCGGGCCACAGCACGATGCTGCCGACGTCGCCGGTGTGCCCCCCGCCCTCGGATCCCTGGCAGATGATGAAGTCGAGACCGGCCGCCCTGTGGCTGCGGGCGTGCTTGACCGAGCCAGCCAGGGCGCCGATCAGGAGGCCGGCACCCTGCACCCGCTCGACCACGTCGGGCGGCGGGGTGCCGAGGGCGTTGGCGATCAGCTTCACGTTCGGGTGGCGCAGGGCGGCGTCGAGCAGTCCGGCGGCATGGGCCGCGGTCCAGCCGATCATGCCGTTGGACGTGCGTTCGGCCTCGGGGATCTCGGGCACGCCGTGGTCGGCCAGGATCCGGAGGGCGAACTCCTTGTGCTGGGCCGGCACCAGGGCCCGGATCTGGGCCTCGAGCTTGTCGGGGTCCATCTCGTCCATCCCCTCGTACTTGGCCGGGATCACGATGTCCACGCCGTACGGCTTGTCCCCCACGTGCTCGTCGATCCACGCCAGCTCCACCTCGAGCTGCTCGGGGCTGAACCCGATGGCGCCGAGTACGCCGATCCCCCCGGCGTTGGTCACTGCGGCGACGACGTCGCGGCAGTGGGTGAAGGCGAAGATGGGGAATTCGATGCCGAGCTTGTCGCAGATCTCGGTGTGCATGGCGGTGCTCCTGACGGTGGATGGATGGAAGGGTGGTTCGCTCAGTGGGGGTTCGGGCGGCGGCGGTCGGTGCGGTGGGTGGAGGACGTGTCGTCCCGGGACGGCGAGAGGGCCTCGGCGGGGAGTCCGACCAGGGCGGCGATCCCGCGCAGGGCGAGGTCGTCGGGGACCAGATCGGGAGCCAGCCGCTTCTGCTGGGCGAGGCCGGTCAGGAGCGCTTTCATGAGGACCGCCAGCTCGTCGGGGCTGGTGGAGGGCCGGGCCCCGACCGCCGTCGTCCAGCCGTCGAGCTGTCGGGCGCTGTAGCGGAGCGCCTCGGCGTGGCGCACCCGGAGGATGTCGGCCACCTCGGGATCGCGTTCGGCCCGCAGCCACAACTCGTGTTCGAGGACCGGCCAGTGCGATGCCCTCCCGTCGGTCCCGTCGGAGAGATTCGACCAGACGGCCGCCAACTGGCGGGCCGGGGAGTCGCTGACCGCCACTTCGGCCAGCAGGACGGCCAGCACGGAGTCCCGCCACGAGTCGAGGAGGGCCAGCAGGAGGCCCTGCTTCGAACCGAAGTGCGCGTAGACGGCACCCGAGGTGCGACCGGCGGCCTCGGCGACGGCGTCGACCGACACGGCGTCGACACCCTGCTCGGCGAAGAGGTCGGCGGCCGCGGCCAGCAGACGGGCCCTCGTCTCCGCCTTCCGCTCCTGCTGCGTCCTGGCCATGATCCCCCGGTCCGTTCCCGGCCGAACCTAGTTATATCGGAAGCGTTATGCAACTGGCCGGGCTCCCGGCGAGGGCGGAGCGGCGGCCCCGGTCCTACAGTGGACCCGACCTTCCGTCCCGACCCCGAGGGAGCACCATGGCCACATCCGAGACCACCCGTCCGTCGCTCTACATCGGTGGGGCCTGGGTCCCGTCGACCGGGTCGGGCGCCATCGAGGTGATCGACTCGACCACCGAGGAGGTGATGGGCACGGTGCCCGAGGGCACCGTCGAGGACGTCGACCGGGCCGTCGACGCCGCCCGCGACGCCTTCCCGGCGTGGTCGACCCGGCCGCTGGCGGAACGCACGGCGCTGCTGACGGCGGTGGGCGAGGCCCTGGGTGCCCGGATGGACGACCTCGCCGACCTGATCACCCACGAGGTGGGCATGCCACGGATGCTGTCCCAACTGGTCCAGGTGGGACTCCCACTCAACTCGTTCGCCACCGCCGCCCAGGTGGCCGCCGACTTCACGTGGGAGCAGACCGTCGGCAATTTGCTCGTCGTGCGGGAGCCGATCGGGGTCGTGGGCTGCATCACGCCGTGGAACTATCCGCTCCACCAGATCGCCGCCAAGGTGGCGCCGGCGTTGGCCGCCGGCTGCACGGTGGTCGTGAAGCCCAGCGAGGTCGCTCCGCTCAACGCCTTCGTGCTCGCCGAGATCATGGACGAGGTGGGCGTCCCGGCCGGTGTGTTCAACCTGGTGACCGGCTTCGGCCCGGTGGTCGGCGAAGCCATCGCCGGCCACCCCGGCGTGGACATGGTGTCCTTCACCGGCTCCACGCGGGCCGGTCGGCGGGTCACCGAGGTGGCCGCCGCCACCGTCAAGCGGGTGGCCCTCGAGCTCGGCGGCAAGTCGGCCAACGTGATCCTGGCCGATGCCGACCTCGCCACGGCCGTACCCGACGGCGTCTCCAAGTGCTTCCTCAACTCGGGGCAGACCTGCAGCGCCCTGACCCGCATGCTCGTCCCCCGGGACCGCCTGGCCGAGGCCGAGGAGATCGCCCGGTCCGTGGCCGAGGCGTTCACCCCCGGTGACCCCTTCGACCCGTCGTCCCGGATCGGACCGTTGGTGTCCGCCGCCCAGCGCGACCGGGTCCGTGGCTACATCGACAAGGGGGTGGGGGAGGGTGCCCGGCTGGTCACCGGGGGGCCGGAGGCACCCGAGGGACTCGGGCGCGGATTCTTCGTCGCCCCGACCATCTTCTCCGACGTCACCCGCGACATGACCATCGCCCGGGAGGAGATCTTCGGTCCGGTGCTGGTGATGCTGCCCTACGACTCGGAGGACGAGGCGGTCGAGATCGCCAACGACACCGACTACGGACTGGCCGGTGGTGTCTGGTCAGGGGACGCCGAGCACGCCAAGGCCGTCGCCCGTCGGCTGCGGACCGGCCAGGTGGAGGTCAACGGAGGCAGCTTCAATCCGATGGCGCCCTTCGGCGGCTACAAGCAGTCGGGCAACGGCCGCGAGTTCGGGTCCTTCGGGCTCGAGGAGTTCCTCGAGGTCAAGTCCCTCCAGCTCTAGGCCGGCCGGATCGTGCCGGGCGCAATCTAGAAGCCGAATTGGTCCTCGGTGAGGCCGAGGTGGATCCGGGCGGCGTCGATGTAGGTCTTCTCGCCGATGAACACGTGCTGCGTGCCCGTGTAGAGATCGCGGAAGGCCCGCTCCAGGCGCGTCCCTTCGCGGATGGCCGCCGTCCCTGCGGCCAGGTGGGCCCACTGGACCACCTCCCGACTGGCCTCGGTGGCGTACGTGGCCGCCATGCGCAGGTCCGCCCGCATCGACGGGGTGAGCTCGCCCCCGTCGTCGACGTGGCGCTCGGCGGCGCCGAAGGTGTCCAGGACGAGGAGTCGGGCCGCCCGCCACATGGCGGTGTGGTGGGAGAGATCCCGTTGGAACGTGGGGCGGTTGGCCAGGGCGCCGTCGTCGCCCATCCGTACCTTGGTCAGGGCGAGCTCGGCGACGTCGTCGAGCATCGACTTCGCCACGCCGAGCGCCCACGAGGCGTGCCCGGCGGCGGTGATGGGGATGAGTCCCATCCGGAAGGCGGCCGATCCGCCGCGTTCGGGGGTGTGCGTGAAGAGCTCGAACGTGCGTGACTCCGGGACGAACACCTCCGTCAAGCCGTAGTCGTAGCTGCCCGTGCCCTTGAGCCCGGACACGTGCCAGCCGTCGGCGAAGACGATCTCCTCGCGGGGGATCACGGCCACGAGCAGGGAGGGGATCCCGTCGTCCCCCACCACCAGGTCGCCGTCCACCGTCGGCATGAATCCGGCGGCCACGTATTCGGAATGACCCGTTCCCGAGCCGAACTGCCAGGCGCCGGTCACCCGGTAGCCGCCCTCGACCGTCTCGCCCGTCCCGTTGGGGAAGAACTGCCCGCCCACCGTCACCCGGTTGTCGTGGGCCGTGAACACCTCGGCGAACCCGGCGGCCGGGAGATAGGCCGCACAGGCCGCCGCCGAGGGCAGGTTGGCGATGCCGATCCAACCGAGCGAACCGTCCTGCCACGCCAGTTCGATCCAGGTCTCGATCATCTGGGCGAACGTCGGTTCGGAGCCTCCCGCCGCCGCCGGGTTGAACATCTGCATGAGCCCGCTGCCCCACAGGCCCTCGACCGACGGCTCGGTCAGGGTGCGGTGCGCCTCGCAGGCCGCCGCCTCCCGGGCCGTGAGTTCGCGGAGGGAACGGGCGGCGTCGGTGGGGGTGAGGGCGGTGGTCATACGACTCCCATCTGCTGGAGGAGACCGACCCGGAAGCCGGCGGTGAACCCACCGTCGACGACCATGGCCTGGCCGGTCATGAACGAGGCGTCGTCGGACACCAGGAACGCGGCGGCCGCGGCGATCTCCGACGGCCGACCGAACCTCCCGAGGAGGTGCCGCTCCTCCATCCGGTCGTGGTACAGCTCGACCCCGGGGGCGCCGATGATGTCCATCAGCAACGGGGTGTCCACCCCGCCGGGGCAGATGCAGTTGACGCGGATGCCGCGGTGGCCGTAGTCGATGGCGATGCATTTGGTGAGCAGGACCACGCCACCCTTCGAGGCGTTGTAGGCACTGCCCCCTTCGGTGCCCTCGATCCCTTCGATCGAGGCGATGTTGACGATCGACCCGCGGTCGTGGGCCAGCATGTGCACCAGCGCGTGCTTGTCGACGAGGAAGGTGCCCTTCAGGTTCACGTCGACGACGCGGTCCCACTCCTCCTCGTCCACCAGGTGGACGGGTCCGCCCCCGGCGACCCCGGCGCAGTGCACCAGCGAATCGAGTCTCCCGTGGCGGTCGACCACGTCGGCGAAGGCAGCGCTGACCGCCGCCTCGTCCCGGACGTCGAGCACGTAGTCCGCGCCTCCGGTCACGTCGACGGTCGCCACCGTGGCCCCTTCGGAGGTCAGCCGTTCCACGCAGGCCGCGCCGATCCCGGACGCCGCCCCCGTCACCACCGCGACGGTCCCCTCGAGTCGATCCATGCCGGGTCCCCCTGTTCGTGCGCCACCCGAGTCGGTGCGCGTGGGGCTGAACCTACGGGTGACCCCGGTGCCGGTCAAGGAGGGACCTGCCGGGGTCCCGTCAGTCCGTCGAGGGGAGGGGGACGAGCTGGTGCCGACTGACGTCCCCGACCAGGTCGATGAAGAAGCGGCGCTCGGCGAAGATCCAGGCACCGTCCCGGCGGACGAAGCGGTCGTGGTAGCGGCCGGCCACGATCGGTTGGAGGGGCAGGCCCGGGACGGCCTGGAGCACCGTGAAGTACGAGCGGCAGGTCGCCGTCCCGGTCGGTTCGTCGACGTCGACGATGAGATTGGTGGTCACGTGCTTGGTGCGGGGTGTCCCGTCCTCGTAACGGCGGGTCGTGGAGCTGAACATGTCCCGGACCGCGTCTGCGCCGGTCAGCGCGCCCGGGTGCTCCCCGGATCCGACCTCCGCGTCGCCGAGCAGGAGCCCGAGTGCGTCGAAGTCACCGAGGTCGATGAGTTCGGCGTACCGGTGGACCAGGTTCTGGATCTGGTGGTGGGCGTCGCTCACGCCGGCCTCCTCACTCGAACGTGACGTCGGCGTCGTCCCAGTAGGCCCGGGCCGCCGCGAAGCACCCGTTGTCCGCCGCGTCGAAGATCTCGATGCCGCAGATGCGCATCGTGGCTCCGCCCGTCTCCACGGTGATGGCGAAGTCGATGGCCACCGAGGAGCCGCAGGTGTGGACGTCGACCGCCTCGAACGTCCAGGCGTCGGACGCGGCGATCCCCCCGGCGAAGAACGCGGCGATGGCCGCTCGGCCCACGTTGGGCGGTTGGGACACCGGGTCCGCCTGGACGGCGTCCTCGGTGAAGAGTTCGGCGATGGCGACCGGGTCTCGCCGGTTGACCGTGTCCACGTAGTGGTCGACGGCGGCCCGCAATTCCTCGGGAGTCGTCACCGTCCGCTCAGCGCCCCATGGCGTGGACGCCGCCGTCGACGTGCAGGATCTCTCCCGTGGTCATGGGCAGAAGGTCCGACAGGAGCGCCATGCAGGCCCGGGCGACCACATCGGTGTCGAAGACGTCCCACCCCAACGGGGCCCGCTCCGCCCACGTGTCCTCGAAGGTCGTGAACCCGGGGATCGACTTGGCGGCCATGGTCTTCACGGGGCCGGCCGCCACCAGGTTGACCCGCACCCGTTCGGCGCCGAGGTCCCGGGCGAGATAGCGGGCCAGCGACTCGAGCGCCGCCTTGGAGACCCCCATCCAGTCGTAGACGGGCCAGGCCACGGTGGCGTCGAAATCGAGCCCGACCACCGACGCCCCCGCCCTCCCGTCCGCCCCGGCCGCCACCAACAGGGGTCGGAACGCCTCGACGAGGGCCTTCAGCGAGTACGTCGAGACGTGGAGGGCGACCTGGACCTGGTCCCAGTCGGCCCGGAAGATGTCGCCCCCGAGACACTCGGGCGGGGCGTAGCCGATGGCGTGGAGCAGGCCGTCGAGCCGGTCCCACCGCGACGAGAGTTCGGCGGCCGCCGCGGCCAGCTGCCCGGGTTCGGTCACGTCGATCTCGAGCACGGGGGCTTCGACGGGCAGCTTGCGGGCCGTCCGTCGGGTGAGGGAGAGTCCCCGTCCGGCCCCGCTCAATACGACCTCGGCGCCTTCCTGTTGGGCCGATCGGGCCACGGCGAAGGCCAGCGAGGCGTCCGTCAGGACGCCGGTCACCAGGATGCGCTTACCGTCGAGGAGTCCCATGCGCGGACAGGGTACCGCCGCACCCGAGGAGGCACGTCCATCCCCTCGGGATCGTCGTCCCCTCCCCCGGCCTACGCGTGGGGCAAGGGGTGGTGTGCATAAGGTGTGGCCCATGCACATCGGAATTCTGGGAGGAACCGGTCCGGCCGGACGTGGACTCGCCGTCCGACTGGCCGCCGCCGGCGATCAGGTGGTCATCGGCTCGAGGGATGCGTCCCGCGCCGCCTCGGTGGCGGCGGACCTGGTGGGTGCGTGGCCCGACCACACGCTGGCCATCACGGGGGCCTCCAACGAGGAGTGCGCGGCGGCCGACCTGGTGGTGGTGGCCACCCCGTGGGACGGCGCCGTGGCCACGGTCAAGCCACTGGCGGGGGCGCTGGCCGGCAAGGTCGTGGTGTCGATGGCCAACGCCCTGGTCAAAGAGGGGCGCGAGTTCCTCGCCCTCATCCCGCCCCGGGGCTCGGTGGCCGCCATGCTGCAGGCGGCGCTGCCGGAGTCCCTGCTGTCGGCCTCGTTCCACCACCTGCCCGCCTCGGAGATGGAGAAGTTGACGTCCCCCGTCATCGCCGACGTCCTGGTCTGCTCGGACCACCGGGAGGCCACCGAGGCCACCGTCGCCCTGGTCGACCGGATCGACGGCCTCCGCGGTATCGACGCCGGGAGTCTCTCCCAGGCCGCCGCCGTTGAGGCGTTCACCGCGGTGCTCATCACCGTGAACATCCGTCACAAGGTCCATGCCGCCGTGCAGCTGGCCGGTTTCCCCGACGCATGAGCGGCGGCGCCGTCCCCCGATGATCCACCTCTACGACACGGCCCGTCGGGAGGTCGTCCCCTTCGAGCCGGGTGAGCTCGTGACCCTCTACTCGTGCGGGATCACCCCCTACGACTCGGCCCATCTCGGCCACGCGCAGGTGTACCTGACCTTCGACATCCTCCAACGGCGCCTGCGCGACCTCGGACACGACACGCGTTGCGTGCGCAACATCACCGACGTGGACGACGACATCCTCCGCAAGGCCCGCGAACTGGGCGTGCACTACCTGGACCTGGCCGCCGAGGAGATCGCCCGCTTCGACCATGACATGGCCGCACTCGGCCTGATCCCCTCCTGGGCGGAGCCTCGCGCCACATCGGCCATCGCCGAGATCCTCACCCTGATCGGCGCCGTGCTCGACTCGGGGAACGCCTATCAGGCCGGGGGAGCGGTCTACTTCGACGTGACCACCTTCCCCCGGTTCGGCGAGGTGAGCCACTTCGACCCGGCCACGATGCTGGCCATGGCGGCCGAGCACGGTGGGAACCCCGACGACCCCAACAAGCGCCATCCCCTCGACTTCGTGCTGTGGCAGCCGTCGTTGGCCGACGAACCGGCGTGGGAGTCGCGTTGGGGCCCCGGCCGACCCGGGTGGCACATCGAGTGCTCGGCGCTCGTCCTGCGCGAGCTGGGGGAGACGATCGACGTGCACGGCGGGGGGCGCGACCTCGTGTTCCCGCACCACGAGTGCGAGACGGCGCAGTCCGAGGCCGCCACCGGCGTGCCGTTCGTCCGCCACTGGCTGCACGTCGGCCTGGTCGGACTCGAGGGGACGAAGATGTCGAAGTCGCTCGGCAACCTGGTCTTCGTGGGCGAACTGCTGAAGGAGTGGGAGCCGGCGGCGGTGCGCCTGGCGCTGCTGTCCCACCACTACCGGTTCGACTGGCAGTGGTCGGACGACGACCTCGTCCGGGCCACCGCCCGACTCGAGGCGTGGCGATCCGGGCCCGGAGGCGGTGGCGCGCCGGACGTGGACGGACCGGTGGACGCCGACGGGATCGTCGAGGTGCTCGGATCCGACGAGGACGGGCTGTGGCGGGTCCGGGCCGCGCTCGACGACGACCTGGACACGCCGTCGGCGCTCGCCGCCCTCGACGAGGAGGCCGTGGCGGGCCGTCCCGTGGTCCGGGGAGCCGCACTGCTGGGCATTACCCTGTAGTCCGGCACCGGGGCGCCGACCGGCCTCCGGGTGACGCCCAACCCGATCCCCGCCGTCCCGGCGGGCCCCAGCGAAAGGCATCCCCATGGCAGCCGTGACGGTCCGACTCCCCGATGGCAGCACCAAGGAGTTCGCGTCCGGCACGACGGCGTCGGAGTTCGCCCGCTCGATCGGCCCGCGTCTGGCCAAGGCGGCGGTCGCCGCCACCTTCGACGGGCAGTTGGTGGATCTGTCCCGCCAGCTCCCCGACGGGGCCGAGGTGACCGTCGTGACCGCCACCACGCCCCTCGGCCGGGAGGTGCTCCGCCACTCGACCGCCCACGTGCTCGCCCAGGCCGTACTCCGCCTGTGGCCCGGTGCCCATTTCGCCATCGGACCGGTGATCGAGGACGGCTTCTACTACGACTTCGAGCTCCCCGGTGGCGCCCACTTCACCGACGAGGACCTGGCCCGCATCACCGCCGAGATGCGGGCGATCATGGCCGAGGACCAGCCGTTCGTGCGCCACGAGCACACTATCGAGGAGGGTCTCGAGCTCTTCGGCGACCAGCCCTTCAAGCGCGAGATCATCGAGGCGGTCGGCGCCGGCCAGGACGAGGTCGACGCCGCATCGGAGGGCGCGGGCGAACACGGCGTGTCCACGTACTGGAACTCACCGGCCTTCACCGACCTGTGCCGGGGACCCCACGTGCCGGCCACCGGAGCGCTCGGACACTTCGCCCTCATGCGGGTGGCGGGCGCCTACTGGAGGGGGGACGAGAAGCGACAGCAGCTGCAGCGCATCTACGGGACGGCCTGGGAGTCCGAGGAGGCCCTGGCCGAGCACCTCCACCGTCTGGAGGAGGCCGAGAAGCGCGACCACCGCAAGCTCGGCGTGGAGCTCGACCTGTTCAGCTTCCCCCACGAGCTGGGCGGCGGGCTGGCCGTCTGGCACCCGAAGGGTGGCATCGTCCGCAAGCTGATGGAGGACTACAGCCGCCAACGCCACCAGGACGGCGGCTACGAGTTCGTGTTCACCCCCCACCTGGCGAACGCCCAGCTGTTCGAGACCTCGGGGCATCTCGGGTTCTACCGGGACGGCATGTACCCGCCCATGGAGATGGACAACGGGACGTACTACCCCAAGCCGATGAACTGCCCCATGCACTGCCTGATCTTCGCCAGTCGCCAGCGCAGCTACCGCGAACTGCCGCTGCGGCTCTTCGAACTCGGGACGGTCTACCGCTACGAGCGGGCCGGGACCCTCCACGGGATGATGCGGATCCGCGGATTCACCCAGGACGACAGCCACATCTTCTGCACCGAGGAGCAGCTCGGTGACGAGATCGCCTCGCTGCTCGATTTCGTCATGAGCGTGCTGCGGGCCTTCGGGTTCAGCGAGTTCACCGCCAACCTGTCCACCAAGGACCCGGACAAGTACGTCGGCGGCGACGAGATCTGGGAGAAGGCCACCGAGGCGCTCCGGCTCGCCCTCGAGCGTCACGGCCTGCCCTTCGAGATCAAGGAGGGCGACGCCGCCTTCTACGGTCCGAAGATCGACATCGATGTACGCGACGCCATCGGGCGGACCTGGCAGCTCAGCACCATCCAGTGCGATTTCAACCATCCGGAGCGCTTCGACCTCGAGTACGTGGGTGCCGACAACGCCCGCCATCGGCCGATCATGCTGCACCGGGCGCTGTTCGGTTCGATCGAGCGGTTCTTCGCCATCCTGGTCGAGCACTACGCCGGGGCGCTGCCCACGTGGCTGGCCCCCGAGCAGGTACGGGTCCTCGGCGTGCGCGACGACCACCAGGGCTATGCAGACGAGGTGGCGTCGGGTCTCGGGGTCCTCGGCGTCCGCGTCGAGGTCGATCCGGCCACCGAACCCTTGGGGGCCCGCATCCGCCGGGCCAAGCTGCTGAAGATCCCCTACATCCTGGTGGTGGGCGATGACGACGTGGCCGCCGGCACCGTGGGCGTGAACCGGCGGGGGAGCGACCGGCCCGATCGTGGCGTGCCGGTGGCGGAGTTCACCTCCCTGCTCCTCGACGAGATCGCCGAGCGGTCGTCGGCCGAGTCGGCCGGGTCGGCCGGCGGGACGTCGGCCCGGTGACGGGCGGCCGATGACCCTCGACCACCTGTGGGCGGGCTGGCGCAACGCCTATGTCTCGGGAGCGGTGGCCGACCCCCTCGACCACGGGCCGGGTCCGTCCTCTGACGGGCCACCACCCTGTGTCTTCTGCCGGATCGCCGACAGCGGGCCGGCGTCACCGGACAACGGGGTGCTGTGGGTGGGGGCCACGGTGATGGTGGTGCTGAACGCCTTCCCGTACGCCAGTGGCCACCTGATGGCGGTACCCCTCCGCCACATCCGCTCCCTGGACGAGCTGACCGACGAGGAGGCCGACGAGCTCTGGGTCGCCACCCGACGGGGGGTCGCGGCCCAGGAGGCGGCCTACCGGCCCGAGGGGATCAATCTCGGGGCCAATCTGGGCGAGGCCGCCGGTGCGGGCATCCCCCGCCACCTCCACCTCCACGCCGTACCCCGGTGGAAGGGCGACACCAACTTCATGACCGCGGTGGCCGACACCCGTGTGCTCCCCGAGACCCTGGCATCGAGCTGGGAGCGGCTGCACGCCGTCTGGCCGGAGCCGTGAGGGGCCGGCCCCGGCGGCAGGCGGAGGCAGTGGGCGGACGGGGACCCGGACGACCGGAACACCGACAGGCGAGGAGGACGACATGCAGGTGAAGGAACTCGGGCACGTGGTGCTCTACGTGGCCGACCTCGAACGGTCGGTGCGCTTCTACGGCGACGTCCTGGGTTGGGAGGCGGCCTTCCCGCAGATCGAGGGGATGCCGGCGGCCGCCTTCACCTCGGGGCGGACCCACCACGAACTCCTGCTGATCGAGGTCGGGCCGGATGCCGCTCCCATCGGACGGGGGCGTCGGCTCGGGTTGTACCACGTCGGCCTGAAGGTGGGGGACTCGGACGACGAACTGCGCGAAGCCCACGAGCGGCTGGTCGAAGCCGGCGTGGCGATCGTGGGGGCCAGCGACCACACGGTCACCCACAGTCTCTACATCCTCGACCCCGACGGAAACGAGCTCGAGCTGTACATCGACGTGCCGGGCGTCGACTGGCGGTCGGACCCCTCGCTGGTCATGGCGCCGATTCGACCGCTCCAGCTGTGATCCGGGTGCCACGACACCCCGGATGATCAGGGGTTTCGTCGCCGACGGCCGGGCCGCTGCCTGTAGTTAGCAGGTGGTACGCTGGAGGGGACCTTCCAGAGGAGCGTGGATGTTCGACGGACGATGGCGCGACACGGTGGACCGGGGGACCGGACCCGTGGGCCGCAGACTGCAGCGGGTCGGCATCTCCGCCGATGTGCTCACCGCCACCGGCCTCGTCTCGGCGGCCATCACCGCCGTGTCCGTGGCGACCGGCCACTTCGTGCTGGCCCTCGTGTTCCTGATCGTCACCGGCCTGCACGACCTGTTGGACGGACCGGTGGCGAAGGCCTCCGGAACGTCCTCGGTCCGGGGCGCATTCTTCGACTCGGTGACCGACCGGGTGGCCGACGCCCTCATCCTCGGCGGCATCGCGTGGTACCTGGTGTCGACGCACCCCGGGCACCTCGTCCTGCTCCCCTTCGCCGTGCTGGCCGTGACCACCTTGGTCTCCTACCAGCGGGCCAAGGCGGAGTCGCTGGGCATCTCGGCCAAGGGCGGACTGATGGAGCGTGCCGAGCGGATGATCCTGCTCGGTATCGGGTTCCTGTCCTCGGCGTTCCTGGTGCCCGTGTTGTGGGTCATGCTGGTGCTCACGTCGGCCACGGCCGTCGGCCGCTTCGTCAAGGTCTGGCGCCTGGCCGAGGCCCCGCCCGCGGCGGTCGCCCGCCGGGAGCGCCGCCACCGCACGAGGACCGGGGCCCGGACCTCGTCGCGGGTGTCCCGCCGCACCACGTCCGCCTCCGCGTCGCGTTGGCGGGCACGTCGTCAAGGTGAACTGTCCAGCCGGTCGGGCCGGACGTGGAGGGCCCGCCAGGCCCGCTCCGGCACCCGACCGCGGGCCGGTCGACGCCATGGCTGAGCAGTTTCGCCTCGGCACGAGCTGAACGCCGATGGACACGGGTCAGGCGGTCTTCCGGACCTATACGACGCTGGGCCGCTGCATCGCCGCGTTGCCCGAGTCGGTGGCCCTCGGCTTGGGCGACGTCGTCGGCGACATCCTCTTCCGCGTCCGGCACGAACACCGGGCCATGGTCAAGGCCAATCTGGCCCGGGTGCTCGACGCCGGCCCCGGCGACGCCGATGTCCTCGACCGTTGGGCGCGCCGTTCGTTCCGGGCCTACGCCCGCTACTGGGTGGAGGGTGCCCGCCTGCCGGCCACGTCGCCCGAGGAGGTGGTCCAGCACTTCTTCGTCGATGGTCTGGAGCACCTCCAGGAGGGCCGGACGGCCGGCAAGGGCACCATCCTCGCGCTGCCCCACATCGGGAGTTGGGAGTACGGCGGGGCGTTCCTCGCCACCCAGGACCTGCCGATGACCTCGGTGGCGGAGCGCCTCGAACCCGCCGAGCTCTTCGACTACTTCGTCGAACAGCGGGCCGCCATGGGACTCACCATCGTGCCGCTGGGCAGCCAGTCCGGGGGCGTCATCCTCTCGACGCTCCGGGCCGGGGGACTCGTCGGACTGCTCTGCGACCGGGACATCGAGGGCACGGGCGTCGAGGTCGAGTTCTTCGGCGAACGGACCACGATGCCGGGCGGCCCGGCCACACTGGCCTTGCGGACGGGAGCCCGGCTGTGCACGGGGGCCGTCTACAGCGGCCCGGGCCGGGACCACCGGGCCCTGGTGGAGCCACCGCTCGACACCACCCGCACCGGCTCCCTGCGCGCCGATGTGGCCCGTCTGACCCAGGAGATCGCCACGCGCCTGGAAGGCCTGATCCGACGGGCTCCCGAGCAGTGGCACGTGTTCCAACCGCTGTGGCTCGCCGACCGTCCCGCGGAGGCCGTGGCGTGAGCTGGGTGGACCGGACCCGACGGGGTCGGCGCCAGGCCCGTTCGGTACCCCCGAGCGCCGAGGAGACCCGGACGACCGAGGCGCCCGTCGCGGTCCCCGAACTGGCCCCCGGTGCGGGGGCCACCAACGGCGCGGGCGGGATCAACGGCAACGGGGCCGGCCATGCGCTCGGCAACGGCAACGGTCACCGCAACGGCCTCGTCCGGACGGACGTCGACGACCCGACCCCGGATCCGGCCGATGCCGCGGTCGACGCCGTCCTCGGACTCGAGCCGCCGTCCGAGCCGGACGGGGGCGACGGCCGGCTCGGGCTCCGGTTCGCTCTCGGCCCGTCGTTCCAACCCGGCGATCCTCACGAGCCCGATGTGGTGGCCGTGGTGTCGGCGTCCGGGCGCCTGGTCTTCGTCAGCGCGTCGGCCGAACGCCTGTTGGGCTTCGACGTCAGCGACGCGGTGGGCCTCGACACCCTCCGCCTCTTCGATCCGGCCAGCGGACCGGGAGTGTGGGCCCTCTTCGCCGACCTGGTCGCCCGCCGCCGACTGTCGGTCTCGCTGGACCTGCGTTGCCGTCACGCCGACGGCCATGAGCTCGCCCTCGAGCTGCACGCCTCCAACCACCTCGACGATCCGGTGGGAGGCATCGTGGTGACGCTCCGGGACATCACCGACCGGAAGCGCCTGGAGACCCGGATCCTCGAGGTCGACCGTCGCCAGAACGCCCTCATCGAGTCCCTGGCCGACGGGGTGGTCATGGTGGATGCGGACGGCATGGTCGTGCGCGTCAACGAGGCCTTCGAGATCATGTTCTTCTCTCCCCGGATCCGGACGCTGGGACGGCCGTTCGACGAGCTGGTGGGTTCGGCCCACGATCACCGGGTGGAGCTGTTCGACGAGTCCGGCGCCGTCTTGGCCGTCGAGGACCATCCGGTGCTCGTCGCCCTGCGGCGCGGCCGACGGGTCCACGCCACCGTCGTGGGCTACCGCCGGGGGGACGCACCGGCCCGTTGGGTCCGTGTGGGGGCCCAGGCCGTCGTCGGTCGGGACGGCCGGGTCACGGGGGTGGTCGGGACGTTCACCGACGTGACCGACGTCAAACGGTCCGCCTACGCCCTCCGCCAGGAGGAGGAGTTCCTCCGCGTCCTGCTCGACACACTCGACGAGGGCATCGTGGCCTGTGACGCCCAGGGCCGGATGACGATCTTCAACCCGGCGGCGCGGCGCCTCCACGGACTGGGCGACGACGTGGAGCCGATCGGGCGCGTCCCGAGCAGCCGGATGCTCCTGCACCCCGACGGCTCACCGATGGAGTCCGAGGAGAATCCGTTGCTGCGGGCCATGTCCGGCGAGCGACTGCGCAGTGCCGAGATCATCCTGGCGCCCCCCGGTGGCGAGCAGCGCAAGGTCAGTGTCAACGGCCAGGCCCTGGTGGACGAGGACGGTTGGAAGCTCGGCGCCGTCGTGGCCATGCACGACGTGACCGAGCAGAAGCGCAACGAGGAGCGCCTGGCCGACCTGGCCCACCACGACCCGCTGACGGGCCTCGCCAACCGGACACTCCTGGCCACCCGCATGCGCGAGGCCGTCGACGCCCTGGGGGATCTCGGGTCGGCGGGCTTCTCGCCACGCCGACCCGACACCGGTGACTCCGACCGGGTGGTCCCCGAACATCCCGGGGTGGCCGTCTACCTGCTCGATCTGGACAATTTCAAGGAGGTCAACGACGACTTCGGCCACGACGTCGGCGACGACCTCCTGGTGGCCGTGGCCCGCCGACTCTCCGCCATCGTCCGGCCGACGGACACGGTGGCCCGACTCGGTGGCGACGAGTTCGTGGTGGTCTGCGGCATCGAGAGCGGCGAGGAGGAGATGCTCGCCATCTCGCACCGCATCTCGTCCGCCCTGGCCCGTCCCTACCGCATCGACGGCCGGACCCTGGTGGCCGAAGCCTCGGTGGGCGGTGTGTTCGTGGACGATCCGGACACCGATCCCTCGAAGCTGCTCAGCCTCGCCGACGACGCCATGTACGGGGTCAAGTGGAGCCGGCGCCGACAGCGTCGGCCCATGACGGACTGAACGGGCGGTGACCGCGCGCGCCCCGGCGCCGGGGGACTGCGGGTGGCCCTGGTGTGCCCCTACAGCCTCTCGCGCCCCGGTGGCGTCCAGAGCCAGGTCCTCGGACTGGCCCGGAGCCTGTCCGGCCTCGGTCACGAAGTCACGATCTGCGCGCCGGTCGACCGTCCCGAGGACGCACCACGGGGGGCGGCCTTCGTCGACGCCGGGCCATCGACCTCGTTGCGGGCCAACGGCTCGGTGGCCCCCGTGGCGCTCTCGCCCCGGTCCGCCCGTACGCGCCCTCGAGGCGGTGCGGGCGCGGGACGTCGACATCGTCCACGTCCACGAGCCGTTCGCGCCCGGGCTGCCCTACGCGCTGTTGACGGCGCGCCACGTCCCACCGATGGTCGGGACGTTCCATCGGAGCGGTGGGAGTGTGCTCTACTCGGCGCTCCGGCCGTTGACCCGGCCGCTGGCCCGCCGTCTGGCCATCCGGTGCGCCGTGTCGGCGGCCGCGGCGGCCACGGCCTCCGCCGCCCTCGGTGGCCACTTCGAGGTGGTCTTCAACGGCATCGAGGTCGACCGCCTCGTCGGCGTCGAACCGTGGCCCACCGGCGGGCCCACCGTCCTGTTCCTCGGCCGCCACGAGGAGCGCAAGGGGCTCCCGGTGCTGCTCGAATCCTGGCCCGCCGTGGTGGCCGCCCACCGGGGGGACGGCCCGCCGCCGGTGCTGTGGGTGGCGGGTGACGGCCCGTTGACCGGGGCGCTCCGGGCCCGGTACCCGGCGTCGGCGACGGTGGAATGGCTCGGGGTCGTCGATGACGCGGAGAAGGACCGCCGGCTGGTGGCCGCCGACGTCCTGGCCGCCCCGTCGCTCGGTGGCGAGTCGTTCGGCCTGGTGCTCCTGGAGGCGATGGCCGCCCGGGCCGTGGTGGTGGCGAGCGACATCGACGGCTACCGCCAGGCGGCCGGTGGGGGGGCGGTGCTGACGCCCCCCGGGGATCCCGACGCCCTGGCCGCGGCGATCACCGGGGTACTCGACGGCCGGTCGGCCGGGGGTGACGACGGGCGTGACGCCTGGCTCCGGGCCGGCGCCGCCCGGGCCGCCGGATGGTCGATGGACTCGCTCGCCGGACACTACGAGGAGATCTACGGGCGGGCGTTGGTCGGGGTCGGGCCGTGACGGGTCGTACACTGCTCGGACGATGACCACTCCTCCCGATCGACCAGGACCGTCCGGCGCCCCCGGCGCCCCGTCCGGCGGCGGCCGCCCGGGCGGCCAGGCTCCGTCCTCGGGCAACCGCTCCGGGGGTGGTTCGGGCGGTCGTCGCCGGAGCGGCGGTGGCGGTGGGAGTCGGGGAGGCTCCGGCCAGTCGTCCAACCGGACCGGCAACGGTCCGTCGGGCCAGTCCTCCTCCAGGGGTGGCGGCAAGGGATCGGGTGGCCAGGGCGGCCGGGGCGGCGGGCCCCAGCGGTCATCGTCCAACCGTCGTCCGTCGGGTCAGGGTGGCAACCGCCAGGGTCGAGGTCGCGAGGGTGGATCGTCCCGGAGTGGCGGTGGCCGGCGCGACGAGGTCGTGGCCGCACCGGTGGTGCTCCGGGCCGACCGGAGTGCCGAACTGGCCGAGGAGGCGGCCGCCGCTGCCAACCGGCGCAAGGCCCTGCTGTGGTGCATCGTCCCCGGGGCGGTGGTCGGCGTGGTGGCGGCCGTGGTGGTGGCGGCGCTCGGCGCCCCCCTGGTGGCCGTCGCCGTCCTGGTGGTGGTGACGGCCGCGGGCAGCGCCCTGGTCTGGTCGATGGCGCCGGGCCGGGTCCTGGCGTCCCTGCACGCCACGGTCAGCACCGAGGAGGACCATCCCCGCCTGCACAACCTGGTCGACGGCCTGTGCGCCACCATGGGCCTCGAGCGACCGTCCATCGCCGTCGTGGCGAGCGACGTGCCCAACGCCGTCGCCCTCGGCCGCGACCCGCGGACGGCCACCCTGGTCGTGACCAGTGGACTGGAGTCAGCCCTCGGCCTGGTGGAGTTGGAAGGCGTCCTGGCCCACGAATTGGTGCACATCAAGCGCCATGACACCGTGCTGTCCTCGGTGGCGGTCGTCGTCGCGCTGCCGTGGGCGCTCGTCCGGGGCAACGCGGCCGGCGCCGAGGCGGTACACGGTCTGGTGGGACGGGGCCGCGAATACTCGGCCGATCAGCGGGCCGCCCTGATCGTGCGGTACCCGACGGGCATCGGTTCGGCGTTGGGGGCGATGGTGGACGCCGCCCCGACCGCCGGCGGCTGGCCGCCCGTGCCGGGTCGCACGGCGGCACTCACCCGGTGGTTGTGGGTCGATCCGATGGCCGGCGCCTCCCGGGAGGAGTCCCTCGAGGGGAATCTCGACGACACCCGGGTACGGGCCGCCGCGCTCGCCCTCTGATACCGGACGCTCAGTCGCCGGGGCAGAGGGCTTCGGCGCCCTCGGCCTCGCACGGGACGCCCTGGGCCAGGTTCTGCTCGAGGACGTAGTCGCGGAGCCGACGCAGGAGGTCCGAGAGTCCGGCCTCCTCCTCGGGCGTGAAGACCTCGTCCAGGACGCGGGCGACGGTCGCCTCGTGGTCGGGCATCGTCCGCTCCATCAGGTCGCGTCCGGCGGGGGTGAGGAGCGCGAACGACCCCCGGCGGTCGTCGGGACACGAGCGCCGGGCCACCAGTCCCTGCTGCTGGAGCCGGTCCACGGCCCGGGTCAGTCCGCTCGGCGTCAGCGAGGCCTGTGCGGCCAGTTCGCTCATCCGCAGTTCGCCACCCTCGCTCCGGGCGAGGCGGATCAGGATGTCGAAGGACTGGCTGGCCGGTCCGCCCGACACCTCGATCTGCTGGTGGAACAGCCGCCGGAGCCCGGCCGCCGACTCGAACAGCAGTCCGACGGTGGTGAGGCGCCGGTCGGCATCGTCGGCGGTGGGGGAGACGTCCATGGGACGAGTCTACCGATCCACGGTGATACTTGCGAGCGCAAATAGATGTGGTATAGTTGCCCATGCAAGGAGACCGGATCCCGCCAGGGAGCCGGTTCCACCCCCGCCCACGCAGTACGAGATCGAAGGAGTCACCATGACAGAGTCCACCGCCACCATCCGGACCGTAGACGGAGTCGAGTACCCGGCCGTCGGCACCTATGACATCGACGTCAGCCACACCCGGCTCGGCTTCGCCGTGCGCCACATGGCCGTGTCGAAGGTCCGGGGTGAGTTCAAGGACTTCAGCGGCACCCTCGAGCTGGCCGAGAACCCGGTCGATTCGAAGATCGCCGTGACCATCCAGGCCGTCAGCGTGAACACCAACGACGAGAACCGCGACAACCACCTGCGCACCAACGACTTCTTCGACGTGGAGAACCACCCGACCTGGACGTTCACCAGCACGGCGATTCGTCCGAAGTCGGCCAGCGAGTGGGACGTCGACGGCGACCTGACCATCCGGGGCGTCACCAAGCCCGTGACGCTGGACGCCACCCTCGAAGGCGTCGTCAAGGACCCCTACGGCAACCACCGCGTCGGGTTCAGTGCCTCCACGAGCATCGACCGGGAGGACTTCGACGTCTCGTTCAACGGCGTCCTCGAGGCCGGCGGCGTGATCGTCTCCAAGAAGGTCGACATCGACCTCGAGGTGGAGGCGACCCTCCGGGCCTGAGCGAACGGGCCTGAGCGAATCACCCGGGACCCGGTGTCCCGGTCGGTTCCGTGCGATGCGGTGGCCGCCCTCCGGGCGGTCACCGCCGCGTCCGGGCCCGGGCCCACCGGTCCTCCCGGGCGGCGCCCGGCCGCCAGGTACGCCGGGGCCGCCGCTAGACTGGGCCGATGAGCGACGCCACCCCTTCCGACCGTTCGACCGGCACCTTCACCGTCAAGCGGGGGCTCGCCGAGATGCTGCGCGGTGGGGTGATCATGGACGTGGTCGACGCCGAGCAGGCCAAGGTCGCCGAGGATGCCGGCGCGGTGGCCGTCATGGCCCTCGAGCGGGTGCCGGCCGACATCCGCCGCGACGGGGGCGTGGCCCGCATGAGCGACCCGGCGCTGATCGAGGGCATCAAGGCCGCGGTGACGATCCCGGTGATGGCCAAGGCCCGCATCGGGCACTTCGCGGAGGCACAGGTCCTGGCCGCGCTCGGCGTCGACTTCATCGACGAGAGCGAGGTCCTCACCCCCGCCGACGAGGCCCACCACATCGACAAGTGGAACTTCGACGTGCCCTTCGTGTGCGGCGCCACCAACCTGGGCGAGGCCCTCCGCCGGATCTCCGAGGGCGCCGCCATGATCCGGTCCAAGGGCGAGGCCGGCACCGGGAACATCGTGGAGGCCGTCCGCCACCTGCGTTCCATCCTCGGCGACATCCGGCGGGTGACCGAGGCCGACTCCGCCGAACTGTACGGCTGGGCCAAGGAGCTGGCCGCCCCGATCGGGCTGGTCCAGGAGATCGCCACCACGGGGCGGCTGCCGGTCCCGCTGTTCTGTGCCGGTGGCATCGCCACGCCCGCCGACGCGTCGCTGGTGATGCAGCTCGGGGCCGAGGCCGTGTTCGTGGGCTCGGGCATCTTCAAGAGCTCCAACCCGTCGGCCATGGCCCGGGCCGTGGTCGAGGCCACGGCCCACTTCACCGACGCCGACCTCGTCGCCAAGGTGTCGACCGGCCTCGGCGAGGCGATGGCGGGCCAGGAGATCGGCACCCTCGGCGTGCACCTGGCCGATCGTGGCTGGTAGTCGGGGGGCCACGCCGCGCACCGGGGCCCCCGGGTGACGATCGGGATCCTCGCCCTCCAGGGCGATGTGCGCGAGCACGCATCGGCGTTCGCCCGGCTGGGCGAGTCGGTCCGGGAGGTGAGGCGCGCCCCCGACCTCGAGGGGCTGGCGGGTCTCGTGGTGCCCGGCGGCGAGTCGACCACCCTGTCCCTGCTGCTCGGGTCGTCGGGACTGACGGCCCCCCTGGGTGCCGAGCTCCGGGCCGGCCTGCCGGTGTTCGGTACCTGCGCCGGGATGATCCTCCTGGCCACGACGGTGCTCGACGGCCGGGACGACCAGGTCAACTTCGGGGTCATCGACCTGGCGGTCCGCCGCAACGGCTACGGACGCCAGATCGCCTCGTTCGAGGGCACCGTCGAGGTGGCCGGCCTGGGGGAGGAGCCCCTGCACGCCGTCTTCATCCGGGCCCCGGTCGTCGAGACGGCCGGACCGGCGGTCGAGGTCCTGGCTACGCTGCCGGGGGCCGCCGGCGAACCCGCCCGACCGGTGGTGTGCCGCCAGGGCCCGGTCCTGGTCGCCGCGTTCCATCCCGAGCTGACCGACGACCGTAGGCTGCAGCGACTGTTCGTGGAGATGACGAAAGAGGAGAGGCGTTAGCGCATGTCGGGACACTCCAAGTGGGCGACCACCAAGCACCAGAAGGGCGCCAAGGACGCCGCCCGCGCCAAGGTGTTCGCCAAGCTCATCCGTCAGATCGAGGTCGCCGCCCGCGAGGGTGGTAGCGACATGTCCGCCAACGCCAGCCTGCGGACGATGTACACCAAGGCCCGGGACGCGTCCGTGCCGATCGACACCATCGAGCGGGCCATCAAGCGGGGTTCGGGCGAGCTCGAAGGGGTGCGCTACGAGTCGATCTCCTACGAGGGCTACGCCCCCGACGGGGTGGCCGTCATCGTGGAGTGCCTGACCGACAACCGCAACCGCACCGGTGCCGAGATCCGCAACCTCTTCTCGAAGAACGGCGGCTCCATGGCCGAGCCCGGCGCCGTCAGCTGGCAGTTCGAGCGCAAGGGCATGGTCCCGGTGCCTCGTGCCCAGGACGAGGAGCGCGTCCTCGAGGTGGCGATGGAGGCGGGGGGTGAGGACCTGTCCGACGAGGACGAGCGCTGGGTGGTGACGAGCGATCCGGCGGATCTCATGGCCGTCCGCTCCGCCCTCGAGGAGGCGGGACTCGACCCCGGTGGCCCCGAGCTCACCATGGTGCCCACCTCGACGGTGGAGGTGGCCACCGAGGGCGAGGCGAAGAAGGTCCTCCGACTGATCGAGGCGCTCGACGACCACGACGACGTCCAGAACGTCTACGCCAACTTCGACATCCCCGACGCCGTGATGGCGGCCTACGACGGCTGACCCGTCCCGTCGACGCCGACCGGTGGGGGATCACCCCACCGGCCCCCCGACCCGGATACCATCGAACGCATGTTCGTCCTCGGCATCGACCCCGGGCTGTCGCGCTGCGGCTACGGCGTCGTCACCCGTCGTGACGGCCAGCTCGCCGCGGTGGCCGGCGGTGTCATCTCCTCCGCCCCCTCCACCCCGCTGCCCGAACGGCTGCGCACCCTCTTCGTCGAGCTGCGCGCCCTGGTGGCCGAGTACCGCCCGGACGCCGTCGTCGTCGAGCGGGTCTTCTTCCAGGTGAACGCCAGGACGGCCATGGCCACCGGCCAGGCGGCCGGTGTCGCCCTGGTGGCCGCTGCCGAGTCCGGGTGCGAGGTCGCCCAGTACACCGCCAACGAGGTGAAGCAGGCCGTCGTGGGCTACGGCTCCGCCACCAAGGACCAGGTCCAACGGATGGTCGCCCACATGCTCGGCCTGGCCGAGCCGCCACGACCCCCGGACGTGGCCGACGCCCTCGCGCTGGCCGCCTGCCACCTCACCTCCCAACCGCTGCGCCGGGCCGTGGCCCGGGCCTCGACCGCCGGGGAGGTGGCGCCGTGATCGGTTCGCTGCGGGGGACACTGATCGACCGGCCGTCCACGGGCGAGGTCATCGTGGAGGTGGGCGGTGTCGGGTACCGGGCGTCGGTGCCGACCTCCACGCTGGCCGGTCTCGGTCCGACCGGCGGCCAGGTCTTCCTGCACGTCCACACCCACGTGCGCGAGGACGCCATCGTGCTGTACGGCTTCGCCCACGCCGACGAGCGCCGGTGCTTCGAGGCGCTCCTCGGGGCCCACGGCGTAGGTCCGTCGCTGGCCCTGGCCATCCTGTCGGCGCTGTCCCCCGCGGCGCTGTCGACGGCCGTCCTCGAGGACGACGTGGCGACGCTGTGCCTGGTGCCCGGGGTGGGGAAGAAGACCGCCGCCCGGCTGCTGTTGGAACTGAAGGCGCGGCTCGACCTGCCCGAGCTGGACGGCGGTCCGGCTCCCGCCGGGACGCCCGGCACGGCCCGCGGCGAGGCCCGGGCCGCGTTGGTCGAGCTCGGCTACGCGCCCGACGAGATCGCCGGAGCCCTCGAGGCGGTCGGCGGCGACGCCCCGGTCGAGGAACTCGTGCGGAGCGCCCTGCGCGAGCTGGTCCGCAACCGGTGACCCCGGACGCCCGCAAGGAGGTGCTCGCTCCGCCCGGCGTGGACGCCGGGGTGGAACGGGAGCCGAACCGTCCCGTGGACCCGGTGGCGGCTCCGGCGGAGGAGGCCGACGAGGCGGGACTGCGGCCGCGCAGCCTCGGCGAGTTCGTCGGCCAGGGCCAGCTGACCGAGCACCTGCGCATCGTGATCGAGGCCGCCCTCAAGCGCGACCAGCCCGCCGACCACCTCCTCTTCGCCGGGCCGCCGGGACTGGGCAAGACGTCACTGGCCGGCATCGTGGCCGCCGAGCTGGGGGTGGGACTACGGGTCACCTCGGGCCCCGTGCTGGTCCGGGCGGGCGACCTGGCCGCGCTGCTGACGGACCTCCAGGAGGGCGACGTCCTCTTCATCGACGAGATCCACCGCATGCACCGGGCGGTGGAGGAGATCCTCTATCCGGCGATGGAGGACTTCCAGCTGGACATCCTGATCGGCAAGGGACCGACGGCCCGCAGCATCCGACTCGACCTGCCCCGGTTCACCCTGGTCGGCGCCACCACCCGGACGGGGTTGGTGGCCGGGCCGCTCCGCGACCGGTTCGGCTTCGTGGGCCGCCTCGACCTCTACGATCCGACGGAGCTCGAGGCCATCGTGCTCCGCTCCGCCGGGATCCTCGGGGTGCCCATCGATCCCGAGGGGGCGCGCCGCATCGCCGAGCGCTCGCGGGGGACGCCGCGCATCGCCAACCGCCTGTTGCGCCGGGTGCGGGACTTCGTGGAGGTACGGGCCGACGGCACCATCACCTCGGCGGCGGCGGTGGCCGGTCTCGACGTGTTCGGCGTCGACGAGCTCGGTCTCGACAAGGTCGACCGCGCCATCCTCGACGTGCTCTGCACCCGCTTCTCGGGTCGGCCCGTCGGGCTCACCACGCTGGCCCAGTGCATCGGCGAGGAGCCCGACACCATCGAGGACGCCTACGAGCCGTACCTGTTGCAGCAGGGACTGCTGCAGCGCACCGCGCGGGGGCGGATGGCCGGGCCGCGGGCCTGGAGCCATCTCGGACTCCACCCGGTCGAGTCGACCCTGCTCTGAGCGGCTCGTCGGGGAGCGGCGCCCGGGGCGGCGCCGGTCGTGGCGTCTGCCACCATGGGGGCGTGTCGACCGCCACCCCGATGGACGCCTACGACTACGGGCTCCCCTCCGAGGCGATCGCCCAGGAGCCCGTCGAGCCCCGTAGCGCGTCCCGGCTCCTCGTCGGCCCGGGGGTCGTCGACGGCCCCGTACCGGCGCGGGCCACCATGGCCGACCTGCCCGACCTCCTGCGACCCGGCGACGTCCTGGTGGTGAACGACTCCCGGGTGCTGGCGGCCCGGCTGTCGCTGGTGAAGACCAGCGGTGGTCGGGCGGAGGTCCTCCTGGTCGAGCCGTGCGGCGACGGTGACGAGTGGGAGGCGCTGGTCCGACCCGGTCGTCGCCTCCCGCCCGGCACGGAGCTGGTCGAGCCCGGCGGTACGACCCCGGTCGTGGTGGTGGGGGATCCGGTCGACGACGATCCCGAGGGGGCGGGCACCCGCCGGGTCCGGCTGGTGGACCCCGGGGTGGTGTCCCGGTTGGGATCGCTGCCGCTCCCGCCCTACATCGGCCACGACCTCGTCGATCCGGAGCGCTACCAGACCGTGTACTCGGCCGACCGGGGCCTCGCCGACGCTTCGGCGGCGGCGCCCACCGCGGGGCTCCACTTCACGCCGGACCTGCTGCGGGCCTGCGGCGAGGCGGGGGCGAGCGTGGTGACGGTGGACCTGGCCATCGGCCTCGACACCTTCCGGCCGGTGTCGGCGGCCACGGCCGAGGAACACGTGATCCACACCGAGCGCTACACCGTGCCCGGGGCCACGGTGGCCGCCTGCCGCGACGCGACGCGCGTGGTGGCCGTCGGCACCACGGCCGTCCGGGCCCTGGAGTCGGCGGCGGCCACCGGCGAGCTGTCCGGGCGCACCGACCTCTACATCCACGGTGACTTCCGTTTCCGCGTGGTGGATGTCCTGGTGACGAACTTCCACCTGCCCCGTTCGAGTCTGCTCCTCCTGGTCGAGGCGTTCTGCGGACCGGTGTGGCGCGACCTGTACGCCGCCGCCCTGGCCGACGGCTACCGGTTCCTCTCCTTCGGGGACGCCATGGTGGTCGGGCGCGCCGGGGCCAAGGGGGCGCCGGCCTGGACCGCCGGTGGGCCCGCGTGAACCCGTCGATCGTCGAAGTGACCGCCACCGACGGGGCGGCGCGGTGCGGCCGGGTGACCACCGCCCGAGGGTCGTACCGGATACCGGCCTTCATGCCGGTGGGTACGAGAGGCGCGGTCAAGGCCCTCGACGCCGCCGATCTCGAGTCCCTCGGGGCCGAGGTCGTGCTGGCCAACACCTACCACCTGATGCTGCGCCCCGGGGCCTCCACGGTGGCCGCCCTCGGCGGTCTGCACGGCTTCACCGGGTTCCGGGGTCACCTGCTCACGGATTCGGGCGGGTTCCAGGTCCACTCGCTGCGCCCCCGGGTGGACGACGAGGGGGTCACGTTCGCGTCGGTCTACGACGGAGCGCCCACCCGGCTCACCCCCGAAGTGGCCGTGGAGGTCCAGGGACTGCTGGGGGCGGACATCCAGATGGTGCTCGACGTGTGCGCGTCGCTGCCGGCCTCCGGGGAGATCCTCGCGCTCGCCGTCGAGCGGACGGCGCGGTGGGCCGCCCGGGCCCGGGCCCACCACGATCGCCTCGAGGCCCGGCCCGAGGGCCAGGCGCTGTTCGGGATCGTCCAGGGTGGGACGGACCCGGACCTCCGGGTGGAGAGTGCCCGGCGCACGGTGGACCTCGACTTCGACGGCTACGGCATCGGGGGCCTGTCGGTGGGGGAGCCACGCGGGGCGATGCTGGAGACGCTGGCGGCCACGGTGCCCGAGCTCCCGGTCGAGCGGCCGCGGTACCTGATGGGGGTGGGGGACCCGATCGGCATGCTCGAGGCCGTGGCGCTCGGTGTCGACCAGTTCGACTGCGTGGCTCCGACGCGGGCGGCCCGGCACGGCACGATCTGGACCCGCTCGGGACGGGTCAACCTGCGCAACGCGGTCCACGCCACCGACGACGCCCCCCTCGACCCGGAGTGCGCCTGTTCCACGTGCGCCCGCTGGTCGCGGGGCTACCTGCGCCACCTGCTGACCACCGGCGAGCCGACCGCGCTGCGACTGTGCTCCATCCACAACCTCGCCTACGTGCTCGGGTTGATGGACGACGCCCGGGCCGCCATCGCCTCGGGCACCCTGTCCGCCCTGGTGGGGCGCACCCGCGCCGTCTGGGACGTCTAGGACGCTCCGGCCCCCGAGCAGGGGGTTGTGCGGACCGGCGGAGCGCGCTGGGCTACAGTCGGGGCGCCGTGACCACCCCCACCTCCTTCCAGAACCCACGATGACGGCTGTCCCCGGGACCCTCGCGGCCCTGTTCGGCGCCACCTCGACGAAGTCGTCGTCGACGGGGAGTTCGACGATCCTCGTCTTCGTGGTGATCGGTGCCGCCTTCTACTTCCTCATCTACCGCCCCCAGCAGAAGAAGCAGCGGGCGGCCCGGACGCAGTCGAACGCCTACGAGGTGGGCGACGAGGTCGTGACGGCGGGCGGCATCGTGGGACGCGTCCTCGACATCGAGGACGACCGGGTGACCCTCGAGACGAGCGTCGGTGCCTCGTTCGTGGTGCTCCGCCCGTACATCCTGCGCAAGCTCGAGCCCGTCGTGCCCCCGACCGACGTCGTCGACGGCTCGGCGGAGGACGATCACGAGTCCGCCGACGACCACGAGGACGACAGCGACCACGAGGGCCCCGTCCCTCCGTCGGAGCCCCCGTCGGAGTCCGGGGCCGAGGGCGACCGGCCCGTGGACGTGGCCCACGACCCGAAGGCCCCCACCACCCCGCCGCCCGCCGAAGACGACGACGACGACGTGTCGGGACCCGACGCGCCACCGACGGTCTGAGCCGATGCGCGACAAGCGTCCCCTCTGGATCAGCCTCCTGTCCGTGGTGACCATCGCGGTGGTGGCGCTGGTGGCGTCCCTCGCCGCCGGATGGTCGCCCAAACTCGGCCTCGACCTCGCCGGGGGCCTGTCCGTGGTCTACGAGACCCATACCCCGGTGACCAACGCCGAGCTCGACACCATCATCACCATTCTCAACGAGCGGGTCGGCAGCGGCTCGAGCGGGGCCACGGTGTCGAGTCAGGGATCGTCGAAGTGCCCCGACGGCACCCACTCCTGTGCGCTGATCGGTGCGTCCATCCCGGGGCAGCGCAACACCCAGCAGATCCTCGACCAGCTGGGCAAGACGGCCCAGCTCTTCTTCCGGCCGGCGCTCTGCTACGCCCCGGCCTTCTCGGTGGCCAAGGGGGCGACGGCGTCCACCGGGACGCTGCCGACCTGTTCGTCGTCGACCGCGTTGACCAAGGCCAACATCGGCGTGGTCCCGAACTCCAACGCCACCGGCGGGTACACGTCGAACCTGAGTTCCATCCAGGCGGACCCGCAGTTCGCCCCGTACAAGTCGACGTCACCCTTCGCGGACGCCAAGAACGCGACGGTCCTGCTGCCCGGCCTCCCGGGTCAGGGCACCGCCCGCTACGTCCTCGGCCCCGCCGGGCTGACCGGTGCCCAGATCAAGTCGGCGAGCGCCCAGCTGAACAGTGGTCAGTGGTCGGTCAACCTGAACCTCACCAGCACCGGGGCGACGCAGTGGGACACGCTGGCCCAGGAGCAGTTCCACGCCATCATCGGCATCGACCTCGACGGCCAGGTGATCTCGGCACCCGTCACCCAGCCCACACAGTCGTCGTTCACCTCGTTCGACGGCCAGGTGCAGATCTCGGGCAGCTTCACCGAGGACCAGGCCAAGGCCCTCGCCACCGAGCTCAACTACGGGGCCCTGCCCGTCCGGCTCGACCAGCAGACCGTCCAGACGGTGTCGCCGTCGCTCGGCAAGTCGTCGTTGCAGGCCGGTCTGATCGCCGGTCTGATCGGCCTGTTGGCCGTCATGATCTACATGGTCTTCTACTACCGGGTACTCGGCCTGGTGGTGGTCTCCGGACTCGCCGTAACCGGCGCCCTGCTGTGGTCGATCGTGGCCTGGATGGGTCAGGCCTTCAACACGACGATCGACCTGGCCGGCGTCATCGGCATCATCGTCTCGATCGGTATCACGGTGGACTCCTACATCGTCTATTTCGAACGGTTGAAGGACGAGACGCGCTCAGGGCGCACCGTGCGGACCAGCGTCGACCGGGGTTTCAAGAGTGCCTTCCGCACCGTGCTGGCCGCTGACTTCGTGTCGCTGCTCGGCGCCCTCGTGCTCTACAAGTTCTCGATCGGGCCGGTGCAGGGCTTCGCCCTCTTCCTCGGGATCTCGACCGTGCTCGACGTGGCCGTCACCTACTTCTTCACCCGGCCCTTCGTCATCCTCCTGGGCCGTAGCCAGGGGGCCACCGACGCCCGGTCGATGGGTGTGGCCAGTGGTCTCGGTGTCGGAGCGGGGGTGGAGGCATGAGCGAGGAGACGCCGACCGGCGACGAGGAACTGCCCCAGGAGGAGCTGGCCGAGGAGCTGGCCGAGGAGCTCGACGAGGAGTTCGAGGAGGAACTGGCCAACGCCGCCGCCGTCGAGGACGCGGTGGAGAAGGGGGAGAAGCGCCCGAACGTCTTCCTGCGCCTCTACCGCGGCCAGACGTCGTTCGACTTCATCGGCAACCGTCGTTGGTGGTTCGGGGTCTCGGCCCTCATCATCCTGGTCGGGATCATCTCGCTGTCCACCCGGGGACTCAACGAGGGCATCGACTTCAAAGGTGGCCGCTCCTGGCTCGTGTCGTCGCAGACCCTGACGGTGGCCCAGGCGACGGCCGCCGCCAAGTCGGCCGGCGTCACGTCGCCCACGGTCGTGCAACTGACCAACCAGCTGAACGGGCAGAAGCAGATCCAGGTCACCGCCGATCTGGCGAACGTGCCGTCCGACGAGCAGCAGTCCAGCCTGCTGAAGGTGCAGGCCGCCCTGGCCGATGCCGCCCACGTGCCCCGCAACGATGTGAGCATCAACCAGGTCGGAGCCACGTGGGGTTCGAACGTGACCAACAAGGCCATCCAGGCCCTGGTCATCTTCTTCATCCTGGTGACCGCCTACATCTCGATCCGGTTCGAGTTCAAGATGGCCGTGTCCGCCATCGTGGCCGTGTTCCACGACATCCTCGTCGTGGTGGGGATCTATTCCATCTTCCAATTCCAGGTGACCCCGGACACGGTGGTGGCCGTGCTGACCGTGCTCGGCTATTCGTTGTACGACACCGTGGTGGTGTTCGACCGGATCCGTGACAACGCCCAGGGTCTGGGCGCGTCCGGCCGCATCACGTACTCCGAGATGGTCAACCTGTCGATGAACCAGACACTCGCCCGGTCGATCAACACGTCACTGGTCGCCATCATCCCGGTGCTGTCGGTCCTGCTCATCGGCTCACTGCTGCTCGGCGCCACCACCCTGCAGAGCTTCGGCCTCGCCCTGGTCATCGGCCTCACCAGTGGTGCGTACTCCTCGATCTTCATCGCGTCACCCCTCCTCGCCCTCATGAAGGAGCGCGAGCCCCGCTACATCACCATCCGCCAGCGGCTGGAGGCCCGGGGCGACCGCGGGCCGACCCTCACCCCGGCCATGGCGGCGGCCATGGCCGGTGCCGGTGGCGCCGGACGGGGGCAGGGCAAGTCCCGCACGGCCACGGGCGTGATCCGCCCCGGGGCCGGCGCCAAGAAGGCCACGGTCGCCACCGCGGCCACAGTGGCGGCCGCCGACAAGGTCGCCACCTCGGGGGGCGGGGGCTCGGCCTCCCGGTCCTCGAAGGGCTCGACCGCGCCCGGCGGGCAACCGACCACCGCCGCGTCCCCGCAAGGGCAAGGGCAAGGGGAAGCGGCGCTGAACTTCGGTTGAACCGCCGTCGGCCCGTGTGTCGCGGCACCGGGGCGGTCGGTGACCCTTCGCGAGGTGGCGGAGCAATCTCTTGCTGAGGCGACAGTGCGGCCCTAGCATGCCGTTGCAACCCACCTGGACGTGGTGTTTCAGTGCAGTCCACCCGCGGACTGTTCCGATCGAAGGCGGTGTACCCGGATGCGATTGACCTTCATCCCGCGATTGGCCGTGGCCGCCGGTGGTGTCGCCATGGCGGGCGCGCTGTTCGTCGCCCCCGCCACCGCGTATGGCGCAGGAACCGGCTACACGCCGGGCGGTACACCCACGCCCGGGGGGACGGCCGCCGGCCTGGCCGGCACCGTGGCGTCGACCACGACCATCCAGCCGGGCGGCGGGGTGGCGACCGGATCGGTCGGCAGCTCGACCATCACGGCCACGGTCCCGGCGGGGGCGTTCACCGGCGCGGTACAGGTCGTCATCACGGACGCCAGCTCGTCCGCGGTGGTCCCTCCCGGGGGAGGCAGCCCCATCGTCACGTTCGGGATCGGCATCTACTCCGACGGCGTGAAGGAGTCGGGGAGTTTTCCCGCCGTCAGCATCACGGTGTCCTCGTCAGCCATCACCGCCGGCTCGACCGTCTACCTGGTCACCGGCTCCGGTCTCCAGTCGGTGAGCGGTGACGCCGTCAAAGCCGGCTCGGCCACGTTCTCCATCACCAGTGACCCGACGGTCGAGGTGGCCGCGACGAGCGTCGCGGCCACGGCGGTCGGTTCCACGGCGATCGCCGGGGCGACCTCGAGCCAGACCGGTAAGCCGTTCATCCTCGAGGGTGCCGTCGCCGCCCTCCTGTGCGCGGTCGGTGTGATGCTGCTGGTCGTGGTGCGTCGACGCGGGCGCACCGCCTGATTCGTTGGCCGACAGTTCCCGGAGGCGGAGACGACGGGGGGTGGCGGTGGTCGTGGGCGCGGTGGCGCTCACGGTGACCGCGTGCGGCGGAGGGTCGAGTTCCGCGTCCACCACGACCTCCACGACGGCAGACGCCCCGACCCAGACATTCGCCGGGCCCGCGGGCCTCGCCGATGCGGCGCAGCCGCAACCGAACGGGTACATGTGGCTCCTGGCCCGACCGACCGGCTCGGCCAATCTGCAGTTGCTCAACCTGGCGACGGGAAAGATCACCGTGGTCGTGCCCGCCTCCGCCGACTCGGTGGCCATCGCCCAGTCACCCTCGGGTCTGCTCGGTGTCGGCATCGGCACCCGGACCACGGGATCACTCGAGCTCCGCAACGGTACCTCCGGCGTTCCGGTGGCGACGGTGCCCATCGGCGCGCCGGTGTCGGCCGTCTTCGCCGGGGCCGACGGCACGACCTTCTACGTCCTCAACGGGACGTCCAGCTCGTCCAGTGTCACGCTCGTCAATTCGCAGACGGACAAAGCGACCGTGTCGGTGCCGGTCCCCCTGGACACCCGGAGCATCGTGGTCGATCCCACGGGCCAGAATCTGTTCGCCGTGGGCTCCGGGGGGACCCTCGACCAGATCTCGGTCGGCAGCGGCATGGTCGTCGCCAGCTTTCCGGTGGGTGCGACGCCGGTGGCACTGGGGATCTCGACCTCCGGACAGACCCTCTACGTGTTGAAATCCACGGACGGTGGGGTGAACGTCGGAGTGGTGGACGTGCAGACGGAGTCCCAGACCAGGGCGCTTCCGGCACCGGCGAACAGCGTAGGGGTGGAGCCGTCCATCGACGGACGGAGCCTGTACCTGGTCGTTGGGACCAACGACATCGGCAACATCCAGGTATTCCCCCTGGCGGCCTGAGTACCCTCTGCCCATGGGTACCGGTGACGAGCCCGGTGCGGAACCGCTTCCGGACACCGGCCGTTCCACCGCAGCGGTAAAGGTGCGGAGCGCCGGCCCCGGGCCCACCGAGCGGCCCGAAGCCGGTGACCCGGGTCCCGAGCCCGCCGGAGGGTCCGGAGCGGACGCCGCGGTACCGGCAGCCGCCACCGTGTCCGCCCGGGCGTGGTGGTCGGTGGCCGGGCTCACGGTGCTCCTGTGGGGATTCCAGCTCTTCGGGTTCGTCGACGTGTACCCGATCCTGAGCCTGGCGGTGGTCGTCCTCGGACTGTGGGGCGTGGGGACGATCGTCGCCGTGTGGCAGCCACGATCGGTGGGCCGTTGGACGGCACGTGTCCTGGCCGGCGTCACCCTGGCCCTCACCGTGGGGGCGTTCCTGGCCTGGAGTCTTCTGCAGATCCGGTCGGCCCCTTCCTACGGCACCGACGAGATCGCCTTCGACCAGTACGCGGCACAACTCCTGCGGCACGGCGTCAACCCGTACACCCACTCCATGGCCCAGGCGTTCGCCTTGTACCACGTCTCGCCGGACGGCTACACGTTCCTCCTGAACGGACACGAGGTCACCACGCTCTCGTATCCGGCCCTCTCCTTCCTGCTCTACGTGCCGCTGCTGCTGGCGGGATGGTCGTCCCAGATGGCGGTGGCCGTCAACGTCCTGGCCTGGGCACTGGGGATCGTGCTCACCTTCGTCCTCCTGCCCCGTCCACTCCGTCCGCTGGCCATCGTCGTCGGAAGCTTCGCGGTCTACATCGGCTACGCCGTCGGAGGCGTCACGGACGCCCTCTTCGTACCGCTCCTCATCGGGGCCGTCTACCAGTGGGACCGGTTCGCCCACGAACGTGGCTGGTGGCTGTGGCGGGGTCCCGTCCTGCTCGGACTGGCCATGGCCGTGAAACAGACGCCGTGGCTCGTTCTTCCGTTCCTGGTCGCCGGCATCGCCCTCGAAGCCTCCCGGCCGCAGGGTTGGCGGGTGGGTCTGCGCGCCGGTGGCCGCTACCTGGCGATCGCGCTGGGGGCGTTCATGGTGCCGAACCTTCCCTTCGTCCTCCTGTCGCCCCACGCCTGGTGGAGCGGCGTCCTCACCCCGATCGCCAGTCATGCCGTTCCCGCCGGACAGGGCCTGGTCGGCCTCACCCTCTTCCTGGGATTCGGCGGGGGATCACTGGCGGCCTATTCGATCATGCTCCTGGTGGTGTTCGTGGTGCTCTGGCTGGTGTTCGTGGCGACCTACCCGAGCCTCAAGGCATGGGCGGTCCTCTGTCCGACCGTGGTGCTGTTCTTCTCTGCCCGGTCCTTCGGGAGCTACCTCGTCACCCTCCTGCCCGCCGCCCTGGTGGCGGCGACGTCGATCCAGAAGGGTGCGCGGGTGGATCGGCGTCCGTCCCGGTCGCCTCCATGGGTCCCGTGGGTGGTGGCCGGAGGACTGGTGGCCTGCCTGGTGCCGGCCGTGGCCGTCTTCACCTCGCCGGCCCCCATGGGGGTCCGGATCACGTCGGTGCGCACCACCGGACAGCTCGCCACCGTGGTCCAGTTGGGAGTGGAGGTCCAGAATCGCACACGACGCCCCCAGACGCCGGCCTTCAGTGTGGAGAGCGGCGGTCAGCTCACCGCCTTCTGGCCGACCCGGTCCGGCCCGGCCGTCCTGGCGCCCGGGGCCCGGGCCCATTACACGCTGTTGGCGCCGAACTTCTTCGCCCAACCGCCCATCACCGGCGGGTTCCAGGTCGTCGCCTTCACCTCGGCGCCGGCCACGGTCAGCGTCAGTTCGTCCTACCTCCCGACCACCTACCACCTCTCCCTCGATCCGAACTCGGTGAGCCGGGTCGTGCCGATCGGCGAACCGGTCACCCTGGAGGCCACGATCCTCGACTCCATCGACCGGCCGGTGCACCAGGCCGGTGTGCCCGTCTACCTCGGCCAGGTCATCTACGACCAGCAGGGACTGATCTTCGGTCAGGCGATCATCAACCAGGGCCAGGTCGGTCAGACCCCAGTGGCCGCCTTCACCAACGCGGACGGCGTCGCCACCTTCGTGATCCGCGGCACCCAGGCATCGACCGATCCGGTCTACTTCGAGGCGAACCTGGTCAACCAGCGCCTGTTCTACCCCTACGGTTACTCGGAGATCGTGCCCATCCGCTTCGGGGGCAGCTGATGGCCGGCGTCGCCACCGCCGTGCGCGTCGGCCCCCGTGTCGCGCCGGGGTCGGCCCGCCGTCGGGATGGCCGTCGCCGGCCGGACGATCGATTTGCCCGGGTGTTGCGCGCCGCCTGGTGGGTGTTCGGTGTCCAGTTGGTGGCCATGATGGCCTGGAGCACGGTGCTCTACTCCCGCTGGGGCATGACCTGGGATTTCGCCATCCGGTACCAGGCGTGGTGGGGGATCGCCCACGGACATCTCGACCCGTACGTGTCCGTCGCCCACCGCTACTTCTGGCAGGACCACTTCGAGTTGATCAACTGGCCGCTGGCGCCACTCTCGTGGATCTGGCCGGGTCCGCTGTGGACCCTGTGGATCCAGGACCTCATGGTCTGGGGTGGGGAGATGGGAGCGCTGTACCTGGTGGTCGACGCGGTGCGGCGCCCGCGCTGGTCCGGGCGTTTGCCGGGGGCGTGGGCCGTCGCCCTGGTGACCGTGCTGCTCGTCGCCAATCCGTGGATCTACGACAGCATCTCGTTCGACTTCCACTACCAGTCGATCGGCGCCGCCTGCTTCGCCATGCTCGCCTGCCGGGAGATGATCCGGGGGAGAACTCGACTGCTCGTCCTCTGGGTGGTCCTGTGCCTGGCGTGCGGGGACATCGCCGGCACCTATCTCGCCGCCGTCGGCCTCGGCGGAATGCTGGCCGGGCGGGGCTCCCGCGGGCGCGGGGCGGCGCTCCTGGCTGCCGGGGCCGGATGGTTCGTGCTCGCCAGCGTCGCCGGTGGCGGGCAGGGATCGGGCCTGGGGGGCCACTACGGCTACCTCCTCCCCCGATCGGCCTCGGGGGCCCGGCGCACCGGGGTGGGTGGTCTGGCCGCCGGGTTCACCGCCCACCCGTCGACCGTGGTGGGGCACCTGTGGCAGTCGCGCACGGCGCTGTGGGCGTACGCATCCAGTGCCGGGGTGCTCGGCCTGGCCACCCCGCTGTCGGTGTTGCCCCTGCTGATCCTTCTGGAGAGCGGGGCCGGCCAGGGGTCGTCGTTGCGGTCCGTCGCCTACGAGAACTTCGGCGTCCTCCTGTTCGTCGCTCCATTGAGCGTGCTCGCCCTGGCGTGGCTGGGCGACCGACTCGCCCACGGTCGACTGGCCCGTCTCCTCGACCGTCCGACACTGCGGTGGCTCTCCTCCCCCAACGTGGTGAAGGTCGTCGCCCTCGTGATGGTGGGCAACGCCCTCGTGTGGTGCGCCGTCTGGCTGCCCCGGGTGCCGACGGACTGGCTCCGCACGTCGCCACCGGCGGCCGGAGCGCTCGACCGGGCCCTGGCCGAGATCCCGTCCGGCGCCGAGGTGATCGCATCCCAGGGCATCGTGGGGCGCGCGTGCGGCCGGGTGTGGTGTTACTCCATCGGTGCCGACGGTCCCCTCACGTACCCACTGCACCGGCGCACGTATGTGCTCGTCGCGCCCTACGACGGCATCGAGAGCTCCAGCATCCAGACGCAGATCGGGGTGATCGACGAGCTTGCCGGGCCCCTGCACGCCTCGCTGGTCGCCGAGGACGCCGACGTGTGGTTGTTCCGGCTGCCGACCGGTCCGGCCCGGGTGGTCAGGTTCGACCCGTCGCCGACGGAGGCGGCGTGGGCCGTGCGCACCGCGACGGGGACCCGGATCCTGGAGGGGCCCGGAGACACGTGGCGGTTGGCCCAGGGGCGCCGGGTGCCGGGCTACGCACTGTACGGAGCGGAGTGGATCCTGGCGCCGGGGACGTACCAGAGCACCGTGACCATGGCATCGACCGGCCCGTCCGTCGTCGAGGTCTGGGATTCGACCACCGGCGTCCTGCTCGCCAGGAGACACCTTCCGGCCGTGGAGGCGCCGATGGCGGTCCAGTCGGTCGTCCAGGTGACCGATCGACGACCCACCCAGCCCTTCACCGGGTGGGGACCGTTCAGCTTCCAACCCCGGCCCGGCCAGTCCTCCGACTGGATCGAGGTCCGGGTCTGGACCGACGGTAGGAGCGCCGTCAGCCTGTACGACGTCGAGATGCTGCCCTACCGGCCGACCGATCCCTGAGCGGGTCCCCGGCCCCGTCACCGGGGGAGGCCATCATCGGGCCGTCACCGTCCATCCGGTCACCACCAGCTGACCGGCGACCACGCCGGCCTGGAACGTGATGCGGTACGGACCGGGGTGCTGATTGCCGGCCAGCGTCGGCATGGTGGTCAGCGAGGCTCCCGTGAACGTGTCCCCGGTGACCGCGAGCGCCGGGTCGAATGTCGAGGAGTTGAAGGTGACCGTGGCGCCCATCAGCGTCGTGGCGGCAGTGAAGGGCACGCCGGGTGCCACGGCCGCCCACCACGCCGGCTGGTCCTGCGAGGCCGAGCGGAGGGCCGCGAAGTACAGCTCGAGAACCGCGGTCTCGTCGTCGATCGGCGCGACGCTCTGTTGCCAGGCGGCCGATGGAGTGCCGCTGATCGTGAGCGACCCGAGCGGGGCCGGATTGTGCTCCAGGTCGAGGCCCTGGGCCACGAGGGCCGGGGGTGCCGGGACGGTGGGCACCGGCGGCGGCGCGGACGGGGTGACCGGCGCCCCTCGTCCGATGATCTGGGCGAGCGATGCGTAGAGCACGTAGCGCTGCGATGTCAGGAACAGGGCGTCGGTGGGGTAGCACGTCGTCAGCACCAGTTGGGGTGCCGTGGTCTGGTCGATCACGCTCCCGGCCTGCACGATCTGATGGGACGCCACCGTGTAGTAGTAGGTCGTGCAGTTGGTGACGACCGAGATGCGGTCCCCGGGCGACAACTGGTCGATGCGGCTGAACCAGGTGACGTCATGGGCCGCCAGGACGGAGGTGCCGGTCGTGCCCGGCCAGGAACTCGCCGGCACGTGGCCCACCGCCACGTCGAGCTGCGCGTCGCCGGTGCCCTGGACGATCGGAGCGACCAGGCCGATCGAGGGCGCCGTCAGGAGGGCATAGGCCTCCGGGGTCCCTGCCGCCCCCGTCGTCGGGTCGCCCTCGCCCACGCCCGGGTCGGGTACCGGTACGGCTCCGGCCGCCTGCGGATCCGATGGGTCCGCGGGCATCGTGTCGGTGCAGTGGCCCGCGGCTCGGGCCGCCGCCGCCACCTGCTCCTCTTGGAGGATGAGCTGGGCGCCCACCTGCCGCGAGTGCCGGTAGAAGAACATGATGTGGGCCCCGATCGCCAGTCCGGCCGCCAGGCAGAGGCAGGCCAGCACGGTGACCAGCCGCCGGCCCCACGCCGCCTTCCGGGGGATGGAGTGCGCGTACCGGCGCCGGCGTGGCCACCCCCCACGCGACCCGTCGGCCCGCACCCTCTTCGTGCCGTCCGACACGTACAGGGGGCCACCACCGCCGCGAAGGGGTCCCGACATGGTGCCAGTCTCGCTCACGCGAGAGCCCCGGGGCGGTCCGGCCGGGGTCCGACCGGGGTACGGTTCCCTCTTCCGGCCGGCCGAGGGGGTCAGGCGGCCCGGGACGACGGCGCCAGCCCCGATCCTCCGGCCGGTCCAGGTACCCTGTAGGCATGGCCCTGGCCACCCCTGTCCCCGCCGAGGGGTCCACCGAAGCAGTGCTCGACAGCCTGGCGGAGTCGTCGCTGCCTCCGGCCGAGGCGGATCTGCTGGGTCCCGTCCTGACGTCGTTCCTGCGACGCCACCCGGGTGACGACACGTCATTGATCGTGCGGGCCGCGGAGACGGCCACCGTGGCCCACGCCGGCCAGCTGCGACGGTCGGGGGAGCCGTACGTGACCCACCCCATCGCCGTCGCCGGGATCGTCGCCGACCTCGGCCTCGACGCCCAGACGGTGGCCGCCGCCCTGTTGCACGACGCCGTGGAGGACACCGGGGTCACCACCGAGATCATCGAACGCGACTTCGGGCCCGCCGTCGCCCTGATCGTCGAAGGCGTGACCAAGCTGGACCGGCTCCAGTTCGACTCCAAGGAGGCCCAGCAGGCCGCCACCGTGCGCAAGATGCTCGTGGCCATGGCCGACGACTGGCGGGTGCTGATCATCAAGTTGGCGGACCGGCTCCACAACATGCGGACGCTGTCGGTCATGCCGGAGTGGAAGCAGCGCCGCACCGCCCAGGAGACCCTCGACATCTACGCCCCCCTGGCCCACCGCCTGGGCATCCAGGGCGTCAAGTGGCAGCTCGAGGACCTCGCCTTCGCCACGCTCCATCCGAAGCGCTACGCCGAGATCGAGCAGATGGTGGCGAGCCGCGCCCCGCTGCGCGACGAGTTCCTGGCCCGGGTCCTGGTGGCCGTCCGTGAGCGCCTGGTGGCATCGGGGGTCACCGCCGAGGTGACCGGGCGGCCGAAGCACCTGTGGAGCATCTACGAGAAGATGGTCGTCCGGGGCAAGGAGTTCGACGAGCTCTACGACCTCGTCGGCATCCGCGTCATCGTCGAGTCGGAGAAGGACTGCTGGGCGGCGTTGGGCTCGATCCACGCCATCTGGCCCCCCGTCCAGGGGAGGTTCAAGGACTACATCAACTCGCCCAAGTTCAACCTCTACCAGTCTCTGCACACGACGGTCATCGGCCTGGACGGCAAACCCATCGAGGTCCAGGTCCGCACCCACGAGATGCACCGCCGGGCGGAGTACGGGATCGCCGCCCACTGGGGGTACAAGGAGGGCGGTTCGCGCGCCGACGGCTCCCACGGTCCCCGGGCCGACACCGGAGGGGCCTCGACCAAGTCGAAGAAGCCGAAGGAGCCCAAGTCCAAGTCGGACAAGAAGTCGGCGACCATGACGTCGGCCCAGCGGGCCGAGATGGTCGAGCGGGACCGGCGGGCGGAGCGGCTCGCCCTCGCCAAGGAGACGTCGTCCACCACAGCCGAGATCGAGTGGATGCAGCGGATCGTCGACTTCCAGAACGAGACGACGGACCCCATCGAGTTCCTCGAGGCGCTGAAGCTCGACCTCGAGGAGGACGAGGTCTACGTCTTCACCCCGAAGGGCAAGGTCATCGCCCTGGCCGCCAACGCCACCCCGGTCGACTTCGCCTACAGCATCCACACCGAGGTGGGTCACCGGTGCATCGGCGCCAAGGTCAACGGGCGGCTGGTCCCCCTCGACACCCGCCTCAACTCGGCCGACACCGTCGAGATCTTCACCTCCAAGGCCGAGACGGCCGGACCGTCCCGCGACTGGCTCCACATGGTGGCCTCGTCGCGGGCCCGTTCCAAGATCCGCCAGTGGTTCTCGCGGGAGCGCCGCGAGGACGCCATCGAGCTCGGGCGCGACGAACTCGTCAAGGAGTTGCGCCGCGAAGGCCTGCCGGTGCAGAAGATCGCGTCGGACAACACCCTCGGGACCCTGGCCGAGTCGATGAACTACGCCGACGTCGAGTCACTGTACGCGGCCATCGGCGACAACCGGATCAGTGCCCGGGCCGTGACCCAGCGGATCCTGCGGGACCTGCGGGGCGGGGTCTACGAGGAGCAGCTCCCCGTCACCGCCCGCCAGCAGCCGCTGGCCGCCCGGCCGGGCCGGGCCAACTCGGCCGGCGTCTACGTCGAGGGCCTCGACGACATGATGGTGCGCCTCTCCCGGTGCTGCACCCCCGTCCCCGGTGACGAGATCATCGGATTCGTGACCCGGGGCCGGGGCGTCTCCGTCCACCGGGCCGACTGCGCCAACGCCGCCTCGCTGGCCAGTCGCTCCCGCGAGCGCCTGATCGAGGTCGAGTGGGACCACCGCTCGTCGAGTGTGTTCGTCGCCACCATCGAGGTGGTGGCCATCGACCGCTCGCGCCTGCTCGCCGACGTGACCAAGGTGGTGTCCGAGCACCACCTCAACATCGTCAGTGCCAACACCCAGACCGACGCCGACCGCATCAGCCGCATGCGGTTCGACGTGGAGCTGGCGGACCCGGCGCATCTCGAATCGGTGCTCAACCTGATCCGGCACCTCGACGCCGTCTACGACGTCTACCGGATCCTGCCCGGGAAGAAGGACTGAGACCCGTGTCCGACAAGTCCCAGATCGCGCGCGCCCCGAAGGGGACCCACGACGTCCTGTGGCCCGAGTCGACCCGGTGGGAGGCCCTGCTGGCCCTGTTCGCCGACAATGCCGAACGGGCCGGCTACGGCCTGGCCCACACGCCGATCTTCGAGGACGTGAAGGTGTTCCGGCGCGGTACCGGTGAGGGCAGCGACGTGGTGGGCAAGGAGATGTACGAGTTCGAGGACAAGGGGGGCCGCGCCCTGGCGTTGCGTCCCGAGGGGACCGCACCGCTCGTCCGGGCGTGGGTCCAGCACCGTCCCCCGCTGCCGTGGAAGGCGTGGTACGCCACCCCCGCGTTCCGCTACGAGGCGCCCCAGGCCGGCCGGTACCGCCAGCACCACCAGGTGGGGGTCGAGGTCCTCGGGACGGCCGACGCCGATCTCGATGTGGAGGTCATCGCCCTGGCCGACGGCTTCTACCGGGCCCTCGGGCTCGGCACCTACGGGCTGCGGATCAACTCCATGGGAGACGGCGTCTGCCGGCCCGACTACCTGGACCTGCTGCGCGACTTCCTGACCTCCCACCTGGACGAGCTCTGTCCCGAGCACCGGGAACGGGCGGTCGCGCACCCCCTGCGCGTCCTCGACTGCAAGCGCGACGCCTGCCTGGCCGTCACCGCCGGGGCCCCGATGCTCGCCGACCATCTGTGCGACCCCTGTCGCCAGCACCTGGCGCGCGTGCTGTCCGGTCTCGACGCGCTGGGCGTGGCCTACAAGGTCGACCACCGACTGGTGCGGGGTTTCGACTACTACACCAGGACGACCTTCGAGTTCTTCTGCGACGCCCTCGGGCCGTCGCAGAACGGGATCGGTGGAGGCGGCCGCTATGACGGCATGGTGGAGCTGCTCGGCGGTCCACCCACCCCGGGTATCGGCTTCGGGCTCGGGATCGAGCGCATCCTGCTGGCCTGCGACGCCGAGCGCGTGTTCCCCGTGTCGCCGCGGCCCATCGACGCCTTCGTGGTGGACACGACCGGGGGCGCGGCGGCCCGTGACCTGACGGCGACCCTGCGCGACGCCGGACTCTCGGCCGACCGGGCGTTCGACGACCGCTCGATGAAGGCCCAGTTCAAGGCGGCCGACCGCTCGGGGGCCCGGTGGGTCCTGGTGGTGGGTCCCGACGAAGCCGCGTCGGGTACGGTGTCACTCCGACCCCTCCGCGGTGCCGGCGACCAGGTGACCGTGCCGCTGGACGACGTGGTGGACGTCGTCCGGGCCGCCGCCCGGGGCGACGCCCCCGCCACCCCCGCCCCGTGACCGGGCCGCCCGCCAGCACCGGCCCCTCGGGGGCCGTACGAAAGGACCCAGCGTGACCGTTCCCACCGAGCCCCGGACGTCGACCGGGGCCACCTCGCTGCGGTCGGACCTGTGCGGGACGCTGCGGGCCGACGACGTGGGACGCCGGGTGACCGTGTGCGGATGGGTGGCGAAGCGTCGCGAGCACGGCGAGCACCTGGCCTTCATCGACGTCCGGGACCATACGGGCATCGTCCAGTGTGTGATCCCCGGCACCGTCGACGTCCGCTCTGAGTACGTGGTGGCCGTCGAGGGAACGGTACGGCTCCGGCCCGAGGGGACCGGCAATCCGGAACTGCCGACGGGGGAGGTCGAGGTGGGGGAGTGCACCGTCACCCTCCTGAACGCCGCCGAGCCACCGCCGTTCGCGGTGGACGACCGGGTCGAGGTCGACGAGGTCATCCGGCTCAAGCACCGCTTCGTCGACCTGCGCCGCCCGACGATGCAGGCCAACCTCCGCCTGCGGGCCCGGGTGAACGGCGCGCTGCGGGCCGCCATGGACCGCCAGGGCTTCGTCGAGGTGGAGACGCCGTTGCTGTGGGCGCCCACCCCGGAAGGGGCGCGGGAGTTCGCGGTCCCCAGCCGACTGCACCACGGGTCCTGCTACGTGCTCCCCCAGAGCCCGCAGCTGGCCAAGCAGCTGCTGATGGTGGCCGGCGTCGACCGGTACTACCAGATCGCCCGGTGCCTACGCGACGAGGACCTGCGGGCCGACCGCCAGTTCGAGTTCTCCCAGCTGGACATCGAAGCCTCGTTCGTCAGCCAGGAGGACATCCTCGACTTCGTGTCCGAGGCGGTGCTCGACGCGGCCGAGGCCGTCACCGGTGAGCGTCCGGGCGAGGTGCCCCGTATGACGTGGGCCGAGGCCATGGACCGCTACGGCACCGACAAGCCCGACATCCGGTTCGGGATGGAGCTGATCGACCTGACCGCCACCTTCGCCGACACCGGCTTCCGGGCCTTCGCCGCCCCGTGCGTGAAGGCCATCGTCGTGGAGGGCGGCGCGTCCACCACGCGCTCCCGGCTCGACACCCTGACCGACCGGGCCAAGGCCCTGGGCGCCAAGGGGCTGGCCTGGTTCAAGGTCGTCGAGGGGGGGTCCGGGGGCACCGACATCGACTCACCGGTGGCCAAGTTCCTCACCGACGACGAGAAGCACGGCCTGGTGGGGGCCACGGGCGCCGGCGTGGGGGACCTGGTGCTCACGGTGGCCGACGAGTACCGCCTGGTCTGTCACGTGCTCGGTGCCCTCCGCGTCGAGCTCGGGGGCAGGCCGGTGTCCGAGGGGCCGTACCGGTATCTGTGGGTGGTGGACTTCCCCCTCTTCGACGGGGTCGACGACGCCGGCAATCCGGTGGCGGCCCACCATCCGTTCACCATGCCCCACCCCGAGGACCTCGACCGCCTGGAGAGCGACCCGTCGTCGGTCCGCAGCCAGGCCTACGACCTGGTCCTGAACGGTTGGGAGCTCGGCTCGGGCAGTGTCCGTGTGCACCGGGCCGACATCCAGAGCCGGATCTTCGCCGCCCTCGGGATCGACGAGGAGGAGGCGGCGTCGCGGTTCGGCTTCCTGCTCGGCGCGTTCCGCTTCGGGGCGCCGCCCCACGCCGGATTCGCGGTCGGACTCGACCGCCTGGTGGCCATCTTCGCCGGCGAGGACAACATCCGCGAGGTGATCGCCTTCCCGAAGACCCAGTCGGGGTGGGACCCGATGACGGACGCTCCGAAGCCACTGGCTCCCGGCGCGTTGCGGGACCTGGGTCTGCAGCCGATCCCGACGCTGGACTGAGCGCCGATGGCCGGTGAGGACCTCTTCTCCGGTGCCGCCGCCGACCGCCTGGCGTCCCGGGCCCCCCTGGCGGCGCGGTCTGCGGCCCCGGACCCTCGACGACATCGTGGGTCAGCGCCACCTCGTCGGCCCCGGCGCGCCGTTGCGGGCCCTCATCGAGTCGGACCGGTTGACCTCGGCCATCCTGTGGGGCCCGCCCGGCACCGGCAAGACGACGCTCGCCACCCTGGTGGCCAGCGTCACCTCGAAGCAGTTCGTGCCGCTGTCGGCGGTGACGGCCGGGGTGAAGGACGTCCGGGAGGTGGTCGACGGGGCCCGGCGGTTGCTGGGGGAGCAGGGGCGGGGGACGATCCTCTTCCTCGACGAGGTCCACCGCTTCAACCGGTCCCAGCAGGACGCGCTGCTGCCCTCGGTCGAGGAGGGCCTGCTCGTGCTCATCGGGGCCACCACCGAGAACCCGTTCTTCTCGGTCAACGCGCCGCTGCTCTCCCGATCCACCCTGTGGCGCCTCGAACCCCTGACCGACGACGACCTGGCCGACGTGGTCGGGCGCGGTCTGGCGGCCGAGGGAGCGGAGGCCGAACCGGATGCCGTCGCCGCCCTGGTGGGACTGGCCGACGGCGACGCCCGGGCCGTCCTGACCACCCTGGAGGTCGCCCTGGCCCTCGCCGGGGACCGACCGGTGACCTTGGAGGACGTCGAGCGGGCCCGGCACACCCGTCTCCAGCACTTCGGCGAGGACGACCACTACGACCAGGTCAGTGCCCTCATCAAGTCGATCCGGGGGTCGGACCCGGACGCCGGCCTGTACTGGCTGGCCCGGATGCTCGAGTCGGGGGAGGACGCCCGGTTCATCGCCCGGCGTCTCGTCATCCTGGCCTCGGAGGACGTGGGGGAGGCGGATCCGCTGGCCCTGGTGGTGGCGGACGCCGCCGCCCGGGCCGTGGAGTTCGTCGGCCTGCCCGAGGCGCAGCTGAACCTGGCCCAGGCCGTGGTCCACCTGGCCTGCGCTCCCAAGTCGAACCGCGTGACGGTGGCCCTCGGCCGGGCGCGCCAGGACGTACGGACCGCCCCGCGGGGCGACGTTCCCACCCACCTCCGGGACGCCCACTACCGGAGCGCCTCGTCGATCGGCCACGGCGAGGGGTACGCCTACCCCCATGATCACCCCGGGGCCTGGGTGGACCAGGAGTACCGGCCCGCCGCGGTGGCGGCCAACGTGTACTACGAACCGAGTGACCGCGGGCACGAGGCGGTGGTGGCCGAGCGCCTGCGCCGGCTACGGGGGGCGGACGCCCCGTCCGGGTCGACCGAGGACGGGTCCGGGCCGACCGGCCCGGAGGACGGTGCCTGACCTGGCGCGACCACCCTGGACCCGTGGTGGGACAGACTGCAGGGGTGAGGAGGACCCTGCACCGCCCGACGGGTCCCTACCGTCACGCCCTGGTGGGCGCCGCGGTGCTGCTGGCCGCCGCCGCCCTGGCACCGGCGGTCGGGGCGTCCGCCGCCCCGGACCCCATGGTCCGGCTGGCCGGGACGGTCGTGACCGTGCCGTCCGGTTCCACCGTGCTCGGGCCCGCCGACACCGGCACCCCGTTGACGGTCGAGGTGGCGCTGCGGCCGCGTGATCCCTCCGCCCTCGCCGACTTCGTCGACGCCGTGTCGACCCCGGGCGATCCGAGGTACCACCGGTACCTGGCCCCCGGGCAGTTCGCCTCGGTGTTCGGCCCGACCTCCGCCACCATCGACGCCACCCGACGCTGGCTGGCGAGCACGGGCCTGACGGTCGGCGCCACGTCGGGCGACGACCTTGACATCCCCGTCACGGGTACGACCGCCCAGGTGGAGGCGGCGTTCGCCGTGCCGTTGGTGCGGGCCCGCCTGGCCTCGGGGCGTACCGCCCGCCTGGCCACGACCGACCCCCGGGTCCCGTCGTCGCTCGCCGCCGAGGTCAGCGGCGTGCTCGGCCTGGGGGACCAGTCGAGCGAGACCCCCCAACTGGTGAAGGAGATCGCCCACTCGCCCGCCCCCGGCGGGTCGTCGGTGTCGCCGCGCGCCCAGGTCGGTCCCCAGGCCTGTTCGGACATCACCGACTTCGGTTCGGGGTGGACGGCGACCCAGCTCGCCCAGACCTACGGCCTGTCGTCCCTGTACGCCAACGGGAACGTGGGGACCGGCGAGACGGTCGGCCTCTTCGAGCTCGAACCCTTCACGGCCTCGGACATCCAGGCCTACCAGGCCTGTTACGGCACCAGCGTGCCGGTCACGACCGTCCCGGTGGACGGTGGGGCCACGGGCGGTCAGGCGGGGGAGGCGGCGCTCGACATCGAGGTGGTGGCCGGACTGGCGCCCGGGGTGTCGATCCGCGTGTACTCGGGCTCCCAGACGGACGACAATGCGCCGATCGACACCTACGCGGCCATGGTGGACCAGGACGCGGCCAAGGTGCTCTCGACCAGCTGGGGGGCGTGCGAGGCGCTGATGGACCCCGTCGCCCGCCAGCAGGAGTCGACGCTGTTCGCCCAGGCCGCGGCCCAGGGCCAGTCGGTCCTGGCGGCGTCGGGCGACACCGGGTCGAGTGACTGCTGGACGTACGACAATCCGGTCAGGGCCCTGGCCGTCGACGATCCGGCCGATCAGCCCGACGTCACCGGCGTGGGGGGCACGTCACTGACGGCGGTGGCGCCCGGGGACCCCACCGAGACGGTGTGGTCCGATCCGTCGAGCGACCCCCCGGGCGCCGGAGGCGGTGGCAACTCGGTCGACTTCGCCGCCCCCTCGTACCAGCGGGGCGCCGATGCCGCGGTCGTCCGACACCAGCTACACGTGCGGCCCTTCCCGCGACCAGCAGTGCCGCGAGGTGCCCGACGTGTCGGCCACGGCCGACCCGGCCCACGGCGACATCTTCTACTGGTACGGGTCCTGGTGGACGGGGGGTGGGACCAGCCAGGCCTCGCCCCTGTGGGCCGCCCTGGTGGCCGACACCGATCAGGGGTGCGCCAGCCCGGCCGGGCTGCTCGGCCCGGCGCTGTACGCCCCCGGGTCCTCGTCGTCCTTCAACGACATCACCACGGGATCCAACGCGCTCTTCGGGGGCACGGCCTACACGGCCCGGGCCGGGTACGACCTGGCCTCGGGCTGGGGGAGCCCCCGGGCCGCCCAGCTCCTGACCCTGCTGTCGGGATCCTCGGTGGGCTGCCCGACGGTGAGCTCGGTCAGCCCCGCCTCGGGCCCGGCGGTGGGCGGCACCACGGTGACCATCACGGGGACCGGCTTCGGTACCGGTACGCCGATCGTCGAGTTCGGCGGCACGGCCGCCCACGTGATGTCGTCGACGCCGACATCGGTGACCGTCACCACGCCCGACGTCACCTACGGCGGCACGGTGGAGGTGACGGTCTCCCTCACGGGCACGGCTCCCGGCGGCGGGCGGTTCACCTTCGTGTCGCCCCAGGTGACCTCCGTCGGGCCCGCCAAGGGTCCGATCTCGGGTGGGGGGACGGTCAGCGTCGAGGGCTCCGGGTTCACCGGCACCACGGGCGTGACCTTCGGGTCCGTGCCGACCACCTTCTCGGTCACCTCCCCGACCCGGCTCACCGCGGTGATACCCGCCGGCCCCGCGGCCGGCGGCTCCGTGTCCGTGCACGTGACCATCGACGGTCAGGGCACCAGTCCGCCCGTGGCCGGATCGGACTACGACTACGCCCGACCCGGGTACGTCCTCGCGGCGTCGGACGGCGGCGTGTTCACCTACGGGGCCGCCGGGTTCTACGGATCGGTGGGAGGGAGTCACCTGGCCGGCGCCGTGGTGGGGACCGCCATGGCCCCCGGTGACCGCGGCTACTGGATGGTCGCCTCGGACGGGGGTGTCTTCGCCTTCGGCTCGGCCGGCTTCTACGGGTCGGCCGGCAACCTGGCCCTGCAGCGGCCGATCGTGGGCATGGCCTCCACCCCCGACGGCCAGGGCTACTGGCTGGTGGCCTCCGACGGGGGCGTGTTCGCCTACGGCGACGCCGGCTTCTACGGCTCGGCCGGCGATCTGGCCCTGCAGCGACCGGTCGTGGGCATGGCCTCCACACCGGACGGGAAGGGCTACTGGCTGGTGGCCTCCGACGGGGGCGTGTTCGCCTACGGCGACGCCGCCTTCCACGGCTCGGCCGGGGACGTGGTCCTCAACCGGCCGGTGGTGGGGATGGCCCCCACCCCGGACGGAGGTGGCTACTGGCTGGTGGCCAGTGACGGCGGGATCTTCGCGTACGGGGATGCCGCCTTCCACGGCTCCGCCGGCGGCCTGGTGCTGAACCGGCCGGTGGTGGGGATGGCCGTCGACCTGACCGGCCGGGGCTACTGGCTGGTCGCCTCCGACGGTGGCATCTTCTCCTACGGCGATGCCGTCTTCCAGGGGTCGGCCGGCAACCTGACGTTGAACGAACCCGTGGTGGGCATGGCCGCCACGTGACCTGTCACCGGTCTCCCCGCTGCCCCCCGGCGGCGGCCTCTACACTGAGTCGATCATGAACTCCGGTCAGATCGCCGTCCTGGTGGCCGCCGTCGCCTGCCTGCTGGCCGTGCTCGGCCTGCTGGTGGCCATCACGTCGCTCCGTCGCGAGGTGACCCGGGTGGGAGCCCTCGCCGACGAGTTGAAGCGGCAGACGGTGCCCCTGGTGACCGACGCCCACCGGGTGGTGGGGCAGGCCGCCACGGAAATGGAGCGGGTGGGCGCCGTCCTCGACACCACCGAGTCGGTGCACGCCACCGTCGACTCCGCGTCCCGGCTCGCCTACCGGGCCTTCGCCAATCCGGTGGTCAAGGTGCTCGCCGTCCGGGCCGGGGCCGCCTCGGGCATCCGTCGGCTGGCCACGTCGGAGGAACCGGCGGCGGCCCGTCGCAACGGCAGCACCCCCGCCGCCGACCGGAGCCGCTGAGAATGCCCCGCCGCACCGTCTGGCTGGTGACCGGCGTGGTGGCGGGTGCCGCCTCGTCGCTGTACGCCGAGCGCAAGCTGCGGCGCACCCTGGAGGCGGCCCAGGCCCGCCTCCAGCCCGACGCGCTGGCGGTCGAGGTGGGTCGGACGGCCCGCCAGGCGGTCTCCTCCACGGGGGACCGGGTCCGCGAGGCCGTCGTCACCGCCCGCCAGGAGAAGCGGCGGCGGGAGAGCGAGTTGTGGACGGAACTCGAGGAGGGCCGTGAGGGGCGGACCGCCCCCGGCAGTCTCGGCGGTGGCGCGGTGCCGGATCCACCGGGTCCTCCGACGGCCCGATCGGATGACGCCCCGACCGTCCCCGGCCGCCTCGTTCCCCGGCGCCTCCGACGGATCGCCCGGAACGAGCCCTCGCGCCTCGGCCACTAGGATTTTCGGTCGTGACCTCCGGCACGGCGCCCGACGCCGATCATCTGCGCGACGCATTCACCCGCTTCTTCGTGGAGCGCGGTCACACCGCCGTGCCGTCGGCCAGCCTCATCCCCCACGACCCGACCGTCCTGTTCACCATCGCCGGCATGGTGCCGTTCAAGCCGTTCTTCCTGGGCGACGAGGTGCCACCGTGGCGGCGGGCGACCTCGGTCCAGAAGTGCTTCCGCACCGTCGACATCGACATCGTCGGCCACACGCTCCGGCACTGCACGTTCTTCGAGATGCTGGGCAACTTCAGCTTCGGGGACTACTTCAAGTCCGAGGCCATCCCCTTCGCCTGGGAGCTCGTCACCGAGGTCCTCGGCATCGACGCCGACCGGCTGTGGGTCACCGTTTACGAGACCGACGACGAGGCCGAGGCCATCTGGCGGGACGCCGTGGGCGTGCGGCCCGAGCGCATCCAGCGCCTGGGGGACGACAACTTCTGGAAGATGGGGGACACCGGCCCCTGTGGTCCCAGCAGCGAGATCTTCATCGACAAGGGCCCCGGCTACGGAGGGGACGGCGGACCCGCCTTCGGCGGCGAGGAGCGGTTCGTCGAGATCTGGAACCTGGTCTTCATGCAGTACAACCGCGACTCGGACGGTTCGACCGAGCCGCTGCCGCGTCCGAGCATCGACACCGGCGCGGGCCTCGAGCGCATCCTGCCGATCATCCAGGGCGTCGACTCGCTCTACGACACCGACCTGTACGTGCCCATGCTCGAGACGGCCCAGTCGATCACCGGGGCCACCTACGGTCGGGACGAGGCCACCGACGTGGGGCTGCGCATCATGGCCGACCACGGCCGGGCCATGGCCATGCTGGTGGCCGACGGGGTGCTGCCCTCCAACGAGGGCCGGGGCTACGTGCTGCGCCGCATCATCCGTCGGGCGGTCCGTCGGGCGCGCCAGCTCGGGGTCCAGACGTCGTGCACCGAGCGCCTGGTCGACGCCGCCGTCGGCGTGCTGGGCTCCGCCCACCCCGCCCTGGCCGAACAGCACCGTCTCGTGGTGGACGTGGTCGGTCGCGAGGAGGAGGGGTTCCTGCGCACGCTCGCCACCGGATCCACCATCCTCGAGGAGGTCCTGGCCTCGGGTGGCGCCACCGTGCCCGGCGAGGTCGCCTTCCGGCTCCACGACACCTACGGATTCCCGGTGGAGCTCACCGTCGAGATCGCCGCCGAGGCGGGTGCGTCGGTCGACCTGGACGGGTTCGAGCAGGCCATGGCCCACCAACGCAGCCAGGCCCGGGCCGCGGCGCGTTCGGGCCGGGCGACCGCCGGCGACGAGGCGTACCGGTCGGTGCTCGACACCGAGGGCCGGACGGTCTTCGTCGGCCAGTCGCCGGAGGGCTACTCGGCTCCTTCCCGGGTGGTCGCCGTCCTGGTCGACAACAACCCCGAGCGCGCCGGCCAGGTGGAGATCTTCCTCGACCGGACCCCCTTCTACGCCGAGGGCGGTGGCCAGATGGGCGACATCGGCACCATCGTCACCGAGACGGGTACGGCCCTCGTGTACGACACGGTCGCCGCCCTGCCCGGCCTCACGTCCCACCGGGCCACGGTGAACGGCGAGATCTTCGCCGGCCAGGACGCCCTCGCCACCATCGACGGTCCTCGCCGCGACGCCCTGCGCCGCAACCACACCGGGACCCACCTCCTCCACGCCGCCCTGCGGACGGTGTTGGGCGACCAGGTGCGCCAGCAGGGCTCCCTCGTGGCCCCCGACCGGCTGCGCTTCGACTTCAGCCACCACGGCGCCGTCTCCCCCGAGGAGCTGGTCGCCGTCGCCGAACTGGCCAATGCCGACGTGTTGACCGACGCCCCGGTGGTGGTGGAGGAGCGTTCCAAGGCGGAGGCCGAGGCGATGGGAGCGCTGGCCTTCTTCGGTGACAAGTACGGCGAACGGGTCCGGGTCGTACGGGCCGGACCGCACTCCGTCGAACTGTGCGGTGGGACCCACGTCGGCGCCCTCGGCATGATCGGTCCGATCACCGTCGTGTCGGAGGCGTCGATCGGCTCCAACACCCGGCGCATCGAGGCGGTGACCGGGACGGGCGCGCTCGCCCGGATGGCCGAGCGGGAGCAGCTGCTCGCCGAGGCGGCCGCCCTGCTGCGCACCGATCCCGAGCACGTGGGCGAGGCGATCGAGCGCCTGGTGGAGCGCCAGAAGGCCGCCGAGAAGGCGCTCGAGCAGGCCCGGTCCAAGGAGCTCCTCGCCGAAGCCGGCTCCCTGGTCTCCTCGGCCGTGGACGGCGCGGTGGTGGCCCGTCGCGACGGTCTCGTGCCCGATCAGCTGCGCGACCTGGCCCAGTCGGTGCGGTCCCGGGGGCACCTGCGGGTGGTCGTCCTCGGGGGCAGCCCCGACGGGACCAAGGCATCGCTGGCCGTGGCCGCCGACGGCACGGACGCCCACGCCGGTGACCTGGTGAAGCAGATCGCCCCGCTGCTCGGGGGTGGCGGGGGAGGCAAGCCCGAACTGGCCGTGGCCGGGGGGAAGGATCCCTCCGGCATCGACCGGGCGCTCGACGAGGCCCGGCGCCTCACGGCGGGTGCCTGACCTCCGGTGACGGCGGACGCCACGACCCGCCCCGGGCGGGCCGTCGGGGTCGACCTCGGGTCGCGGCGGATCGGCATCGCCGTCAGCGACTCGGCCGGCACCCTGGCCACCCCCCGCGCCACGCTCCGTCGCAGCGGCGACCCGGCACGCGACCGGCGGGCCCTGGTCGATCTGGTGACCGAGGAGGAGGCGGTGGTGGTGGTGGTCGGGCACCCACTCTCCCTCGACGGCACCCGCGGGCCGGCCGCCCGGGCCGCCGAGGAGGAGGCCGACGCCCTGGGTCTCCTGCTCGAGGGGACCGGGGTCCGCGTCGAGCTGTTCGACGAGCGCCTGACCACCGTGACGGCCCATCAGGCGTTGACCGCCGGGGGGACGAGAGGGCGCGATCAACGGGCCGTGGTGGACCAGACCGCCGCCGCGGTCCTGCTCACGGCGTGGTTGGACGCCCGGAGGCCGCGGTGACTGGGCCCGTCGGGGGAGGAGGTCCCCCCGAGGACGGGTTCGATCCGGTGCCACCCGGGGGGTCGCCCGCCGCGGGGAGCGGGGCACCCGATGCCACCCCGGCCGGTGACGCGGTTCCCTACGAGGTCGCTCCGGACGGCACCCGCGCCGGGGCGCCAGCACGACGCACCCCCCCCGGGCGGCGACGCGGCTCCCGTCCCGGGCACCCGTGGCGGATCGTCGCGCTGGTGGTGATCCTGGTGGGCCTCGTCGTGATCGTCGGCGGGTACGTCTGGGTGCAGCACGAGGCCGATCCGGCCGGGCCCCACGGGCCCCAGGTCCTCCTCACCGTCCCGGCCGGGGCCGGAGTGAGCTCCACCGCCTCCCGGCTCGAAGGGGAAGGGGTCATCACCAGCGCGTTCGCCTTCCGGCTGTGGAGCCAGTTCAACAGCGTCCCCGGCGTCCAGGCCGGGGAGTACGCCTTCTACAAGAACTCGTCGTTCGACGCCGTGCGCACCATCCTGGCGGGCGGCCCCAACGTCTTCTCGTTGGTCGTCCCCCCCGGCTTCACCGTCTCCGAGCTGGCCGACCGCGTCGGCCAGCTGCCCGGGCACGACGCCGCCGCCTTCCTCCGACTGGCCACCAGCGGCGTGGTCCGGTCCCCCTGGCAGCCGGCCGGGGTGATCAGCCTCGAGGGCCTCCTGGCGGTCGGCACCTACACGGTGGTGCCCGGCGAGACCGACGAACAGCTGCTCCGGCACATGGTTGACCGCTTCGACACCCAGGCCGCCGCCGTGGGGCTGGCCACCGGAGCGGCGCGCCTCGGCTACACGCCCTACCAGGTCGTCATCGTAGCCTCCATCGTGGAGAAGGAGGGGGTCCTGGACAAGAACATGGGTCCGGTGGCCCGGGTCGTCTACAACCGGCTCGACGACGGCATGCTCCTCCAGATGAACTCCACCGTCCTGTACGCGCTCGGCCAGGACGGGGGCACGGTGACCTCGGCGGACCTCGCCCTGCCGAGCCCCTACAACACCTACGTCCACAAGGGCCTGACCCCGACACCCACCTGCTTCCCGTCGGAGCAGGCCCTGGAGGCGGCCCTGGACCCGCCGGCCGGTGACTGGCTGTACTTCGTCGTGGTCCAACAGGACGGCACCGAGGCCTTTTCCCCGACCTACGCCGGCCAGCTGGCCAACGAGGCGCTGGCCGCCCAGCGCGGGGTGGGCTGATCGGTGGAGACTGGCGGCATGGCGGCGACCGGAGGACCCGTGGCACCCCGTCCGCTCTCGGCCGCCACCCGGGTGGTCGGCGTCATGGGCTACCCGGTGGCCCACTCGCTCTCCCCCCGGCTCCACAACACGGCCTTCGCCCAGCTGGGCCTCGACTGGGTGTCGGTGGGCTTCCCGGTGCCCCCCGGCCACGCCGGGGCGGCCCTGGCCGGCGCCCGCGCGCTCGGGCTCGCCGGCCTGTCGGTCACCATGCCCCACAAAGAGGACGTGGCGGCGGCGGTGGCGTCGACGACCCCGGCTGCGGCCCGCCTCGGCGCCGTCAACTGTGTCTGCGACGACGACGGGGCCTGGCTCGGCGACAACACCGACGGGGCCGGCCTGTTGGCGGCCCTGGCCCGGGGCGGCCGATTCTCCCCCGTATCGGCCCGGTGCCTGGTGGTGGGAGCCGGAGGGGCCGCCCGGGCCGTCATCGCGGCCCTGGCCGACGCCGGGGCGGCCGAGGTGGCGGTGGTGAACCGGACCCCGGAACGGGCGGTGGCCGCCGCCGCCCTGGCCGGAGCGGTGGGGCGGGTGGGCTCGGCCGAGGAGGTCGGTGCGTGCGACCTGGTCGTCAACGCCACGCCGGCGGGCATGGCCGACGTGTCCGGCCGTACCGGGGGCTGGCCGGTCGACCCGTCGAGGCTCCATCCCGGTCAGCTGGTGGTCGACCTGGTGTACCACCCGCCCCGCACGCCGTGGCTGGACGCCGCCGCCGCCCGGGGGGCCCACACGGTGAACGGGCTGGGCATGCTCGTCCACCAGGCCGCCCTCCAGATCGAGCGGTGGACGGGGTACGCCGCCCCGGTCGACGCCATGTGGGCGGCGGTCGCCGACCCCGACGGGGCGGGCGCCGCCCCGGGGTGAGCCGGGGGCGGTGCCCATGACCACCCGGGCCGCCCACGATCACCGGGGACGCCCGGGACGCCCGGGACGCCCCCGGGGGAGCCGGTAGCCTGGTCGTCCGGAGCCCCCCTGTGACCTATACGACGACCGACACCCTCGCCACGCGCTCCCGCCACGTCTCGGCCCGGATCGACCCTGTCCTCCTGGTCACGACGGCGATCCTGGCCGTCACCGGCGTCGTGATGATCTACTCGGCCACCCGCGGCAAGCTGGAGCTGGCCGGGGTGGACCCGAAGTACTACCTGAAGCGCCAGATGCTCTTCGTCGTCATCTCCGGGGTGGTCTTCGTGGCCACCGCCGTGTTCGACTACCGCCGCTGGGAGCAGTTGGCCACCGTGCTCTACGTCGGGATCGTGGTGGCCCTCCTGGCCGTCCTGTCCCCGGTGGGGTCCTCCGCCCTCGGGTCCCAGCGGTGGTTCGCCATACCGGGATCGCCCCTGCAGCTCCAACCGTCGGAGTTCGCCACCCTGGTGCTGATCATCGCCCTGGCCACCTACTGCGCCCGCCGACCCGAGGGACTCGAGTTCCGCGACCTGGTGCGCATGGTCCTGATGGCGGGCCTGCCGATCCTGTTGATCATCAAGCAGCCCGACCTCGGCACGGCCATCGTCTGCTCGGTCATCCTCGTGGTCATGCTGGCCGTCGCCGGGATGCCCGGTCGCTACCTGATCCTCCTGATCGTCGGGGCCGTGCTGGTCGTGATCGTGGCCCTCAACCTCGGCCTCGTCAAGCACTACCAGATCCAGCGCCTCACCAGCTTCATCGCCCCCAACAGCGCCAGCCAGGACGTGACGTACAACGTCAACGAGGCCAAGACCGCCATCGCCCACGGTGGCATCTTCGGCCGCGGTCTGTTCAAGGGGGCCCAGACCAACCTGGCCTACGTGCCCGAGCAGCAGACGGACTTCATCTTCTCGGCGGTGGGGGAGCAGCTCGGCTTCGTCGGGGCCGGGATCCTGCTGGTGCTCTACGGCATCGTGGGCTGGCGCATCATCCGCACGGCCCAGATGGCCAAGGACGCGTTCGGTCGCCTGCTCTGCTCGGGCGTCTTCGCGCTGTTGATGTTCTCCGTGTTCGAGAACGTCGGCATGAACATGGGGATCATGCCGGTGGCCGGCATCCCCCTGCCGTTCCTCTCCTACGGCGGTTCGGCCATGATCGGGTTCATGGCCGCCATCGGCATCGTCACCAGCGTGCACTACCGGAGCACGCGGTGAGCCTGCCCGAGCCGGTGGTCCCGGACGACGCCACCCCGCCCGCGTTCCCCGACTACCGGATAGCCATCGTGTCGTCGGTCACCCTCGACCTCCCCAACCAGCACCCCCAGGTGTGCCTGCGGGAGCTCGAGTCGCCCCGGCGCCAGCTCACGTTCTCGGTGGGGATGCCCGACGGCGTCGCCCTCTCCCACGTGCAGCGCCGGATCCCCACGCCCCGGCCCCTCACCCACGAACTCATGAGCGAGGTGCTGCAGCGTTTCGACATCGATCTGGTGGCCGTGCGCATCGTCGGACGGACGGGCAACGTGTACTTCGCCGAACTCGACCTGCGGGGGAGGAACGGCCGCTCCGTCCACTCGTGCCGTCCCACCGACGCCCTCATCCTGGCGCTCCACCAGCCCGTGCAGGTTCCCGTCCTCGTCGACGCCCGACTGTTCGAGGGGGAGGGCGACGTGGCCCCGCCGGGCGCCATCTGACCCGGACGGCCCACCCGACCCCGGCCGGTGGTCCCCACCGGGCGGGCCGGCGCCCGACCCACCCGTCGGTCTCCCGGCGCTTGTCCCCCGCCGAATCCCCCGGCAGAATGCCGCCATGGCGGCTCCGAGCGGGGAGGTGACGCTCCTCTTCACCGACATCGAGGGCTCCACCCGACTCTGGGACTCGCGACCCGACGCCATGGCCACGGCCCTGCGGCGGCACGACGTGATCCTCGCCGCGGTGATCGACGCCCATCGCGGCCACGTGTTCAAGACCGTGGGCGACGCCTTCTGTGCGGCCTTCGCCTCGGCGGCGGACGCGGTGGTGGCCGCCGTCGAGATCCAACGGGCCCTGGCCGCCGAGGACTGGCCGCCCGACCTGGTCATCCGGGTGCGCATGGGGCTGCACACGGGCAACTGCGAGGAGCGTGACGATGACTACTTCGGTCCGAACGTCAACCGAACGGCACGGCTCGAAGCGGTGGCGCACGGGGGTCAGATCCTCCTCTCGGCGAGTACGACGGCGCTTCTCGCCGTCGATCCGCTGCCCGGGGTGACGTTGGTCGATCTCGGCGAACACCGGCTGAAGGATCTCGCCCGGCCCGAACGGGTGGCCCAGGTCGTGGTCCCCGGCCTGGCCTCGGAATTCCCGCCCCTGCGGAGCCTGTCCAACCCGGCCCTCCGCCACAACCTCCCCCAGGTGGCGTCGAGCTTCGTCGGCCGGCGGGAGGAGTTGAGCCGCCTCCGGGACCTGCTCGGCACCACGCGCCTCGTCACCCTGACCGGCCCGGGAGGAGCCGGCAAGACGCGGCTGGCCCTGCAGGCCGGGGCGGAGGACCTCGACGGCTCGGCCGACGGTGTCTGGTTCTGCGACCTGTCCCTCGTCGCCCACCCCGACGGCATCGTCCGCGAGGTCGCCACCGTGCTGGGCGTCCCCGACCTCCCCGGTCGTGATCTTCTGGACGCGGTGACGGCGAGCCTGGTGACGCGCCGGCTGCTGCTCGTCCTCGACAATTGCGAACACCTGTTGGCGGATGCCGCCGCCGTGGTGGACCGGCTCCTGGCGCGCTGTCCCGACGTCGGGATCCTGGCCACCAGCCGCGAGCCGCTCGGGGTGCCGGGGGAGCACGTCCTGCGGGTCCCACCGCTCGGGCTGCCGGCCGGCGGACCGGGGGCCGACTCCCGGGCGGCCGTGTTGAGCTCCGATGCGACCACGCTGTTCGTGGATCGGGCCCGGGCCCACGACGCCGGCTTCGTCCTCGACGATGCCGCCGCCGGGCGGGTGGCGGCCATCTGCCGGGGACTGGACGGGCTGCCCCTGGCCATCGAGCTGGCCACCGCCCGACTGCGGACGATGCGCCTGGAGGACCTCGAGAACCGCCTGGAGGACCACCTGCGACTCCTGCGCCGTTCCGGCGGCCCTGCCGACGGGGGACGCCAACAGACCATCACGGCCCTCATCGACTGGTCGCACCGCCTCCTCGACGACACCGAGCAGCTCGTCTTCGCCCGCCTGTCCGTATTCGCCGGGCCGTTCGAACTGGCCGCCGGCGTGGCCGTGGCGGCCGGTGACCTGGACGACGCCGAGGTCGAGGACGCCATCTTCTCGTTGGTCGACAAGTCCCTCCTCGTCCCCGAGCCGTCGGTCCCGGTGACCCGGTACCGCTACCTGGAGTCGATCCGCCAGTACGCGGCGGCCCACCTCGAGGCGGCGGGACGGTCCGAGGTGGACGGGGCCCGGGGCCGGCTCGTGGCGTGGTACTCCCGGCTGGCGGCCGAGGCCGAATCCCTCCTGTTCGGGGCCGAGGAGGTGGAGTGGCTCCAGCGCCTGGACCAGGAGCGACCGAACCTCCTCGTCGCCTTCGAGCACGCGGCGGCCGGACTCGGGGTGGACGACGGGGGACTGGCCATGGGCGGCGCGTTGTACCTGTACTGGCTGGAGGAGGACGAGGCCCTGGGCGTCGAGGTACTCGAGCGGGTCCTGGCGCTGGACCTGGCCGGGGTCGACGGGGCTGTCCGGGCCAGGGCGACGTGGGTTCTGGCCGAGATGTGTGAGCATGTCGGTCGCATCGACCGGGCCGCGGAGCTGGCCGACGACGCCTTCGCGGCGGCGGTGGCGGTCGGAGGGTGGCAGGTGGCGGCCCAGGCCCGCAAGGTCGCCGCCCTCTGTGCCGTCGTGCGGTACGGACGGGACGGGCCCCGCCCGGCGGTGGCCGGGATGGAGGAGGCCCGCCAGCTGGCCCGGAGGTCGGGGGACCCGCTGACGGAGGCCTTCGTGGTCCACGACTCCGGGATCGTCCAGTTCGAGCTGGGTGATCTCGACGGCGCTCGGGTGTCGTTCGGTGACGCCCTCGACCGCTTCGTCCGGCTGGAGAGCGGCCTCGGGGTGGCGATGGCCGCCATGAACCTCGGCAACGTGGCCGAGGCGGAGGGTGATCTCGAAGAGGCGCACGAGCGGTTCACGGAGGCCTTCGACCGGTTGCGCCGGATGAACCGTCACCAGGCGGGCCCCCGGGTCGGGATCGCCGCCTTGAACCTCGCCAACGTCCTGGCGAGGCGGGGGGCGCCCGAAGAGGCGTTCGGATACCTCGCCATCGGGGTGGCCAACGCCCAGGCCTTCCCCCTCTGGTTCGCGTTGCTCTCCTCCGCTCTCGTGGCGCGGGCCGCCGGTCACCTCGAACCGTCCGCGGTCCTCCACGGTGCCGCCGGGGTCCACCTCGACGGGGACGATGCCTCGGCGGGGGAGGCGTCCGTCCGGCTCCACCGCGACGACCTCGAGGCCCTCCGGGCCGACGGCTCGGTCGACGTCGACGGCCTCTACGACACGGGCCGGCGGATGTCGCCGGACGAGGCGTTGCGCTTCGCCTCTGCGTACGTCTCGCGGCACGACCGTCCACCCGGAGACGGGATCTCCCCACCGGACGCTGACGGTCATCCGCCCCCGACGGGTGCAGGGGACCGGCCCTGAGGGCCGGGGCGCCGCACGGGTGCCTACTGGGCGTCGAAGCGGAACCAGTAGATGCCCAGGACCGACAGCCCGACCACGTACCCGCAGCAGGCGAGCAGGGCCAGCCAGTCGTGCGCATCGAACGACCCGCCGCCGACCACGCCGGCGAAGACGGTCATCAGGGCTCCGACGGGAGTCCACTCGGACACCGTGTCCCAGAAGGATCCGAGCCCTCCCGACGCCCCGAAGATGCCGAGCATGACGAGCCCGATGTACAGCAGCCGCCCGAACGCCTGGACGGTGTCGGCCGACTTGACCAGGCCGACGAGGGCCTGGGCCACGGCCAGGAACACCGCCGAGGCGAGGATCGACACCAAGAGGACCAGGGCGTAGTCACCGGCCGAGAGGGACAGGTGGTGGATGTCGACCCCCAACACCAGCACGACCAGGGCGATGACGAAGTTGGACATCATCTGGACCGAGAGCCGGCTGGCCATCACGGCCCCGATCGGGGCCGGCGACACCCGCAACCGCTGGAAGACGCCGTTCTCCCGGTCCCGTGCGACCATCGGCGCGTAGCCCATGATGGCGGTACCGGCGATGCCGGCGGTGATGGCGAGCCCGAGGATGAACGCCGCCCCGCCGAAGCTCCTCGTCGCCTTCGACGAACTCGTCGTCGACAGGATGATGAGGGGCAACAGGAGGCTCAGGATCATGCGCATCCTGTTCTTGGTGAGCACGACGAGGTCGGCCCGCAGCAGGGCGCGCAGCATGGTTCCGAGACCCGGCGGCTCCACCGCGACGGGGGTGGTGGTGTCAGTCACGGATCTCGCTCCCGGTCAGTCCGATGAACACGTCCTCGAGGGTCACCGGCCCGCGGGCGGCCGCCCGGACGAGGGGGTCGTCCCGGTGCAGTTCGATGAGGTGCGTAGGGGTGTCGACCGCCAGCACCCGGCCGTGGTCGATGATGGCCACCCGGTCACACACCGCCTGCGCCTCCTCCATCGAGTGGGTGGTGAGCAGGATGCTCCCCCCGTCGTCGCGGATCCGCTCGATCCGGGCCCACAGGTGCCGTCGGGACTGGGGGTCGAGTCCCGTGGTGGGCTCGTCGAGGAGGAGGAGCAGGGGATCGTGGATCACGGCCACGAAGAGCGAGAGGCGCTGCAGCTGCCCCCCGGAGATCTGCTTGGTGGTTCGGTCGAGCTCCCGACCGAGTCCGATGTCGGCCAGGGCCCGGTCCAGTTCCTCGTCGCTCCGGACCACGCCGTAGAGGCCGCTGTAGAGCCGGGCCACCTGGCGCACGGTGACTTCGGACTGGAAGCCGGTGGACTGCAGCTGCACCCCCATCTGGGACTTGGCGAGGGCCGGCTGGTGGACGATGTCGGCGCCGTTCAGGACGACTCGGCCCGAGCGGGGCCGGCGCAGGCCCTCGATCGCACTGAGCGTGGTGGTCTTGCCGGCGCCGTTGGGGCCGAGGAGCCCGAAGATCTCGTGGCGCCCGATCTCGAAACTGACCCCGTCGACCGCGACCTTCGACCCGTAGGCGACGGTGAGATCGTGGACCCCCAGGACGGCATCGGAATGGGTTGCGGTCGGGACGGTCGCCGACCGGACGGTCGGGGGAGCGGCCGGCAACGACGGGTCAGGTACCGCCGGGACGCCGCGGCCGCGGCTCCGCCGTCGCAGGCCGATGCCCACCCGGACCGCGAGCAGGGCGACGACGACGACCAGGAGCAGGTGGGATCCACCGCTGGCGGCCGCCAGGGTCATGACGCCTCCTCGACGAGCCGGTGCGCCGCACCCCGCTCGAACCGCCCGGCCACCATCTCGAGGGCGCGGATGACCTCGGCCACGTCCTGGTCGTCGGCGTCACCGAGCGCTCGCGCGATGGCGGCGTCGGCCGACGAGACGACCCGGGCCCGGGCCCGCTCCACCGCCGTCGGCACGATCCAGACCAGGGTGCGACGCCGGTCGGCCGGATCGGCCTCGGTGCGCACCGCACCGATCCGGCGCAGGGTGCCGACGGCCGTCGACACCTGGCTCTGCGGATAGCCGGTCCGGGCGACGATCCCGCTGATGGACGAGCCGGGATGGGCGCCCACGTCGAGGAGCACGATGCGGACGCGGTGGTTGAGGCCCCCGGACGGGAGTCCCTCCTCGGCGAGCTTCATGAGCTGTCGACCGAGGAGGAACAGATCCGTAGATTGCATCCAGAAATAATACATCTACGTTCTGATGTAATCAAGGGGACGCCCGGGACCCGCCCTAACTGCCGGTCAGCAGTCTCCGGCGTCGTTCGAGGTCCTCGTCGTACTTGGCCTGTTCGGCGGCGTCGGCCGCCGCCGTCCCCTCGTCGGAGATGCGCATGAGGATGGCGACCAGAACGTAGTTGGCCATGAGCGCGGAGCCGCCGTAGGCGATGAAGGGGAGGGTGATCCCGGTCAGGGGCAGCAGCCGGACGATCCCGCCGATGATGAAGAAGGCCTGGAAGCCGATGATGAGGGTCAAGCCGGCCGCCGTCAGCTTGGCGAACTCCGAACGGGCCGACTGGGCGATGCGCAGCCCCGCTCCGACCAGCAGGAGGAAGGCCACGAGCACCATGGTGGCCCCGAGCAGGCCCATCTCCTCGCCGATGACCGCGAAGATGAAGTCGGTGTTGGAGTTGGCCACCTCGTACGCCGCCTGGCCGAGCCCGAGTCCGGTGCCCCCGATGCCACCACTGCCCAGCGCGTACCAGGACTGGACGAGCTGGCCGCCGCTGCCGTTGGCCAGCGGCCACGGGTTCAGCCAGTCCTCGACCCGGATGTGGGTCTGGGAGAAGTACTTGCCCGAGACGTAGGCGCCGGCGGCGAAGAGCAGGACCCCGAGGAGCAGGTAGCCCGTCCGGCCGGTGGTGATCCACAGCAGACCGATGAAGAGGGCGAACAGGAGGGCCGAGAAGCCGATGTCGTGCTCGGCGCTCATCACGAGGATGGCGAATCCCCAGGCGAGCACGATGGGGACCAGCGGCCTCGGGTCGAGGACCAGGCGGTTGCCGAGGCGGGCGGTCGGAATGGTGAGCAGCTCGCGTTTGTCGGCGAAGTACGAGGCGAAGAAGACGCAGAGGACGATCTTGCCGATCTCCACGGGCTGGAACTCGAACGTGCCGATCTGGATCCACAGGCGGGCTCCTTGGATGTTGCGCCCGAGCCCCGGCACCAGCGGGAGCAGCAGCAGGATGACGCCCGCGGCCAGCAGCAGGTAGCGGTAGCGGTCGAGATCCCGGGACCGCCGCACCACCGCCAGGGTCAGGACGTAGAGCGCCACCCCGCCGGCGGTCCAGGCGGCCTGCAGGGGTGCGTAGTACGGATAGCTCGGGTGACAGGTCGAGACGTGGCACAGGGCGAGGTCGATCCGGCTGATCATCACGTACCCGAGGCCGTTCAGGAGGAACACCAGCGGCATCACCACCGCGTTGGCATCCGGGGCGAAGACCCGGTTGGCGAGGTGGGTCACCCCTCCGAGGGCGAGGATGCACAGCAGGAGCGGCGCGAGGTCGGACGGCACCCGTGAGGTGTTGCCCACCACCATCAGCACGTAGGCGGCCACGATGATCAGCCCGGCGGCCACCATCAGGCCGAGTTCGGTCCGTCGGCGCGCCTTGACGCCCCGGCGGGCGCGTCTGGTGGTGGTGGAACGCAGGGTGAGCGGCACTGCGGGGGAGCCTACCGGCGGCCACCGCCGGGGCGGGGGAGCCGGGAGGCCGGACCACGGCACCGGCGGGTCCGGGCCCGGCGGGTACGATGAGGCGGCGATGAACCGCCCGACCCCCCGATCCAGTTGCACCCGGAGGGCACGGCGGTGACGGAGTCGATGGCCGGAGCGGGCGCCAGGGTGCGGGCGGAACCGGTGGTCGGCGCCCCCGAGCCCTCTCCTCCCGTGATGGTGGTCGCCGGCGACCGCGGGAGTGGCCCCCGATCGGCGCCCGGGCGGGGGACCGAGGCCCGGTCGTCGGTTCCCGACCAGGTGCCGCTCCACCAGTCGACGGAGCGCTTCGCCAACCGGGAGCTCTCCTGGCTCGAGTTCGCCAACCGCCTGCTCGACCTGGCCGACGACAGCCGCCAACCGCTCCTCGAGCGGGTGAAATTCCTGGCCATCTTCAGCGAGGGGCTCGACGAGTTCTTCCAGGTCCGGGTGGCCGGCCTCGAGGACCAGGTGGCGGCCGGCCTGCGCACCCGGTCCCCCGACGGACTGGGCCCCGCCGAACAGCTGGCCGCCATCGCCGGGCGGGTCACCGATCTCGTGGCCCGCCAGAGCCGCGTGTACGCGGACGGTGTCGAACCGCGGCTGCGTGCCGCCGGGATCGTGATCGCCGACTGGCACACGCTCGACCCCGTCGATCGGGCCCACCTGGACGACGTCTTCAGCCGCACGATCTTCCCGGTGCTCACACCGCTGGCCGTCGATCCTGGGCACCCGTTCCCCTACATCTCCAATCTGAGCCTCAACCTCGTGCTGCGGGTGGCCGACCCCGTCACCGACGAGCAGCGGATCGCCCGGGTGAAGGTGCCCCCCCTGCTGCCGCGCCTGGTCGCGCTGCCCGACGGCAACCGTTTCGTCCCGGTCGAACAGGTCATCGCCGCCCACCTCGACACGCTGTTCCCGGCCATGACGGTGGTCGAGCACCACGTGTTCCGGGTGACCCGGAACGCTGACCTGTCGGTCGACGAGGACGACGCCCAGGACCTCCTGGCCGCCGTCGAACTGGAGCTCCACCGGCGGCGCTTCGGCCAGGCCGTCCGACTCGAGGTCGCCTCCGGCATGTCCCACGACCTGCTCGAGATGCTGGTGGCGGAAGTGGACGTCCCCGAGGACAACGTCTTCGTGACCGACGTCCCTCTCGACCTGGGCGGGCTCTCCGGGTTGGCCGGCCTGGACCGGCCCGATCTCGCCCCCGAGCCCTGGACGCCGCTCGGGCCACCGCAGCTGGCCGCCGCACGCGACCTGTTCGACGTCCTCGCCGAGGGCGACGTCCTGCTGCACCACCCCTACGAGTCCTTCGCGGCGTCCGTCGAGGCCTTCGTCGAACGGGCCGCCGTCGACCCCGACGTCCTCGCCATCCGCCAGACCCTGTACCGGACCGGCACCGACAGCCCGATCGTGGCGGCCCTGATCCGGGCGTCGCTGTCGGGCAAGCAGGTCACCGCGGTGGTCGAACTCCAGGCCCGCTTCGACGAACAGGCCAACATCGCCTGGGCCCGGGCGCTCGAGGAGGCCGGTGTCCAGGTCGTCTACGGTCTGGCCCGCCTGAAGACCCACTCGAAGATGTCACTGGTGATCCGTCGCGAAGGCGAGGCGACCCGCCGCTACTGCCACGTGGGAAGCGGCAACTACAACTCGGTGACCGCGTTGACCTACGAGGACGTCGGCCTGTTGACGGCGGACCCGGACATCGGGGCCGACATCTCCGAGGTCTTCAACTTCCTGGCCGGCTCGGGTAGCGAACTCGAGCTCCGCCGGCTGATCGTGTCACCGGTCGACACCCGTGACGAGGTCATCGCCGCCATCGACGGCGAGGCCGCGGCCGGCCCGTCGGGACGCATCGTCCTCAAGACGAACGGCCTGACCGACCCGGACGTGATCGACGCCCTCTACCGGGCGTCGTCCCAGGGCTGCCGCGTCGATCTCATCGTGCGGGGAAGGTGCAGCATCCGACCGGGGGTGCCCGGCCTCTCGGAGCACGTCACGGTGCGCTCCATCGTCGGTCGGTTCCTCGAGCACTCGAGGCTCTTCCGGTTCGGGGGGGACCACGGGCGGCCCCTGCGGATCTGGTTCGGCTCCCCCGACATGATGGAGCGCAATCTCGACCGGCGGGTGGAGGCGGTGGTGCCGGTCGTCGACCCGGACATCCAGGCGCGCCTGGTGGCCATCCTGGACGACGCACTGGCGGACGAGGCCAACTCGTGGGCGCTGGCCGCCGACGGGACGTGGTCGCGGAACGCGCCCCCGTCCGGCGGCCCGGGCTTCAGCCTGCAGGATCGCTGCCGAGGCCTTGCGCTCGAAGAGCTACGGCGGCGCCAGGATGCGGCCCAGGTCGTGGCGACCCGGCGGACGCTGGACCCGACGCCTCCGGATCGCCCGGATACGACGCCGTCGACCCCGGCGCCTCCCCCCGGCGCGTCGGAGCGGCGGCCGAACCGTCGCTGGTGGCGTCGCCTGATCGGCCGGTCCGGGCGAATGCCGTAGCCAGGATCTCGACGGTCCGCGCCTGGGCCACCAGGATCCGCCGCTTCAGCCGGATCCGCACCGAGCGGTGCTCGAGTTCGATCGACGCGTAGGCCAGGCCGCCGAAGGGGATGGGGAGCCAGAAGTTGACCGCCCGGTAGGCGAGCACCGCCGACAGCGCCTGCCCGTCGGTCAGGCCGGAGCCCGCCAGCATGGAGACGAGGACGAACTCCACCACGCCCAGGCCCCCGGGGGTGATGGGGATGGCGGCCAGGATGTTGGCCAGTCCATAGGCGGTCAGCAGGTCGACGGGCGAGATGACGTGGGCGAACGCCGCCACGAAGACCCACAGCGAGGCGGCGTCGAGCAGCCAGTTGGCGGCGGCCCACCCCACGGCCCGGGCCAGCAGGGGCCTGTCGTCCATCAGGACGGCGAACCGGCGGGCCAGTCGCTCGACCAGGGACGTGAACCGGTCGGCGTCGAGGAAGCGGATGTGGGCGGCCACGGCGTGGATGATCCGCCGGGCCCGGTCCTGGCCGCGGGTGAGCAGGTAGAACAGGCCACCGAAGGCGCCGAGCAGGACGACTCCGACGGCCGCCGCCACCACCAAGAGGATGGAGGCCGACGTCGATCCGTGGCCGTCCACGCCGGGTGCCCGGAATCCGTGGGTGGCCAGGAAGGCCACCAGTGAGCACCAGAACAGGGCGTTGAGGACGACCGCCGAGCCGATGCCCTGGGTCCCGAGGGCGAATCCGGTGTCCGCCCCGGTGACCCCCGACTGGGTCAACAGGCGGTAGCCGAGAGCCGTGCCCGGCGCCGTCCCGCCCGGGCTCACATGGCTGAGGGCCAGGGTGGACAGGTTGATCCGGAAGAGCCGACGCCTCGACGGGCCGCCGTGCGGGAGCACCGAATGGGTGAGCTGTGTGTAGGCGACGAGCGCGGCCAGCTCGAGCAGCACGCCGATCGCCAGGTAGGCCGTGTTGATGTGGGCCAGCGCGCTGATCTGGTTGCGGTGGCTCGCCATCAACGGAATGGCCACGTAGAAGACGAACAGGAAGACGAGGACGGTGCCGACGCTGAGTCGGACCTCGCGCCGCACGAAGGGTCCGCGGTGCCACCACCGGCCGCGCCGGCCCGCGGGCGCCGTCCCTCCCTGCGGCGCGTCCGCCGTCTCGGCCTCCATTCCTCCCATGTTGACACGCACGAACGCCCGGACCTGCCATGCTGAGGATGTGGCAGTGCCCATCGAAGACACCGGCGGCGTGGCCGAGGAGCCCCCGACGATCGTCAGCGAGAGCACCGTCGAGCGCAAGGATCGGGAAGTCGGGCCCGATGCCCCCCGACGGGAGCGGCTCTTCGCTGCGGCGTCGGCCCGCGGCGTCCCCCTGCGGACGATCCTGACCGTCGACGCGGTGGTGATCGCCACCTGGGTGCTCTACCGATTGATCGGTCGGCTCCGTGAGGTCATCCTGTGGATCCTCATCGCCGCGTTCATCGCCCTGGTGCTGAATCCGGCCGTCAACGCCCTCCAACGCCACCGGTTCCGCCGCGGCGCGGCGGTGGGGGTCGTCTTCGCCGTGGCCATCGCGCTCTTCGGTGGTCTCCTCGGTCTGTTCGGCTACCCGCTGGTCAACTCCTTCACCCACGTGGCCGAACGTCTCCCGACGATGGTCGACCAGGTGCAGCGGGGCCACGGCTGGCTGGCCCACACCTTGAAGCACTTCGGACTGCTCAAGTGGGTCCAGAAGAACGCTCCCCGGCTCCAGCAGCTGGCCCACAACCTGAGCAAGCCGGCCCTGTCGGTGGGGGCCAACCTCGGGCGGGCCGTCTTCTCGACGATCCTGGCCCTCTTCACCATCGGCTTCCTGTCGCTGTTCATGCTGCTGGAGGCCCCCCGCCTGCGGGCCAGCCTGCTGGGCAACCTGAACCCCCGGCTGCGGGTCATGGTGGAGGACATCTCGACCACGGTGTCCCATTCGGTGACCGCCTACGTGCTGGGCACCGTGGCCCTGGGTCTGCTGTTCGGCGTGGTCATCTTCGTGACGATGGTGATCCTGGGCGTCCCCTTCGCCCTCCTGCTCGGCCTGTGGGTGGCACTGGTAGCCATGATCCCCCTGGTCGGAGGCCTCATCGCCGCCATCCCCACGGTGGCGCTGGCCCTCCTCCACTCGCCCACGGCCGGCGTCGTGGCCGTCGTGGTGTTCGTGGGCTTCCAGCTGGTGGAGAACCACTTCCTCTACCCGGTGGTCATGAGCCGCACGGTGCGCATGAATCCGTTGTGGGTGCTGCTGGCGGTCCTCATCGGGGCGAACCTCGGCGGCGTCTTCGGCTCCAGCCTGGGCGCCCTCACCGGGGCGCTGGTGGCCATCCCGGTCGGGGGCGCCATCCAGGTGATCTTCCGCGAGGTCTGGGAGCGCACCCGGGCCACGGAGGCAACCGGTGGCGACCCGGCCCCGGTCCCGGCGTTGCCGGTGCCCGACGCCCCCGGGACGGCTCCGCCGCGGGGCGGCTGAGGGGACCGAGCCCCTCGGAGCCCGGTCGGTCCCGTAAGCTGGGGCGATGGATGTCCTGGTGGTGCTGCCTACCTACAACGAGTCCGAGAACATCGACCACGTGCTGCGCCGGATCCGGAGTGCCGTGCCGGCGGCCACCGTGCTGGTGGTCGATGACGCCAGCCCGGACGGCACCGCCGACCTGGCCGAGATCGTGGGCAAGGAACTGGGCAACATCGAGGTCCTCCGACGGGGTGGCAAGTCCGGCCTCGGGAGTGCGTACCGCGCCGGCTTCCGGTGGGGTCTCGACCGCGGGTTCGACGCCTGCATCGAAATGGACGCCGACCTGTCCCACGAACCCGAGGCGATCCCCTCACTGGTGGCGCCTCTGGAGGACGGCCACGAGCTGGTCATCGGCTCCCGGTACATCCCCGGCGGGGTCATCCCGAACTGGGCGTGGCACCGACGCCTGCTGTCCCGGGGCGGGAACCTCTACGCCTCGACCCTCCTCGGCCTCGGGGTGGCGGACGCCACCGCCGGCTTCCGCGCCTATGCGGCCACCCTCCTGCGGCGTCTCGACCTGGACGCCGTCCGGGCCGAGGGCTACGGCTTCCAGATCGAGATGACGTACGAGGCGAAGAAGGCGGGGGCGTCGATCCTGGAGGTCCCGATCCGGTTCGTCGACCGGGTCGAGGGCGAGTCGAAGATGTCGGCCTTCATCGTGGTGGAGGCGCTGGGCCTGGTCACCCTGTGGGGTGTGGAGCGCCTCGTCCGCTCGCCCAAGCGGGACCGGCAGGTCGTCCACACCTGATGTCTCCGCCGTGAACCCGCCGGTGCGCGTCCTCGTCGTCGACGACGAGCCCTACATCACCGACGTCGTCTCGTCGGCGTTGGTGTTCGAGGGGTTCGCCACCGAGGAGGCGTCCACCGTGTCCGAGGCCCTGTCGTGTGCCGCGGTCCGGCACGTTCGACTGCATCGTCCTCGACGTCATGCTCCCCGACGGGGACGGGTTCACCGTCTGCCGGACGCTGCGGGACGAGGACATCGCCACGCCGGTGCTCTTCCTGACCGCCCGCGACGCGGGACCGGACAAGCTGGCGGGCCTGGCCCTCGGTGACGACTACGTGACCAAGCCGTTCAGCATCGACGAACTGGTGGCCCGCATCCGGGCGGTGCTGCGCCGCACGGGCACCGCGGCCGACGTCGGACGGCTGCACATGGCCGATCTCACGGTCGACACCGAGGAGCGGACGGTGTCCCGGGCCGGCGAGCACATCGACCTCACGGCCACCGAGTTCAACCTGTTGGCCTTCCTCGCCGGCAATCCCCGCCGGGTGCTGTCGCGTGCCCAGATCCTGGACGAGGTGTGGGGCGCCAGCTACGACGGCGAGTCGAACATCGTGGAGACCTACATCTCCTACCTCCGCAAGAAGGTGGACCGGTTCGAGCCACCGCTCATCCACACCGTCCGGGGTGTCGGGTACACGCTGCGGGAGCCCCGGTCGTGACGCTGCGCCGTCGACTGGTGTTCACCATGGCGGCGGTCGTGGCCGTCGGCCTCATCGTGGTCGACGTGGTGACGTTGGCCTCCCTCCAGTCGTTCCTGGTCGGACGCGTCGACAGTCAGTTGACGCTCGCCACCCACCAGGTGGCCGCCCTGGTGGTCCACGACCAGAACCGCGGGGAGCCGGTGACGGCCGGTCAGATCCAGGAACGGATCAGCCCCGACGTCTACGTGGAGCTCCTGGACCCGAGCGGCGTGCCGCTGGTGGTGCGGCCGTCCGGCACCCGGCTGCAGGCCGACCCGGCACCCCGGCTGCCCGCCACGCTGCCCGTCCGACCGCTGGCCGCCGACTACGACTACGAACCCTCGACCTACCGTCCGTCGGCGGCCGCCACCACCATCGGGTCGACGGCGCAGGGGACCGGACGCCATGCCCGTCCCGGCCCGCAGTACCGGATGATGGCGACGTCGCTGCCGGGCAGCACCCTGGTCGTGGCCACCCGGCTCGACTCGGTGTCGGCCACGCTGTCGTCGTTGCGGGCCATCGAGCTCGGGCTGACCCTCGGCCTCCTGGTCCTGTTGGTGATCCTCATCACGCTGATCGTGCGTCGGGGCCTGCGTCCGCTGGAGGACATGTCCCGGGAGGCGGACGCCATCGCCGCGGGTGACCTGACCCGGCGGGTCCAGCCCGACGACGGTTCCACCGAGATCTCCCGACTGGGTAGGGCGCTCAACGGGATGCTGGCCCAGATCGAGACGGCGTTCGCCCTGCGGGCCGACTCCGAGGAGCGGCTGCGGAGCTTCCTCGCCGACGCGTCCCACGAGCTGCGGACCCCCCTGACCTCGATCCAGGGCTATGCGGAGCTGCTGCGCAAGGACGCCCTCCCCGACGCCGAGGCCCGTGAACGCGCCCTGGCCCGCATCGAACAGGAGGCGGCCCGGATGGGCCTGCTGGTCGGCGACCTCGCCGTCCTGGCCCGCGAGGGCGAGGGGCCCGAGCCCGAGCGCACCCGTGTCGACCTGGCCGAGGTCGTCACCGAGGTGGTGTCCGACGCCGCGGATGATCGACGGTACCCGGGTGATCTCGTTGGCGTGCCCGGGGCCGGTCCCGGTCGAGGCCGACCGGCGCCGCCTGGAGCAGCTGGTGCACAACCTGGTCGGCAACGCCCTCGCCCACACCCCACCCGGCACACCCGTCGACGTCCGGGTCACCGCCTCCGCCGGCCGGGCCGTCGTGGTGGTGCGGGACCACGGTCCGGGCATGGACCCCGAGCAGGCCGAGCGGGTCTTCGACCGCTTCTACCGTGGGACCTCGGCATCCCGTGACGGGGGATCCGGGCTGGGGCTGTTCATCGTGGCCAGCCTGGCCCGCTCCTTCGGGGGCGAGGTCGGCGTGGACTCGGCCCCCGGGGTGGGCTCCGCGTTCACCGTGGCCCTCCCTCTCGACCTCGGGGACCCGGACGGGGACGACCGGGACCCACCGGACCGGGGCGACGCGCGGGACGACCCGGCGGCGACCCGGGGCCGGACCCCCGCCGGGCGTTCGGTCCACGATCCCGCGACGAGCCGCGGGTGACCGGGGGAGGGCTGGCGACGATCGACCGCGGGAGCGGGGCGACGATCGTCCTGCTCCACGGCCAGCCCGGGACGGGTGCCTCCTGGGATCCGGTGACGGACCGCCTGGCGCCGCGTTTCCGCGTGCTCGCCCCCGATCGGCCCGGCTACGGGCGCACCTCGATGGAGGCGACCGGGATCTCCGCCAACGCCGACGTGGTGGCCGACCTGATCGACGCCACCGGCTCCGGGCCGGTGACCGTGGTGGGCCACAGCTGGTCGGGCGGGGTCGCCGTGCTGCTGGCCGACCGGCGTCCCGACCTGGTCCACGGTCTGGTGCTGGTCGGGGCGGCGTGCACCCCCGACAGCGTCGACGACGTCGACCGGCTGCTCCGCCTCCCGGTGGTGGGGGACGTCCTGACGGTGGCCGGCCTGGTCGCCCTGGGTGAGGTCCTCCCCCGGGTCCGTCGGCTGGCGCCCCACCTCCCCGAGCGACTCCGGGACCCGTTCCGGGCCACGCTGCCGGACCAGGGGGTGCTCGGGGGCGAGCGCGGCGCGCTCGGACGGCAGCGCCGCACGTTCGTGACCGAGCAGCGGGCCCTGATGGCCGAGCTGCCCGAGGTGGTGGGTGCGTTGGGCCGGATCCGGAAGCCGACGGCGGTGGTGGCGGGGGACTGGGACGTCGTGGTCCGCCCGTCGGCCGGCCGGACCCTGGCGGCGGCCGTCGAGGGGGCGGAAATCGTGGAGCTCCCGCGGGCCGGCCATTTCGTCGCCCGCGACGCCCCCGAGGCGCTCGCCGCCGTGGTGACCCGCTACGCCCCCGAGGCGCGCGTCAGCCGGTGACCCCGGGGGCCGGGACGTCGAAGGGGACGCCCGGCGCCAGGGCGTCGAACACGGCGGTGAACTTGAGGTCGGTCTCCCGTCGCTCGACGTCGGGACGGGACCCGGCCACGATGCCCACGCCGGCCGAGAGCGTCGCCGTCGCCCCATCGACCGTCATCGCCCGGATGCCGACCACCCAGCGGCCGTCGCCGGCCCCGTCCATCCACCCGACGGGCCCCGCGTAGGAACCCCGGGAACCCGGCTCGAGGCGGCCGATCAGGCCGAGGGCGGTGGTCCGCGGAACCCCGCCGACGGCGGGGGTCGGATGGAGGAGGGCCACCAGGGAGAGCACCGACGGCACCTCGCCGTCGGGACCGGGGCGCAACGTCGCCTCGATGGACGTGCCGAGATGGGTGATGTTGTGCAGGTGGACCAGCTCCGGGCCGCCCGGCACCTCCAGGTGGTCGCTCCAGGGCGTCAGCGCCTCGCGGATGGCGTCCACCACCAGACGGTGCTCCTCGGCGTCCTTGACCGAATCCAGGAGCGCCGCCGGCAGCGTGCTCCCGGCCTCGTGGTGGCGATCGGTGGTACCCGCCAACGGCCGACTCGTCACGGTGGTCCCGTGCCGTTCCACGAGGAGCTCGGGGCTGGCCCCGACGAACCGCCCGTCCGGGGTGGGGACCGAGAACAGCGTGCAGCTGGGCTCGAGGTCGGCCCACCGCCGGAGCAGCTCACCGACGTCGGGCGGTCGGTCGGCGGTGACGTCGACCCGGCGGGAGAGCACCACCTTGTCCACCTCCCGGCGTCCGATGGCGGCCACGGCCTCGGACACCCGGTCCTCGAAGCCCGCGTCGCCGTCCCGGGGGACGACGCGCCAGGATGCGGCGGCGGCGCCCACGGCGGTGGTCGCCGCCCGGCGGCAGCGCTCGACCAGGCGGAGCCGCACCTGTCCCGGATCCGGATCCGGGACGCCCCCGGGTCCGGTCACCACGGTGACCCACTCGGAGCCGTCGGGCTCCCGGCAGTAGAGCGTGGCCGGGACCACCAGGGTGCCGGGGGCGTCCCGGTCGAAGGGGAGCGCTCCGAGGGCCAGGACGGCGCGCAGGGGGCTGGCGCCCACGGCCAGGTGGTCCTCACACCCCACGGCGGTCAGGCGCCGGGACGCCCGGTCGATCGAGGCGGCGTCGTCGAGGCCGCCCGACAGATCCAGGCGGAGCGCGGTTCCGAGTCCCACCAGCACCCGTCCTCCGTCGGCGAGGAGGATGGCGTCGTCGCCGACGGCCAGGACCCAGGGGTCGATGGGGCCGCCGGGGGGCAGGGCGGACCGCCACGCCGTGAGCTTCGGGCCGTCGGATCCCGCGCCGGCGTGCCGGACCGGTTTCCTCTTGTCGGCGGTGCGGGCCGGCGTCACGGCCGTCCGCTCCGGGTGGCCGTGACGAGCTGGCTGAGTCCACCCGACAGTGCACGTCGGTTGACGGAGGAGAACCCGGATTCGGTCAGCATGGTCCGCAGCTCCGGTGTGGAGGGCAGGTAGGCCGTGGATTTCGGCAGGTACCGGTAGGCGGCCCGGTCCGACAGCAGGCCACCGATCACCGGCACGACGTGGCGGAACCAGATGCGGTCACCCAGCCGGAGCAGTCCGGCGTCCGGCTCGGCGACCTCGAGCAGGCTGATGCGTCCCCCGGGCCGCACGATACGGCCGAACTCGGCGAACACCTCGGCCAGTTCGGTGAAATTGCGCAGCGCGTAGCCACAGGTGATCCCGTCGACGGCCGCGGTGGCCACCGGGAGGGCGGCGCCGTCCGCCTGGGCCAGCGGAAGACCCGTGCGGTTGGCCACCAACATCCCCCACGACAGGTCCATCCCGAAGGCCCGGTAGCCGCCGGCCGACAGGAGCCGCAGGAAGTCGCCGGTCCCGCAGGCGAGATCGAGGACCGTGGATCCCGGGGGGAGCGCCAGCGCCCGCAGCGACTGCTTGCGCCAACGCACATCCAGGCCGAAGGTCATGGCGCGGTTGACGAGGTCGTACCGGGGGGCGATGGCGTCGAACATCGACTGGACCAGCACGGTCTTGTCGGCGCCGGTCGGCAGGTCGGCCTGGCGGGCCCGGGCGGCGGTCTCGAGGGAGATGCCCGCCGAGGACCCCGCCCCGTGTCCGGTGGCGTCGCCGCTCACCGGCCGGCGCTCCCGTGGGCGTCCACCGAACGGTCCGGGCCACCGTCGGCGCGGATGCGGTCCCATACCGCCTCGCGTTCCTCGACGGTGCCCTCCTGCTCCACGTGGTCGAGGGCCACCCGGACGAGCGTCCGGGTGAAGTGGTGTCCGACCAGCGTCGTGACCGCCGGGAGGAGCTCGGCGTACGCCTGCAGGAGGTCGTCGACCGCGGGGTCGCCCGTCCCGCCGTCGTCGGAACGGTCGTTCCCCACCAGGGCGTCGGGACGGGCGCCGGTGCGCAGCGGCTCGCGGACGTGACGGGCGAACATCTCGACCGCCTGTCGGGCCGTGGCCTCGGTGGCCTCGTTGTGGCTCCTCGCCAGCTCCAGGAGGTCCGTGAGGGGGATCCCCCACTCGAGCAGCCGTAGGCCCGCCCGGGAGGCGGCCACGTCCTCCTCGGTGTACCGGTCCTGTCCGGCCACCCGGGTGGCGATGAGCAGACCTTCGGCCTCCAGGGCCTTCAGCAGGGCGAGCGGTATGCCGGTGGTCTCGGCGAGCTCGGGGAGCGTGTAGGTGGTCGATTCCACCGGCCCGGTGCCGCGGTCGGCCCGAACTGTCACCCCGTCGGCCCCCGTGGCGTCGGGATCCAGGCCCGAGAGCCGTCCGAGGAGGGCCTCGTCAGCGGCGTCGAGTTCGCCGGAGACCAGCCGGGCGATGGTGGCCAGGGTGAACCCGCGTCGGCGGAGCGTGCGGATCCGGGCGAGGCGCTCGAGGTGTTCGTCGCCGTACCAGGCGATCCGCCCCTCACGCCGGGGCGGCTCCAGCAGGCCCTTGCTCTGGTAATACCGGACCGTGTCCACCGACACGTCGGCCTGTGCCGACAGCTGCTCGACCCGCATGTCCATGCCCCCACTCTAGGAGTGTTCGCTCCAATTGTCGGAGCAGATGCACCTACGGTGGCGCTGACCTGGACCTCCGTGTCCGGGCGGACATCGGGGAGGCCGGTTCAGACGTAGTAGCGGTACACCACCTGGGCCACGCAGTTGGGCTTGTCCGCACCCTCGGTCTCCACCGTGGTGTCCAGCACGACCTGGACCCCACCGGTCACGTCCTCCACCTCGGCCACGGCGACGCCGAGGTGGATGGAACTGCCCACCATCACCGGCGACGGGAAGCGCACCTTGTTGCAGCCGTAGTTGACGCCCATCGAGATCCCCTCGACCGTCATCATCCCCGACAACAGGACGGGGACCAGGGAGAGGGTCAGGTATCCGTGCGCGATCGGACCGCCGAACGGACCGCTCTTGGCCGCTTCGGGGTCGACGTGGATCCACTGGTGGTCGCCGGTCGCGTCGGCGAAGAGATTGACCTGGGCCTGGTCGACGACGTGCCACTCGGAGTACCCGAGATGCTGTCCGACGAGGTCCTTGAAGCCTTCGATGCCCTGCACGGTGGTTGCCATGCGCCCGACTGTAGGGGAGGGCCCGGCGCCACCACCACCCGGTCCCCGGCGGGTGAGGGGCGCCTACCGTCGGCGTGCAGTGCGTCCTCACCGGGTCCGGGTCGGTACCATCGACCGCGTGGACGGCGAGCACCATCATCGCGACATCAACGGCGGGGGCGCCCGGGCCGCCGTCTTCGGGGTCAGCGACGGGCTCGTCTCCAACGTGTCCCTCATCCTCGGGATGGCCGGGGCCCACGCCTCGGCCGGCTCGGTGCGGCTGGCCGGCATCGCGGGACTGATCGGCGGGGCCTTCTCGATGGCCTCGGGGGAGTACGTGTCCATGCGGGCCCAGTCCGAACTGATGCAGCGCGAGCTCGACGTCGAGCGACGGGCCATCCTGAGCGACCCCGAGGACGAGCGACGCGAGCTGGCCGCGCTGTACCGCAGCCGGGGGGTGGAGCCGGCCATGGCCGACGAGCTGTCGGTCAAGATGATGCGCGACCCCGACCTGGCGCTCGAGACCCACGCCCGCGAGGAACTCGGCTACACACCGGGACAGACCGGCCGGCCGTTCCAGGCCGCCCTGTCGTCGTTCGTCACCTTCGCGCTCGGGGCGTTCATCCCACTGTTGCCGTGGCTGTTCGTGGACGGCACCACGGCCATCCTGTGGTCGGTGGCCCTCGGGGCCGTGGCGTCACTGGTCGTCGGAGCGGCCCTGTCGTTCTTCACCGGCCGGTGGTGGTTGTGGTCGGCCGGCCGTCAGCTCCTCATCTCCACGGCGGCGGCCGGGGTGACGTTCAGCATCGGCCACCTCATCGGCGTCCACTGACCCGTCCTCACCCGCCGTCGCGCCGGTAGGCGCGGTCGACGTGATGGGTGGTGAGTCCCATGGAGCGGTAGAGCGACACCGCCGCGGTGTTGACGGCATCCACGTAGAGCATGCCGTCGGCCAGTCCGGTGGCCGCCAGCCAGGCGAAACCGTCCTCGGTCAGCAGCCGACCCCAGCCCCGGCCGTGGAAGTCGGGGTCGACCCCGATGACGTAGATCTCCCCCAGGGGCGGCCGGGCGTCACGGTGGACCTTCGTCCAGCACGAGCCGGCGATCCGGCCGTCGACCTCGAGTACCCGGAAGCCGTCGGCATCGAACCAGGCCTCCCGTTCGCGCTCCTCCAGGGTGGCGAGGTCCCAGTGACCCTGTTCCGGATGGTCGGCGAACGCCCGGTTGTTCTGGATCAGCCAGGCCGCCTCGTCGGACCCCACCCGGAAGGCGCGGGTGGCCGGCGTGGCTCCGTCGCCGCCCGGGCGCCGGGGCAGCGGGAGCCGACAGCGAAGTTGGAGCAGGTCCCGCTCGACCCGGAAGCCGCGGGACGCGGCGCGGGCGTCGTCGGCGGCCCCGGCGGGGGAGACCCACCAGCGCAGCGGGCCCCGGCCGGCCGCGTCGGCCCGGGCGATGACCCGGTCGGCGAGGGCGTCGACCAGCGGGGGGTCGTCCTCGACGGTGATGACCTCGAGGGCCCGTGTCCCACCGCCGGCATCGTCGTCGACCTGGGCCCAGCCGACCAGCTCCCCGTCGTTGGCCCGTCGTGCCGTCGCCGCCTCCAGGCCGACCTCGGCCCCGCGGGCGGCCGCGTCGAGGGCCCGCAGCCGACCCTCGCTCAGGCCGGCGACCCCGTGGCCGGATTCGTGGCGCCCGACCAGGCCCCGGACTTCGGCGGGCAGGCCCCCGGGTACCGGCACCCCCACGTCCGCCACCCGTGCCTCCACGGCCCCAACCTACCGGTAACCTCCGCCCATGGGCCGACCCCGGACACCTGCCGGACGCGCCCGGGTGGTGAACCAGCGACTGGGAGAACGGTATCCGGGTACGGCGGCCGACCTGTGCGCCCTCGACCACGCCGACGCGTTCCAGCTCCTCGCCGCCACCATCCTGTCCGCCCAGTGCACCGACGAGCGGGTCAACAAGACGACACCGGCGCTGTTCGCCCGGTTCCCCGACGCCGCGTCCCTCGCCGACGCCCCGGTCGGCGAGGTCGAGGACCTGATCCGGCCGACTGGCTTCTTCCGGGCCAAGACCCGCAGCCTCGTGGGCATGGCCACCGCCGTCGTCGAGCGGTTCGGGGGGGAGGTCCCCACGCGGTTGGAGGATCTCGTGACCCTTCCCGGTGTCGGCCGCAAGACGGCGAACGTACTGCGGAGCGTCGACTTCGACCTGCCGGGACTACCTGTCGACACGCACGTCCAGCGGCTGTCCCTCCGGCTCGGCCTCACCACCGCCACCGATCCCGTGAAGGTGGAGCACGAGCTCGGTGCCATGATCCCCGCCGGCCAACGCGGGGTGTTCAGCCTGCGGCTCATCCTCCACGGTCGGGAGACCTGCCGGGCGCGCTCGCCCCGGTGCACCGAGTGCATCCTCTCCGACATCTGCCCGTCGGCCTCCTTGGGGGTGCGGACCGCCCCCCGTCCGGAGCCCCGGACGGGCCGGCGTTGACAGCTGTTGACGCCGGGTGGGGTCGGGGGAGCGGAACACGTGTTGCGGCCGCCCCTGCCTTCCGTCGCCCACAGACAGTGAACAGATGATATCCATGGAAAATGCTGCTCAGAGCGACGAATACGGCGGTACACCCGTGTGTTCCGAAAAATCCGGTGGGGAGATGACTGGCATTCGACGGCGATGTGTGATGAGATGAATGGCGAACCAGTTCCCGCCAACTGGTTCCACAGAGTAGGGATCGGGATCCGCCGCCCGACCTGCTCGCGCGAAGGCACCCTTCGGGGTGCCTTCGCCGCGTCCGGACACCGGTCGGGCCGACCCGGACGGCGGGGGTTCGGCCAGCGCCGTAGAACGGTTCAGGACGGTGGTCGCCAGAGAACCGTGGACGCCGGCGTCGCCGTAGGTGACGGAGCATCCGTCCCGCCCGGGTGGTCGCTGCCCGGCCCTACCGATCCGCGCCGAATCGGCGCGGGGATGCCCCGAATGGCGCGGGACCTACCGACGTTGGAGGGTCAGCGCCAGTCGGGAGAGCCGACGGTTGGCACTGGCCAACGACCGCTCGATGGCGAACAGCTCGCGGGCCGACTCCTCGTCCTTGGCCGCGTCGGCCGCCTCGGCGTGGACCGTGACCCGTCGCGTCAGTTCGTCGAGGGCGGTGGCGAGCGAGGACAGTTCGGCGGAGGTGGCGGCCATGGCCCGATCATGGCACCCCGGGCCGCCGCCCGGCACCGGGGGGCCCGGTGGGCGTCCGGTAGCATCGGCGGGCCATGGCCCTGCGACGACTCGACCTCCGCGGCTTCGACGGTGACCGTCGGGCGCTCACCGACCTGCTGCCCCGTCCCGTGGACGAACAGGACCGCTCGTCGGACGCCGTGGCCGCCATCCTGGCCGAGGTCCGGGCCGACGGCGACGCCGCGCTGCGGCGGCTGACGGCGCGGTTCGACCACGTCGACGTCGAGGAGCTCCGGGTGCCGGCATCGGAGATCTCCGCCGCCCTGGCCCGCATACCCGCGCCCCTCCAGGAGGCGCTCGACGTCGCCCACGACCGGATCCTCGCCTACCACTCCCACGAGGCGGCCGATGCGCCGGAGGACTTCACCAACGGCGGCGTCACGGTGCGGCATCTGATCCGACCGGTGGCCCGGGCCGGGTGCTACGCCCCGGGAGGACGGGCCCGGTACCCGTCGACCGTCCTCATGTGCGCGGTGCCGGCCCACGTGGCCGGCGTCCAGGAGATCGTCCTGTGCGTCCCCCCGGGGCGGGACGGACGGATCGACGACGCCACCCTGGCCGCGGCGGCCGTGGCCGGCGTGACCGAGGTCTACGCGGTGGGCGGCGCGCAGGCCATCGCGGCCATGGCGTACGGGACCGGCACCATCGCCCCCGTCGATGTCATCGTCGGTCCCGGAAACCGCTACGTCGCCGAGGCCAAGCGACAGGTCTCGGGAGTGGTGGGTGTCGCCTCGGCGTTCGCCGGCCCGTCCGAGGTGGTCGTCATCGCCGGGCCGGGCACCCCGTCGGAGCTGGCGGCGATCGACCTGGTGGTGCAAGCCGAGCACGGGCCCGACGGCCTGGCGTGGCTGATCACCTGGTCGCAGGAGCTCGTCGAGCGGGTGGACGCCGCCGTCGACCGGATCGTGGCCGCCTCCCCCCGTCGGGCCGACCTCGAGGCCACGCTCGGCTCCGGAGGCTACGCCGTCCTCGTCGACAGCCCGAAGAAGGCCTGCGCGGTGGCCAACGTCGTCGCCCCCGAACACCTGGAGATCCTCACCGACGACGCCGCGTCGTTGCTCGGGCACATCGAGTCGGCCGGGGCCGTCTTCCTCGGCACCAACGCACCGGCCAGCTTCGGCGACTACGTGGCCGGGACGAACCACGTGCTCCCGACGAACCGGACGGCCCGGTTCGCCAGCGCGCTGCGGGTCGACGACTTCCGCAAGCACATCCACGCGGTGAGCCTGGACGATGCCGCCGTCCGGGCCCTCGCTCCCCACGTCGAGACCCTGGCCGACACGGAGGGTCTGCCGGCCCACGCGCAGTCGGTCCGACTCCGATGGCCCGGGTAGGCCCCGGCCGGCTGCCGCCGGTCCGGTCCGACCTCGGCGCGCTCGAGGGGTACCACTCGGCGCAGGTCGACGTGGAGGTGCGCCTCAACACCAACGAATCGGCGCTACCCCCACCCGACGAGTGGCGGCGGGAGCTCGCCGATGCGCTCGGATCGATCGACTTCAACCGGTACCCGGACCGGGAGGCCACCGAGTTGCGGGCCGCCCTGGCCGAGAGCCACGGCGTCGGCATCGACGAGGTGTTCTGCGCCAACGGCTCGAACGAGGTGCTCCAGTGCCTCCTGCTGGCGTACGGGGGAGCGGGGCGGACGGTGGCCCTGTTCGAGCCCACGTACACGCTGCACCGCCACATCGCCGCGGTCACCGGGACGGCCGTGGCCGCCGGACCCCGGCGAGACGACTTCGGCGTCGACCTCGATGCGGTGGCGGACGTGGTGCGCCGGTGCGATCCGGTGCTGACCTTCCTCTGCTCTCCCAACAACCCGACGGGCCGGGCCGACCGTCCCGACGAGATCCGGGCGGTGGCCGGGCTCGCCCCGGGTCTCCTCGTCGTCGACGAGGCGTACGGGCAGTTCGCCCCGTCGTCCGCGCTGGAGCTGCGGGCGGCCGACCCCGAGGGCATGCGCCACGTGGTGGTCGTGCGCACCTTCTCCAAGACGTGGTCGATGGCGGGTACCCGACTCGGCTACCTGGTGGCCGACCCCGCCGTGGTGGCCGCCTGCGAACTGGTCGTCCTGCCGTACCACCTGGATGCGGCCAAGCAGGTGGCGGGCCGTCTGGCGCTCCACTACGTCGGGGAGATGGAGCAGCGGGTGGCGGCGGTGGCCGAGGAGCGCGGGCGCATCGCCGCCGCCTTCGCCGATCTGCCCGTCGAGACGTGGCCCTCGGACGCCAACTTCCTTTTGTTCCGCCCGACCGGCAAGGACGCGGATCGGGTGTGGTCCGATCTCGTCGACGCCTCGGTGCTCGTGCGAGACTGTTCGCGGTGGCCGGGCCTCACCGGGTGCCTGCGGGTGACGGTGGGGCTCCCCGAGGAGAACGACCGGTTCCTGACCGCCCTGACCGAAAGCCTGCGATGAGCCCCTCTGACCCCACCCCGCACCGTCGGGCCGCCCGCACGGCCCGCGCCACCCAGGAGACCTCGATCGAGGTGTCGGTCGACCTCGACGGCACCGGGGCGACCGACGTCGCCACCGGCCTGCCGTTCTTCGACCACATGCTCGGCCAGCTCGGGCGCCACGGCGGGATCGATCTGGTCGTGGCGGCCACCGGCGACCTCGACGTGGACGCCCATCACACGGTCGAGGACGTCGGCATCGCCCTCGGCGGCGTGTTCGCCGAGGCGCTCGGCGACAAGGCCGGCGTGCGGCGCTTCGCCTCGGTCTCGCTCCCCCTCGACGAGGCGCTGGTCGACGTGGCCCTCGACCTGTCGGGCCGTCCCTTCCTGGCCTACGGGATCCCCTTCGCCCCCGACACGGCGGGCCTCGGGACACCGCCGTTCGACCCGCAGCTGGCCGAGGAGTTCTGGCGGGCCTTCGTGACGGCCGCCGCCATCACCCTGCACGTGCGCCTGGTCACCGGTCGGAACACCCACCACATCCTGGAGGCCTCCTTCAAGGGGGTGGCTCGCGGCGCTGCGGGACGCGGTGCGGATCGAGGGCGGGGGCATCCCGTCGACGAAGGGCATCCTGTGACGCGCCGACCCGCCCCGTGATCGCCGTCCTCGACTACGGCATCGGCAACCTGCGCTCGGCCGAGAAGGCCCTCCAGCGGGTCGGAGGTGACGCCCGACTCGTCGACGACCCGGACGCCGTGGCCGGGGCCGACGGCGTCGTCCTCCCCGGTGTGGGCGCCTTCGGACGGTGCGCCGACGCCCTCGGGCGAACGGGGCTCGCCGCCGCCGCCACCGACGCCGTGGACCGCGGCGTGCCGTTCCTCGGCATCTGCGTGGGATTCCAGTTGCTCTACGAGGGATCCGAGGAGGACCCGTCAGCCGCCGGGCTCGGCGTCCTGGCCGGGACGGTTCGGCGGCTGCCCCCGGGCGTCAAGCACCCCCAGATGCAGTGGAACACGCTCCGGGTCGACCGGTCCGATCTGCTGGCGGGGGCTCCCGACCCCGCCTGGGTCTACTTCGTCCACTCCTTCGCCCCGGAGCGGACGCCGGACACGACGTCCACCTGTGACTACGGCGGCGAGGTGGTGGCGACGGCGGAGCGGGGTCGGGTCTGGGGCACCCAGTTCCACCCCGAGAAGTCCGGGGCCGTCGGTCTCGGCATCCTCGCCAACTTCGTGGCCGCGGTCCGTGGCGCGGCGGCCTGATGGACCTCTATCCGGCCATCGACATCCGCGACGGCGGAGCGGTGCGCCTGGTCCAGGGCGACTTCGACCGCCAGAGCCGGTACGGCGACCCGGTGGCCCTGGCCACGCGCTTCGCGGCCGGCGGCGCCCCGTGGCTGCACGTCGTCGACCTCGATGCGGCGCGGACCGGTCGGCCCGTCAACCGGGCGGTGGTGACCGCCATCGCCCGGGCCGTCGACGTGCCGGTCGAGACCGGCGGGGGCGTGCGGTCCGAGGACGACATCGCCGCCCTCCTGGACGCCGGCCTGGCCCGGGTGATCCTCGGGACCGCCGCCCTCGACGATCCGGGACTGGTCCGCCGGGCGACCGCCGCCTTCCCGGGGCGGGTGGCCCTGGGACTCGACTACCGCCGGACCGCCGACGGGCGGGCCGAGGTCGCGGTGCGCGGCTGGGAGGAGGGCTCCGGGCGGACCGTGGGGGAGCTGCTCGACGAGGTGGCCGGCGCCGGGCTGGCCGCGGTGGTGGTCACGTCGATCGAGCGGGACGGGATGCTGAACGGCCCGGATCTGGAAGGGCTGGCCGCCGTGCTCGCCTCCACCGACGTGCCCGTCATCGCGTCGGGCGGCGTGGGCTCGGCCGCCGACCTCGTGGCGCTGGCCGCCCTCGGGGCGACCGGGCCCGACGGCGGGCGGCGCCGACTCTGCGGGGCCATCACGGGCCGGGCCCTGGTCGACGGCCGCCTGACCGTGGAGGAGGGGGTGGCGGCGTGCGCACCGTCCGGGTGATCCCGTGCCTCGACGTGGACGCCGGACGGGTCGTCAAGGGCGTCCGCTTCACCGATCTCTTCGACGCCGGGGACCCCGTCGAGCTCGCCGCCCGCTACGACGCCCAGGGGGCGGACGAGCTGGTCTTCCTCGACATCACCGCCTCGTCGGACAACCGGTCCACCATGGTCGACGTCGTCGCCCGCACCGCGGAGCAGGTGTTCATCCCCTTCACCGTGGGTGGTGGCGTGCGGGCCGTCGACGACGCCCGCCGACTGCTGCGGGCGGGGGCCGACAAGGTCGGGGTGAACTCCGCCGCCGTGGACCGCCCCGGACTCGTCACCGAGCTGGCCGGTGAATTCGGCTCCCAGTGCGTGGTGGTGGCCATCGACGCCCGCCGCCGCCCGGGTGCCGGCGCGGCGTCCTGGGAGGTCTTCACCCACGGTGGCCGCACGGCGACCGGCGTGGACGCCGTGGCCTGGGCCGAGCGCTGCGCCGGACTCGGTGCCGGCGAGCTGCTCGTGACCTCGATGGACCGGGACGGGACCCGGGACGGATTCGACCTCGAACTGACCCGGGCCATCGCCGGACGCTGTCCGGTGCCGCTGGTGGCCTCGGGCGGGGTGGGGGAGCTGGACCACCTGGTGGAGGGTGCGACCGAGGGTGCGGCCGACGCGGTCCTGGCCGCGTCCATCTTCCATCTGGGGGAGTTCACGGTGGGAGAGGCCAAGGCCCACCTGGCCGCCGCCGGGGTGGCCGTCCGACCCGCATGAGGGGCCGCGCCCCTGGTCGGACCCGTGTCGGTGCCGTCCGCCCGGTCCGGGCCCGGGCGGGGCTGCGGTAGCCTGCCCACGTGGCGACCACGACCTCGGAGGCCCCCGCCGCGGGGGCGCACGGCGACGACGCACCGCTGGCGATCAACGTGCTCGCCGACCGCGTCCTCGTGCAGGTCGCCCAGACCGACGGCGAGCGGCGCTCCCGGGCGGGCATCCTCATCCCGGCGACGGCGCAGGTGTCGCGCCGGCTCACCTGGGCCCGGGCCGTGGCCGTCGGGCCCCACGTCCGCTCCGTCAAGGTCGGCGACAACGTGCTGTTCAATCCCGAGGACCGCTTCGAGGTCGAGGTCCAGGGCGAGGAGTACGTGATCCTGCGGGAGCGCGACATCCACGCGGTGGCCGCCACCCGGTTCGACGGCGGCACCGGCCTCTACCTCTGACCCGAACCGGACCGAGCACCGACCCCATCCGCATCCAGGGAGCCCCCGTGACCACCCCCGCCACCCCGTCCGCTTTCGTCGCCGTCCCGGTGCCCCACACGCCCGAGGAGCTCGGCGCCGTCACGTACAACGCCGACGGTCTGGTGGGGGCCATCGTCCAGGACGCGTCGGACGGGACGGTGCTGATGTTCGCCTGGATGAACGCCGAGTCCCTGGCGCGGACGCTCGAGACGGGGCGGACCTGGTTCTGGAGCCGGAGCCGGCAGGAGTACTGGTGCAAGGGGGAGACGTCGGGGGACCGCCAGTACGTCCGCAGCGTCCGCTACGACTGTGACGGTGACGCCCTGTTGGTCACCGTCGACCAGGAGGGGGCCGGGGCCTGCCACACCGGTCACCGAAGCTGCTTCTACCGGGCGTTCGGCGACGGGTCCGGCGTCACCCCGACCGGTTCGTGAGCGGGTCCACCGGGCCGGGGGTCGAGGGCTTCCGGGGTCTCGCCCGGGCCCACCGCATCGTCCCCGTCTGGCGCGAGCTGGTGGCCGACACGGTCACCCCGGTCGGCGCGTTCCTCTCCATGGTCGGCCCGGAGGACACGACGGGCTTCCTGCTCGAGTCGGTGGAGGGCGGCGAACGCTGGGGCCGGTACTCCTTCGTCGGTCGCAATCCCCTCGCCACGGTGGTGGCCCAGGGCCACTCGGTCACGACCCGGGGGGCCGTCGACCTCGATGAGCTGGTGGGGGGTGGCGTCAGCGGCCACCACGGCGTCCTGGCCGCGCTCGAGGCCATCCTGGACGCCGTCGACGCACCCGACCTGCCCGACCTGCCGCCCCTGCACGGGGGACTGGTCGGTTACCTCGGCTACGACGTCGTCCGGGAGGTCGAGCACCTGCCCGGCACGCCCCACGACGACCTGGGTCAGCCCGACGCCGTGCTGTGCGTCATCGGACAACTGGCGGCCTTCGACCACTGGCGCCAGCGTGTCGTGCTCATCGACAACGTGGTGGTCGACCCGGAATGGGACGACGAGCGGCTCGACGCCGCCCACCGGGCGGCCAACGAGCGGCTCGACGTCCTGGCCGCCGACTGCGTCCGGCCGACGGCGGAGGAGCCACGCCTCCTGCCGGAGCGCCAGCCGCCCCCCGCCGACGTGACCCGGACCATGTCCGACGGGCTGTACATGGATGCGGTGCGGGCGGCCAAGGAGCACGTTCTGGCCGGCGACATCTTCCAGGTGGTGCTCTCCCAGCGGTTCGACATCGCCGAGCTCGGCGCCGACCCGTTCGACGTCTACCGGGTCCTGCGCCTCGTGAACCCGAGCCCGTATCTCTACTTCCTCCGCTTCCCGGAGGTGACCGTGGTCGGCGCGTCGCCCGAGCCCATGGTGCGCCTGCGCGACGGCACGGTCATCTCCCGCCCGATCGCCGGCTCGCGTCCCCGGGGGAGTACCCCCGAAGAGGACGCCCGGCTCGAGGGGGAACTGGTGGAGGATCCGAAGGAGGTCGCCGAACACGTCATGTTGATCGACCTCGCCCGCAACGACGTCGGCCGGGTGGTGAGCTTCGGCACCGAGGTGGTCGACGAGGTCATGGTGGTCGAGCGCTACAGCCACATCATGCACCTGACCTCCCAGGTCTCGGGCTCGCTCGCCCCCGGGCGGGGTCCTGTCGACGTGCTCCGGGCGACGCTCCCGGCCGGCACGCTGTCCGGAGCGCCCAAGGTGCGGGCCATGCAGATCATCGACGACATGGAGCCGACCAAGCGCGGGGTCTACGGAGGAGTCGTGGGCTACCTCGACTTCAGCGGCAACCTCGACACCGCCATCGCCATCCGCACCATGACCGTGGCTCCCGATGGTCGGGCCTCGGTCCAGGCCGGCGCCGGGATCGTGGCCGACAGCGATCCCGCCAGCGAAAACGCCGAGTGCGCCCACAAGGCCGCCGCCATGCTGTCGGCGGTGGCCATGGCCCGGTCGGCCACGGAGGCCCGGTGACGACGGCTCCCGAACCCGCCGACGGGGCCGCGGACGAGGTAGCGGCCCGGGCCCTCGAGGAGGGCATGGCCGCCCGGCTCTCGCCCCGCGATGTCCTGTCGGTGTCCGGTCCCGAGGCGGCCTCCTATCTGCAGGGCCAGTGCAGCCAGGATCTCGCCGCCCTGGCCCCCGGGGACACCACCGAGACCCTGGTGCTGTCCCCGCAGGGCAAGGTGGATGCCTACCTGCGGGTGACCAGGACGGCCGACGACACCTTCGTCCTCGACGGCGATGCCGGCTGCGGGACCGACGCCCGGGCCCGCCTCGAGCGCTTCCGGCTCCGCACGAAGGTCGACATCACGACGCTCGACTGGGTGTGTCTGGCGCTGCGGGGGCCCGACGCCGCGGCGGCCACGTCGCCCGGCCTCCCGGTACTGGCCCTCCCCGTCACCTGGCCGGGATGGTCGGGCGTGGACCTGCTCGGGCCACCACCGCCGGGGGACCCGGAACTCGACTCCTGGCTGCCGCCCGGCGCCGTGCGCTGTCCGACGGAACCGTGGGAGGCCGCCCGGATCGAGGCCGGCGTCCCGCTCGGGGGGCGGGAGGTGACGTCCGCCACCATCGCCGCGGAGGTCGGCCTGGTGGAGCGCACGGTGTCCTTCACCAAGGGCTGCTTCACCGGCCAGGAACTGGTGGCCCGAATGGACGCCCGGGGGTCGAAGGTGGCCCGTCACCTCTCGGGTCTGGTGGTCGACGGAGGGTCGCGGCCGCCCGTCGGCGCCCCGGTATGGACCGCCGACGGCGCCCACGAGGTCGGATCGATCAGCTCGGTGGCGTACTCGATCCGCCGGGGGGCCACGGTGGCGCTCGCCACCCTCCACCGACGGGTCGGGCCGGGCGACCGGGTGGACGTCCGCTGGGACGGGGGTCACGCTCCCGGCGAGGTCCGCAGTCTGCCCTTCGTCTCCGCCTGAGCGTTCCTCGGGTCGGCCCGCGACGCGCTACGTTGCCCCGCAGGCCGGAAGGGCGCGGTGAGGAGCCGGGTGCCGGGTCGGCCGGGGGAGAGGACATGACGACCGAAGCACAGCAGGACGACGCCGGTACGGGACGGTCCGGGACCGGCGTCGAGATGGACGCCGACCGCATCACGACCTCGACGTGGGACGCCAGCCAGATGCGGGGCCAGTTCGAACGGTGGCTACGGGCGACCCTGCCGGACGGCAGCGGGGCACGGATCGTGGAGCTCACCAGTCCCGAGAGCAACGGCATGTCCTCGGAGACGCTCCTGGTCGAGGCCGTCTGGGCCGAGGACGGGGTCGAAGGGACGCACCGCCTGGTGGCGAGGGTGGAACCACCGGCCACCGACTACCCGGTGTTCACCACCTACGACCTGGACATGCAGTTCCGCGTGATGCGCCTGGTGTCCGAGCACACCGACGTGCCCGTTCCGACGACCCACTGGTTCGAACCGGACCCGTCCGTGCTCGGTGGGGCCTTCTTCGTCATGGACCGGGTCGACGGACTCGTCCCCCCGGACGTCCTGCCCTACACCTTCGGCGACAACTGGGTCTTCGACGGGACCGAGGAGGCGCGCCGGACCCTCCAGGAGTCGGCGGTCCGCGCCGTGGCCGGCATCCACTCGATCACCCCGGTGGATCACGACCTGTCCTTCCTCCAGCAGGAACAGCCCGGAACCACGGCCCTCGAGCGGAGCCTCAACCACTGGAAGGACTACCTCGAGTGGGTGGTCGGGGACCGTCGGTCGCCGCTGCTCGACGACTGCTTCGCCTGGCTCACCGAGAACCTGCCCACCGACACGCTCGCCGACGCCCTGTCCTGGGGCGACGGCCGGATCGGCAACATGATGTTCCGCGACAACGAGGTGGTGGCCGTCCTCGACTGGGAGATGGCCTCGGTGGCCCCGCCCGAGGTGGACCTCGGCTGGATGTGCTACCTCCACCTCTTCTTCCAGGACCTCGCGGTCGACCTCGGCGTGGCGGGTCTGCCCGACATGTTCCGACCGGTCGACGTGCGGGCGGCGTACGCGGCCGCCTCCGGACGCGAACCGGGGGACCTGACGTGGCACATCGCCTATGCGGCGATGCGCCACGGGGTGATCATGCGTCGGGTGACCGAGCGCTCCATCCATTTCGGCGAAGCCACCGCCCCCGACGACATCGACGATCTCGTCATGCACCGGAGCACGCTGGCGGCCATGCTCGACGGCTCCTACTGGAAGGGTCTCGCCCTCTGACGCGCCGGAGGACAACCCTCGACCACTGATCGAGGGTTGTCCTGACCAAACGGTGGCTCATCCTCCACTGGAGGTTGAAGGTGAGGGACGATCCGGGGGCAGTGGGGGTGTCTCACCCCTGTTGCGGGGGACCAGGGACGGCCGGCGGGGGCGGCCGTGGCCCGGGGACGGTGTCAGCCGGGTCGACCGGGTCTTCCGGGTCTGCCGGGGCCGGGAACTCGACCACCATGCGGGTTCCCGCCTGGCTGTCCGGCCCGATGGGCGACTCGGCGTGGACGGAGGCCCCCATGGCGGCGGCCAACTCGGCCACGATGGCGAGTCCGAGCCCCGATCCGCGGTGGCCACCGGCATCCCGGTCGGTGGTGAAGTGACGGTCGAACACCCTGGTCAACTGGTCGGGTGCGATCCCGGAACCGTCGTCGTCCACCCACAGCAGCACGCCTCCCGGCCCGCCGGCCGACCCCACCACGATCCGGGTGCGGGCGTAGCGGGCGGCGTTGTCGATCAGGTTGGCCAGGATCTGGGCCAGTCGGTCGCCGTCGGCCCGCACCGGGCACGGCCGGTCGGTGCCCGGAGCGAGGGAGACGGCGATGCCCAGGGCGGCCGCCCGGGGCTGGAAGCCGCCGACCACCTGGTGGACCACCGCCGAGGCGTCGACGGGACGGACGTCGAGGGTGAACCGGTCGGCGTCGAGGCGGGCCAGGTCGAGCAGGTCCTGGACGAGTCGCTCCAGGCGGATCGCCTCGGAGCTGATGATCACGGCGGCGGCGTGCGGGTCGTCGGTGGCGCCGTCGACGACGGCGTCGGCATACCCCCGTATGGAGGTGAGCGGGGTTCGCAGCTCGTGGGAGACCGACAGCAGGAACTGCCGCTCCTGGTCGTGGGCGCGGGCCAGGTTCACCCCCATCGCGTTGACGGACTCGGCCAGCTTGACGAACTCGGGGTCCTCGTGGGGCCGGACGGGCATCCGGGCCTCCAGGTCGCCCGACGCCACACGACGGGTGGTCTCCACGGCGTCCACCACGGGGCGGGTGAACCGGCGGGCCAGGGCGGCCGCCACCAGCGCGGCGACGACCGCGGCGATCAGACCGATGAGGCCGAAGTAGCGGATCCCGTCGACCGGGTTGCGGACCTGGCGGGTGACGACGAGGACTGGGGTGCCGTCGGTGGCGGCCTGGAGGGCGGTGGGCACCGCCGAGTAGCCGAGCAGCGACGGGGTGTGACCGGTCACCTGGTCCCCGGCCAGCAGGGCCCGAGGATCGATGTCGGACGGGGTCAGCCCGGCCTTGAGCGGTTGGCGGACGGTCCCGTCGGGGGCGATCAGGACGAACTGCACCGAGTTGAAGTTGCCCGCGCTCGCCACCACGGCGAGCTCCCGGCGGAAGGTCTGGGCCGTCAGATCGCGGCGGGCGGCGAAGGTGGTCGAGATGGCCTGGGCCTCTCCGGCCAGCTCCCGGGTGGACGTCTGGATGGTGGCCCGGCGGATGAGCACGTAGCTCCCGATGCTGGTCACCGCCACCGTGGCCACCACCAGGGCGATGATGGCGATGGTGAGCCGGCGCCTCACGACGGACCCCCGTCGGGGTGGGCGACCCTCATCCGAGCCGGTAGCCGACGCCCCACACGGTGGCGAGTGGCAGGTCGGCGCCGAGCTTCTTGCGCAACTGGCGGACGTGGACGTCGACGGTGCGCTCGTCGCCGAACCAACCCGGACCCCACACCCCGTCGAGCAGCTGCTGGCGCGACAGGGCGAGCCCCCGGTTCTCCACGAGGAAGGCCAACAGGTCGTACTCGCGGGTCGCGAGCGGGACGACCTCGCCGTCGAGTGTGACCTCGCGCCGACCGGTGTCCACCGACACGGGTCCGAGCGAGACGACCGCCGGACCCGCGGTGGCCGTGGTCGGGGTCGCCGTGCGCCGGAGGATGGCGTGCACCCGGGCCACCAGTTCGCGGGCGCTGAACGGCTTGGTGACGTAGTCGTCCGCCCCGAGCTCCAGACCCAGGATCCGGTCGACCTCGTCGTCGCGGGCGCTCAGGATCAGCACGGGGACGGGTGGCGTGGCCGCCGCCAGTCGACGGCAGACGTCGAGGCCGTCGAGTTCGCCCGGTAGTCCGATGTCGACGATCACGAGGCGGGGCGCCTCGCGGGCGATGGCGGCCAGTCCTCCCTCGGCGTCCCCCGCCTGCACCACCCGGAAGCCGTCGCGTCGCAGGTACATGGCCACCAGGTCGCTGATGTGCGCGTCGTCCTCGACGACCACCACGCTGACCTCCGGATTCGCCATCGGACCAGCCTGCCATCCGCCGTGGCCACCGTGGCGCCATCGTTAGGGAAGTGTGAGGCGACCGCCCCCGTGGACCGCCGACGTCGTGGCGGACACCACCGTCCCGGACCGGTGCGCCGGTAGGCTGGCCCGGAATGCCGGCCTACCTCGACACGATCCTCGTCGCCCACCGCGCCGCCGCGGCGGCCGATCCGCGCGATGTCGGCGCCACCGTCGAGGCCGCCCGGGAGCACGCCGCCGCGGTCGTCACGTCGGAGGGTCCGGGGGCGCCCCGGGACTTCGTGGCCGCCCTCCGGGCCGGCCGGGCCCGTCGGGGCATGGCCGTCATCTCGGAGATCAAACGTCGATCCCCGTCCAAGGGCGATCTCGACCCCGACCTCGACCCGGCCCGGATGGCCGGCGACTACGAGGCCGGCGGGGCGTCGTGCCTGTCGGTGCTCACCGACGAGGCGTTCTTCGGGGGCAGCCGGGCCGACCTGGTGGCCGCCCGGGGGGCGTGCGGCCTCCCGGTGCTGCGCAAGGACTTCACCGTGTCGCCGCTCGACGTGTGCGACGCCCGGGCCATGGGGGCGGACGCCGTCCTGTTGATCGTGGCCGCCCTCGACGACATCGAGCTCGTGACGTTGTCCGGCCTGGCCCGGACGCTCGGCCTGGCGGCGCTGGTCGAGGTGCACGACGAGGCCGAGCTCGGGCGGGCACTGGGCCTCGGCGCCGACCTGATCGGGGTGAACCAGCGGGACCTGCACACCTTCGAGGTCGACCGACGGCGCGCCCTGCGGATGGGGGAGTCGATGCCCGACGGGGTGGTGGCCGTGGCCGAGTCGGGGATCCGGGGAGCCGAGGACGTGACCCGCCTGGCCGAGGCCGGGTACTCGGCCGTCCTGGTGGGGGAGACCCTCGTGCGCTCGTCCGATCGCACCGCGGCCGTCGACGCCCTGTTGGGTGCCCGGACATGACCACCGTCCCACCCGACGACCCGGAGCTCTTCGTCAAGATCTGCGGCATCACCTCCGAGGCGGACGCGTTGCTGGCGGTGGGTATGGGGGCGTCCGCGGTCGGCTTCGTCTTCGCTCCGTCACCCCGTCAGATGGCGCCGGCCGCCGTGGCCGACATCGTGAAGCGGCTGCCCCACGAGACGGTGACCGTCGGCGTCTTCCGCGACGAGTCCCCGAGGCGGGTGGTGGAGATCGCCGGGCAGATCGGCCTACGGGCGGTGCAACTGCACGGCTTCGAATCGGCCGACGACACCCGCTGGGTGGCCGAGCGGGTGCACTGGACGATCAAGGCCTTCCCGGCCGGGCACCGCAACATCGAACGGTTCGCCGAGTACGGCGCCCGGACCCTGCTCGTCGACGGACCGAACCCGGGATCGGGCGAGCTGTTCGACTGGCGCCTGGCCGAAGGGGTCGTCGACCCGGGCCGGTTGCTGGTGTCGGGGGGCTCCGACCCGACAACGTCGCTGCCGCGGTGGCGCACCTCCACCCCTGGGGCGTCGACGTCTCGAGCGGTGTGGAGTCGGCCCCGGGCGTGAAGGACCCGGCCCGTGTGCGTGACTTCATCCTGGCGGCCCGGGAGGCGGGACGGCAGGTGGTGGCGGACCGGGGTGCCACCGTGCCGGCGGACGCCGACGACGGCGCCCGCCGGGCCACCGACCTCTTCGACTGGCAGGACGACACCTGATCCCGGTCGACGGAGCGCCCACCTCCGGCCCGCCGACCACGACCACCCCGGCGACCGCCCCCACCGACCACCGACCGACACCGAACGGCAGACGATGACCACTGACACCACCCCCGCGACCATCATGGGCGACCCGGGTCCGACCGGGCGCTTCGGCGAATTCGGCGGACGTTACGTCCCCGAGTCGTTGATGCCCGCCTGCATCGAGCTCGAGGCGGCCTTCCGCTCCGCCTGGGCCGATCCTGCGTTCCGGGCCGAGCTCGACGGCATCCTCCGGAACTACGGGGGTCGTCCCACCCCGGTGACCGAGTGCGGGCGGCTCTCGGAACAGCTGGGTGTCCGGGTGCTGCTGAAGCGCGAGGACCTCGCCCACACCGGCTCCCACAAGCTCAACAACGTCATCGGCCAGGGCCTGCTGGCCCGCCGCATGGGCAAACACAAGCTCATCGCCGAGACCGGGGCGGGCCAGCACGGCGTGGCCACGGCCACGGCCGCCGCCCTCTTCGGCATGGAGTGCATCGTCTACATGGGCGAGATCGACACCCAACGCCAGGAGCTCAATGTCTTCCGGATGGAGCTGCTGGGGGCGACCGTCGTCCCGGTCACCAGCGGGAGCCGCACGCTGAAGGACGCGGTCAACGAGGCCATGCGCTCCTGGGTGGCCTCGGTGGGGGACACCCACTACTGCCTGGGATCGGTGATGGGACCGCATCCCTATCCCTGGATGGTGCGGGAGTTCCAGCGGGTGATCGGCGACGAGGCCCGCGAGCAGTGCCGCACCCTCCTGGAGGGCGCCGACCCCGACCTGGTGGTGGCCTGTGCGGGCGGGGGATCCAACGCCGCCGGGATCTTCGCCGGCTTCGCCGACGCCACGTCGTCGGGCCTGGTGGCCGTCGAGGCGGCCGGCGGCGCGGCGGTCACCACGGGGATCCCCGGGGTGCTCCACGGGATGCGCAGCGCCCTGATCCAGAGCGAGGAGGGCCAGATCCTGGAGGCCGAGTCCATCTCGGCCGGCCTCGACTATCCGGGCATCGGACCCGAACACGCCCACCTCGCCGACCTCGGTCGGGCCCGGTACGTGGCGGCCGGTGACGGGGCGGTCCTCGAGGCCTTCCAGCTGTTGGCCCGCACCGAGGGCATCCTGCCCGCCCTCGAGTCCGCGCACGCCCTGGCCTGGGTCGTCGAGGCCGCGGCCACCGGCGACATCGCCCCGGGGTCCGCCGTCCTGGTGAACCTGTCCGGACGGGGGGACAAGGACGTGGCCCAGGTGCGCGACATCCTGCGGGGGCGGTCGTGAGCCCGGGCCCGACGACCGCCGCGCACCGGCCCGGCACCTTGGAGACCACCCTGCGGGCGGCGCGGGACGCCGGGCGCAAACTGCTCGTCCCCTACATCACCGGGGGACTCGACGACGAGTGGCTCCTCGTCCTCGAGGCACTGGCCGGTGCAGGGGCCGACGCCATCGAGGTGGGGATCCCCTTCTCGGACCCGATGATCGACGGGGCCGTCATCCAGGAGTCGTCGTTGCGGGCCTTGCAGCGCGGCACGACACCCGAAGGCGTCCTGGCCGACCTGAGCCGCGTGGACGTCGGGGTGCCGCTTGTCGTCATGACCTACTACAACCTCGTCTACCGGGCCGGGCACGAGCGGATCGCCGGGGCGATGCACGCATCGGGCGTCCGCGGGGCCATCATCCCCGACCTCCCGCTCGAGGAGTCGCCGGCCTGGGCCCGGGCCGCCGACGCGCAGGACGTCGCCACCGTGCTCCTGGTGGCCCCGTCGACCCCCGACGACCGGATCGCCGTCATCTGCGAGCGCACGCGGGGTTTCGTGTACGCGGTGGGCCGCATGGGCGTGACCGGCGAGCAGGCGGTGCTGGCGGACTCGGCCCGCCAGGTGGCGGCGCGCATCCAGGCCCGTACCGACCTGCCCGTCTGTGTGGGCATCGGGGTGTCGACCCCCGACCAGGCCGCCACCGTGTGCGAGGTGGCGGACGGCGTGGTGGTCGGCTCGGCCCTGGTGCGACGCCTGCTGGAGGGAGCCGGTCCCGACGGTGCCGCCGAGTTCGTGGGCTCGTTGCGGGCTGCACTCGACGCCGGCTGACGTCGCCGGGCGCCACGGGGTTCCCGGCGCGGGGCTCCCACCCGGGTACCGTGGCCCGCAACGGGCAGCACCGCCAGATCAGGAGGACGGCCGTGACCGCAGCAGACAGCCCCACGGCGGCATCGGGTGATGTGACGCCACCGGGGGGTGCGACCCCGCCGGCCGCCGGCCCGCCGGGCCAGTACTTCCCACCCCAGGAACCGGTGATCGGTGCGGCGACCCTGTGGCTGATCTTCGCCATCTTTCTGGTGGTCGTCATCGTGCTGGCCCTGGCCATCGGTGGCATCCGCCACTGGGTGGCGTTCCACACCGGGATCCTCCACGGCGGCCCCGATGTCTTCTACAACTTCTGGTCCGGCTTCGGGTCCGACCTGGGTGAGGCGACGCTGATCAGCGCCGTGGGGATCGGGGTGTACACCGGTGTCCGGAAGGTCAACTGTCACACCAAGGGCTGCTGGCGCATCGGCCACCATCAGCTGGAGGGAACGCCCTACATCCTCTGCCGCCACCACCACCCGGGCGTGCCCTCCAAGGGGGCCAGCCACGAGCACATCCTCGAGCAGCACCGTCGCTTCAAGGAGTCCTCCGGCCGCTGAGGACCACCGGGCACCGGACTCAGATCCGCCGCGCCACCACCGTGCGGCAGGCCATCGGCAGCTGCAGGACGCCGTCCACGGCCCGCGCCGCGGCCGCCCGCCGGACGGAGGAGGCGACCCGGTCCCGGGTCGCCGGGTCGGTGACGAGGGTGCCCGAATACGTGCCCAACAGGCCCACGATCTGGTCGGGGGTGCGCTCCCACGTCCAGTGGTGGACCTCGACCATCGGTTCGGCGAACCGGTCCCGGGGCAGGTCGACGACGCGTCGGGACGGATCCGGTGAGCGGTTCCCGGTGACCTCCCGGCGGAGTTCGGCCATCCAGGCGACCTCCCGGTGGTCGATGCTGTTCCAGAAGATGACGAGGCGGCCTCCGGGACGGAGCACCCGGGCGAATTCGGCCGCCGCCCGGTCGTGGTCGAACCAGTGCCAGGCGGACGACACGGTGACGAGGTCGACGGACGACGAGTCCACCGGGAGCGCCTCGGGCGACCCGGACACCACCGACACGCCGTCGGATCGCGAGCGCAGGACGGCGGCCATGCGGTCGTCGGGTTCGACGGCGGTGACCCGGGCCCCGAGGCCGGCCAGGAACCGGGTCACGAGTCCGGTGCCGGCGGCCACGTCCACGGCCGTCGCCCCGTCGACCGGCCCGAGACTCCGGGCCAGCTCCGCCGGGGGACCCGGTCGGTAGGTGTCGTAGGCGTCGGCCGCCGAGCCGAAGCTCGAGGCCCGGACCGGGTCGGGGGTCGAGGTGGCCATGGCGCCGATCCTACGGCCGGGGTCGCAGGTCCGGACGTCGCTCAACCGGTGGGGCCGGGGTTCGAGGAGATGCCCACCACGTCGGTGACGTCCGGTGTGGCGGCCGACGGGCTCCCCTCGTACGGGGCGTCGCCGTAGGCGAAGACACCCCCGTCGGAGGCCACCAGCCAGTAGCCACCGCCGTCCCCGGAGGCGGCCATGCCGTCGACCGGGGCATGCAGGACGAGGTCGCCCGCCGAGCCGCGGAACGAGGCGTCCCCGTAGGCGAAGACCCCGCCGTCGGAGGCCACCAGCCAGTAGCCCTTGCCGTCGGGGTTCGGCGCCATGCCGACGATCGGACCGTTCAGCCGGAGGTCACCCGCGGAGCCGTAGAAGCCGGCGTCCCCGTAGGCGAAGACCCCGCCGTCGGAGGCCACCAGCCAATAGCCCCTGCCGTCGGGGGTCGACGCCATGCCGACGATCGGACCGTTCAGCCGGAGGTCACCCGCCGAGCCGTAGAAGCCGGCGTCCCCGTAGGCGAAGACCCCGCCGTCGGAGGCCACCAGCCAGTAGCCCCTGCCGTCGGGGTTCGATGTCATGCCGACGATCGGACCGTTGAGCCGGAGGTGGTCGGCCGAGCCGTAGAAGCCGGCGTCCCCGTAGGCGGAGACCCCGCCGTCGGAGGCGACCAGCCAGTACCCGCCCCCGTCGCCGGTCTGGGCCATGCCGACCACCGGCACGTCGATGTTGGGGAGCGGGTCGCCGAGATACTGCAGGTAGTCGTCGTTGCCGAACCCGCTGAGGACACCCGTGCGTCCGACGGTGTAGTAGCCCCCGTGCGGGGTGGTGGGCACGATGTCGTAGGCCATCACCGCGACGATGCCCACGCACGTCAACTGGATGGCGGCGGAGGTCACGATGCCACCGACCTCGGCGATCTGGTCGACCCGAACCTCGACGTCCGTGTCCACGGCGCTGCCTACGGCGATGGACGCAGAGCCGCCCGCACCTGCTCCATAGGTCTTCCCGGCCTGGAGCGGCGTGTCGTCGTCGGTGCTGACGTCCACCTGGAACGTGACGACGGTCCCGAAGTAGTCCTGGACGACCAAGGGGACGGTGAGGGAGCTTCCGTGGCCGCCCGGATCGGTCGGCGCCTGCACGTCGGCATCCGAGTAGAGGAGCTCCCCTTCGTAGCCGACGTAGGTGAAGAAGCCCTGCGTGATCGGCGGCACCGGCGAGGTGATGTGAGGGGCACCCGGGAGCGTCGGCCCGTCCGAGCCCCGGGGGGCACCCGGTGCGGCGCCCACGGCCCCGGCGGGGGCGGGAGTCGAGGCCAGGAGGGCCGAGGACACGAGGAGGAGCGCAAGCCCGGCCCTACCGACTCGCCCGGCCCTACCGACTCGCCGAATCATCGGATCCTCACAACCTCGTCGAAGGGGCCGACGGGCCTGCTGCGCATGCTCCGACAGTAGCCACCGCGGCGTTCCACGTGACGACCCGATCAGCGACCGGCGGTGCTGGCGGGGTTCAGTCCTTCGGTGGTCGCAGCACGCGGTAGACGGCGCGCAGGAACGCCACCCGGCGCCGGGGGTGTTCGTGGGCCTCGAGACGTTTGGCGATGAGCTCGCGGCGCTCCTGCAGATCGCGGAACGTGATGGCCTCGGTATCGTCGGTGAACCCCATGGCCGCCCGGTAGCCGTCGAGGTCGATGGTGTCGGCGGTGACCTCGAAGCCGACCTCGCGGGCGATCCGCTCGCCGTGGTGCTCGGTGAAGTAGGTCACGACGGCCAGGATCTCGCCCAGGATGTCGACGTCGGGGGCCATCGAGGCCATGGCCCCGTTCAGGAACAACATGTTCTTCACGAACAGCATGAGCTCCTTGGGCAGTTTGGCGCCGTAGGCCAGCAGCGCCTTGGTCACCTCCCGCAACTCGGCCATCATCTCCTCGGCCGTGAGGGTGGTCGGGTCGATCGGCGGCCGGTCGAGGTTGAGGTCCGAGATCACCGCCTCGATGTCGGAGTCGGCCGGCAGGGCGCCGAGGTCCCGGAGGGCCTCGACCTGCACGGCCACGTTGTTCGTGGTCGCCCCCATCTCGAGACGGAGGAAGGCCTGGCGCTTCTTGTCGTCCAGGCGGGCCGTGATGCCGAAGTCGAGCAGGGCCACGGTGCCGTCCGTCTGCACGAGGAGGTTCCCCCCGTGGAGGTCGCCGTGGAACACGCCGTAGAGCAGGGCGCCCTCGAGGAAGGCGATCAGGCTCGCCCGCAGGACGGCGGCGGTGTCGATGCCTGCCGCCCGCATCCCGTCGGCGTCGCTCCAGGGGAAGCCGTGCAGGTGTTCCATCACCAGTACGCGCCGGGTCACCAGTTCGGGATGGGGACGGGGGACCACGACGCTCCGCTGTCCGGTGCCGGCGAACACGGCGGCGATGTCGAGCATGTTCTGGGCTTCGAGGCGGAAGTCGAGCTCCTCGACGATGGTCTCGGCGAACAGCTCCACCAGCGCGGGCGGGTTGGTGAGGGCCGCCACCGGGATGCGACCGACCAGGAAGGGGGCGATCCAGGCCATGGCGGCCACGTCGAGCCGGACCAGGGGGGCGACCCGGCTGCGCTGCACCTTGACCACCACCCGCTCGCCACTGCGGAGGGTGGCTGAATGGACCTGGGCGATGGAGGCCGAGGCGATGGGGGTGCGGTCGAAGGAGGTGAACACCTCGGCGAGCGGACGCCCGAGGTCCTCTTCGATCGTTCGCCGGACCACGGAGAACGGCTCGGGCGGCACCCGGTCGCGCAGGAGTCGGAACTCGTTGACCAGCTCCTCGGGAAAGATCCCCTCGCCCGACGAGATGATCTGCCCCAGCTTGATGTAGGTGGGGCCGAGGTGCTCGAAGGCGGGTCGCAGTCGTCGCGACAACCCGGCCCGGGACCCGGCGGTGCCCCGCTCCCTGGCCCCCCACAGCATCAGGGGGAGGCCGAGTCGCCACGCCACGGACAGCACCCGGCCCAGCGACGGCAGGTGCTGGGGATGGACGAGTGTGCGGGCCAGCTCGGCCGCCTGGTGCCGGAGTGAGTCGACGTCCGGCTCGCCCGGGGCTCCGGCCCGCCAGGGCATGGCGTCCGGATCGACCAGCCACGGGGCGTGCGGGGTGAAGGCGCCGAGGGCCAGGTCGACGGGGCCGGCGGGTACGGGCGGATCGTGGGGGACGGGGTCGATCATGGGGACCCCACGCTAGGGGTGTGCGGACCCCACCGGGTCCACGCCCGTTCCGCCGGACCCGGCCGCGTGCCGTCAGGCAGGAGAAAGGACCAGGCAGCCGTTGTGGCCGCCGAACCCGAACGAGTTGGAGAGGATCGGCCCCGGCTCCCAGGGTCGGGCGGCGCCCGCCACCACGTCCAGGTGGATCTCGGGGTCCGGCTGCTCGAAGCCGAGCGTCGGGGGGATGCTGGCCCGGTCGAGGGTCAGCACGCAGGCGACGGCCTCGATGGCCCCGCTCGCCCCGAGCCCGTGGCCCGTGGCTCCCTTCACGGAGGTGACCGGAGGTGAGTCCGGCCCGAACACCTTGCCGACGGCGTCCGACTCCGCCTGGTCGTTGAGCGGGGTCGACGTGCCGTGGGCGTTGATGTGCCGGATGTCGGCGGGCCCGATGCCTGCATCCTCCATGGCGAGCTGCATGCACGCCGCGGCCCCGGATCCACCCGGTGCCGGGGCCGTGATGTGGTGGGCATCGGCGGTGCTGGCCGCCCCGGCGAGGACCCCGTAGATGCGCGCCCCGCGCGCCACGGCGCGGTCCCAGTCCTCCAGGACCAGGGCGCCGGCCCCCTCGGTCATGACGAAACCGTCACGGCGCACGTCGAAGGGCATCGAGCGACCCGTGGTGGACAGGGCCGTCATGTTGGCGAAGGCGGCGATGCCGACATTGGTCATCCCCGCCTCGGCGGCCCCGCCGATGGCCACGTCGCAGCGACCCGAGGACACCAGCCGGGCGGCATGGGCGATGGAGTGGGCGCCGGCGGCACACGCGGTGATGACGGTCTCGGAGGGTCCGTGCCAGCCCAGGCGCATGGAGACGGCCGCGGCACCGGCGTTCGACATCATCATCGGGACGAGCCGCGGCGACACGCGGCGGGCGCCCTTCTCGGCGTAGACGAGGATCTGGGTCTCGAGTGTCTGGAGGCCGCCCACCCCGGTGCCCATGATCACCCCGGAACGGCCGGGATCGGCGTCGAGTTCGCCGGCGTCGGCGAGGGCCATGTCCGCCACGGCCAGACTGAACTGGGCGAAGCGGTCGACGGTGCGTGCCTCCTTGGTGGAGAACCACTGCTCGGGGTCGAAGTCGGGGACCCGGCGCTCACCCTCGGGGGCCGGCCCGTGCAGTCCGGCCCAGAAGGCGTCCGGGCCGGTGCCCACCGACGAGATGACGCCGATCCCGGTGATGGCCACCCGGCGGCCGGCGATGGGCCCGTCGGGGCCGTGGCCCAGCAGCATCAGAGTTTGGCGACGATCAGGTCGTAGGCCTGGCCGATGGTCTCGATGCCCTCGAGCTCGGACTCGTCCACCGAGACGTCGAAGGTCTCCTCGAGCGCCATGACCAGCTCGACGAGGTCGAGGGAGTCGGCGTCGAGGTCGTCGGCGAACCGGGCCTCCCGGGTGATCTTGTCCTCGGGGACCTGCAGCACCTCCACCGCACAACCCTTGAACTTCTCGAACGTCTCGTCGTTGCTCACTACGTCTCCTTGCTCTGTCTCTCGGTACTGAACGGTAGCGACGATCGCGCCCGTACTCGGTGCTGCCGGGTCACAGCCCCATCCCCAGGCCCCCGTCGACCGGGAGGACGGCGCCCGTCACGTAGCCGGCCCCGTCGGAGGCGACGAACCCGACGACCTCGGCCACGTCCTCGGGGATCCCGACCCGGCCCAGCGGGACCTGGGCGGCGAAATCGGCACGTCGGCCCTCGTCCAGTGCGGCCAGCATATTCGTTTCGACGAGGCCCGGGGCCACCACGTTGACGGTGATGTTGCGGGTGCCCACCTCCCGGGCCAGGGCCCGGGCCATCCCCACCAGGCCGGCCTTGGACGCCGCGTAGTTGGCCTGTCCGGCCGAACCGAGGAAGGCCCCGACCGAGGAGATCATGATCACCCGGCCCCGCCGCAGACGCAGCATCTTGGCCAGCGCCCGCTTGGTCACCCGGAAGACGGCGGTGAGGTTCGTGTCGATGACGTCGGACCAGGCGTCCTCGCTCATCCGCAGCACCAGGGTGTCGCGGGTGATGCCGGCGTTGGCCACCAGCACCTCGACCGGCCCCCAGGCCTCCTCGACGGCGGCGAAGGCCGCCTCCACCTGGTCGGTGTCGGTCATGTCGCAGGTCAGGGACAGGAACCGGTCCGGTCCGTGGGCGATCTCCCGTTCGGGAGCCCCCGAACGGGACGTGATGACGACCCGGTCCCCGTGGGCCAGGAACCACTCGGCGCACGCCAGGCCGATCCCGCGCGATCCCCCGGTGACCAGCACCACCCGTCCGCCGGCTTCCTCTTGCGCCCCGCTCGTCGTTCCCTCTTCCGGAGAGGCGCCCGGCGCCGTCATGACCCGGCCGCCCGGGTGCGGATCCACGCCACCGGCTGGCCCTCGACCACACGTTCCCCCCGCATGGCCAGCCACCGGACCAGGATCCCGTCGAAGGGCGTCCGGACGTCGGTGAGGCCGACGGTGCCGACCTGGTCGCCCACCGCCAGGTGGGATCCCGGTTCCACGCCGGCCCCGCTCCCGGGGGCGGCGGTGGCGTCGGCCAGCGCCGTGCTCTCGAGAGCGGCGAGATGGGCGGCAGGCTCGAACACGCCCGGGGCCGGGCTCACCACGACCCGTTCGGAGGTGTACAGGTGCTCTCCCTGGCCGTCGGGCCCCGAACCCGCCCAGTCGTCCCCCCCGGAGAGCGTGTCCATGAGTTTGTCGAGATCCTCGGGAACCGCGACCGACACTCCCCGGACGTCGGGGGTGGCCCGGCGCACCATTCCGGTCAGGACGCCACCCGGGCCGAGCTCGATGATGAGGGTGGCGCCGCGCCCGCCGAGGGCTTCGAGGGAATGGCGCCACCGGACGGGGCTGCAGAGCTGCGCCGACAGCAGTCCGGGCCACTCGGACGCGTCGGTGTGCACACGCGCGTCGACGTTCGCCACCACCGGCACCTCGGGGGCGTGGAACGTCACGTCGCCCAGCCGCTCGCGCAGGCGGGCCCGGGCCGGCAGCATCATCGGCGTGTGGAAAGCCCCCGAGACCGGGATGGCGAGTACCTTCCGGGCGCCGAGCTCCTTGGCGTGGGCGGTGGCCAGGTCGATCCCCTCCTGGGTCCCGGCGATCACGACCTGCCCCGGGGCGTTGTAGTTGGCGACCCAGACGTCGGACTCGGCCCGTTGGCAGGCCGCCTCGGCATCGTCGTCGGCGATGCCGATCAGGGCGGCCATGGTGCCGGGCCGGGAGTCGGCCGCCTCCTGCATGGCGGCCCCCCGTTCGATCACCAGAGCCGTGCCGTCGGCGAGGGAGAGCGCTCCGGAGGCCACCAGGGCGGTGTACTCACCCAGACTGTGACCCGCGCACGCCCCGGGGGTGAGGCCCAGGCGTTCCACCGCGTCGAGCACCACCAGACTCGTCACGAACGTGGCGAGTTGGGCGTTGGCCGTCAGGGTGAGTTCCTCCATCGGCGCGTCGAGCAGGAGGGCCGTCAGGTCCCGCCCGGCGATCTCGGAGGCCTCGCCCGCCACCTCCCACGAGGGGTGTTCCACCCAGGACCGGCCCATGCCGGACCGCTGGGACCCCTGTCCCGGGAAGGTAAAGGCCAGCACCCACGAACTCCTCTCGCATCGGACCGGTGCTCGACGCCACCGGTGGACGGCCCAGTGTGTCACGACCGTGACGCGAACCGGTGGTTCACCGGCCCGCCGGAGACCGGAGTGGGCGGTGGGACGGCCGACGGGTCCCGTCTACTGTCGCGGCATGGCCGGTGAGGACGGGACGCCCGCGAAGCCACCCCAGGGATGGTTCGTCGATCCGTTCGGTGTCCATGAGGCCCGCTGGTTCTCCCAGGGGAGACCCACCGCTCTCGTGCGCGACGGCGGCGTCGAGTCACAGGACCCCGCCCCCGGACCGGCCGTCGACCAGCCGCTGGTACGGGCCCGACCGGCCCCCCCGTCGGCACGGGTTCCACCGCCGCCGGTCGACGTCGGTCGGGCGGCGGCGGCGGACGGGCCCGGGCCCGGGTCCGGTGTAGGCCGCTCGGACCCCGGTTCCCCGCCCGTCGATGTCACCCCGTCGCCGGTCCCGGCCGACGGGGGACACCCGGTGTCGTCGATCCCGCTGAACGCACCGCCACCGACCCCCGCCCGGAGCCTCCGGGGCCGGTGGTTCACGTTCGGCTTCGCCTGCGTGTGGACCGCCCTGGTGACGGGCCTGCTGTTCACCACGACCACCGCCACCCGGGTCGGGACCGGACCCGGTGCGCACGACGTGAACCGCACGCCGTACGCGAGCGACCGGGTGGGCGTCCTCCTGTTCGTGGCCGCCCTGGTGGCGGCCTGCGTGCTCACGGGCATCGGACTCCTACGCCGGATCCGGCGGGGGAGTGAGGCGTCGAGTCGCACGGGCTACGTCTGCGGGGGCATCCTCGCCCTGCTCGGCGTGCTCTCCCTGGCGAGCGCCGGCCTGGCCCTGATCATCCTGGGTGCCGCCCTCGCGCTGGTGTCCCGTCCGATCCGCCAGCCCCGTCCCCTGCCCGGCGAGCGGCTCGTCTGACGCCTCCCCCCTCCCCCCGGTGATCGGCGCGGTCGGACCGCCGCCGTCCTGTGTGCCCGGGGCGGGAGTCGAACCCGCACACCCTTTCGGATAGTGGATTTTGAGTCCACCGCGTCTGCCGTTCCGCCACCCGGGCCGGTGGTCGCACGTCGGGGCTGACGCTACCCGCACCGGACGGTGCCGGGGCGCGGTACCGCCGTCGTCGGACCGTAGGCTCCGTCCGTGGACGACACCGCGCCGACACCTTCCGGGCCACCGGCCGGGACGACACCTTCGTCCCCGTTGCCCACCGGGCCGCACGGCCGTGGCTGGCGGGCCCTCGGGGCGGACGGCGGCCTGGCGCTCGAACGGGCCGAGGTCCTCCAGGTCTCGCTCCCGTTCCGGCACCCCGTCGCCACGGCGGTCGGCACCCATCGTGTCCGGCCGCTGGTGCTCGTCCGGCTGCTCTGTCGCGACAGGTCCGGCGAGCGGGTCGAGGGTTGGGGTGAGTGCGCGGCGCTGTCGGACACGACCTACGACCTCGAAGACGTCGGCACGGCGTGGACGACGCTCGCAGGCGACCTGTTGCCGCGGCTGCTGGCCGACGCCGGCCGTCGGGGTGGGCTCCCCTCCGTCGATCGGCTCGGCGCTCTCGCCGACCCGACGGGTCGCCCCCTGGCCTGGTCGGCGATGGAGATGGCGGTGGCGGACGCCTGGCTGCGGGCCTCGGGCACCTCGCTGGCCGGCCACCTCGGGGTGTCCCGGGCGACCGTCCCGCCGGGAGCGGTGCTCGGCCTGCCGATCTCGGGTCCCTCGCTCCGGGCCGACCTCGATCGGCTCGACGACGAGGGCTACGCCCGCGTCAAGGTGAAGGTGGCACCCGGCGTCGAGCCGGTGATCGCCGCGGCTCTCGGCGGCGCGGCGGCCCGACACCCTCCCCGTTCAGGTCGATGCCAACGGGGCCTACGACCACCGCACCGTCGCCGACCTCCGCACGCTCGACGGTCTCGGCCTGCTCTGCATCGAGCAGCCGTTGGCCCGCGACGACCTCGCCGGGCACCGCGACCTGGCCGCGTCCGCTGGTCACCCCGATCTGTCTCGACGAGTCCCTCGACAGCCCGGCACGGGTGCTCGGGGCGGTGGGAATGGGCGCCTGCGCGGTGGTCTGCGTCAAGCCGTCCCGGCTAGGCGGCATCGGCGCCGCCCTCGACGTGATCGACTGGTGCCGGTCGGTCGGCGTCACCTGGTGGATCGGGGGGATGTTCGAGTCGGGCGTCGCCCGTCGCGCACTCGTGGCCCTGGCCGCGCTGGCGGGGCCCACGCTCCCCGGGCGACCTCGCTCCGCCCTCGACGTATCTGACCCGGGACGTGGTCGCCACCGATGAGTACGCACCGGGACCCGGTGACGCGGCGCCTCGTCGTGCCGGTGCACGACGGGCCCGGTCTGGCCCCGGTACCGTCCGTCGACGCCCTCGCGTCCGGGCTCGTCCGCCGGTCGGACATCGCCCGCTCCGCCGACTGATCGGGTGCCCTCGGCGCCGGCCGCGGAGATTCCTCGAGATTTCCGGTGGGAAGCGGGGGCCGGCGTGCGTAGAATTGCCCTCCCATGCACCGGACCACCATCGAGCGCCGACTGAACGATGCCCACCAGCGGCTCGTGCGCGCCCGCAGCGAGCTCGCCGTCCTCGACGAGCAGCTCGTGGTGGTCAACGAGATCGCCGACGACACCCGCCTCCGGGCGCTCGTCGCCGAGACCCCGGTCGCCGCCAAGGAGCACGACGAGGCCAGCCGGCAGGCGACCGCCCTGCAGCGCACCCGACAGGCCCTGGTCGACCGCATCACCGAGTTGGAGCGCCGCCAGGACGACCTGCTCGAGCGGCTCGTGGTCGGACCCGGGTAGGTTCGCCCGTCGTGCAGTACGGGGCTCGGGCCACGCCCGACGGCCCCGGCCGGATCCGGTCGTCACCGGAAGGTCATCGCCCACCCGGGAGCGGCCCGTCGCATCCGGGTGCAACAATCCCCACTGCAGTCAGGAGCACCCAACCCCGTGGCAAGGAGCGAACACACCATGAGCAGGCGTGTGGTCATCGCCGAGGACGAGGCGATCATCCGACTGGATCTCAAGGAGATCCTGCTCGACGAGGGCTATGACGTCGTGGGGGAGACCGGCCGCGGTGACGAGGCGGTCGAACTGGTGCGCGCCCACCGACCCGATCTCGTCATCCTCGACGTGAAGATGCCGGGCGCCGACGGCCTCCAGGCCGCCCGGGACATCCGCGACCTCGACATCAAGGTGGCCGTCCTGATCCTCACCGCCTTCAGCCAGCGCAACCTCATCGACGAGGCCCGTGACGCCGGCGTGGCCGCCTACCTGGTGAAGCCCTTCCAGCGGATCGAGCTCATCCCCGCCATCGACCAGGCGATGGCCCGGTGCGAACAGGAGTGGGCCATCGACGCCGAGGCCCGACAGGCCGTCGACGACGGGCTGGTCGGCCAGCAGGGCATCGCCGAGGACAAGCTCGAGACGCGTCGCCTGGTGGACGGGGCGAAGGGTGTGCTCATGGAGCGTCACGGGATGTCCGAGACCGACGCCTTCAGCTTCGTCCAGAAGACGGCGATGGGCTCGCGGACCCGGATGGTCGACGTCGCCCGCCAGATCCTGGAGGGGACGCTCGAGCCCTAGGCCGGAGCCCAGACCACGATGCCCGCCCCGAAGACGCCCGCCCCGTCCACCGCCGGAGGGAAGCGCGGCCACTGATCCTGCTCGACGGGATGTCCCTCGCCTTCCGGGCCTACTTCGCCCTGCCGGACACCTTGAAGACCACCGCCGGCGTCACCACCAACGCGGTGCACGGCTTCGCCTCGATGGTGCTCAACCTGGTCCGGGACCACCACCCGGTGGGCCTGGCGGTGGCCTTCGACCTGCCCGGCGGCACGTTCCGCGACGACATCGTCGACGACTACAAAGGGGGTCGCGACGAGACGCCGGCCGACCTGCCGCCGCAGTTCGACATGATCCGGAACGTGATCGAGTCCCTCGCCATCCCCGTGATCGGCGCGGAGGGGTTCGAGGCGGACGACGTGCTGGCCACCCTGGCCACCGAGGCCCGCGACCGCGGTCACCCCGTCATCATCGTCACCGGCGACCGCGACTCCTACCAACTGGTCGAGGATCCCTACGTCCGCGTGCTCTACAACCGTCGGGGGGTGAGTGACTACGCCCTCTACGACGAGGCCGGCATCAAGGAACGCACCGGCGTCCTCCCTCCCCTGTATCCGCTGCTGGCGGCCCTCCGGGGGGATCCGTCGGACAACCTGCCCGGGGTGCCCGGGGTCGGGGAGAAGACGGCGGCCAAGCTCATCAACGAGTACGGCGACCTCGACACGCTCTACGCCCATCTGGACGCCTTGTCACCCAAGCTCCGCCAGAACCTGGCCGAGCACGCCGACCGCGTCCGGATGAACGCCGAGGTGATCCCGCTCGTCCGCGACGTGCCACTCGATGTCGACGTCGACGACCTGGTGCTCGGCGGGTGGGACCACGAGGTGGCGCGCGAGACGTTCGCCGAGCTCGAGATGAAGGGGGCCTGGACCCGCTTCGACGCCGCCATGCGCGACGGTCTGTTCGGGGCGCCGGCCGCCGGCACCGCCGGGGTCGGCGTGTCGCCGTCCGGCGCCGAGGACGGGCCCGCGACCCCCGAGGACGGGCCGCCGTGGCTGGCCACCCCCGTCTGCGCGGTGCCGGCCGACGTCGACCAGGCCTGCACCGGACCTGGAGGCGCTCTTCGCCTCCGTGCGGACGGCCGGGGGGAACGTCGCCGTGGCCGCATCGTGGGAGGGCGATCCCGGGCGGTCACCTCTGACGGCCATGGCGCTGGTGGCCGAGTCCGCCGACGCCGGACCCGAGTCCACCCCGGCCGTCTATCTGGGAGCCCACGCCGGCGGTGCCCTCCTCGCCGAACCGCGCGTCCTCGCCCACCTCGCCGCCGGACTCGGGCCGGACGGCGTGGGGTCGGTGGCCCACGACGCCAAGGAGCTGATGCGTTCGCTCCTGCCTCTGGGGGTCGACCTGACCGGCCTGGCCATGGACACCGCGGTGGCCGCCTACCTGCTCGACCCGTCCGAGGACCACTACCGCCTGTCGGACCTGGCCCCGAGATTCCTCGGTGTGGCGGTCGACGACGGAGCGGGGGCCAAGGGTCAGGGCTCGTTCCTCCTCGAGGAGTCCGGCGATCCGGTCGACGGGGCGGACCCGGGGCCCGGGCTCGATCCCACGGCCCTGCGGCTGGTTCGCATGGCCGCCGTGCTGGCCCGGCTGCGGAGGCCGCTGGCGGCGGCGTTGGAGGAGATCGGCGAGGGCCAGCTGTTCGACGACATGGAGCGGCCCCTGGTGAGGGTGCTGGCCCGCATGGAGGTCGTGGGGATCCCCGTGGACCGCGAGGTCCTGCGGTCGATCGCCACCGGGCTGACGGCCGAGTGCGACGCGCTCGAGTCCACCATGCACGAGCTCGCCGGATCGCCGTTCAACGTCAATTCGGTCAAGCAGCTCCGCACCGTGCTCTACGAGGACCTGGGCCTGCAGCCCGGTCGCAAGACCAAGACGGGGTACTCGACGGACGCCCGTACCCTCGAGTCGCTGCGCGGGCAGCACCCCATCGTCGAGGTGCTGCTCCGCTACCGCGAGGTCGAGAAGCTCCGGTCCACCTACGGCGAGACACTCGCCGCCGAGGTGGCGGCCGACGGCCGGATCCACGCCACCTTCCGCCAGACGGTGGCCCGGACCGGTCGCCTGTCGTCGGACCGGCCCAATCTGCACAACATCCCCGTCCGTACCGACGAGGGTCGCCGGTTCCGGGAGGCGTTCGTCCCGTCACCCGGGCGGCGGCTGCTGGTGGCCGACTACGACCAGGTGGAGTTGCGGGCCATCGCCCACCTGTCGGGGGACCCGGGTCTCACGGCCGCCTTCGCCGCGGGAGAGGACATCCACCGCACGGTGGCGGCCCGGGTGTTCGGGGTCGACCGCGACGCCGTCACCCACGAACAGCGTTCCACGGCCAAGATGGTGTCCTACGGACTCGCCTACGGCATGGAGTCCTACGGGCTGGCCCAGCGACTGGGCGTGCCCGTGGAGGAGGCGAAGGGGATCCTCGACGCCTTCTTCGGAGCCTTCCCGTCGGTCCACGACTACATGGACCGGGCGGTGGCCGAGGCCCGGGCCAACGGGTACACGGTGACCACCTTCGGTCGCCGTCGTCCCCTGCCCGACCTCGTCTCGTCGAACCACCAGGTCCGCCAGGCCGCCGAGCGCCAGGCCATGAACGCCGGCATCCAGGGGTTGGCCGCCGACCTGTTCAAGATGGCCCTGATCCGGCTCGATTCGGGCCTGGAGGAGGGCGGGTACCGCTCCGACCTGGTCCTCCAGGTGCACGACGAGGTCCTGGTCGACGCCGATCCCGACGAGGCCGAGGCCGTCGAAGCGCTCACCGAGGCGGCGCTGACCGGTGCCGCCGAGCTCGACGTGCCGCTCAAAGTGGCCATGGCCTGGGGGTCCTCCTGGGCCGAAGCCAAGGGTTGACGCCCGACCCGGCACCCGTTGCGTCGCCCTGACCTGCGACTCCGCTTCCCCGGTGCTGTAGCATGGATCCCCTGCCACAACGGTTGTGGCGCATGTCTTGCCCGTCCCCGTGGTCCGTCCACCGGCCGACGGGGCGAACCTGTCCGGAAAGCGAGCTACCTACCTGATGTCCGATACCCACGTCGTGCCTGCCGGCACGGACCTGCTGTCCCCCGAGGCCATGGGCCACTTCGACGAGAACGGGGTCTACATCCCCCGCTCCATCACCGAGGACGACCTCGGCGGAGGCTCCCTCGAAGACGCCATGGCCGGCACCATCGTCGAGTTCGAGGACGGTGACCTCGTCGAGGGAACCGTCGTCAAGATCGACCGGGACGAGGTCCTGCTCGACATCGGCTTCAAGTCCGAGGGTGTGATCCCGGTCCGGGAGCTGTCCATCCGCAACGACGTGGATCCCTCCGAGATCGTCACCCTCGGGGAGGCCGTCGAGGCCCTCGTGCTCCAGAAGGAGGACAAGGAGGGTCGCCTGATCCTGTCGAAGAAGCGGGCCCAGTACGAGCGGGCCTGGGGCACCATCGAGAAGCTCAAGGAGGCCGACGAGGTCGTCACCGGCCCGGTCATCGAGGTGGTCAAGGGTGGGCTCATCGTCGACATCGGTCTGCGCGGCTTCCTGCCCGCGTCGCTGGTCGAGCTGCGGCGGGTCCGCGAGCTCCAGCCCTACGTGGGTCGCACCATCGAGGCCAAGATCATCGAGCTCGACCGCAACCGCAACAACGTGGTGCTGTCGCGCCGGGCGTGGCTGGAGGAGACCCAGAAGGAGCAGCGGGGCGAGTTCCTCGTCAACCTCAAGCCCGGCGAGCGCCGCCGCGGCGTCGTCTCCTCGGTCGTCAACTTCGGTGCCTTCGTCGACCTCGGCGGCATGGACGGACTCGTCCACGTGTCCGAGCTCTCGTGGAAGCACGTCGACCACCCGTCCTCGGTGGTGTCGGTCGGCGACGAGATCGACGTCGAGGTGCTGGACGTCGATCTCTCCAAGGAGCGCATCAGCCTGTCGCTGAAGGCCACCCAGACCGACCCGTGGCAGGAGTTCGCCAACTCCCACCAGGTCGGCGAGCTGGTCTACGGGCGCATCACCAAGCTGGTGCCCTTCGGCTCCTTCGTCCAGGTGGGCGACGGCATCGAGGGCCTGGTGCACATCTCGGAGATGGCCGGCCACCACGTCGACCTGCCCGAGCAGGTCGTCACCCCCGGTGAGGAGCTGTGGGTGAAGATCATCGACATCGACCTCCAGCGGCGCCGCATCAGCCTGTCGATCAAGCAGGCCGCCGAGGGCGGCGAGGTGTCCGAGGAGTACCGCGAGGCCTTCGGCGAGCACGCCTACGACGACGAGGGCAACTACGTGGGTCCCGTCTTCGCCGAGACGGAGTTCACGCCGGAGACCGAGGCCCAGGCCGCCTGGGCCGACTACGTGGCCGAGCACGGTCCCGCTGAGGGTGAGGGGGGCGAGGCCGGCGCTGTCGCCGAGGCCGCGCGCCGCCGAAGCTCCGGCCGCCGAGGCCGCGCCCGCCGAAGCTCCGGTCGCCGAAGCTCCGGTCGCGGCGGCGCCCGTGGCGGAGGCTCCCGTGGCCGAGGCGCCGCCCACCGAGGGCTGAGGGGCTCCACTTCCGTCCGGGACCCGTTCCGAGGGTGCCCTGTCACAGCCGCGTCCCGCCATCCGGGCCCGACCGGGATCGGCGCGGACCCCCCCACCGCCCCGGTGATCCTTCGCGAGGCCGTCAGGCGGACGTCGGGGCCGGCTGCTGGGCGGCCGCACCCACCGGGAAGTGGCACGCCACCTGGTGGCCGGGGGCGATCTCGCGCAACGGGGGTTCCTCGGCGGCACACCGGTCCTGGGCGTACGGGCAGCGGGTCCGGAAGCGGCAGCCCGACGGTGGATTGAGGGGGGAGGGGAGTTCGCCCGAGAGCGCCTTGTGCCCCGACACGTGGTCGGGGTCCGGCTCGGGGATCGAGGCCAGCAGCGCCTCGGTGTAGGGGTGGGCGGCGTTCCGGTAGAGGTCGTCGGAGCCCGCCACCTCGACGAGCTTGCCGAGGTACATGACCGCCACCCGGTCGCTCACGTTCTTCACGACCGCCAGATCGTGGGCGATGAAGACCATGGTGAGTTCGAACTGCGCCTTGAGGTCGGACAGCAGGTTGAGGATCTGCGCCTGCACCGACACGTCGAGGGCCGAGACGGGTTCGTCGCAGATGAGCAGATCCGGCTCGGCCATCAGGGCGCGGGCGATGGAGATGCGCTGGCACTGCCCGCCCGAGAACTCACTCGGAAGGCGGTCACCGGCCACGTCGGCGTCGATGCCCACGGCGTCGAGCATGGCGTGCACCTTGGCGGTCCGCTCCTCGCGGGTGCCCCGCTTCCAGATCACCAGGGGCTCGGCCACGATGTCCTTGATCCGCCGGCGCGGGTTCAGCGACGAGATCGGGTCCTGGAAGATCATCTGGATCTTGGTCCGGAGCTCGCGCAGCTCCCTGCCCTTCATCCCGTTCAGGTCCCGGCCCCGGTAGACGATGGAGCCGGACGTCGCCGGCTGCACCTGGACCAGCGTGCGGCCGGTGGTCGACTTGCCGCAGCCGGACTCGCCGACCAGGCCGAGCGTCTCGCCCCGGCGGACCTGGAAGGTGACGCCCGACACGGCCTGGACCCGCTGGCGGCCACTCTTGAATTCGACCACCAGATCGGTGACGTCGAGCACCAGATCGTCCGGTCCGGTGGTGGGCCCCGGGACGGGTGCCGTGGTGGTGGTCTCGGTCATGTCGGCGACTCCCCGGTCGGGCCGGTGCCGTCCGTGGCCGTGGCCGTGGCCGTGGCCGTCGCCGTCGACAGTGACACGGGAACGGGCGGCGCGGTCGACACCCCGTCCACCAGGGGGAACCAGCAGGCGAAGAGGTGGTCCTCGGAGCCGACCGTGCGCAGAGGCGGCTCGATCTCCCGGCACTTGTCGCTGGGCGTAGGGGCACCGAGGAGCGAAGCGGCATCCGGTCGGCGGATTGATGAGGTCCGGCGGCCGACCGCCGATGGCGACGAGGCGGGCCCCGCTCGGGTCGGACAGCCGGGGGATCGAGTCCATGAGGGCCCGGGTGTAGGGCATCTTGGTGTCGCTGAAGAGCGTATGGGTGGGGGCCCGCTCGACGATCCTGCCGGCGTACATCACGATGATGTCGTCGGCCCGGCTGGCCACGACGCCGAGGTCGTGGGTCACCAGGATGACGGCCATGTGGCGCTCCCGCTGGAGCTCCGCCAGCAGGTCGAGGATCTGGGCCTGCACGGTCACGTCCAGGCCCGTGGTGGGCTCGTCGGCGAGCACCATCCGGGGGGCGCAGGCCAGGGCGATGGCGATCATCACCCGCTGGCGCATGCCGCCCGAGAGCTGGAACGGGTACCAGCGCACGCGGTCCTCGGGGGACGGGATCCCGACCGATCGGAGCAGCTCGATCGCCGTCGAGCGGGCCTCCTTCTTGTCCATGTCGAGATGGAGGCGCAGTGATTCGCCGATCTGGTCGCCGATCCGCTTGACCGGGTTGAGGGCCGTCATGGGGTCCTGGAAGATCATCGAGAGCTCGGCGCCCCACACCTCGCGCAGCGAGCTGGTCGTCCATGGACGTCAGCTCGTGTCCGGCGAAGTGCACGGTGCCGCTGCGGATGACGTCACGCACCGGGAGCATGCCCATGATGGAGCGGGACAGGACGGTCTTGCCGGAGCCGGACTCGCCCACGATGCCGAGGGTCTTGCCTTCGTCGACCTCGAAGGAGACGCCGTCGACGGCCCGCACCGTGCCCCGCTGGGTGCGGAACGACGTGTGGAGGTCCTCGACGACCAGCAGCGGCCCCGTGTGGGTGCCGGCGTCCTTGAACTCGAGGGTCCGGGCCCTGCGTCCCCGGGCCATCAGAGCAGTCCCTCGCGGATGTCGAACCGCTGGCGCAACCGGTCGCCGATCAGGTTGATCGACCACAGCAGGAGGAACATGGCCAACGCCGGCCAGAGCATGATCCACGGGTCCGTGCTGAGAGCGCCGTTGGACGTCCCCTCGTTGATCAGGTTCCCCCATGACGGGGTGGGCAGTGCCACCGACAGGCCGAGGAAGGCGAGGGTCCCCTCGATGACGATGAGCCCGGCCACCGTGATGAGGCTGAAGGTGACGGTCACCGGGATCACGTTGGGGAGGATCTCCCGCAGCACGATCCGGGTGTCGGTGGCCCCCATGGTCTTGGCCGCCACCACGAAGTCCCGTTGGGCGAAGGACAGGCTCGACGCCCGGATGACGCGGTACATGAGGGGGATGGTGGCGATGCCCAGGATGATCGTGATGTGGAAGAGGGACGCCTTCCAGAACGTGACGATGGCGATCACCGCCACGATGGCCGGGAAGGCCAGGATGATGAACGAGACGGCGTTGAGGGCGACGTCGAGGAATCCCCCGCGGTAGCCCGAGATCAGCCCGGCGGTCCCGCCGACCACCAGGCCGATGACCACACCGAGGAAGCCGACCACCAGGGAGACCCTGGCCCCGTAGACGAGTCGGGACAGCAGGTCCCGCCCGAGGTCGTCGGTGCCCAGCCAGTGAGCCGAGCTGGGACCCTGGTTCAAGGCGGTGTAGTGCTGGAGGTTGGGGTTCTGGAGGGGCAGCACGTTGGCCAGCACGGCCGACAGGATGACCACGCCCACGAAGCCGACGGCGAACCAGAACAGGAACCCGAAGGGCTTCCGCTTCAGGATGTCGTCGCGTTCGGTGGTCTCCTCGGTGGCCAGGATCGCCTCGTCGGTGGCCGCCGTGCCCGGCAGCGGATTGGCCAGGAGCCGGGACGACGAACGTGTGTCGAGCAGCTCTCTGTCGTCAGGCATGGTTCACTCCCGCACCACTCTCGGGTCGACGATCGTGAAGATGAAGTCGATGACGAACTGGAGGATCACGAAGGCGATGGCGACGACCAGCGAGATGCCCTGGACCACCAGGTAGTCGCTCTGTTCGACCGCCTGGACCAGTGCGTAGCCGATGCCGGGCAGCGCGAACAGCAGCTCGACCACGAACGTGCCCGGCGATCAGGCTACCGATGTTGATGCCGGCGACGGCCAGCAGCGAGAAGCTCGACGGCCGGAAGGCGTGGCGCCACATGATGCGCCGGTTGGACAGACCCTTGGAGCGGGCCATGGTGATGAAGTCCTGCTGCAGCGTGCTGATCAGGTCGGAGCGCAGCACCCGGAAGTAGACGGCGATGGACCCGGCCGTGATGGCGACGGACGGGAGGATCATGTCGTGGAGGTTGGTGAGCGGGGCCTGGGTGAAGGGGACGTAGCCGGTGGCCGGGAACCATCCGAGCCCGACGGCGAAGATGGCCACCAGGAGCGGCGCCACCACGAAGGGAGGGAGGGCCAGTAGGCCGAACGTGGCGGCGGTGGAGACGTTGTCGACGGGCCGGTTGGGCTTGCGGGACACGATCAGGGCCAGGGGGATGGCGATGGCGAAGGCGATGATCTGACTGATCAGGATCAGTTCGATGGACACCGGCGCGCCGGTGGCCAGGATGTGGGTCACCGACTCGTGGTCCAGGTAGGAGGTGCCGAGGTTGCCGTGGAAGGCGGCGTTCAGCCACACCACGTACTGGTGCCACAGCGGCAGGTTGAGGCCCAGCTGCTTGAGCAGGATGGCCCGGTTGGCGGCCGTGTCGTTGGGCCCGAGGATGGACACGGTCGGGTCGCCGGGCAGGAGGTGGACCAGGAGGAACACCAGGACGGAGATGATGAACGACACCACCACCAGCTGGAGGAACCGTCTGATCAGGTACTTGGCCATGGGTGTCGCGACGCCTCGTCCGTCCGCTCAGCTCGACAGCCAGATCTGCGTGGGGACGAAGATCCCCTCGTCGAATCCCCACCGCTTCTGACCGTTCGGAAACGTGGGATTGGCGAAGTTCTGCACCCGGTCGGTGGCCACCTCCGAGAAGATGTACTGCAGCAGCCACAGGTAGGGGAGGTCCTTGGCGAGCTGCTCGTTGACCGCCTGGTAGGCCGGCCACCCGCGTCGCCTGGTCGGTGGTGTGGCGGCCGGCCAACATGTTCTGCTCGATGACGGGATCCGAGTTGCGGGGGAAGTTGAGGGCGATGCTGCCGACCGGATGGATGGTGGTGGTGCTCCACCACACGTAGTTGATGTCCGGGTCGACGGCGCCGAACTGGTAGGACGTCGCCGCCTGGAACTTGCCGGCGATGAAGTTGTCGATCAGGTCGGCCTGCTCGATCTGACTGACGTTCACGGTGACGCCGATCTGCTGCCACATGGCCTGGACGATCTCGACCAGCTGGGCCAGGCGGGGATCGGTGACGGTGAGGAGTTCGAGGGTGGGCGTCCCGTGCTGGGCCTTGTACTGGTCGACGAGCTTCTTGGCCCCGGCCGGATCGTAGGAGGGGTAGGTGGTCTTCGAGTAGTACGTCGATCCCGGGCAGGAAGAGACCGTCCACCGGCTGGGCGAACCCCCCGCCGAAGATCTTCTGGATGGTGGCCTGGTCGAGTCCCATCGCCAGGGCCTGGCGCAGGGTCAGGTCGTTGGTCGGCGCCGTGGCGCAGTTGAGCATGATGAAGGCCATCGTCGGCTCGCCGATGATGTCGTGGTAGGAGTCGACGATCTGATAGCCGCTCAACGTCTTGAACCGGTTGATGGTGTTCGGATCCGTCGACCCGATCATGTCGGCGCCCCCGGTCTTCAACGTGGCCTCGCGCTGCACCGTGTCGGGGATCGGCCGAAGGGTGATCTGGTCGAGGTAGGGGAGACCCGACCTCCAGTAGTCGGCGTTGCGGGTGCAGGTGAAGTGGTTGTTCGGCGTCCAGCTCTGGTACACGAAGGGACCGGTGCCCACCGGCGTGGGATTGGCCACCTTGGCGTTGGCCTGGTCGATCATCGCCTGGGCGACGACGTACCCGACCTGGGTGGTGAGTCCGGCGGCGAACCCGGGATTGGGGGCCTGGAGCGTGAAGACGACCGTCATGGCGTCCTGGGCCACCACCGACGCCACCTGGCTGAGCGCCTGGCCGGTGAGGAGAGAGGCCCGCAGGGCGGTGTAGTTGTTGACGACGACCTGGGCGGTCAGCGCCGATCCGTCGTGGAACTTGACGTTCGGACGGAGCGTCATGGTCCACGTGTCGTAGGCCGAGTTCGGGGTGAAGGACGCGCACAGGTACGGCTGGATCGTCCCGTCGGCGGCGACGGCCATCAGGGGGTCGTACAGGCAGTTGGCATAGATGTATCCGTTGGTGTCCCAGTGGTTGGCGGGCGGATAGAAGCCGTCGATCTCGGCCACCAGCCCGATCGTCAGGGAACCCCCCTTGACGGGCGTCCCGGTGCCGACCCCGGCCGGGGACGACGAGGCGGTCGCCGCGGTGGTCGACGTCGAGCCACTACCCGACGAGCAACCCGCGAGGGCGCCCCCGGCGGCTCCGGCCAGGACCACAGCCCCTCCGGCGGCGGCTCCCCGGGCGAGGAAGGTACGTCGGTTGATCTCGCTCTGCTCGGTCACGACGACTCCCCCTGGTGCGTTCTCCCGGACCCCGATCGGTGATCCGACACTGTTCGTCGGTCCCGAAGCACCCCGTATCACGGAAAACGGAACTACCGGCTCCGACTCTGCCACAGCGCGGATGGAGTCGTGGGCGCACAGTACTGCCCACGTTGCACGTAGTCCATGTGTCGGACGGTGGACGGGTGGGGATCCCGCTCCCGGCCGGTGGCCTGGGTACCATGCCAGCCATGGAAGCGCGCCGCTCCGGGACCCGCAGGGTCGATCGACGCGCCGTTCGATCCGTCGCCGGCGGCGCCGAGGAGTGGGGGTGATCGAGCGGCCGACGGCTCCGACCGCCCCACCGGGGCCGACACCCCGGCGCCGGTCGTCGACGATCCCGAAGGCAAGCCCTTCTCGCCCGTGCTGCACGGAGCGCTGGTCGTGGGCACCGTCGTCGTCCTGGTGGCGGGACTCGTGCTCCGTTTCTGGACGAGGTCGGACCTGTGGCTCGACGAGGCGCTGACCGTCAACATCGCCAAACTCCCGGTCCACGAGATCCCCTCGTACCTGAAGCGGGACGGTGCGCCCCCGCTGTTCTATGTGCTCCTGCACTACTGGATGGCCGTCTTCGGCACCTCGGACGTCGCCGTGCGGGCGCTGCCCGGCATCTTCGGCGTGGCCACGCTCCCGCTCGTCTGGCTGGCGGGGCGTCGGTTGGGCGGCCGTACCGCGGCGTGGGCGGCAACGCTGCTCATCGCCTCGTCCCCCTTCGCCGTCCGCTACGACACCGAGACGCGGATGTACTCGCTGGTCGCCCTGCTGACCGTCTGTGGCTTCCTCGCCCTCGACCGCACCCTGCGCCGGCCGAGACCGGGCAATCTCGTCGCCGTGGCGGCGGTGACCGGCCTCCTGCTCTACTCCCACTACTGGTCGATCTACCTGGTCGGCACCATGGTGCTGTGGCTGGCGTACCAGTCGTGGCGGGGGCGCCCCGAGTGGCGCCGCAGCGCCCGGGCGGCACTGGCGGCCATGCTGGTCGGCTGCCTGACCTTCCTTCCGTGGGTGCCCATCTTCCTGTACCAGTCGAAGCACACCGGAACGCCCTGGTCGACGCCGGCCAACTTCGCGGCCATGGTCAACGCCATCTCGTCCTTCGCCGGCGGTGGCACCAGCCAGGGTCGGGGCCTGGCGCTCCTCTACTTCGCCCTGGCCGGTCTCGGCCTGTTCGGCCTGGCCACCGACCGTCTCCACATCGATCTCGACATCCGGACCCGGGCCCGCGGTCGCCCGCTGGCCATCGTGTTCGCCGGCACCCTGGTCGCCGCCATCTCCGGCGGGTTCATCTCCAACAGCGCCTTCGACGCCCGTTACGCCTCGGTCGTCTTCGTCCCGCTCCTGCTCCTGGTGGCGCTCGGCCTCACCGTCTTCTGCGACCGGCACGTCCGGGCGTGGCGATCCTCGCCCTGGCCGTGGTCCTCGGGTTCGTCTCCGCCGTGCCCAACGTGACCACGAACCGCACCCAGGCCGGAGAGGTGGCTGCGGCCATCGCCACCTCGGGCCGTCCCGGCGACGTGGTCGCCTACTGCCCCGACCAGCTCGGTCCGGCCGTGGACCGGCTGTTGCCCTCCGGTCGCTACCAGCAGATCACGTTCCCCCGAGAGACGGGCCCGGCGTACGTGAACTGGGTCGACTACGGCGCCGCCGTGAGCGCCGCCTCGCCCGTCACCTTCGCCGAGAAGGTCGAGGCCATGGCCGCCGGGGGCCACCAGATCTTCGTCGTCTGGTCACCCGGCTACCAGACCTACGGGCTGAAGTGCGAGACCATCGTCCAGGCGCTGGCGGCGGATCACCTCCTACCAGGTCACCGATCTCGTGGCCTGGAACAGCGTCACCTTCTACCAGCCGATGGCGTTGGTCCGCCTGACACCGCACGGGTCCTGACCGCGTGGCCGGGGGGGTGCCGACGGTGACCGCCGACCCCGCCGGCGGTGGCGCGTCCCCCGAGCGGGACCGGCCGGGGCCCCGCCGGGGACTGTCGTCGTTCGGCCGGGCGGTCCTGTCGGTGCTGCCCGCCTGGCTGGCCGCCCGGGTGCTGGTGGCCGTCGCCCTCGTGGTGGCCCACCTGACGGTGCGGACCCTCCGCCCGGACAACCCGGCCGCCGCCGAGCGGGTGCACGAGGGGCTGCTGTCGTGGGACGCCGGCTGGTACCGGTCGATCGCCGCCCACGGCTACGCGGCCTCCGGACACGACTCGCTCCGGTTCTTCCCGCTCTTTCCGCTGCTCGGGCGGTACCTCGGCCACGTTCCCGGTCTCGACATCGGGGCCGCCCTGGTGGTGGTGGCCAACCTGGCGTCCCTCCTGGCCCTGGCCGCCCTGCTCCTCCTCGTCCGCCACGATCTCGGTGACGCCGCCCTGGCGCGGCGGTCGGTCTGGCTGCTGGCCCTGGCTCCGTCGGCCTACTCGATGGTGCTGGCGTACTCGGACGCCCTCCTCCTGCTCTGTTCGGTGGTGACCTTCCTCGGGATCCGCACCGGACGGTGGTGGTGGGCGGCGGCGGCCGGGCTGGGCGCCGGGGCGGTCCGGCCCGTCGGGGTGCTGTTGGTGGTGCCGGTGGCGCTCGAGCTCTGGTCCCGCCGGGCGTCCCTGACCCCGGTGGGTCGCCGGGTGGCCGCCGGGGCGGCCCTGGTGGCCCCGGCGGTCGGGGCCGGGGCGTACCTCGCCTGGGTCGGCCACGTGTTCGGCGACCCCTGGCTTCCGCTCACGGTGCAGGAACAGGGTGCCCACCGGGGCCAGCTCACGGTCCCCCTCGACGCCATGGCCCACGACGTGGTGACCGCGCTCCACGGTCATCACCTGGGCAGTGCCTCCCACGTTCCGTGGGTGCTGGTGTGCGTCGCCCTGGCCGTGGTCGCCTGGCGGCGCCTGCCCCCGTCGTACGCCCTCTACGCCACCGTCGTCCTGGCGGCGTCACTGAGCAGCACCAACATGGACTCCTTCGAGCGGTATGCACTGGCGGCCTTCCCCCTGGTCGTGGCCGCGTCGACGACCACGGGGCGCCGTCCGGTCGAGGCGGTGGTGCTCGGAGTGTCGGCGGTGGCCATGGTCGGGTACGCCGTGGCCGCCTTCCTAGGGATCGTCGTCCCCTAGTCCCCGGCGCCGCCACCGGTCGGGCCTCCGCCGGGCACCCCGGAGGAGGAAGTATCCTGCTTCCCGCAGGGGCAGCTGAGGCCCGGCCGTCCCGACCGAGCGGACGGAACCCGTGGGAGGCGGGGGGTACTCGGCCCGTCTGCCGCACCGGGTCGCAACACCCGGCCCACACCGGCCGGCGACCGCACGACGCGGCCGACGGCCACCGGAACCAGCAGAAACGGATCGCACCGCATGTCGACGCCCCACCAGCCCGAGACCGAAGCGGACGCCCGCGGGGTGAAGCGCACGGACGACCCGGTCGTCGTCATCGGCGGAGGACCGGCCGGCCTGACCGCCGCCTACCGCCTCGCCCAGGCGGGCGACCCCGTCGTGGTCCTCGAGCAGGACTCCGTGCTCGGCGGGATCAGCCGCACCGTGGAGCGGGACGGCTGGCGGTTCGACATCGGCGGACACCGCTTCTTCACCAAGGTGGTCCCGGTGGAGGAGTTCTGGCACGAGATCCTGCCCGAGGAGGACTTCCTGCTCCGGCCGCGGATGAGCCGGATCTTCTACGGGGGCAAGTACTACGACTACCCGATCAAGCTGGGAAACGCCCTGTCGAACCTCGGGATCCTGGAGGCCGTCCGCTGCGGGCTCTCCTTCCTGTGGGTCCGGGTGCGACCGCCGAGGGACCAGTCGACCCTGGAGGGCTACATCGTCTCCAACTACGGATGGCGGTTGTACCAGCACTTCTTCAAGACCTACAACGAGAAGGTCTGGGGGGTGTCGGCATCGGAGCTGTCGGCCGACTGGGGTGCCCAGCGCATCAAGGGGATGTCCCTGTGGAACGCCGTGTGGGAGCCGATCCGGTCTTCCTTCGGGCGCCGCCGCGACAAGTCCGAGCAGGTCACCAGTCTGATCGAGGAGTTCCAGTACCCCAAGTACGGACCCGGCATGATGTGGGAGCGGTGTGCCGAACAGGTCGTGGACCTCGGTGGCGAGGTCCGCATGGAGACCTCGGCGACCACCGTCCATGTCGAGGACGGCCGCGCCGTGGCCGTGACCACCGACCACCGGGGCGGGTCCGAGCGGGTGGCCGTGAGCCACGTCATCAGTTCGATGCCCTTCACCGCGCTGGCCCGGGCGGTCGACCCGCCGGTCCCGGCCGAGGTCCAGCGGGCGGCCGACGACCTCCACTACCGCGACTTCCTGACCATCGCCCTGGTGGTGCCCGCCGATCGGGGATTCCCCGACAACTGGATCTACATCCACTCACCGGACGTGAAGGTCGGCCGCATCCAGAACTTCGGGTCGTGGTCGCCGTATCTGGTGAAGGACGGCCGGACGTGCCTGGGTATGGAGTACTTCGTGTTCGAGGGCGACGAGCTGTGGAACCTTCCCGACGACGACCTGGTGGCGCTGGGCACCAAGGAGCTGGCCGCCATCGGACTGGTCGACGCGTCCGACGTGGAGGCCGGCTACGTCGTCCGGATGCCGAAGGCGTATCCCGTCTACGACGACACCTACCGGGCCAACGTCGAGATCATCCGCCGGTGGTTCGAGACCCATGCCCCGAACGTCCATCCGGTGGGCCGCAACGGCATGCACAAGTACAACAACCAGGACCACTCCATGTACACGGCCATGCTCACCGTGGAGAACATCCACGGTGCCCGGCACGACATCTGGTCGGTGAACGTGGAGGAGGAGTACCACGAGACGGCCGACGGCCGGAGCGGCGGAGCGTCCGGATCCACCGGACGGGACGCGCCGGTCCTGCCCCGACGCGTCGGCTGACCGGATCGGAGCCAGGTGGTCGACGGGGGGACGGACGCACCGGGGGGTGCCACCGACGACGGTGACCCGGGTCTCGACGAGATGCTCGAGGACGTCGAGACGGTCGTCGACCCCATAGGCGAGTCGGCGGCCCTCGGTCCGGCGGTGGGGATCGCCGTGGCCGGCGGACCGATGATCCAGCTGCCCCCCGACGAGGCCGCCCCCGGGCTGGTAGGGGCCGACAACACCGTGAAGGGCGGCCTCGTCCAGGCCGGACCGGTGGCCATCGCCGGGATGCTGGTCAACGTCACCGCCGCCCTGGTGGTGGTCGCGGTGGCGCGGCTGGTGTCGTCCCAGGCCTACGGCGAGATCGCCCAGCTGCTCGGCCTCTTCTTCATCCTGTCCATGCCGGGGTCGGCCGTCCTGGTGGGGGTGATCCGACGGGTCACCGGCCTGCAGACCACCGGGCAGGGGCACCTGGTGCGCCGGTGGGTGCAGCGGATCCACCGCATCTGCATGATCGGGATCGGTGTCGAACTGGTGCTCGTGCTGGCCCTGCAGGGGTGGATCGCCCACCAACTCCATCTGCCCGACGGCCGCGGGGTCGTCCTGATCCTCATGGCCGCCGGGATCTGGATCCTGCTGAGCGTCGACCGCGGACTCCTGCAGGCCCACCGCCGCTACCGCCCGCTGGCCGGCAACCTCCTGGTGGAGGGCGGGGTACGGACAGCACTGGTCCTCGTCCTCGTGATCGGCGGCTCCGGGGTGACCGGCTATGCCCTCGGCGTCTTCGTGAGCGAGGTGGTCGCCGCCCTCCACGCCCACTGGCTGGTGGGCAGGGCCTGGACGGATCCGGCCTCGCAGCCGGTGGCGCTGGACGCCGCCGCCGGACTGGTGACGGCGCCCCCGGCGCCTCCCGGCCAGGTGCTGGCCCGCCGCAAACTGCTGGCCGACGTGTCGGCCGCCTTCGTCGGCCTCGCCCTCCTCGGCCTGCTGCAGAACATCGACGTCATCCTGCTCGGCCGGCTCGACCATGCCAACGTCGGCCCCTACGCGGCGATCTCGGTGGCCTCCAAGGCGCTGGTCTTCGGGGCGCTGGCCCTCGGTGCGTACCTGCTCCCCGAGGCCACCATCCGCTGGAACGAGGGCGGACACGCCATCCGCCAGCTCGGGGTGACCCTCCTGTTCCTGTCCGTACCGGCGGCGATGCTGCTCGTCATCTCGGTGTTCGTTCCCCGCCAGTTCCTGACCATCGTCTTCTCGGCCAAGCTGGCCACGGCGGCGCCGGCCTTCGCCCCCCTGGTGCTCGCCATGATGTGCCTCTCGTTCACGGTGCTCGTGACCAACTATCTCTTCGGCACCGGTTCCCGCTGGATCGTGTTCTTGCTGGCCGGCGGTTCGGCGTTGGCGGCGGTGCTGGTGACCCGGGCCGACGGCCACACCAGTGCGACGGCCTGGGCCGACCTCCTCGTGCAGGCCCTGCTGGCGGCGGCCATGGGCGCGGCTTTCCTGGCGATCCACGTCCGACACCGGGGCCAGCACTGGTCCCGACGCCTGGGTTGGCAGCGGGTGGACGGCGGCCGATGACGCGGCGCCTTCCTGCCGGGCTCCCCACCAGGGGTGGCGGGCCCGGGGTTGGGTACACTTCGGCCATGCGGTGTCCGGGGGGAGTGCAGTGGGAGGCGTACCGGTGACCCCGGCCGCCGGTGAGTCGTCGGCCGCGGGCCTCCACGGCGAGGCCTCGGTCACCCCGATCGGGACGTCGCTCACGACGGCGTGGGAGGGCGTGGAGCGGGCCGTCGCCGCCGACCACCCGTCGGCCCGGGCCACCCGTCGGTCCGGGCCGGTTCCGCTGCTCGCCGAGATGCCCCTGGAGGAGATCGCCGAGCGGACGGGGCTGCGCCGCATCGACGTCCTGGCGTGGCGGGATTTCGACGATCCCGAGGCCGGTGGGAGTGAGCTCCACGCCCACCGGGTGATCTCCGCCTGGTCGCAGGCCGGCCTCGACGTCTCCATGACCACGTCCTCGGTGCCGGGCGGGCGCCGCGTGGTGCGGCGGGACGGGTACCGGGTCATCCGGCGGGCGGGTCGCTACTCGGTCTTTCCCCGCTCGATCCTGTCCGGTGCCGTCGGTCGCATCGGCACGGGCGACGGCGTGGTCGAGATCTGGAACGGCATGCCGTTCTTCAGCCCGGTGTGGTCCCGTAGTCCCCAGATCACCTTCCTCCACCACGTCCACGCGGAGATGTGGAAGCTGGTGCTGCCCCGTGGGCTCGCCGAGGCCGGCCACCTGCTCGAGCACCGGATCGCCCCTCCCTTCTACCGCCGGGGCCGGATCGTGACCCTGTCCCGGTCCTCCAAGGCCGAGATCGTCGAGCGGCTCCACCTGCCCGCCGATCGCATCACCGTGACGCCCCCCGGGGTCGAGCCGCGCTTCTCCCCGGGTGGCGAACGAGCGGCCACGCCGCTGGTGGTGGCGGTCGGCCGCCTGGTGCCGGTCAAACGGTTCCACCTCCTCATCGAGGCGTTGGTGCAGCTCAAGGCGACCCACCCGGACCTGCGGGCGGTGATCGCCGGCGAGGGCTACGAGCGGCCCGCCCTGGAGGCCCAGCTGGACGCCCACGGGGCACGGGGATGGATCGAGCTCCCCGGATTCGTCGACGACGACGCCCTGGTCGACCTCTACCGGGCGGCCTGGGTCGTCGCCTCGTCGTCGCTGCGGGAGGGATGGGGGATGACCGTGACCGAAGCGGGCGCCTGTGGCACCCCGGCGGTGGCGACCCGCATCGGTGGCCACGAGGACGCCGTCGTCGACGGCCGATCCGGCCTCCTGGTCGAGTCGACCGATGAGCTGGTCGCGGCGCTCGACGCCGTCCTGCGGGACGAGGTCCTGCGCAGACGCCTGGGCCACGGCGCCCTGGAGCATGCGTCCCGTCTCACCTGGGACGCCACCGCCCGGGGCACGCTGGCCGCCCTGGGCGCCGAAGCCCTCGCCCGCACCGACTGAAGCGGGCACCCGGTGAACCATGGGGCCGCCTGATCCGGGCGCCGGCTGAGCCGCGCACCCGCTGATCCGTGCACCGGCGGTACCGACGTCACGCCCGGTGCGGTGCCGGGGAAGGCAGCGGGGCCTAGTTCGCCGGACCGTGGACGGTGAGGTCCCCGGCTCCCCCGGAAGGGCCGACGGCGCCGTCGGCCGCCACTCCTCGGTGACGGTCCTGGCGCCGACGGCGGGCCCGGAGGGCCACGTCGACGACCCCGTCCGCGCCCAGGAAGACGACACCGGCCCATGCCCACTGGCTGGCGACCTGGAACGACTGCGGCCACGCACCGTTGTCCGGCGCCACCACCTGGCTCTGGTGGACGGCCACGTAGATGCCGGCGGCGGCCACGCAGGCCACGGCGGCCAGCGCCAGCACGAAGCGGAGACGCGGCACCACCAGCACGACCGCGGTGGCGACGGCCACCGCCAGACCGGCGAGCGGTGAGGCCACGGCCGCGGCCACGGCCCCGGCGACCAGGGCGGTGACCGCCGCCACCAGGATCGGGACCGGCGGCCCCTCGGACGCGAAGGGCAGCTGCAGCCGGGGTCGTTCGTCGAGGGCCACGGCCGCGGCGGCGGTGGTGTCGGCGTCGGACTCGTCCGGACAGGGGTCGTCACCATCCGGCACCCCGGGCGCGGCGGCGCCGACGACGTGGCCACAGGGCCAGCACCACGCAGGCCAGGACGGTGGCGGCGGAGATGATCAGGGCCCAGTCGACGGAGCGCTGCGGAGTCCACACCAGGGTGACCGACAGGGTGCCGTGGTGGACGAACGGGGCGAGGGCCACCGGGTCGATGCGCCAGCCGTTGGCGAAGGCGTCGATCAGGACCGGGGAGCCGAGTCCCGGACCCCCGTCGACGGTCGCCGTCCAGCCCTTGTTGATGGACTCACCGAGGATCAGGTCGAACGGGGTCGGACCCCGGGGACGTCGGGACGCCGCTGCACCGTCACGTGGAGCGCGGTGGCCGTCTGGGAGTCGACGACCGCGGTGGGCGAGGCGGCCACCGGCGGGGGCGGCGAGCGTGGTCGGGGAGGCGAGGGGCATGGCGGCGCCCCCCGGGGCGGAGTCGAGGGCGATCTGGTCCACGTCGTAGCCGGTCACCTGGCCGAGAGCCGACGACAGGGTGTGCTCACCCGGCCCGAGGGTGAGGCCACCGGCGTCCGGCCCGCAGAGGGAGATGGTCAGCGCCTGGCGGTCCAGCGCAGCGGCCGTGGTCCCCGACACCTCGACCCAGACGGGGGCGCCGTCCACCGCCAGGAGGTCGTCGCGGCACGACGTCGGGACGTCCGTCGGCACGGGAGCGGCCGGCGGGGCGCCCGGGGATCCCGACGGTGGCGACGCCGATGGGGAGGGCGATGGGGGTCTGCGAGTAGTAGTCCAGCGTGTCGACCATCCGGACGGTGCCGAACGTGAGGCGCACGTCGGTGCCGTGGAACGTCACCGGGAGGTCGACGGGAACGTCGACCACCGCCCCGGCCACCGGGCTGTCGGCCAGGGCGGGCAGCGCCACGGTGGCCGACCGGCCGCCGCCGGTGACCGTCAGCTGCGTCGGCACCGAGTGTCGTCCGTCGGCCACGATCTGGAGTTCGAGGTGGTCGAAGGTGACCGGCTTCCTGAAGTGGTACTGCAGCCAGACGCCGGTCTGGTGGGAGGCTCCGAAGCCGGGCTCCCAGATGGTGGACGGGTCGTCGTCCAGCGTGGCCATGGCGTTGGCCGTCAGGTCGTTGGGGAGCCGGCCCTCGGAGTAGGCGACGGTGCCGGTGTAGTCCGACCCGGGACGGCCCACGAGCCGGTCGATCTCGTCGTCGGGGACCAGCGGCGAGATCCTCGCCTGCCCGGCCAGGGTGAAGGTGCGGGCCGTCGGCAGCCAGAAGGTCCGCTGCAGCGACGTCTCGACGTCGGTCCGGGGCGGCACCCCCGAGGCGCGCAGCCGGGTCATGACCAGCGCCAGACGGTCCCGGAGGGAGGAGGCCCCGGCGGCCCGCAGCAGATCCTGGGGCATCGACACCGTCTCGTCCACCGTGATGCCGGGGATCCCGACCTCGGCGAACCCGGTCGAGCTGCGGGACCCGACCGGGGACGTCGGGTCGTCGACGGCCACCCCGGTGATCGTGATCCGCAGGGTGGTGAACGTCCGCGGCCGGGAAGGTCACCACCTCGCCGGCGGCCGTGCGCGAGGCCGGGCTCAACGGGATCGATACCGGGAACGGCCGCCGTCGAAGGTGAGCGTGACCCGGGTGATGTGCCGATCGGGGTCACCGGTCTGGGGCTGGACGAGGAGGAGGTGGTCCTCGGTGCGGGGCTGCGGCGAGCCGCACCTGCCACCACTGGCCGATCTGCCCTACGAAGGAGTTCGTGAGCCACGCCGTCTGCGTGTTCCCGTCGAGTGCGGCCGAGGGGCGGTCCTCGGGCAGGTAGGTGATGGAGGAGCCGTAGGACGAGGCGGTCACCGACGAGACCCCGGCCAGCACCGTGGTGGTCTGGGCGTCGGCCGGTGCCCCGGGGAAGAGGTCGAGGGGAGCGTCACTCGGATCGGCGGTGTCGGGACCCTCGGCGGCGGTCTCGGTGTAGCCGGTGTTCTCGTTCAGCGAGTTCCACCGGTACCCCTGCTTGCGGTTGGTGTCGGTCACCACCAGCGTGGCCGGGGCGGACAGGGTCTGGTGCACGCAGGGTGGGGTCGGTGTCCAGCGTGCCGGCGTAGATGATCGTCGGGTTCCCGCTCAGGAGTCCGACGGAGGCGGCGCCCACGATGCCGTTGGCGTCGCCGTCCACCACGAGCGGCGTCGTCGTCGACTCGGTCCGCACGATGGGGCGGGGATCGGCGACCGTGTAGGAGACGAGCGGTGCCGGCCAGCCGGCGTCGGTGGGCAGGGCCAGGCTCCCCTCGTCGAAGAGGGGGAGGAGCGGCACGTTCGGCCGGGGGGTGCCGTAGGCGACCGGATCGCGGAGGCCGGGCGGCATGGTGGCCAGTTCGGCGGCCAGGGTCTGGGGATTGGGGGTGTCGTAGCGCTCGTAGGCCTGGTCGTACTGGACCAGGACGTCGCCGGCGTCGAGCAGGGACGCCATCGGGGCCATGGCGGTCCAGTCCATGACCCCGTCCTGCAGGGGCCCGTCGACCGCCTCCAGGACGTCGGCGGTGGGCATCGAGCCCATGATCTGCTGTTCGTGGGTGATGTACGGCCGGGTCATGAGGCCCGGGTAGACGGTGTCGATGGTGTCGCCCCAGCGCTGGGCGCCGAAGTTGTTGCCCGGGAGTCCGTAGACGCGGGTGCCCGGGTGGGTGGCGTCGAGGGCCTTGGCGGCGGCCCGGGTGTAGGCCGGCGGCACCGCCGGCTGGGTGAACCCGTCGGCGATGATCTGACCGCTCCACAGCGGGGTCGAGGCGCCGGCCACGGCCACCACCACCCCGGCGCCGATCACCACTCCGGCCACCCGGAAGCGGTGGTACAGGGCGCTGACCCCGGTCCCGAGGAAGACGGCCAGGCTCAGGAGGATGACGGGGGATGCCCGGTCGGTCGAGCGCATGGCGAGACCGGCCGTGGTGTCCACCATGAGCGCCTTGATGACCGAGCCGACGGCCGTGGGGTCGTTGTAGGGATTGGGCCCCACCGCCATCACCATGCCCACCACGGTGATGAGGATGAAGTAGCTGCGGTAACGCCACCGGGCCACGAAGGCGGCCAGGAAGGCCAGGACCGGCACGCTGAAGCTCCACAGGATGAGGGCGATGCTCTGCGTGTAGTCGACCGAGGTCTGGGTCCACGGGCCCACCCGGTCGGTGCCGTAGAAGTACCAGTAGCCGAGGCCCCGCAGGATCTCCGAGGCCAGCGAGGCCGCACTGGTGGCGGGGACGGTCTCGGTGTAGCGCAGGACGTTGACCCCGTAGGCCGCCTCGATCTGCAGGCCCACGACCCACCACAGCGAGGCCAGGGCCGTGAGCCCGGCCACCTTCCAGGCCACCCCCCACGCCCGGCGCCACGTGGACTCCCGGGTCACCAGGACCGCATAGGGAAGCCACAGGGCCGGGGCGATCCCCACGTAGAGGATGGAGCTGGCGTTGATCCCGCTGACCAGGGCGACCACCAGGGCGAAGAGGGCCGGGAAAGCGCCATCCCCCCTTGCGGAGGGCCAGCACGACGAAGGCCAGCATCCAGGGGAGTCCGGACCACGGCATGAGGATGACGGAGATGCGGCCCGAGTACTGCAGGACGTACGGGGTGAACATGTAGGCCAGGGCGGTCACGTACCGGCCCGGCCCGGCCAGTCCGAGCACCCGGCAGAGGTAGAGGGCGCCGGCCCCCGCGGCGAAGAGCAGACACCCCATCCACAGGCGTTGGGCGACCCAGAGGGGTACGTGGAGTTCGGCCATGGTCCAGTAGAAGGGGCCCATGGGCAGCAGGTAGCCGATGTTCTCGTGGGTCACGGTGCCGAGCCCCACGCTCGGGTCCCACATCGACACGGCGGCGCGCACGTACCGTCCGGGGTCGAGGTAGAGGTAGGTCTTGGTGTCGTCGCTCACCGTCCCGGGCTGGGCGGCCAGCATGGGGACGAAGGCGGCGACGGCCACGAGCAGGTAGTCCACGGCCGCCCGCAGCCCGCCGGGCGAGCGCAGGCGGGCGGCGAGGGACCCCTCCGAGCCGGCTGACCGGTCCGTGGGCCCGGCGGGAGGGAGTTCTGTCACCGGCACGAGTGGTCGGTAGTGTAAACAACTGCAGCGCCGACACGGCAGCACCGGCCGACGGGACCAGGACAGGGAGCAGATGGACGAGTTCGCACGGAGCACGGGACCCGTCCGGGGTGGCCGATGAGCCCCGCCCAGGTGCCGGCCGGATCGGCGGCCACCGCCGACCGGAAGGGCCGCCAACTCACCGGCGAGCGTCCCCAGCAGGGCGTGACCCCCGACTCGCTGCTCGCCCTCCACGCCGCCGGCTACCGGACCATCATCGAACGCCTGGGTCCGGGGACCGTCCTGGACGTGGGTTGCGGCCAGGGCTTCGAGTCGGCCCGGTTCATGGCTCCGGGCCGACGGGTCGTCGGGGCGGACTACAGCGCCGAGGCCGTCGAGCTGGCCAAACGGTCCTACGGCCCGGCCGGGCTCGAGACCGCCCAGATGAACGCATTGGCCCTGGGGTTCGCCGAGGGCAGCTTCGACTGGGCCTCGTCGTCCCACCTGATCGAGCACTTCGACGACCCCGAGGGGCACGTCTCCGAGCTGGCCCGGGTCCTGCGCGACGACGGGACGGCGTTCTTCCTCACCCCCAACGCCCCGGCGGACTTCGAGAACCCGTTCCACATCCACCTGTTCGAGCCGCCCGAGCTGCGGGCCCTGCTGTCGCGGCACTTCCACGACGTCACCGTCCAGGGTCTCGACGCCGTGCCCCACGCCAAGGCCGACTTCACGGCCCGGCGGGTCAAGGCCGAGAAGATCCTCCGCCTCGACTTCCTGGACCTGCGCCACCGCATGCCGCGGTCCTGGTACGTCGGCTTCTACACCCGGGCCCTGCCCGTCGCCTACAAGGTGATCGCCCGGGGCGACTCGGGCGGGACCACCGGGATCACCGCCGACGACTTCTTCGTCACCGACGACCTCGACCCGACCACCATGGTGCTGTTCGCCACCGCCTCGCGCCCCCGGCGCGCCCCGTGAGCCGGGGAGGGGCCGACCGGTGCTGACGGTCGGCCTGACCGGCAACATCGGAGCCGGCAAGTCGACGGTGGCCGAGCTCCTGGTGGCCCACGGGGCGCACCTGGTGGACGCCGACAAGGTCGCCCGGGAGGTGGTGGAGCCCGGCGCCCCGGCCTACCAGCCCCTGGTCGACCGGTTCGGTCCGGGCATCCTCGACGCCGACGGGCGGGTCGACCGGCCCAAGCTCGCCGAGGTGGCCTTCGCCGACCCCGCCGACCTGGCCGACCTCAACGCCATCGTCCACCCCGCCATCGGCATCGCCATGATCGAGGGCAAGGACGCCTGGAAGGACACCGACGACATCGTGGTCATGGACATCCCCCTCCTGAAGGCCATGCACCAGGAGATGCTGGCCCTCGACGCGGTGGTCGTGGTCGACGCCTCCTCCGAGGTCCGCCGCCGGCGCGCCTGGTCGGCCAGCGGGGCATGACCGAGGAGGACGTGGCGGCCCGGATGGCCGCCCAGCCCGAGCCGCGAGGAGCGCCTGGAGGGGGCCGACTTCGTGATCGACAACTCCGGCGACGCCGATCACCTGGCCCGGGAGGTCGACCGGGTCTGGGCCGGAGCTCGAACGGCTGCCCCGACGGGCCGCCCGAGGCACACCCGCCTCCGGCGCCGGCTGACCGGCCCCGGAGGGGCTGTCACACCCGGCCGGTACCATCCTGGACGTGCCACCCTTCGAGGTCGTTTCGCCCTTCCGCCCCGCCGGGGACCAGCCCCAGGCCATCGCCGGGCTGGTCGAGGGACTGGAGCGCGGCGACCGCTACCAGACGCTGCTCGGCATCACCGGTTCGGGCAAGACGGCGACCATCGCCTGGACCATCGAGTCGGTCCAGCGCCCGACGCTCATCATCGAGCCCAACAAGTCGCTGGCCGCCCAGCTGGCGGCGGAGCTGAAGGAGTTCTTCCCCCGCAACCGGGTGGAGTACTTCGTGTCGTACTACGACTACTACCAGCCCGAGGCGTACGTCCCGTCGTCGGACACGTACATCGAGAAGGACTCGTCCATCAACGACGAGATCGACCGCCTGCGTCACGCCTCGACGTCGTCGTTGCTGCTGCGACCGGACACCATCGTGGTGGCCTCGGTCTCGTGCATCTACGGCCTCGGATCGCCCGAGGAGTACCGGGACCGCATCGTGGCCCTCAAGCCGGGGGAGGAGTACGAGCAGCGGGCCCTGCTCCGCCGCCTCGTGGAGCTCCAGTACTCGCGCAACGACGTGGCCCTCACCCGCGGCCAGTTCCGCGTCCACGGCGACACCGTCGAGATCCACCCCGCCTACGAACAGCGGGCGGTCCGCGTCGAGTTCTTCGGCGACACCGTCGAGCGCATCCGCCCCTTCGACGTGCTCACCGGTGAGATCGGCGACGACCTCGAGGACCTGGTGGTCTTCGCCAACACCCACTACGGGACGGGCGACGAACGCATGCGCCGGGCCATCCTCGGCATCGAGGACGAGCTGCGGGTCCGCCTCGGCGAGCTCCAGGGCGCCGGCAAGCTCCTCGAGGCCCAGCGGCTCCGGATGCGCACCGAGTACGACCTCGAGATGCTCGCCGAAACGGGGGTCTGCTCGGGGGTGGAGAACTACAGCCGGCACCTCGACGGCCGTGCCCCGGGGGAGGCGCCCTTCACGCTCCTCGACTTCTTCCCCAAGGACTACCTGGTCGTCCTCGACGAGAGCCACGTCGCCGTACCCCAGCTGCGGGGCCAGTACGCCGGCGACCGCTCCCGCAAGGAGACGCTGGTCGACCACGGGTTCCGCCTGCCCTCGGCCATGGACAACCGCCCGCTGCGCTTCGAGGAGTTCATCGAGCGGGTGGGCCAGGTCGTCCTGCTGTCGGCCACCCCGGGCCCTGGGAGCTGGAGCACAGCTCCAACGTCGTCGAGCAGGTGATCCGGCCCACGGGCCTCGTCGATCCCGAGGTCGACATCGTCCCCACCACCGGGCAGATCGACGACCTCCGCCAGCGCATCGACGCCACGGTCGCCGACGGCCACCGGGTGCTGGTCACCACCCTCACCAAGAAGATGGCCGAGGACCTCACCGACTACTTGGCCGAGCAGGGCGTCCGGGTGCAGTACCTGCACTCCGACGTCGACACCATGGCCCGGATCGAACTGTTGCGCGAGCTCCGGCTCGGCGTCTTCGACGTGCTGGTGGGGATCAACCTCCTCCGCGAGGGACTCGACCTCCCCGAGGTGGCGCTGGTCGCCATCCTGGACGCCGACAAGGAGGGTTTCCTCCGCTCCGCCTCGTCGCTGATCCAGACCATGGGCCGGGCGGCCCGCAACGTCGACGGCCGGGTCGTGATGTACGCCGACACCGTCACGGACTCGATGACGGCGGCCATCGGCGAGACCCAGCGCCGCCGGGCCCGCCAGATCGCCTACAACGAGGCCCACGGCATCGACCCCAAATCCATCACCAAGGCCGTCACCGACATCCTGGAGCGGGTGCGGGGCGACAGCTTCGGCGGCGAGGGGAACCTGGCCGGCCTCACCCCGGTCGGCGGCTCCCGCCGTCAGAAGGGCTCCCGGGAGCGGGGCGGCCTCGACGCCCGGGCGGCCGCCGCCGAGATGGCCCACGCCATCGGTCCCGACGCCGACGAGCTGTCCGGCCTCATCCACCGCCTCGACGCCGAGATGGTGAAGGCGGCCGAGGAGCTCCGCTTCGAGGAGGCGGCCCTCATCCGCGACGAGGTGGCGGAGCTGCGGGCCCTGCTCAACCGCGACCCGGTCGACGGCAGCCCCGTGCTGACGGGTTCCACCGCCGACATCGAGTCCCCGGCCCCGGCCTGACCCCGGCGAGCCCCGAGCCCCGCACCGGTATCCTCCCACCATGGCCGATCGACTCGTCGTGCGCGGCGCGCGCGAACACAACCTCCAGGACGTCTCGCTCGACCTGCCCCGTGACCGGCTGATCGTCTTCACCGGGCTGTCCGGTTCGGGCAAGTCGTCGCTGGCCTTCGACACCATCTACGCCGAGGGCCAGCGCCGCTACGTCGAGTCGCTCAGCGCCTACGCCCGCCAGTTCCTGGGCCAGATGGACAAACCCGACGTGGACTTCATCGAGGGCCTGTCGCCGGCCATCTCCATCGACCAGAAGTCGGCGTCCCGCAACCCGCGCTCCACCGTCGGCACCGTCACCGAGGTCTACGACTACCTGCGCCTGCTGTACGCCCGTATCGGCAAGCCCCACTGCCCGGTCTGCGGGCGTCCCGTCGCCCGCCAGAGCCCCCAGCAGATCGTGGACCGCATCCTGGCCATGGACGACGGCACCCGCTTCCTCGTGCTCGCCCCCGTGGTCCGGGGCCGCAAGGGCGAGTACAGCGCCCTGCTGGACGACCTGGCCAAGCAGGGGTTCGCCCGGGTGCGCGTCGACGGCACCACCATCGAGCTGTCCGACCGGGGGGACCTCGACCTCGCCCGCTACGAGACCCACACGATCGAGGTGGTGGTCGACCGGCTGATCCGTCGCGACGACATCCGCCGGCGGCTCACCGAGTCGCTCGAGACGGCGCTGGGCCTCGCCGAGGGTGTGGCCGAGATCGTCGTGGTCGACGCCGACGGCACCGAGCAGGAGGCCATCACCTTCAGCCAGCACCTGGCCTGCACCCACTGCGGCATCAGCTTCGAGGACCCGTCGCCGCGCAACTTCTCGTTCAACAGCCCCTACGGGGCCTGCCCGGCGTGCACCGGCCTCGGCACCAAGTACGAGGTGGACCCCGAACTGGTGGTGCCCGACCCCTCGAAGTCGCTGTCGGAGGGGGCGCTCGCCCCCTGGTCGGGCGCCCGCAGCCAGTACTTCGACCGCATGCAGTGGGCCGTCGCCGACCTCGGCGGCGTTCTCCGTCGACACGCCGTGGGAGGAGCTGTCCGACGACGACCGCCGACTCGTCCTCTACGGGACGGGCGACGAGCAGGTGCATCTCAAGTACCGCAACCGCTACGGACGCCAGCGCTCGTTCCACTCGACCTACGAGGGCATCGTCAACTGGCTCGAGCGGCGCCACACCGAGGCGGACTCGGACTTCCTGCGCGACAACCTCGAGGGCTACCTGCGCGAGGTGCCGTGCCCCGAGTGCCACGGCAGCCGGCTGAAGCCCGAGTCGCTGGCGGTCACGGTGGGGGGCCACAACATCGCCGACCTGTGCTCGCTCCCCATCGGACGGGCCGTCGAGGTGGTCGGTTCGCTCGACCTGTCCGAGCGCGACCACATGATCGCCGACCGGGTGTTCCGCGAGGTCCAGGAGACGGATGCAGTTCCTGCTCGACGTCGGCCTCGACTACCTGACCCTGGACCGCTCGGCGGCCACCCTGTCGGGAGGCGAGGCCCAGCGGATCCGGCTGGCCAGCCAGATCGGCAGCGGACTGGTCGGGGTGCTCTACGTGCTCGACGAGCCGTCCATCGGCCTCCACCAGCGGGACAACCAGCGGCTGATCGGCACCCTCGAGCGCCTGCGCGACCTCGGCAACACGGTGATCGTCGTCGAGCACGACGAGGAGACGATCAAGGTCTCCGACCACGTCGTCGACGTCGGACCCGGGGCGGGGGAGCACGGGGGCCGTATCGTCCACTCCGGGCCGGTCGACGGCCCCGACGGGATCCTGCAGAATCCGGACTCGCTGACCGGCCAGTACCTCTCGGGGGCCAGGACCATCCCCGTCCCGCAGTTCCGGCGGCCGGGCAACGGCCAGCACCTCGTCGTGCGCGGCGCCCGCGAGCACAACCTCCACGACGTGAACGTCGAATTCCCCCTGGGGCGGTTCGTGGCCGTCACCGGCGTGTCCGGGTCGGGCAAGTCCACGCTGGTCAACGACATCCTGCTGCGGTCGCTGGCCAAGCAGATCCACCGGGCGAAGAGCCTGCCCGGCCTCCACCGGGACATCACCGGCGTCGAACACATCGACAAGGTCGTCGACGTCGACCAGGCCCCCATCGGTCGGACGCCCCGGTCGAATCCCGCCACCTACACCGGCGTGTTCGACCACATCCGTCGGCTGTTCAGCCAGACCAACGAGGCCAAGGTGCGCGGCTACCTGCCCGGCCGCTTCTCGTTCAACGTGAAGGGCGGCCGGTGCGAGTCGTGCTCCGGGGACGGCACCCTCCGCATCGAGATGCACTTCCTGCCCGACATCTACGTGCCGTGCGAGGTGTGCCACGGTGCCCGCTACAACCGGGACACCCTCGAGGTCACCTTCCGGGGAAAGACCATCGCCGACGTCCTGGACCTGTCGTGCGAGGAGGCGCTGGGGTTCTTCGCGGCCCAGCCCCCCATCGCCCGCCACCTGCAGACCCTGGTCGACGTCGGCCTCGGCTACATCCGCCTCGGGCAGCCGGCGCCGACGCTGTCGGGGGGCGAGGCCCAACGCGTCAAGTTGGCCTCCGAGCTCAGCCGACGGTCCACGGGCACGACGCTGTACGTGCTGGACGAGCCCACCACCGGGCTCCACTTCGACGACGTCCGCAAGCTGCTCGACGTGCTCAACCGGCTCGTCGACCAGGGCAACACGGTGGTCGTGATCGAGCACAACCTCGACGTCATCAAGAGTGCCGACTGGATCATCGACATGGGTCCCGAGGGCGGCGACCGGGGCGGGACCGTGGTGGCCGAGGGCACCCCGGAACAGGTGGCGGCCGTGGACCGCCAGCTACACCGGCGCCGTACTGGCCCCCATGCTCGGCGTGCTCCCGGGCATCGCCGCGCCCACCGTCGCTCCCGGCCACCAACGGCAAGCTCCGGGGGAAGGCCCAGCCGGCGCCCCCGACCCCGCCGGAGTCGGCCGTCACGACTCCGAAGAAGGCGGCGACCGGGAAGGCGACGACCGCCGAGCGGGCGACGGCGAGGAAGACCGCGGCCGTCGAAGACCCCGGCCAAGAAGGCGGCGGCCAAGAAGGGTGCGGCCACCAAGGCGCCGCAAGACGGCGCGTCCGGGCCACGGCGAAGAAGGCGGCGGCCCGGGCCTGACGTCGCCGTGCCGGCCGTCGGCTCAGGTGGTGGCCAGCATCCGCTCCAGGGCCACCCTCGCCCAGGACGCCGTCTCCTCGTCGACCACGATGCGGTTGCGGACCTCGCCGGCCGACCAGGCCCTCGAGGACCCACGCCAGATGGGCGGCGTCGATGCGGAACATGGTGGAACACGGGCACACCAGTGGGTCGAGGGACACCACCGTCTTGTCCGGGGTCTCGTCGTCGAGGCGCTTGACCAGGTGGATCTCGGTGCCGACACCGATGACCGATCCGGGATGGGGCGTCCGCCACCGCCCGGATGATGAAGTCGGTGGAGCCGACGAGGTCGGAGGCCTCGACGACGTCGTGGGCGCACTCGGGGTGGGCGATGACGATGCCGTCGGGGTGCTCGGCCCGGAAGGCGTCGATGTGGGACGGACGGAACCGCTGGTGGACCGAGCAGTGGCCCTTCCAGAGCAGCAGCGTGGCCGACTTGAGGGTCCCGTCGTCGAGTCCGCCGGAGGCCTGGCGGGGATTCCACACCGCCATGTCGTCGGCCCCGTAGCCGAGCTGGAAGCCGGTATTGCGCCCCAGGTGCTGGTCGGGGAAGAACAGGACCTGGTCCCCCCGGGTGCGCCCGGTGCCGTCGTCGCCGAGCGCCCACGTCAGCACGGCCCGGGCGTTCGACGAGGTGCAGACCACGCCGCCGTTCCGGCCCACGAACGCCTTCAGGGCGGCCGACGAGTTCATGTAGGTGACCGGGACGACCCGCTCGATGTCGGTGACGGCCGCCAGGGTCTCCCACGCCTCCTCCACGGAGTCGATGTCGGCCATGTCGGCCATGGAGCAGCCGGCGTTGAGGTCGGGGAGCAGCACCTGTTGGTGGTCGCCCGGTCAGGATGTCCGCCGACTCGGCCATGAAGTGCACGCCGCAGAAGACGATGTACTCCGCCTCGGTCTGCCCGGCGGCGATGCGGGACAGTCCGAAGGAGTCGCCCCGGGCATCGGCCCAGGCCATCACCTCGTCCCGCTGGTAGTGGTGCCCGAGGATGAACACCCGGGAGCCGAGCGCCTCCTTGGCGGCCCGGATCCGGTCGGCCAGTTCGTCGGGCCCGGCGGACGTGTAGGCGTCCGGTAGGGCGGTCTGTAGTCGGAGCATGTGGGTGTGACCTCCTCGGGGAGGCGCTCCGGTCAGTGGCCGGCGGGGACAGCCTGGTCGCCCATCCGCGGGGATGTCGGCCCCGGAGCGGTAGATGTTCGCCGGAAACCAGGCCGGCGTCCTCCCAGTGTATTGCCTCTGACCTGGGATCGCGCTCCGAGCGGATGCCGGGGTCGACACGGTCCGGCCCGTCGGCACGGCACACTGGTGCCGTGGCCACCCGTCCCGCCTCCGGTACCGTCCCCGACGAGCCCGGCTCCTACCAGTTCGTCGACCGGGACGGACGCGTGCTGTACGTCGGCAAGGCGAAGTCGCTCCGGTCCCGGATCAACTCGTACTTCCAGGACCCGTACAACCTGGCGCCCCGGACGGCCCAGATGGTGGCCTCGGCCGATCACGTCGAGTGGATGGTGGTGGGTACCGAGGCCGAGGCCCTGCTGCTCGAACACAACCTCATCCAGCGCTATCAGCCCCGGTTCAACGTCCGCCTGAAGGACGACAAGAGCTATCCGTGGCTCGCCCTCACCATGGGCGACGAGTGGCCGCGGCCGGCCGTGGTGCGGGGCCGCAAGCGCCGTGGGGTCCGATACTTCGGCCCCTACCCGAACGTCTACGCCATCCGCAGCACCCTCGACCTGCTGCTGCGCTCGTTTCCGGTGCGGACGTGCTCGGACAGCAAGTTCCGAAACCACGAGCGCCTGGGCCGCCCGTGCCTGCTGTTCCACATCGAGCGGTGCTCGGGTCCCTGCGTGGGGGCGGTGACCAAGGAGGCGTACGACGGCCTGGTGGCCGACCTCGCCACGTTCCTCGGGGGGGACACCGGGCCCCTCGAGCGGGAGCTGGAAGCCTCCATGCACCAGGCCTCGGCCGCCCTCGACTTCGAGCGGGCCGGCACCCTGCGGGACAAGCTGGAAGCGGTCCGGACGGCCGACGCGGTGCGCCAGATGGAACTTGACCGGCCCGAGGACCTGGACGTGCTCGGGCTCGCCGAGGACGAGTTGGAGGCCGCCGTCCAGATCTTCCACGTGCGGGCCGGCCGGGTGGTCGGTCGCTCGGCCCTGTTCGTCGACAAGGTGGAGGACCTGACCCCCGACGAGCTGGTGGCCCGGTTGCTCGTCGATGTCTACGCCGAGGCGGCGTCGGGGGTGCCCCGCCAGATCCTGGTGCCCACCATGCCGTCGGACCTCGACGCCGTCTCGGCCTACCTGCAGGATCGTCGGGGTGGCCCGGTGGCCGTCAAGGTGCCCCTGCGAGGGCCCAAGGCGGCCCTCTTGGAGACTGTCCGCCGCAACGCCGGCGACGCCTTCGCCCGCCACCGCCTCCAACGCACGTCCGACCATAACAGCCGGGCGCGGGCCCTCGAGGCGCTCCAGCGCGAGCTGCACCTGCCCGACGCCCCGCTCCGGATCGAGTGCTACGACATGAGCCACCTGCAGGGCACCGACTACGTCGGGTCCATGGTGGTCTTCGAGGACGGCCTGCCCAAGAAGAGTGACTACCGCCACTTCAAAGTGGCCACCGTGGCCGGCAACGACGACTACGCGGCCATGGAGGAGGTGCTGACCCGTCGCCTCACGGCCCTCCTCGGAGAGGAGCGCCCGGAGACCGTCGGGACCGGCGGAGGCGATCCGGGGGAGGTGGACCGGGCGGACCGGGCGGACGGGACGGGTCCGGTGGACCGGGCGGATCCGGTCGACGGGGGAGATCCGACCGGCCGGGCGCCGGGGACGGCCGCGGGGCGACGCCGGTTCGCGTATCCGCCCCAACTGCTGTTGATCGACGGGGGCCTCGGCCAGCTCCACGTGGCCACCCGGGTGCTCGACCGGCTCGGTCTCACCGACCGGATCCCCGTGGCGTCGCTCGCCAAGAGCTTCGAGGAGGTCTACCTCCCGGACTCGTCGGTCCCGGTGCGGCTGCCCCGCCAGTCCGAGGCCCTGTACCTGCTCCAGCGCCTGCGGGACGAGGCCCACCGCTTCGCCATCTCGTACCACCGGACCCTGCGAGGCAAACGGATGACGGTCGGCGCCCTCGACGGGGTGAAGGGACTGGGCCCGAAGCGTCGGAACCGCCTGGTGGAGCAGTTCGGTGGCCTGGGCGAGCTGCGCAAGGTCACCCGGGACGAGCTGATGGGCCTATCGTGGTTGCCGGCCGACGTGGGCGCCGCCGTGTTCGAGCGCCTCCACACGCCGATGGCTCCGGAGCGATGACCGACAGGTGAGCGAGGGACGATGAGCGAGTACCTGGTGGTGACCGGCATGTCCGGGGCGGGGCGGTCGACGGCCGCCGCCACCCTGGAGGACCTGGGCTGGTTCGTGATCGACAACATGCCCTCCGCCCTCATCACCAAGGTCTCCGAGCTGGTCGACGGGACGGGTTCGGAGATGGAGCGCGTGGCCTTCGTGGTGGGCCGGGGCGGGGGTGACCTCGACGACGTGCTGCCGGCCGTCGACGTCCTGCTGGCGGCCCGCAACCGGGTGCGGATCCTCTACCTGGACGCCCCCGACGACGTGCTCATCCGCCGGTTCGAGGGGACGCGTCGCCGCCATCCCCAGGCGGCCCGGGGCGTGGTCGACTCCATCGCCGACGAACGGGAGCTCCTGGCCCCCCTGCGCGACCGGGCGGACCTCGTGATCGACACCGGCGAGCTCAACACCAACCAGCTGCGAACCCGGCTGATCGAGGTGTTCGGGTCCGAGGAACCGGCCGGGGCCATGCAGACCTCCGTGGTGTCCTTCGGCTTCAAGCACGGCGTGCCCCTCGACGTCGATCTCATGTTCGACTGCCGGTTCCTGCCCAATCCCTACTGGGACGAGTCCCTGCGGTCCCACAGCGGCCTCGAACCCGAGGTCCGGGCCTACGTGCTCGACCGTCCCGAGACCCTGGCCTTCCTGGACAAGCTCGAGGACCTCCTAGCCATGCTCATCCCCGCCTACAAGATGGAGGGGAAGTCGTACCTGACGGTGGCCATGGGCTGCACCGGCGGTCGGCACCGGTCGGTCGTGCTGGCCGAGGAGCTCTCCCGCCGGCTCGAGGCCCACGGCCTCCCGACCGCCGTGTTCCACCGCGACGTCGACCGGTGAACGCCGGCGAGGGGGGGCCGGGGGGCGGCCCGAGGGTCGTCGCCATCGGGGGCGGCCACGGCCTGGCGGCCACGCTGCGCGCCGTCCGCACCTACACCGACCGGGTGACCGCCGTCGTGGCCGTGGCCGACGACGGTGGTTCGTCGGGCCGGCTCCGCGAGCTCCTGCACATCATCCCGCCCGGTGACCTGCGCAAGTGCCTGATCGCCCTGGCCGAGCCCGGATCACTGCTGGCCAACGCCTTCGACTACCGCTTCGGCGAGGAGGAGCTGGCCGGCCACGCCCTCGGCAATCTCCTCCTGGCCGGGCTCATGGACGCCTGCGGCGACGCCGTGGCCGCCCTCGACGAGGCCGGTCGGCTGCTCGGCGTCCGCGGCCGGGTGCTGCCGTCCTCCACCGAGCCCGTGGTCCTCAAGGCCGATGCCGCCGGAGGCGAGGTCACCGGCCAGGTGGCCGTCAACGGGACGGACCGGATCCTGCGGGTGTCGCTGGTGCCCTCCGACCCCCCGGCGCCGCCCGCCGCCCTCGACGCCCTGGCCGAGGGCCGACCAGATCCTGCTCGGGCCCGGTTCGCTGTTCACCAGCGTGCTGGCCGCGGTGGTGGTGCCCCAGATCCGTGACGCCGTCAACGCCTCGGCGGCCGAGCGCGATCTACCTCTGCAACCTGCGGCCCCAGGACACCGAGACGTCGGGGTACGACGTCGCCGGACACGTGGCCGCCCTGCTCGCCCACGGCGTCGAGATCGACCGGGTGGTGTGCGATTCGGCCGCCATCCGCGGTCGGCGACCCGGCCGTGCCGGTGGTCGACGTGCCCCTCGCCCGACCCAACGGACTGGCCCACGACCCCGTGAAACTGGCGCAGACCCTCTCCGATCTGCTCGGATGGACTACGTGACCCCTCGGATGTCGTAGCGTGGACATGCTCCGCTCGTCGGAGGGGCGACAGGGCGGCACGCCGTGCCTCGTGCGGCGGGCCGTGCCGGTGGACAGAACGCGATGGAGGATGAGGCATCATGACCGTACGGATCGGCATCAACGGCTTCGGGCGCATCGGGCGCCACTACCTGCGGGCCGCCCGGCTCCTCGGGGCGGACGTGGAGGTCGTCGCCATCAACGACCTGACCTCTCCCGAGACCCTGGCCCACCTGCTCCGCTACGACTCGACCCACGGACGGCTCGGCACCGACGTCACGGTGGGCAACTCGAAGTTCACCCTCGACGGTAAGTCGATCGTGGTGCTCGCCGAGCGTGACCCCAAGGCCCTGCCGTGGTCGGACCTCGGCGTCGACGTGGTGATCGAGTCCACCGGGCGGTTCACCTCCAAGGAGACGGCCGGCGCCCATCTGGACGCCGGCGCCAAGCGGGTCATCATCTCGGCCCCGGGCACCGGGGTCGACGCCACGTTCGTGGTGGGGGTCAACGACGACCAGTTCGACCCGGCCAAGGACTTCGTGGTGTCCAACGCCTCGTGCACCACCAACTGCCTGGTCCCCATGGTGAAGGTCCTCGACGACGCCTTCGGGGTCGAGTCGGGGCTCATGACCACGGTCCACGCCTTCACCAACGACCAGAACCTGCTCGACCTGCCCCACAAGGACCTGCGCCGGGCCCGCGCCGCCACCATCAACATCGTGCCGGCGTCCTCGGGCGCCGCCCGGGCCACCAGCCTGGTCCTCGAGTCGATGAAGGGCCGCCTCGACGGCGCCGCCCTCCGGGTACCGGTACCCGACGGCTCGATCACCGACCTGACCGCGGTCATCCCCGGCGAGGTGACCGTCGAGCAGGTCAACGACGCCTTCCGGGCCGCGGCCGCCTCCGGGCCGCTGGCCAAGGTCCTCGACTACACCGAGGACCCCATCGTCTCCACCGACATCGTCGGCAGCCCCGCCTCGTGCACCTTCGACGCCGGCCTCACCATGGTGATGCCGTCGGCGTCGGGGATCACCCTGGTGAAGGCCAACGGCTGGTACGACAACGAGTGGGGCTACGCCAACCGGCTGGTCGACCTGTCGCTCATCGTGGGCGCCGGGGCCTGAGGCGGGCGGCGGCGGAGGAGACGGGCGAGGGGAGCAGGAGCCATGACCGCATCCGGAGAGAACCCACTGCTGGCGGGGCTACCGCTGTTGGGCGATCTGCCCGACCTCGACGGGGCCAGCGTGCTCGTCCGCGTCGATTTCAACGTCCCGCTGCGGCCGTGCGCTTCGGGTCCCCCCGAGGTCACCGACGACTTCCGCATCCGCGCCGCCCTCCCCACCATCGAGTACCTGGGCGACCAGGGGGCCCGGGTCACCGGCCTGCACCCATCTCGGGCGACCCGAGGGAGCCCCGGACCCCCGCTACGACCTGGGCCCGGTCCGCGAGGAGCTGTCGCGGCTGGCCCCCCAGGTCGAACTGCTGGAGAACCTCCGCTTCGACCCGGGCGAGACGGCCAACGACCCCGCCTTCGTGGAGAAGCTGGTCAACCACCACGACGCCTACGTGAACGACGCCTTCGGCGTGTCCCACCGGCGGCATGCCTCGGTGGTCGGGCCGCCGGCCATCCTGCCGAGCGCCGCCGGGCTCCTCTTGGAGCGCGAGATCGACGCCCTGGGCCGCCTGCTGGGCGATCCCGACACGCCCTTCGTGGCCGTGGTCGGCGGCGCCAAGGTGGCGGACAAACTCGGCGTGCTCAAGGCCCTGCTGCACCACGTCGACGCCCTGGTGGTGGGCGGGGGCATGGCCTTCACCTTCCTCGCCGCCCAGGGCCACGACATCGGGGGGTCGCTGGTCGACCGCGACCGCATCGACGAGTGTGCCGCCCTCCTCGACTCGGACACCCCGATCTACCTGCCGACCGACATCGTGGCCCTCGAGCCGGGTGCCCCGTTCGGGTGCGACCAGACCGGTGGCACGGTGCGCACGGTCGGGGCGGACGTCCCCGACGGCTGGCAGGGACTCGACATCGGCCCCGAGACCGTCGCCGCCTACTCGCGAGTGCATCACCGGAGCGGCCACGGTGCTGTGGAACGGCCCCATGGGCGTGTTCGAGGACCAACGGTTCTGCGCCGGCACGGCCGGGGTGGCCGCCGCCGTGGCCGACTGCCGGGGCTACACGGTGGTCGGGGGCGGCGACAGCGCGGCGGCCGTCGACGAGCTGGGACTGGTCGACCGGATCGACTTCATCTCGACGGGCGGGGGAGCCTCCCTCGAGCTGCTCGAGTTCGGGGACCTGCCGGGCCTGGCCGCACTGCGCGGCGCGCCCAACGCCCCCGGCCACGACCGCCACGTGAGCGCCGCCGGCCCGGGGCGCCGGCCGCTGGTCAGCGGCAACTGGAAGATGCACCTCGACCATCTCGAGGCCATCCACGCCTCCCGTGACCTCGGGCCTGCGCCTGCAGCCCGCCGACGTCGGGCCGGTGGACGTCTCGGTCCATCCCCCCTTCACCGATCTCCGCTCCGTGCAGTCGGTCCTGGAGGGGGAGGGGATCCCGGTCGCCCTCGGGGCCCAGAACTGCGCCGCTGAGGACTCCGGGGCCTACACCGGCGAGGTCAGCCCGGTGATGCTGGCCAAGCTGCACGTCGACTACGTCATCGTCGGCCACTCCGAGCGCCGGGCCCTGTTCGGCGAGACCGACGCCGTGGTCGCCGCCAAGCTGAAAGCCGTGCTCCGCAACGGCATGACCCCGGTCTGCTGTGTGGGGGAGACGATCGACGAGCGGGACATCGGGCTCACCCAGGAGCGCCTGGCGTCGCAGGTGGCCGCGGCCCTCGGCGCCGTGCCCGCCGAGGCGGTGGCCGGCATGGTCATCGCCTACGAGCCCGTGTGGGCCATCGGGACGGGCCAGGCGGCCACCCCACAGGACGCCCAGGACGCCTGTGCGTGGATCCGGGGCGTCGTGGCCTCCGAGGTGGGGGAGGAGGAGGCCACCCGGGTCCGCATCCAGTACGGAGGCTCGGTCAAGGCGGCCAACACCGAGGAGCTGATGGCCTGCCCCGACGTCGACGGGCTCCTGGTGGGCGGAGCCAGCCTCGATGCCGGCGAATTCGTCGAGATCGTCCGGGCCGCCGCCCGGGCCGGCCGCTGAGTTTGGTAGCGTCTGCGATGGTCCCGACCCCGAGGAGAGGCTTCCCGTGCTGACCGCCGTCATCGTCGTGCTCCAGATCCTCTGCTGCCTCGCGCTGATCTTCCTGATCCTCATGCACTCCGGCAAGGGTGGGGGACTGTCCGACATGTTCGGTGGGTCCGTGGGCTCGGCCGCCGCCGGGTCGACCGTGGTGGAGAAGAACCTCGACCGGATCACCGTCACCGTCGCCGTGATCTTCGCCTTCACCAACATCATCCTCCTCCTGCGCCTGCAGTGAGCACGCCCGGCGCCGGTCCCGGCCCGCGCCGGTCCCGGATGTCGTCCTTCTGGCGGGAACGCCGCACCCGGTGGACCCTGCCGATCGTGATCGTCGTGATCATCGCCGGGGTCACGATCGTCGACCATCTGGGCAACCGGCAGATCAACGAGGTCGATCAGCCGGTGATCCCTCCTCCGGTGGCCACCACCGGGGGTACGTCGGTCGTGCACCTGCCCGGCCCGTGGGACGGGTTCAACCCCGACACACCGGGCGGCGCGGCGTCCTCCACTCCCACCCTGCTGTCCTCGGTACTGCCCAGCGCCTACGTGATGACCCCGAAGCTGGTGCCCCAGGTCAACACCGACCTGCTGGAGAGCGTGGAGGCCGTCTCGACGTCGCCCCTCGACCATCCAGTACGTGATCAATCCGAAGGCGGTGTGGTCCGACGGCGTGCCGGTGACGGCGGACGACTTCATCTACGCCTGGCAGTCCCAGCGGGGCGACGGGACCGACGTCGACGGCCAGCCCGACCAGGTGGCCTCCACCCTCGGGTACCGCGACGTGGCCAGGGTCACCGGGAGCCACGACGGCCGGACGGTGACCGTGGTGTTCTCCCAGCCCTACGCGGACTGGCGGATCATGTTCAACCACATGGTGCCCGCCCACATCGCCCGCAAGGTCGGGTGGAACACGGGGTTCGCCACCTTCGATCCCGAGGTCGACCTGTCGGCCGGGCCGCTGCTGCTGGCGTCGGTGTCGTCATCGGGGACCGCCGTGCTGATGCGGAACCCGTCGTGGTGGGGGACCCCGTCCGTGCTGTCCTCGGTGGTGGTGTCGGACGGCCAGAGCGACGGCAGCTGGATCGGGCCGTCTGACCGCGTCCAACAGCGCGGTGTCCCAACCCGGGCTGTTCACCCTGACGTCGCTCGACTCGGTGAGCTCGCTGCCCAACGCGCAGAGCTCCGTGCATCCCGTCGCTCTCCTTCCTGTCCCTCGAATTCGACGTGAAGTCGACGGTGGGGTCCCACGTGGAGGCCCGCCAGGCGATCGCCCACGCCCTCGACCGGACCGCGCTGCTGGCCAAGCTGTTCGGGACGATCGACCCGTCCCTGACCGTCAGCCAGGACCATCTGGCGGTTCCCTGGCAGACGTCCTACTCGGCGTCGACGGCGGCGGGGGAGTACGCCACCGTCGACCTGACGACCACCGACACCCTGCTCCGGGCGCTCGGCTACACGAAGGCACGCGGCCGGCGACTACGTCGACGCCACCGGCCGTCCCTTCACGGTGCGCATGGCCGTGGAAGTCGGCGATCCGTGGATCGCCGACGCGGCCGCCGACATCGAGGCCCAGCTGCGGGCGGCGGGCATCGCGGTGACGGCGTTCACCGTGCAGGGGACGGCGGGACTGGCGGCGGCGGCCGCCTCCGACTCCTACGACATGGCCCTGGTCAGCCGGACGGCACCCGCCTACCAGTCGGCGACGGCCGGCTGGTACTCCGACGGCCAGGGCAAGCTCGGGGTCAACGACCAGCAGAACTGGAGCCGGTTCGACGATCCCCAGGTCGACCAGCTGTTCCTCCAGGCGGCCCAGGAGCTCAACCCGGTGACGGGGGCGGCCGCCTATGCCCAGATCGACGACCAGCTGTGGGACCAGATGGTGGCGCTGCCCCTGTTCGGCGAGCCGGCGCTGGTGGCCAACGGGGTCGAGATGTCCAATGCCACCTACAACCCGTCGGTGGACGGGATCCTGTGGAACGTGGCCCTGTGGTCGAGACTGAAGCCGGCCCCGACCACCACCCACTCCTGAGGCCCGGTCCGGCCGCCGGGCGGCACGGGACCCCCTCCTGGCCGCGCTACCATGCCCTTCGCCCCGATGGCAGCATCGGAGCCACTTCGTCGGAGTGGCGGAATAGGCAGACGCGCTAGCTTGAGGGGCTAGTGCCCGAAAGGGCGTGGGGGTTCAAGTCCCCCCTCCGACACGACTGTGATGTCGCGAGACATCCCGGACACTGCGAACCCCCGGAAACTACTTCACCGGGGGTTTTCGCATTTTCTGATAGCCCTTCGAGAGGTCGATGGTCGTCTGGGCGATGAGTTCGCCGTCCTCGGCGACGACCCGGATGTCGTCACCGGCGATGTAGAGGCGCACCCGGGTTCCCCGCCAGGGTCGGCCCACCCCGAGGTGGAGCATCTTGTTGCCGAAGCGGAGGCTGACCTTGCCGGCGTGGTCGACCTTGTCGTGACGGATGCGGAAATGGGGATCCGCCCCCGCCATGCCGGGTGCGGCCTTGTCCCGGGCGGCGTAGGCGGCAGCGGGAGTGACCCGCCCTCGAGCCCGGTGGGGACGCCGCTCGTTGTAGTAGTCGACGACTGCGTCCACCTGGCCTTGGAGTTCGGCGATGGACGTGGCGGGATCCCGTTTGACCAGGAACCCCTTGAGCGTCTGGTGCCAGCGTTCGACCTTGCCGCAGGTCTGGGGATGGTAGGGCCGGGAGTGCTTGTAGACGACGCCGGAACGCCCGAGGGCGACCTCGAAGGCGGTGATCCCGCCCCGGGAGGTGCCGTTGAAGACGGCACCGTTGTCGGTCAGGACCGAGGCGGGGATTCCCCAGCGCTGACAGGCCTTCTCGTAGGTGGTGAGCACGTCGGGGCCTTTGGTGACCCTGCGGACGTCGGCCACCAGGACGAGGCGGGAGTGATCGTCGATGAAGTTGAGGATCTCGACGTCGCTGCCGTCCGCCAGGGCCCAGTGGGTCACATCGGCCTGCCAGCACTCGTTGGGTTGGTCCGCCTCGAACCGCACATAGGAGCTCTTCGGCCGCTTCCTCGGTTCGGGGGTGATGAAGCCCCGACGGGCCAGGATCCGATAGATGGTCGCCGGCGAGGGAGACGTCCCATCGAGCTGCTCGAGGTGCCAAGCAATGGTCTGGGGACCGGCGTCAGCCCCCAGCTCGCTGAGTTCCTTGCGCAGCCTGACGATGGCCTCTTCGGTGGCCTCGTTCGTCCGTCGAGGGGAGCTGACCGGACGACGGGATCGCTCCTCGAGAGCTGACTCACCCTCCAGTCGGTAGCGGGTGACCAGGTCGTGGACCCAGCTCTTCGAGTGGCCGAAGGCGGTGGCTACCTCACGCACCGACCTTCCTTCCACCAGTACGGCATCGACGACCATCCGACGGAGCACCATGGACAAATCTCCCAAAAGGGGTGTCCACTATGTCTCGCGACATGCTGTCCAGGATGTCCTGAACTCACACACCCCCTCCGACACGACTGTTCTCCGAGTCTCGGAGACCCACTTCACTGAGCAGGACATTTATCGTCGGTGCACCGGCGATCGAGACTTCGAGATGGTCGGGAAGTACGGCGATATTGTCCACCAGCTCGTCCACCAGAGCCCGCTTCTCGGATTCCGTGGCTTCCCGCCACAGGCGATCAATGTCGAGGTCCTGAAGCAATCTGGCGACCTCCTCGAAGCGTGCCGAGATGTCGTCGTTCCTGTTGGCTTGCTGGACGCCTCGGTCGATCTCGCCTTGCAGCGCCTCGATCCGCAGCGTGAGGCGAGCTTGTTCTTCGCCGAACTGGTCAGCCGAGATACGTCCGTCGTAATGGAGGTGGAGCAGCTTCCTGCGCTGCTCAACTAGCCCTGCGAGATCGGCAGCCGAAGCCGACGTCGCCCGACGGCGCCCGTCGCCGGGCGCCTTCCGTGCGGCGTCCAGCTTCCGACTGATCGATTCCCGGAGTTCGTCGTCGTGCGCCAGGAGGCGCATCCCCATCAAAGCTGAACGAAGGAGTGAACCGCCCCGGGATTGGTGACTTCTCCACCTCTTGAGAGGATGGAGCCATGCCAGAGTCCCAGAAGCGGCCCGGGAGGCCGCCCTACCCACCCGAGGTCCGGGAGCGAGCCGTCCGGATGGTCTTCGATCACCAGGACGAGTACCCGTCGCAGTGGAAGGCCATCGAGTCGATCTCGGCGAAGCTGTCGATCAACCACGAGACCCTTCGCCAGTGGGTCCGCCGGGCCGAAACCGATGCCGGCGACCGACCCGGCCTGACCACGGACGAGCGGGCCAAGATGAAGGACCTCGAGCGTGAGGTGAAGGAGCTCCGTCGGGCCAACGAGATCCTCAAGTCCGCGGCCCATTTCTTCGGGGCGGAGCTCGACCGCCAACAGCGCTGATCGTCGCCTTCATCGACGCCCATCGGGACCGCTTCGGGGTCGAGCCGATCTGCCGGGTGCTCACCGAGCACGGCTGCAAGATCGCCCCGAACACGTACTGGGTGGCGAAGAAGCGACCGCCATCGGCCCGTGCCGTCAAAGACGAAGTCCTGAAGGTCCAGATCGCCCGGGTCCACGCCGACAACCTCGATGTCTACGGGGCCGACAAGGTCTGGGCCCAGCTCAACCGGGAGGGCACCCGGGTCGCCCGCTGCACCGTCGAGCGCCTCATGCGTGACCTGGGGCTTTCCGGTGTCCGGCGCGGCAAGGCCTACAAGGTCACCACCTGCGCGGACGACCGTCTGCACCGGCCTGATGACCTCGTGGACCGGGACTTCACGGCCGCTGCGCCGAACCGCCTCTGGGTGGCCGACCTCACCTACGTGAAGACGCACGCCGGCTGGGTCTACGCCGCCTTCATCATCGACGTCTACAGCCGGATGATCGTGGGCTGGCAGCTGTCGAACTCGCTGCGCTCCGACCTGGCCATCGACGCCCTGGAGATGGCCGTCTGGAACCGCACCCGGCAGGGCCAGGTTCTCGACGGCCTGGTTCATCACAGCGATAAGGGGGTCCAGTACTTGTCGATCCGCTACTCCGAGCGGTTGGCCGAGAACGACATCGTGGCATCCGTCGGATCCACCGGAGACAGCTACGACAACGCCATGGCCGAGGCGTTCAACAGCCTCTACAAATGGGAGCTGATCTACCCGAAGGGCCCGTGGACGGGGCTCGACGACGTCGAGTTCGCCACCATGGGCTACATCGACTGGTTCAACCACCGCCGTCTCCACGGCGAGATCACGAACGACAACACCTACGTCACACCGGCAGAGTTCGAGTCCGCCTACTACCGTCAGACAGCACCCGCCCTCGAGGCGGTTACCCAATAGCCGGAGCAGTCATGGAACCCGGGGCGATTCAGACAGTCCATGGCTGCATGACACGCAACGGGTTGGCTGTGCCAGGCAGGTGAACCCATAACCGGTGTTCTGGGACAGGGTCAAGGTCGATGCCGCCGTGGTCGATAATCTAGGGGAGACCCGGTGGGTCGATCCAATCGACCAGGGCGATAGAGGAGAGTGGCGATGCAGGACATCAGGATCGACGCGGAAGGCAACCACCGCTGCTGGAAGTGTGGCGGGATGAACTTCACCGAGAAGCGCACGCTCAGATCGAAGGCCGCGGTCGGTGTTGGGGCGTTGCTTACTCACAAGAAACTCAAGTGCCAAGACTGCGGCGAGTACAACGATACGGGCAGTGCAAAGCCGTTTGTCGCCCCGGAGGACAAGACGCTCGCCGACATGTCGATCTCCGAGCGGGTTGCTGCTCGGAAGGCGGGGACTTTGCCGAAGATGACGTTCAAAGAGCAAGTTGCGGCCAACAAGGCAGCGATCGCAGATAAGAAGGCGGGCAAGCACCAGGACCAGTCTGCGGCGCTCGCATCGCTCAATTTGCCAACGGCCCCAATGACTCGCCTACGCCCATGCAGGCTACAGCCCAAACGGCTGACCCCGCTGACCAGCTGAAGAAGCTTGCTGAACTGCATGAGAGTGGTCTGATCACTGACGATGAGTTCGCTGTCAAGAGGGCCGCGCTGATAGAGCGGCTCTGAGTGGGGATGAGGCGCCCCGAAGTGCCGTTCCGGGGCACGTCGGTCGAGTAAGGAACGTCCAACCGGGAGCAGCAGGGGAGAGACGCATCCAGGAGCCGGCAGTGCCGGCTCCAGTGCCATTGTCCCCGTGACAGTGACCGGACCCGTCAAGGTTCACCCTTCGGGCGGCCTTCGGCCGACCTTGACTGGTCCTCCGTTGCGCCTGGCCACGGTTGGATGCGCCAGTCGGAGAGTGGTGACGACGGTCCTCCGACACGCTTTGGATCACGGCCTGGTGACAACCGTAATGACCCGCCAAAACGGGTTGTCGGAAGTCTGAACTCCCACTTCGGCGACGGACGCGAAGCCGCTGGGGAAGATCCGTCACCCCGCTCCGGCGGGAAGAGGATCGTCCACCACCGCACGAGCGTGAAGGGCACCTCGGCCCATCCCGACTCAACCCCCCCTCACCGCGCCCAGGTCGGCTGAAAGTTCCCGGACCGGTGGGAGGCAGGACGACCGGCTACCGCTCACCGGGTGGGTGGGACCCCGTCAGCCGGTGCAGCGCGAGCCGGTGATGGTCACCGAACCCTGACCGAGAGCCGTCTCGGTGCTGGACGGCTCGGTGGAGGTCTGGGGATTGGACCAGACCAGTTGCATGGCGCCCGTGGTGGCGCTGTTGGGCACGACGACCGACAACGAAGTGGCACTCGACGCCGTCACGCTCACGACACCTTTGGCGTCGATCGTGCCGTCGCACGAGGTGAAGTCCACCGTCGGGTAGTTCTGCCCGGCGCCGAGCAGGTTGGTCCCCTTGATCTTGAACGCCTTGCCCACGGTGCCCTTGGTGGCGAACGCCGTCGGGTTCTCTTCGAGCACCCCCACGTTCAGGACGTGGAACCGGGGATCGCCGGCACTGTCCACGAGGGTGACCAGGACACCACCCCCGGGACCGGCACCGACGTTGGCGCAGGGGAGGACCGTCAGCGTGGGAGAGCACTTCTTCAGGTCCGCCGGCTTTCCACCGGCTCCCTGGAAGCAGACCTTCACCTTGGTCGGGGACGAGGCGGTCGGGATCGCGTCGGTCAGGGTCACGTTGCCGGTGGGTTGGAAATTGGCGTCGAAGGAGGTGACGTTGCCCACCTCCTGGAACCCCTTGGTCCCACACTCCAGGAGACCAGGGCTGTTGGCCACCGTGAGCGTCTCACCGGGCAGACTGGACGACGGTGCGTTAACGGTCACCGTCTGGGCCGGGGTGGTCGGAGTGGCGGCCACGCTGACGGGCCCCGACGTGCAGCTCGTCGTCGTCGAGCAGTCCGTGACCAGGACCTGCACGGTGGCCGATGCGGTCGCCCCGGCCCCGCCGTTCAGGCTGGCGGTGTGACCGGTGAACACCTCGGTGGTCGACGTGCCTGCCGCGTCCGTCTCTGTCACACTCGCCACGTAGGACCCCGAGGCGGTGTAGGTGTGGGACGTGGTGGCCGAGGACGACACCTGGGTCGGAGTTCCGTCGCCGAAATTCCATGCATAGGAGGCGATGGACGATGTGCCGGTGCCCGATGCCGAAGCGTCGAAGTTGGTGACTCCGTCGGCCGTGGTCGCCTGGAGCGACGCCGTGGGCCCCTGGTCGGGGGCGATCGCCAGCGAGTAGGGGGTCTGGCCGACCGGGATGGGGGTTCCGACGGTTCCGCTATCGGTGTCGATGGGGAGCACCCTGTTTCCGGTCGCATCCGTCACGTACGCCTCCGAGCCGTTGGGAACGACCGCCACCGCGAACGGCGTGCCCCCCACGGTGATCGGCGTGTCGGCCGCGCCGCCACCGGGGGAAAGGGTGATCGGGGTCACGGTCCCGTCGCCGGTGTCGGCCACGTAGGCCGTCGAGCCGTCCGGAGTGATGGCGATGCCCACCGGGCTCTGGCCGACCGGTATCGACGCGCCGGGGCTATCGGTGGACGTCGAAATGGGGATGACCGTATTGGCCGAGGTGGTGACGTACGCCGTCGAACCGTCGGGGCTGATGGCCACCGCCGCCGTCGGGGTCCCGACGTCGATCGAGCCGATCGACCCGGTGGGATCGGCGGTCGAGAAGACGGTGACGGAGTCGGAACCGATGCTCGTCACGTACCCGGTGGCGCCGTTCGGGGTGATGGCGACGTCATCCGGCTGGTGGCCCACCGGGATGACGGTGGCCGCCGCGGTCGGGTCGGCGGTCGAGAACGCGGTGACCGAGTCGGAGCCGTAGTCGGTCACGTAGGCGGTGGTCCCGTCGGGGGAGACGGCGATGTTGTCCGGGTCGGTGCCCACCGGGATCGGTGAGCCGATGGCACTGTCGGTGGCCGTCGAGATCTCCGACACCGAGTTGGACCCGGACTGGTCGACCACGTAGGCCACCGACCCGTTGGGTGAGATCGCCACCGCCACCGGATCCGTGCCTCCGCTGAAGGACGGCTCGGCAGTGGCGGACGAGGTGTCGATCGGGGTGAGGGAGGTGCGCGACGGACTGCCCGAGCCGGCCACGAAGGCGAACGGGCCCGGCCCGTTCTGCCCGGCCGGGGGATAGGACACCGTTCCCTCCGAGGTCACTCCGAAGGCCGTGAGCGCGAAGGTGTCGCCATTCCTGGCCCCCTCCACCGATGGGTAGAGGGAGTCGAAGGTGAAGGTGATCTGCGTGTTCGAGTACGAGGAGATCAAGAATCCGGGGCCGCTGCCGCCGCCCGCCGTCCACGGCGAGTCGGTGGAGTCGGCGAAGGTGAGATTCGACCCGTAGTAGTAGCCGGTGCCGCCGCTCGGCATGGGGGCACCGAGCCCGGACTCGGCGCCGAATCCCGAGCCGTAGACGGTGACGGTGGGGTGGGCCTCGGTGCCGCTGAAGACGACCGAGGAGACGGCCACCGTGACCGGGACGTCCTGGGGTGAGCCCACGGCGGCGCCGTAGGCGGCACCGGCGGCCACCTGGGCCTCCAACGTGCAGGTGCCCGGCTCCAGGAAGGACACCACGAGGCCCGAAGCCGTGCACACGGCCGGGGTCGACGAGGTGACCGACGTGGCCCCGTCACCGGTGGTCGAGACCACCGCGGTGAAGTCGGTGTCGGCCGCTCCCGAGGAGGGGAGATTGGTGATGGTGGGAGTCGTCGGTGTGGCGAGGCCGATCGTGAAGGTCTGCGGATCGCCGACGGCGCCGCTGTAGTCGGCGCCGGCCGCCACCTGTGGCGTCAGGGTGCACGATCCCGCGATCAGGAACGAGACCGATCCGGTGTTCGGATCGACGATGCACGTCAGAGGGGTGCTCGAGGTCACCGATGTGGCCCCGTCGCCGTCGGTGGTGACGACGGGCGTGAAGCCGCCGCCGGGCACCGCCGATGAAGGAAGGTTCGAAATGATGGGTGTCGACGGGTCCGATGCCACCACCACCGCCGGATGCCCGGAGACGGACGAATCGGTGGTGGCCGGCAGCGACACGTTCGACACATTGGACGTGGGGCAGAGGTCGGTGTCCCCCGTGCCGCCGGTCAGGAAGTACGTCTCGCTGGTGATGGTCGCCGAGTTCGTGCTGTTGGACCAACTCCCCGACCCACCCGACGCGCTGTACTGGCAGTCGAAGCCGAAGGAGGGCGAATCGACATCCACGGTCTGCGCCCCCACGGTGACCGGATCGCCGGCCGCATCCGAGATCGACTCCGTGATCGGATACGTCACCTCCGTGATGGTCAGGGGTGAGTTACCGGGTCCGGTGCATCCCGTGAACGTGGCGGCGGTGACATTCAACTGGGCCGTACCCGGCTCGTCGGGGTCGGACTCCACGGTCGAACTGGTGGCGAGGGACGTGCAGGCGACGCCGAAACTGCTGTTGGAGCTGCCCACCCCGGTCAGGACGTTGCCCACGGCCACGTTGGGCCCCGAGGTCGACGTCGTATGGAGGACGGTGGGAGCTCCCCCGGCCGCGGCCGGCACCGAGTTGAGGACCGCCGAGCCGAGCGCCCCACCCCCGATCACCAGAGACCCGATCAACAGTGCACGAATGCACCTTCCGCGTGGTGCTCCCATGGTGATCGACCTCCCGCCCACGGGGAGCCGCCTGCTCGCCCGTCCGTCCAGATACTTAGCATTGATTGACCGGAACGGCAATCGCTCCAACGGTGCTCCCGTGCCGCGGAGGCGGGTTGGAAACCCGGCATCCGAGTGGGGTCGACGAGATCCGCCGGTGTCCGGGTTCGCGCGGACCTTGTCCGCTGGTCGCGACCCTCGTAGCTCTCACGGGAAGATACGCTCCATGCCGTCACACAATCGATTGGCGATGCTCTCTCCACCGGGAAGACACGGCGCCACGTTCTCCCACCAACAGCAGACTCCGGGCGATCGACAGCACAGTATTGGGAGACGATTCATTGCAGCAGTCCCGAACCAGATCCCCCGGCCGGCGGCACGTCGGCGCCGCGGCCCTGAGTCTCCTCGTGGTGGCGGGCGTCTTCGCCGCGTGCGGGCAGCCCGTCGCCCAGGTCCCCCGACTCGCCACGCCCGCCCGCCAACTCGCCGACAGCCCGCCGGCTCCTCGAATCGCCGGAAGCCAGCTCGAGAATTCGGCAGGTCAGCCGCTCCGGCTGCTCGGCGTCGATGCCGATGGTACGGACAACGCCTGCACCTTGGACCTGGGCATCTCCTGGGGCAAGGACAACAGCGCGGAAGCCCACGCGATCGCTGCCTGGCACACCAATGCGGTACGGGTACCTATCAACGAGGACTGCTGGTTGGGGATCAATGGCGTACCCGAGCGCTACTCGGGACGTGTCTATAGATCGGCAATCGAGCGGTGGGTTCATACGCTAAATGCCGCCGGATTGATCGCCATCATCGATCTTCACCTGGCGGCCCCGGGCACATTCAAGGCGACCTACGAATGGCCTATGGCCGACGAAGACCATGCGCCAACAGTGTGGCAACAGGTTGCCCACGTGTTCGCGGCAGACCCGTCGGTCATCTTCGATCTGTTCAACGAACCGTTCCTGGGAGGAGGACAACCCACGGCAGCTGATTGGCGATGCTGGGAATCCGGGTGCACCACACGATTCGACACCTGCACCACCAGTCCTTCGGGCCGATGCCAGGTGGTCCACTACCAGACCGCCGGTATGCAGCAGCTCGTCGACACGGTGAGGAGCACCGGAGCGAGCCAGCCGATCATGCTGGCGGGCCTCGACTTCGCCGCGGACCTGTGCGCTCCCGTTGCGGGTGAACCTGCGGGTGCCCCGTGTGCATGGCTGTCGTACGAGCCGGTCGATCCGGACGACCAGCTGATGGCCAGCTTCCACGTCTACAACTGGACGGCCTGCAAATCACTGGCCTGCTGGAACACGCAGATCGCCCCGATGGCGGCCGTCGTGCCGGTGGTGACGGGAGAATTCGGTGAGTCCGACTGTTCCGCCCAGTTCATGGATAGCTACGAGACATGGGCGGACAGCCACAACGTGTCCTACCTGGCCTGGGCATGGGAAGCACCGAACCAACAGGATCCGACAAGTTGCCAGCCGTCCCCGAATGGGCACGACGTCAACATCAATCTCAATCTGCTGTCGAACTGGAACGGTACGCCGAGCACCGCCAACCCTCAGGGAGCGGCGTTCGCATTGCATCTCGAAGCCCTCGCCGCCAGCTGAGGTCCGCAGTCCGAGCGACTCGGCCTTCTCGGTTGCGTCCCGGATCGAGAGGTCCGCAGGTCATCGCACATGTTGTGTCTGATGCGTGTCGCGACGGTCCCGAATTGAGCGAACTGGGCGAGCGACGGATGTCAGACTCGCCCACAATGGGAGTGCGATCCTGCGACGCAATTGTCATAAAAGCGCACCCTTGACAATGCGCGATAACTCCCTACCATGATGCTTGGGTCGACTTGCGTGGAGATGCAATGAGGCGGCGTTGGGCGGACCGACGCAGTAGTTCCTCGGAGGGTCTGCCCGAGGAGGACATCGTGCGGCGATTCCGACTGTCCAGACTTCCGTTGCTCATGGCGCTACTCGCCCTCATGGCCGGATGTTCCATCTCGGTCGGCGCCCAGGCGGCCTCGGCCACCACCGTCGGGTCCGATGTGATCGCCGACTCGATTCCGCATCCGGTCGCTGCCGGACAAGCGGCCAATCTCGGGCCCGAAGCCTCGTCCCAGACACTTCGAGTGGTCCTCGGACTGCGCGAGCCGCACCCGGCCGCGGAAGAGGCGTTCCTCCAGGCGCTGCAGGACCGGAGCAGCCCGCTGTATCACCAGTACCTCACGGCGGCCCAATGGAATGCCCGGTTCGCCCCGACCGCGGCTCAGCAACAGTCGGTGGTCCAGTGGATCAAATCGGAGGGACTGACCGTCACCCAGACCTACAGCGACAGACTGCTCATCGACACCGAGGGTTCGGTCGCGGCCTACGAGCACGCGTTCGGCGTGACCATCAACAACTACCGCAGCGGGGGGAAGACCTTCTACTCCAACGCCGACGCCATCAACGTGCCCTCGGCGGTCAGTTCGGTCGTGGAGAGCGTCAACGGATTGGACGATTACCGGAACGCCCAGTCGTCCGCCCAGGTTTCGGGGCACCCGGTCGTCCAGCCGGCTGCCCCCGCCTACTCCGGCGGACCTGTCGTGGCCGCCGGCCCGGAAGCCGCCCACAGCGCGACGGCTTCGCACGCGACGACCGCCCATCCGGCCAGCAACTCTGCACCCGAGCCCCTGTACGACGGCCTGATCTCACCGCTCAATCTGTGGAGCAGCGACGGCTACGACGAAGGCCCGCTCTATGCGCAGGGTCACTGCTGCGACGCCGACGGGACGGTGGGCCAGTCATCGCTCGACTCCACGATCGCCATCTCGACGGCGGGCAGCTTCGACGGCAACGACCTGGCGACCTACGCCCAACAGTGCTGCTCCTACGTGAACGGTACGACGCTCGCCTACAACTATGCGTCGTGGTACATCGACGGCACACCGACGTGCTGCAACCTCGAGACGACGCTCGACGTGGAATCGGCGACGGCGGAGGCCAACTCGTTCGGCAGCTACCAGACCACGGCCAAAGTCATCGTCTACGAGGGGGCCAATTCCGGCCTCGGGACGTTCCTGGACGTGGACAACCTGATCCTGTCTCAGGATTCGACACGAATATTCACGACCAGTTGGGGCCTGGACGAAACCGACACCGGCGACTCGACCATGGACTCGTTCCACAGCATCTTCAATGCCATGGCGGGCCAGGGTTGGACGATGAACGCGGCCGCCGGGGACAGTGGGTCCTATGACAACGGAACGTCCCTCAGCGTGGACTACCCGGCCTCCGATCCGGACATCGTCGCCTCCGGAGGGACGGAGCTCCATCTCAACAGCGACGGGACCTACAACTACGAGACCACGTGGAACAACGCCGGGGGCGGCTGCAGCAACTACTGGGCCACTCCCTCGTATCAGTCCGGGCTGGACACCGGCTGCAGCACCCGGGCCGTGCCCGACGTGTCGCTCAATGCGAGCAACAACACCGCCCAGGTCCTCTGGTACGACGGGGGGACGAACGGGGATACCAGTGAGCTGTACTCCGTCTGGGGGACCAGTGAGGTCGCGCCCGAACTCGCGGGCATCTGGGCGGTGGAGGGTTCCTACCTCCTGTCGCAAGGAAGCGACTGCGGATCCAGCGGGACGGGCGCGTGCGCACCACTGGGAGACCCCCACGGGGACCTCTACCTGGAGGCGGAGAACACCGACCGGGCACCGCACTATCCGTTCTACGACATCACCACCGGGAACAACGACGACGGCACCGGATCCGGCACCTACGCGGCCGGACCGGGGTACGACCTCGCCACCGGCTGGGGTTCGCTCAACGCATTCCAACTGGCCCGCGCCCTGAACTGGGAGCACATCTGGGACTTCAACGCGCCCACGCTCTCGTTCACGAATCCTTCGCCGGACGTCTGGTACAACACCGACCAGACCGTGAGCTTCTCCGCCAACGACCCGATCGGAACGGATCCGGCCGCATCCGGCGTGTCCGGGCTCACCGCCGACTGGGACTCGATCTATTCCGATCCCTATCGGGACGACACACCCGGCGATGGTGATTCGTACTACGCCGGCCCCGACGACCCCAACGCCACCAGTGGGTCACTCGACCTCGCCTCGGCGGGACAGGGCTGTCACACGGCCTACGTCGAAGCGTGGGACAACGTCGGATACGCGTCCGGCATCCAGTCGCCGGGGACGTTCTGCTACGACAAGTCGACCCCCTCGGCGAGTCTGACCATCGATGGGGGCGCAGGGGCGACCACCTCGACGAACGCCAGTCTGGCCATCAGCGCCACCAATCCCACCAGCGGCGATTCCATCACGGACATGCGCTTCTCGACCGATGGGACGAACTACGGGTCGTGGCAGTCGTACGGTTCCAGTTCGAGCATCACGCTGCCCGCCGGGAACGGAACCAAGACCGTCTACGTCGAGGTCGAGAACGAGGCCGGTACGGTCTCCGCCCCCGCCAGCACGTCGATCCAGCTCGTTCCGGCCCTCATCACCAGCATCTCGCCGACCAGCGGGCCGGTGGTCGGGGGCACCACGGTGACCATCAACGGCTCCGGCTTCACCGGGGCGACGAAGGTGGTCTTCGGCACCGTGGCCGCCACCAGCTTCACCGTGGTGTCCAGCACCAAGATCACCGCGGTGTCGCCGGCCCAGGCGGCGGCGACCCACAACATCTACGTCACCGTGCCCGGAGGCACCAGCCCGGCCGTTCCCGCCGATGACTTCACCTACGCACCGGTGCCCGCCATCACCAGCATCTCGCCGACCAGCGGGCCGGTGGCCGGGGGCACGACGGTGACCATCAACGGCTCCGGCTTCACCGGGGCGACGAAGGTGGTCTTCGGCACCGTGGCCGCCACCAGCTTCACCGTGGTGTCCAGCACCAAGATCACCGCGGTGTCGCCGGCCCAGGCGGCGGCGACCCACAACATCTACGTCACCACCCCGGGAGGTACCAACCCGGCGGTGGCCGCCGATGACTTCACCTACGCGCCGGTGCCCGCCATCACCAGCATCTCGCCGACCAGCGGGCCGGTGGCCGGGGGCACGACGGTGACCATCAACGGCTCCGGCTTCACCGGGGCGACGAAGGTGGTCTTCGGCACCGTGGCCGCCACCAGCTTCACCGTGGTGTCCAGCACCAAGATCACCGCGGTGTCGCCGGCCCAGGCGGCGGCGACCCACAACATCTACGTCACCACCCCGGGAGGCACCAACCCGGCGGTGGCCGCCGATGACTTCACCTACGCGCCGGTGCCCGCCATCACCAGCATCTCGCCGACCAAGGGCCCGGTGGCCGGGGGCACGACGGTGACCATCAACGGCTCCGGCTTCACCGGGGCGACGAAGGTGGTCTTCGGCACCGTGGCCGCCACCAGCTTCACCGTGGTGTCCAGCACCAAGATCACCGCGGTGTCGCCGGCCCAGGCGGCGGCCACCCACAACATCTACGTCACCACCCCGGGAGGTACCAACCCGGCGGTGGCCGCCGATGACTTCACGTACTACGTGCCGGTGCCCGCCATCACCAGCATCTCGCCGACCAGCGGGCCGGTGGCCGGGGGCACGACGGTGACCATCAACGGCTCCGGGTTCACCGGGGCGACGGTGGTGGTGTTCGGCACCGTGGGCGCCACCAGCTTCACCGTGGTGTCCGACACCAAGATCACCGCGGTGTCGCCCGCCGAGGCGGCCGGAGAGCACAACATCCAGGTCACCACCTCGGGTGGCACCAGCGTGAAGGTGGCGGCGGACGAGTTCACGTTCGGGTAGGCCCACGGGCGTACCGGGGCGCGAAGGGCGCCGTCGACCACGGTGTCCTAGCCCGGGACACCGGGCCCGGCGGACCACTTCGCCAAGCCCGGCGGTGCACCCCACCTCGACCGGATCTCGGCCAGGAGGTCCTGCTCGCGGCCCTCCAACGAGGATGATCGGAGCGCCGCGAGCCGTCCGTCGGCGAACGACAGGCCGGACACTCCCGCCAGGTCAGGCCCCGAGAGCTCCTCGGCCCAGTCGAGCAGCAGTGCCCCGGGCTCCTCGCCCGGGAACAGTTGGTGCACCACCGAGGTCACCGACGGCGCATCCGGGAGGTTGGCCAGGAGCGCGAGGAGGGTCCGGTGCTCCAGCGAGTGGAGCATGCCGCGGCGCAGCAGGATCTTGCGCACGAAGGCCTGCTGCTCGAGCGCACCGCCGAGGACTCCGCCGAGGGCTCCGTTGCGCGTGCCGAGGCACTCGACCAGGGCGGAGGTCGAGTCGTTCCACCGGTGCGTCGAGCTCCAGTTCTCCACGAGGAGGAAGGCCTCCCACAGGGATGCCCCGCCCCTCACCAGCTCGCCCACCGTCCGGCGGGCGCCCTCGGGGTCCAGGAGTTCCAGAGCGCGGATGCTCTGGAGGCGCTTGGACCACGTTCGGTCCTCCCACAAGGAATTCCATCCGAGACCCGGGCGCAGGTACTCGTACTGGGGATAGGGGAGGGCGCAGGCGCCGTTGCGCACCACGATGGTGACGGTCGGTCGCTCCAGATGGAAGAGGGCGTGGAGGAAGGCCTCCCCGGGTTCGATCGGCCGGACGTCGAACGGGCGCAGGACTTCGGGCCGGTCGGCCACCAGATCACCGACCACCAGGTGGTCCTCCGCCATCCGTTCGGCGGGCTCGAACCCGTAGGTGACGTGCAGGCTCGTACCCTCCAGCACCATGAAGGCTCCGCAGAAGGCATGGTCGTGGATCGCCGTGGTGCCCTCCATCCAGATGAGCGCCTGGATGAAGAAGTCGTCCTCGTGGTGGAGGACGAGCGGCGGCTGGCCGAACGGGTCGCTCCGACGCGACTGCGGCGGCAGGTCGGACGCGGTAGCCGCCCACTGGAGGATGCTCGACGCGTTCACGCCGGTGGGCACGTCGACATCGGCCACTACCCGTGCCGCCACCTCGGGGAGCGCACCATCCCCCCGGCCGGCCAGTGACCAGGCACGGGACACGGCCCGCCCGAGCGTGGCGCAGTAGATCGCTACCTCGCCTGCGGATCCATCCACCGGTCGGAGTTTACCGGCCCCTCGGTCGGTGACCCCGGCCGAGGGGCCGGCCCTCCGCCCTCCGCCCCGTCCGGGCCGTTGCCCCGGCGGCTCGCCAGGCCTCCCGTATCGAGCGACCGCCGCCCGCCTGCCTCGAAGCCGGTGACCAGACGCAATATCTCAGGTTCCTCTAATGTTTGTCCGTGACCGATCTCCGGGACGAGGCGATCGCTGACCTCCGGGCCATGATCGACGCGGGGCGCCGATGCGCGGACCAGATCGAAACGGCCGTCCTCGCCTACAACGTCGTCCTCGACGGGCTCTTGGACGGACTGGGAGTCAACGATGCCATCGCCGTCGCCGGCGTGGCGGATGCCCGGCGGGACGTCACCCGGTTGATGGAGGAGTTCCAGTCGGCACGCGCCGCTTCGCGCGACTCCTTGATGCGTGCCGACATCGTGAGTGGATCGTCAGCCAAATCCGTGAGCGAGACCTGGGGCCTGGCCCGGGCGGATGACGAGCGGTACGACCCCGGGGCCGAAGACTGACCCGGATGGAGGCGTCTGACCCGGTCGAAGGGGTCGGCCGTCACCGTGGTGGTTCCCCCCGGGGGTGAGCATCAGGGGCGTGGCGGGGCGCCCCCGAAGTCCCCTGCCGTCGGAGTGGCCCGATCGAGGAGCTCCTGTTTCGTTTGCCCGCTCGAGTCGGAGGGTAGGTGTGCAGGGTCCCCGAGAAAGGAACCGAACATGATTGGCGGACTCGCTACCAGCATCGTGGTCTTCGCTGTAGGGGCGGTACTGGACTTCGCCCTCACCGTCAGTCCGGACCAACACGGCTTCAACGTGAACACGGTCGGTGTCATCCTCATGGTGGTGGGTGCCGTCGGCGCCGCGCTGTCCCTGATCGGATTTCTCGGCAGCGGCATGCGCCGGCATCGCACGGTCGTCGACGACGGCAGGGGCAATGTCGTGCGGCGCGACGACACCTACATCTGACCTCTGACCACCGCCGACCGACACCTGTCCCCGTCGGGACCGGTCGTGGTCGACCGCCGCACCCGCCGCTTCTCCCTCGTCCCTCCTGTGCCCACCATCCAGCTGCCGTCCGGGTCTCTTGAGACCGGGACGCACCTCTGAAAGGTCCCCCCATGTTGATCCTCCTCGCCTTCCTGCTGGTCCTGCTGTTCTTCGGACTCGGCTTCGCCCTCCACTTCCTCTGGGTGGTGGCGGTCGTCCTCCTGGTCCTCTGGGTCGTGGGTTTCGCCCTGGGGCGTGGGGAGGGGGCCGGCCGCCACGGCTTCTACCGTTGGTAGCCGGCGACGGGTCGGCCCCGGAGCCGACGGGTGGCTACTCCTCCGCCGGGGCCAAACTGCGCTGGGTCTGCCCGGCGGCGGGGTCAGGGCAGGAACCCGGCGGCGGGGTCAGGGCAGAGCGGTAGCGGACATCGTGATGAAATCCCGTGCCCAGTACGACTCGAAGTAGCGGCCGGGGGTCCCGACCATGGTGGGCAGGAGATCGGTCCCGTTCGCCGGCGTGGCCGGTCCCGACGGGCTGGTGGGCTGGTAGGTGGCGAAGTTGACCCAGTCGGTGTTGATGTCGAGTTCCATGGCTCGGACAGCCCCGGCACGCGCCAGGAGATCGGCGAGGTCGGTGATGTTCAGCCCCGGTCCAGCGACGTAGACCAGGGCGCCGTCCGCCGTGACACCGAGCCCCGACCGCCACACGTACACCTGGTTTCCCAGCGTGTACCCCCATTGCGTGGTGTCGGCGGCGTTGAGCCCCGGGACCGGTTGGCCGCCGTCGACCAGCAGGTCGAGATTCTGGCGGACGGACACGACCTGCGGGGTCATGGTCACGTCGCGGCCCCACTCACCGACGGTGGAGGTCCCGTTCGCATACACCACGAAGGAAGCCGCTCCCGGGCGGAGCGGGATGACCGTCCGACCGTCCGTGTAGTAGCCGCCCTGGGCGTTGGACATGAGGAAGCCGGCATTGAAGGCGGCCACCAGGCTCGAGGCGGCCGCCGGCGGGACGGGCGCCGAGTGGACGTAAGGACCGCCGCCCGGGATCTCACTGCCGGAATAGAGCGTGGCTTTCAGCAGATCGGAATCCATCCAGGCCACGCCGGCGACATAGCTCGTGTGGACGGCATCGGGACGGAGGGTGGTGACATAGACCGCGGGTATCCCGTCGACCGGGCGCCCCGCCGGCGACCACTCGCCCTCACCGGGGATCGCCGGACTGGCGATGGGCACCACGGGGGCGGGGGTGGGGAGATGGGCCGGCACGGCAGCGGCGCCGGTCACGGCGGTCGGGTGCAGTGCCACCGGCACCCGGATCGCTCCACGAGGCGGTCGACCTCCGACTTTCGGAGGATGGTGGCTGTACCACTCGTTCTCGACCCAGTTCACCATGCCGTTGCCTCCGTGACCTCGGGCCCACTCGGCGAAGCGGGCGCTCACGGAAGACCCCAGGGCCGGGTCGGTCAGCGCGCTCCCGAGGGAGACGGTCAACCACGCCAGGAGGACCACCATCAGCAGGGACGTGGCCACCAGGACCCGGCGGCGACGGTAGGTGCGGGACGTCGGCATCGGTCGCCGGGCATGGAGGTACCGGGCCGGTGGAAGGTCGTGACCTGGTCGGTCCATCTCCGCGACGGAGGTCTTGCTCATCGATGGAGTCCGACAACCACGTGCCGACCGCCGTCCAGCCACGGTCCGACCTCGGGAACCACGGCGGTCGCCAGGATCACGCCCAACACCAGGCTGATGGCGAGCGCCCACTGGCGCGCACCCGCACCGTCGACCTGGCGGCGGGTCCGGCGCATCCAGTCCCGGGGGGCGACCCGCGTGGTTTCGACGATGTGACCCAGCACGTGGATCGTCATCGCCCCGAACCAGAGGATGAAGCTCAGTTGGTGCAGCTGCAGCATCTGGGACCGAATCGAGGGTGGTCCGAGGAGGAGGGCGATCCCGGTCCCGAAGACCACGACGGTCAGGACGACGACCACCGGTCCGAGGAGCCTCAGCAGGGGTAGCGGTGGGCCCTTGCGGCGGTACTCCGCGTCTCCCGCGTAGTACCGGCTGAATCGCCAGATCGTACTTCCCATCTTCAGGAGGACGGGAGGGACCAGGAGCATGCCGATGAACACGTGCGGCGTCAGGAGTCTTCCGACCCGCAGGATGGTGAACCCTTCGGCAGCCAGCAGGACGAGCAGGACGGCCGCCACCGATGCGGTGAGTCGGGTATTGGACTCGGGCCCCCCGCTCCGTCGATGGAGCCGGTGTCGGGATCGGTCAGCCGTGGTCACCGGGGACGTCGATCGGTCGACACTCACGAGCGGCCCACGGATCTCGTCATCGTCGAGCGGTATCTCGCGCGAGCCGGGGTCCCCTCTCCGTGTCCCGATCGGCGCGCAAGGGCGATGGCGGCGACATCCATGGGGACAGGGTAGAAACCCTTCCTGACATCCACATGACGATCGGTGCCGGATCGCGGACGATGTGGGTAGGGCCGTCCCCGACGCGTCGTGAGCGGACCCGTCAACACGGCGGGCGGCGACGACCGTCGATCGTCATGCACCGTGGAGCGGATCCTCACCAACGTCAGTGCGAGCCGGGGACACGAGCTGACCGCTCGCTGGGCGTGATCCGTCAGTTGGGCGGGCACCTCACCCGGCTCGACGACCGGGTAGCCCCACGGGTCCGGGCGGATCCACTCGGGCAGGAGCTCGGCGCAGACACCCGCGCCGTCGCAGGCGATCGGGTCCACCACCAGTCGGAACCGCGGCCGGGGCACTACGCCGATCTCCGCGAGACGGGCACCGGCAGGACGGGCGGGCCGGGCGTGCAGGGCCCCCGGCGCCGGTGGAGGTCGACGTGGGACCCGAAGGTCCGCAGCGCCGTACGGGTGAACCGGGCGGCACCGTCAGGATGGTGGCATGCCCCGCGACCTTCGACCAGTCCGCACAGGGTTTCGATGGCGGCCACCCCTCCCCGCAGGGCCGCCGGAGCGAAGGCCAACTGATCGACGGCGCTGGACAGTGCGGCAAGACCGTGCACGCAGGGGCCACACTGCCCGGCTCCCTCGCCCTCCAGATACCGGACGACGTGGGCCACCTCGGCCAACGGACAGATCCCCGTCGGCAACAGCATCACGACCCCGGCCCCGAGCGAGGACCCGACGGACCGCACCGCCTCCTCGGTGAGTGGGAGCCCGACCACGTCACCGGGGGTCACCCATCCGCCCCCGTAGCCCCCGAACAGGATCCCCTGACAGGCCGTGACGTCAGCGGTTCGCAGTTGGAGCACCTGGCCGATCGTGGCACCGAGTGGCGCTTCGACGATTCGGGGGGTCGGCCAACGTCCGGTGACCGTGAACAGCGCCGTTCCCGGTGATCCCGGGGTTCCGACCCGGCGGAACCACTCCTGGCCGTAGCGGGCGATGAGCGCGACGTGGGCGAGGGATTCGACATTCTGGACCAGGGTCGGCCGTCCACCGACGCCGCGCTCCCGGACCGGTCGCAGTCCCACGAACGACGGGATGCCCGTGTTGCGACCGTTGACGGTATTGACGACCGCGGATTCCTGGCCGGAGAGGAATCCGTCCGGTGCCACGACGACGTCGACAGGGCACCACTCGAGGCCCGCACGTCGTCGTTCCCCGATGGCCACCCTCATCGGTCCGACGCCGTCGGGAGCTACGTGGACCACCACCCGGGCGGCACCCACGGCCGCCGCCGCGACGGTGGCTCCGTCCAGGACGAGGTGGGGACGATGGTGGACCAGATAGCGATCCTTGCCACTACCGGGCTCCCCTTCGGCCCCGTTGGCCACCACCACCGCACCCCGACCAGCGGACGCCACCGCCCGCCACTTCGTGGCTACCGGGAACCAGGCACCACCATGGCCACGGAGTCCGCTGTGGTCCAGTTCGTCCATGATGTCCGCCGCCCGCCACCTCGGGATCTCGCCCCACTGCCCCAGATGGCGGTCGAGGTGCGGGCCCGCCTCGTCGTTCCCGGCCCCGAGGAGCAGACGCGTCGGTCCGAGCGGTCCGGCGGGCAGGAACGGGCGTGGGGTGCCGGACGACCTACGGGCTCGACCGTACGTGGCGGCTCCCATCACCCACCTCCTCGGTTTCCCACGGCGACGCCCGACAGCACCCCGGTCCCCTCGTCGACGCGGAGCGTCACCGTGAGGTAGAGCGGGCCGCCATCGGGGACCAAGGCGGCCACCCTGTCTCCGTCGAGTGACGTCACCGTGCCCCGGAAGGGACCGAACTCGACGGAGCCCGAGGTCAGCGACACGCCACCACCGGGCACCTCCCCGCCCTGCAGTTCGACGGTGAGGGGGGTCACGGCCGGGTCGTCGAGGTGGAGGGCGAGGGTGATGCGCTCCTTCCCGGCGGCCATGGGGGCCGTGACCTGGGTTCCACGGACGGCGAAGGAGAACGGGGCCGGGGGCACGTAGCCGGACGAAGGGTCCGATCCCTGGGTCGTCGATGTCCTCGCGGCGCTGGGGGGCGCAGGCGGCGCGGCCTCTCTCGTTCCGGGGCTCACGGCGGCGATCTGGGCCAGGAGTGCGCTCGCCGTCCCGGACCGGCGGGACCATCCCGGCCGGAGTGGGCCCAGCACGGCCACTACGGCGATGGCCACGGCGACGGCCAGCGCCAAGAGTCCAGCAGTCAGGCGCTGCGCGCCTCCGAATGCCGTGGCGGTGGCGAGCCGCCACGCCACGACGCCGAGCACGGCGGCGGCGCAGACGGCATCGACGACGAGCACCGGTTCGAGCGAGGTGTCCGAACCGGTCCCCAGACCGTGCAGGACCGCGATGGGCCAGCACGCATAGGCCAACCAGTGGATGGAACGCCAGGAGCCATAGCCGATGCGATGGCGCAGCGCGCTGGTCAACAGGACGGCGACCAGGAAGTCGAGGCTGACCGCGCCGAGCCCGACCCAGAGCGGTCGGTACGGGGACCGGAAGGGCACGAAGGCATCGAGCGCGCCGATGGGCACATAGCCGTCACCTATCGTCGTCACGACGTGGACGGCCACGAAGGCGAGGCAGAGCAGCGAGAGATTGCGGTGGAGGTGTTGGAAGAGGAAACGGGGCCAGCGTTCCCGGCTCCATCCCACGGAGGCGACCACCCCGACCACGACCGTGGCCGTCAGGAGGATCAAGGCCACGACCCCCGAGGCGCGGGTGAGGTACCACGAGCGCGGAGCCGTCACCGGAGGCGAGGAGGCGCGGGGTCGACGTCATCGGTCGCCTTCCCCTCGGTCGGTCGGCCAGCCGGCGACCGTCACGACCGATCCATCGTGCCGGACCAACCGGGCGGGAAGGCCGACCTGGACCAGCCAGGCGGTCGCGGAGGTGCCGAGCACCATGGCGGCGGTCGAGGCCGTATTGGCGTCGACGCAGGACCCGGCGGCAACCGTGACCGTCCGCCACGGGGAGTCCACGGGGAGGCCGGTGGAGGGATCGACCAGATGATGGACCCGGTCCGTACCGAGCATCCACCTCCGGCGCCCGACACCCGAACTCGCCAACCCGCCGGAGGCGACCGTTACAACGACGTCGGCGTCATCGGCGTCGCAGACATCGGCAATTCCTACAGCCATTCCTCCGATCACCGGGCCGCCCACGGCCACGTCACCTCCGAGCGACACGAGGACTCCACACCCGAAGGCCGATCCGATGGCCCGTGCCGCACGGTCGGCCGCCCATGCTTTGGCTGTGGCACCCAGATCGATGACGACTCCCGGCGGACCCGCGATCGTGTTGGACTGCCGGTCGAGGGTCACCGTCCGCCACCCCGGCACGGGCCTGGCTCCGGGCGCCGCACCATCGACACCGGCCGCCAGTTGGGTGAAGTCACGATCGTAGCCAAGGTCAAGCAGGGCCCCGCCCACCGTGATGTCCACGGCCCCGTTCGTCAAGGCCCCGGCCCGGAGCCCGATCGAGACGGCCTCTGCCAACAAGGGGGAGACCGGCACGGGCAGACCACCGGCCCGTGCCATGGCCGCATGGAGCTGGGTGAGTTCCGAGTCCGGACGAAATCGGCTGGCCACCAACTCCACCCGGTCGAGCTCCCCGTGCAGCAGCTCGGTCGCACCCACCAGGACCGACGGCTCCGTCACGACGAGATCCATGTTCGTGGACCATCGGGCGGTGCGGTACACCCTCAATCCCGGGGTACGGCGACGCGCAGTCGCCGTGCTCAACTGGAACCGCTGATGACCGGCGCCGATCGCTGGGAAGGCTGAGGAACCGAAGAAGGAGGGCTCAGAGCACCGGAGCCGACACCCGTGGTCGCCCCGGAGGATGCGGCGACCGGCGCAGAACTCGGGTTCGTCGTCGTTCCGGAGCCGGACTGGGCACTGTCTGACCCACCCGCTCCGGAAGGCTGACTGGTCGCTACCGCTCCACCGCCCGCCGATGCCGGCCCGACCGTCGGCTGCGTTCCGGTGGAGGCGACGGAGGTGGAGCTGTGACCGGGACGGACCTGACTGAAGTAACCGGCCAAACCAGCCACGGCAGCGACACCGGCCACTGCCACGGTCCTGGTGGCCGTGCGGATGCGGACGAGGGCGCCCTCTCGTTGGCGGCGAGCGGCGTGGACAGATCTGGACGTCGGTCGACCCGTTCGACCGGACTGCGTCACCATGTGGACATGGTACGAACGGCAGCCTGACGCGGACATGACGGCAACCGAGAATTGGCGAAGAGTCGAGGAGCGGTGTCGGTCTCCTCCAGGGGCCTATCGTTCAGCTGAGGTCGGCCGGAGCCGAGGGCACATCCGGATCCAGCCCAGGGGTGGCACCGGAGTCGTCCTGGTCGGCGATCGGTCCGTGTCCAGCGGCACGCCACGTCACTGCCATATGGGCCCCTCCGAGCCGGGAGCGGCCGATGGACCATCCTCCACCGCTCGAACGGACCACCGCATCGGCGATCGCCAGGCCGAGCCCGGTACCACCCGGCCGGTCGTCGGCCCGGTGGAAACGATCGAGGACGAGGCCCTGCTGATCGGCCGGAATGCCTGGGCCGGAATCGTCCACGCGCAACATGACCTGGCCGGCGGACCTGGAGACCTCGAGTTCGACGGTTCCCCCCGCTCCCGCATAACGGCAGGCGTTGTCCAGGAGCACCGAGACCAGTCGATCGATGCCCTCGGGACCGGACGCCACCGGAGCCACGAGATCCGGCTCCACGAGTTGGACCAGCTCCACCGAACCGGCAACGGCGACCGCCTCGAAACGCGCCGCACAACGACGGGCCACCATGGCGACGTCGGTGACGGCGTCGGAGGCGGCCGACGGGGCGTCGCCGTCGTGTCGGGCGAGCCACAGGAGGTCGTCGACGATCGACCTCAGGCGAAGACTCTCCGACCCGATCCGCGACAGGGCCGCTCGATAACCCGTGGGGTCACGATCGCGACTCAGGGCCAGGTCCACCTCCGCCTGGATGACGCTCAGGGGAGTTCGGAGCTCGTGGGACGCATCAGCCGTGAACTCCGCCTGCCGCCGTCGGATCTGCTCGATCGGAGCCGACGCCCGCAGCCCCACGATGAATGCGCCGCTGAAGGTCACGGCGAGGAGGAGGGCGCCGAGTGCGAGTTCCACGCCGATGAGGTCGCCGCGGATCTGACCGATCCTGACCACACTCTCGCCCGCGACCAGCCAACCGCCCTCCGACGGGGTGGAGGTGAGTCGGAAGGTGCTCCCATCGATGGCCAGCGACGTACTCCCCCCGGACCAGTCGTAGCGGGGGAGAGCCGGCGCGCCGAGGGAGAGGGCGGTGGCGCCCCCGGCGGCGTCGACGCGCCAGATGAAGATCGGGGCGTCGTCGAGATCCCCGTCCCGGTCGCCGCCGGGGGCTACCTCGAGCGGCGCAGTCACCCCTCTCACCGCCTGCTCGAGTTGCGCCGTGAGCCGGACGTCCGCATCCCGGTCGAGCCGTTGCACGATCACCAGGTTGGCGACGAGAGCCACCACCCCGGCCAACACGGCCACGACGGTCGTGGCTCCCAGAGCGCGACCCGTGCGGCATGGGTCCAGCGCCTTCCTGCCCCGTTCATCCGTCGGTGATCCTGTAGCCCGTACCCCGCACCGTCTCGATCCGCCCGGCCGCGCCCGCGAGCTTGGACCGGAGCCGGCCCATATGGACGTCGATGGTGTTCGAACCCACCGCGGTCGGCTTCATCGGTCCAGACCTGGGTGGCGATCGTACGACGGCTCACCACGGCCGGAGCCCGGCGCAGGAGGAGTTCGAGCAGTCCGGTCTCGATGGCGGTGAGGAAGACTTCACGGCCATCGACGGTCGTGAGCCGGGTGGCCGGGTCGAATGCGACGTCGCCGCACCGGAGGACCGGGTCGAGAGCCAGACGCCGGGCGACGCTGCAGGGCGGTCAACCTGGCCAGGAGCTCGCTGAAGGCAAACGGTTTGACCAGGTAGTCGTCGGCCCCTTGCAGGAGTCCCTCGACGCGGTCCTCCGTGGCGTCCCGCGCGGTCAGCATCAGGACCGGCGTGCGATCGCCACGTCTACGCATGGTGGCGATCGCCTCGAGACCGTTCATGGTGGGCATCCGCCAATCGAACACGGCCACGTCGTACTCGTACGCCGTCAGGTAGCGGAGGGCGGTGGCGCCGTCCTGCACCGAGTCCACCACGTAGCCGCCCTCCGAGAGACCCCGCTCGATGACCGACCTCAGCCCGGGGTCATCTTCGGCGACAAGCACTCTCATGGACAGCCATTCTCGCTGATGACGGGGACCGCCGATGATCCGCGACGGTGGGCGGACCGGCGACGTCCCGCGCCGCCGTCAACGATCTTCCCACGGTGAGTGTGCCCGGAATACCTGACGGGAGCATGACGTCCCCGTGACGTCGAGCGTGTCTCGGTCTCCCACGGCCCGCGGGCCCCTGCGCCCCCGCCAGGGATCCCGCCCGGACCGCCGGACGTCAGGCGCCGCTCTTGATCTCCTTGAGGAACCGGTGCACCAGTTGGCGGGAGATTCCCCAGCGGTGCCCGATCTCCTTCATGTTCATGCCCGCCTCGAACTGTGCCGCCATCAACGTGCCCCGGGCCGTGTGCCGGGCCCGCTCGAACCGCGACATCGAGTCGGCGAGCTCGATCCGGCCGCTGGCCACGTCCTGGTCGTCGAGCACATGGCCGGGCTCCGCTCCGTCCAGCAGCCGGAGCAACGACGCCTCGCACCGGTCCGCGTTCACTTCCAACGCCGCACGGAGCCGCTGGTTCGCCTCGAGGAGTCGGAGCACGTCGCGGATGGCCGTATGGCGGCGTTCGTCGTCGACGGTCGTGAGGGTGACCGGCGACGCCGGGTTCCGCTCACCGTCGTCGTCCTCGATGGTGGTCAACTGCAGGGTCATGATGCGCTCCGTTGCACCGCAAGGCGCTCGGTCCGGTAGGGGAGGTCGGGCCCGACCCGATGGTCGGCTACCCCGTGGAGGGGTGTGCCGGTCGACGTGCGACGCCGGGGAGGTGGCATCGAACGTCGCCGGCCGGGACCGGGGGGAGCCCCGGATCGCATCCGGTCACTGTGGCAATGGCACTTCAGTACGACCATGCGGATCACACCCCTCGATGTCCCTCTGCAGGCAGTGTGCGTCCCCAGGGACCCACTGTCTGTCGCATCGGTGACACTGGGAGTGTCATGGAGGCGACACTCCCAATCGGACCCCAGCAGGTCAGCGGGGTGGTTCCTAGCGGCCCGCTGGGTTATCGTGGCCCCACTTGCGACTTGGAATCGCCTATGGCTGGAGAGGCACGACGGTGCAATGGCAATTGCTGGACGCATTGGAGGAGGTCGACCGCCGTGCCGTCCTGTCGCGCTGTCACCGGCAGCGCTTTCCGAAGGGCGCCTACATCTGCCACCAGGGTGACCCGGGGGACAGCCTGCATCTCATCGCCCTCGGCACGGTGGCTGTCCGGGTGACCGGCCCCTCGCGGCGACGTCGTGACCCTCGACGTCATGCGCCCGGGCAACTCGTTCGGCGAACAGGCGCTGATCAATGACGGGGCGGTCCGGTCGGCGACGGTCGTGGCGCTCGAGCACGTGGAGACCCTCCGGCTGACCCGCGAGGAGTTCAGCTCCCTGTGGGAGGACCACCCGGGGGCGTCGCTCATGGTCGCCAAGATGCTCGAGGCCCGCCTGCGCTCCACCTCCCAGGCGTTGCTCGACGCCCTGCACCTACCGGCCAGGACACGGGTGATGCGCCGACTGGCGTACCTGGCCGACATCTACGCGGGACATGCCAGCCAGGCGATCCCACTGACCCAGGACGATGTGGCGTCCATGGCCGGGACGACCCGCCAGACCGTGAACCGGATCCTCAACGAGGCCCGCCAAGACGGACTGATCGACCTGAACCGTGGACGGATCGTCATCGTCGATCCGGCGGGCGTGGCACGACGGGCCCAGCGGGCCTTCTGACCCGTCCCGGCGGAGCCCGTCGGCCGACCCATCCGGCGCCCCGCCGGGCTCCGGTCGAGCGGGCAGGCCCGTCACGTCAGTCGTGGACGAGTTTCCACATCCAGTCGGGAGCCACCAGCTCCTTCGACCGGGCCACCGGGACGGCCACCGACTCGCGGCCCAGGGTGAACCGCACGGTCCCCACCGCTGACCGCCGTGTGCCGTGCCCGGGGTCGGCGACCGGGGCCAGGAGCGACTCGATGCGTTGTCCCGGCATGCCCAGCAGGCTCGCGCCGCGAGTGGCGACGACCGGTACCGACCGACGGGAGCCGGCCCAGTCGACGGTGGCCGTCCCCATCACCCGGCCCGGGCGGGTCAGCACGACGGGGGTGACCTCCGTCTCGGCGACGTACAGGAGCCCCACCACGATGGGACCGGCGTAGAGCAGGGGATACTCGGCCTCCAACGCGCTGTAGGGCCTGGGCGCCGTCGTGGTGGTGGTCGTCGTGGAGGGCGTCGTCGTCGTGGTGGTGGTTCCCGAGGTGACGGCCGGCGCCGGGGCCGGCGGGGGAGGGGGTGAAGGCTCCCACTGCCCCAGCGCCGCGGCCAGCACGAGGACCGAGTGCCCGCCGACCGTCCGGTCGGCGGCCAGGACCATGCACCCACCGGCTTGACCGGTGTAGCCCGACTTCACGCCGATGATCCCGTCGGTTCCGATCAGCCGCACCACGTTGGTGATGGGTCCCGCCAGGGGAACGGTGGCCGAGGGTTCGTCGACCAGGGCGGCGAAGGCCGGGATGGCCATGCCCGCCGCCGCGATCCGCAGCATGTCCGACGCCGTCGAGACGGACTGCGGCTGGAATCCGCTGGCGTCGACGAACCGTGTCTGGTCGGCTCCGAGCGATGCGTCGAGCGCGTTCATCCTGGCCACGAAGGCGGCCTCGCTGCCGGCGTCCCACTTGGCCAGGGTGTAGGCGGCGTCGTTGGCCGAGGCGACGAGTAGCGCCTGGAGGAGCTGGCGCTCGGAGATGGCCTCGCCCGCCTGCAGGGGGATGTTCGTCTCGTCGTTCGCCAGGTCGACGCCGAACTGGGCGGCGTCGTCGCCGTCCACGGGGACGAGCGGCCCGCTGGAACCCGGGGCGAGCGGGTGGTCCCGCAGGATGACCACCGCCGTGGCCATCTTGGTCAGGGAGGCCACCGGCACGGGGCTTTCGGGACCGGACTGGGCCGCCCAGCCGAGCGAGGGAACGGACACGGCCGCCTGGCCGCCGGGTGGCCACGGGAGGCGGGGCCTGGAACCCGGCACGATCGCGGAGGTCTGGCGGACGGTGGCGAGGGCCGGCTGCTGCAGCGGTCGGGTGGCCCGTTGGACGCCGATCCACCCACCGACCGCCACCATCACCAGTACCAGTCCGGCGAGCGAGATCATCATCCACCGCCGCCGGCGATGACGCCGCAACCGCTGCGGTCGCCCGGCGCCTCCGGCGCCATCCACCGGTGGGGGGTCACCGGACCCCGTTCCGCCGGTCGCTTCGGCCGGGGCGCCTCCGGTCACGTCAGCTGGGCCCGAAGGCCGCTCGGAGGTCGGTGTCACGCCGACGGAGTGCTCCCACGGTGCGAGGTGCCGATTGCTCATCCGTTCCCCATCGTCGCGGACCTCGCGCCGGAGGCGGCTCCGTTCGACGGAGCTCCCGATGCGCGCGGCGTTGCCCCCAGATGCTAAACGAGCCGGCCCACCTGCAGGCGTCATCAGGGGCGGGCGACCCGATGCGCTCGGATCCCTTCCGGGCGGGCGCCGGCTGGACGGAGGTCAGCGGTGGCGGGCCGCCAGGAGTTCGCCGGTTTCGTAGATCTCGCTCGCCCGACCGACGATGAGCGGGTCGAGGGACCCGATGACCTCGAGATCCTTGCCGGGGTAGGGCATCTTGTGCAGGACGTAACGCATGGCGTTGAGTCGGGCCCGCTTCTTGCAGTTGGACTTGACCACGGTCCAGGGCGCCTCGTCGGTGTCGGTGGCCACGAACATGTCGTTCTTGGCCTCGGTGTACGCCTCCCACATGTCCAGGGACGCGAGGTCGATGGGGGAGAGCTTCCACTGCTTGAGGGGATGGAGCTCGCGTTCCTTGAAACGCCGCCGTTGCTCGTCCTGACTGACCGAGAACCAGAACTTGATCAGGTGCACACCGCTCCGGGTGAGGTTGCGCTCGAACTCGGGCGTCTGGCGGAGGAATTCGATGAGCTCCCCTTCGTCACAGAACCCCATCACCCGCTCGACGCCGGCCCGGTTGTACCAGGAACGGTCGAAGAGGACGATCTCGCCGGCGGTGGGGAGGTGCTGGACGTAACGCTGGAAGTACCACTGCCCGCGCTCGGTCTCGGTGGGCTTCTCCAGAGCGACCACCCTCGCCCCCCGGGGGTTCAGGTGCTCCATGAACCGCTTGATGGTGCCGCCCTTGCCCGCCGCGTCCCGGCCCTCGAAGAGGATCACGACCCGTTGCCCCGTGTCCTTCACCCACGCCTGCAGTTTCAGGAGTTCGACCTGGAGCCGGTACTTCTCGTGCTCGTAGGCCGTCCGGGACATCAAATTCTTGTAGGGGTAGATGCCGCTCTGCCACAGCTCGACGAGTTCGTCGTCGGAGTTCAGCGGCACCGTGCCGTAGACGGGCTCGTCCTGCTCGAGGATCGTGCTCCGGAGCCGGGCGAACTCGTCGGGGGAGGTCCCCTCGAGGACGGCCGTGAGCCACTGGGCCACGGTCAGATCGTCGTCGGGCTTCACCTCGCGCAGCACCTGGGCGATGGCCGAGGCATGTTCCTCGGTCGCCTCCTCGAACGCCTCCTCGACGAGGAATTCCTCCAGGGGAGCAGGGTCGAGATCCGGGACGACGTCCCCCTCGACCGCCTGGCGCGGGTGTTCCTGGTGGTCTCCCGACACGGCATCGCCTCTTCCTGGTTTCCCGGCCACGCACTTGCCGGGTGGGGTGCGATCCTACCGTCCGGCCGGCGGTCCCGGCGGCCCGGGCCGCGGCAACCGGCCGGTTCAGGCGGAGAGGGGCACAGCCCAGGTGAGGACGGTACCGCCGTCTTCGCGGAGGGCCACGTCGAAGGTGCCGTGGAGCTTTTCCGCCCTCCGGCGCATATTGGTCAGTCCGAATCCTTCGGCGTGGGGCGTCGGTGTGATCCCCACGCCGTCGTCGGTGATCTCCAGTCGGCACCAGCCGCTCTCGGCGGACACCTGGATGGCGGCACGGCTCGCCCCGGCGTGCCGTTCGATGTTCGTGACCGCCTCCCGTAGCGTCGGCAGCAGCTGAGCGAGGATCGTCGCGCCGATCTGCGCGTCCACCGCGCCGACGAAGGTGAGGACCAGCGGACACGAGACGGTGTCCCGCAGTTCGTCGACCAGCGACAGGATGTAGGCCCGCGCCGTCTCGCCCTCGTCGACGAGGGACAGTCCGTAGATCGTCGTCCGGATCTGGCGGATGGTCTCGTCGATCTCGGCGATGGCCGAGTTGATCCGACGTTCCTTCGACGGCGGGATGTCGCTCGAGGCCACCCCCTGCAGCGTCAGCCCCACGCCGAACAGGCGCTGGATGATCGAGTCGTGGAGTTCGCGGGCCAGGCGGTCACGGTCGTTGAACACGGCCGCCCGACCGACCTGCTCGTGCAGCCGGGCGTTCTCGATGGCGATGCCGGCCGCCACGGCCAGGGCACCGACCAACGCCTCGTCGTCCTCCGTGAACTCCGACCACCCGATCTTGTCCGTCAGGTAGAGGTTGCCGAAGACCGCGTCGCGGACCCGGATGGGCACACCGAGGAACGACTGCATCGGCGGGTGGTGGGGCGGGAATCCGTAACTGTCGGGATGCGCGTCGATGCCGGCGATCCGGATGGGTTCGGGATGGGTGATCAGTGTCCCGAGGACGCCTTTACCGCTCGGACGCGCGCCCGATCCGGCGTTCGGTCTCGTCGTCCAGACCCGCCGTCAGGAACTCGGACAGCGCCGTCCCCTCCTCGTCGAGGACGCCGATCGCCCCGAACCGGGCATTGGTCATGGCGCGGGCCTCTTCGAGGACATGACGCAGCGCGTCGGACAGGTCGAGGTCCGCCTCGAGGAGCAGGGTCGCCTCCAGGACCCGACGCAGCTTGGCCGGATCGTCGATCGACCGATAAGGCACCAGAGCTCGCCACCTTCCGTCGCTGGACCGAGCATGACCGACCGCGCCGACGAATTCCAGGTCCCACCCGCGATCCGGCGTCCGATACAGCTGTATTTCTTCCGCGTCGGGCGCCTACAGGTACGCCAGGTGCACCGCGGCCTCCGGCGTCAGGACGCGGAACGTGGCGCTCTCTTCCAGGTAGAGGTCCACCGACGTGGCGTCACTCGACCGGTAGCCGATGGCGAAATCCTGTCCGACCGTCAGCTCGAAGTCGCCTCCGCGCTGGCTCAGCACCACGGCTCCGTCGACCGCCGGGGCCCAGACCACCGGGCCGCCCAGCAGCTCGGTCAGGTGCTGGAGGACGGGGTAACCGCCGTGCTCGGTGGTCTCGGTGACCCCCGTGTAGCACCTCGCCCCGAGGGCGATGGCGTACGGTCCGGCGATGTCCGCCGCCCGCAGGGCGGCCACGGCCTTGGCCACGTGCTCCGGGTAGTCCGAGTAGTCGTCGCTGATCGCCACCTTCTCGTGGGGGGACGAGGGGATGACCCCGGCCACGCCGGCCTGGGGATAGCCGTGGAAGACGAGCTGGTCCTCGGCGAGGGCCGCGGCCCGACCGGCGGCGATCACGGCGTCGAGGTCGAGGTCGGCCGCACCGCGGTCGGCGTCGGCCAGCTCGGCACGGTCGAGGGTGAACGGCGACCGGAGTTCCACCAGAGGGGCCACACGGCGGACGGCCACCTCGACGCCGGCCAGCGAACCGCTGTCGAGCGGGTCCACGCGGCCGACGTCCACCGCGGACGGGCCCCATCCGAGCGGGCCGGCGAAGTCGACGAGACGGCGGGCGGCCAGGTAGTGCTTGACCGACCGGGTCGCCTCCTCCTCGATCTGCACCCAGGCGTCGTCGGTGACGGGTGCGAGCTCTCGCATCAGATGGTTCATGGGAGATTCCTATCTTCGTCTCGGAGGGAGCCGATGCCGAGCGTACCGTCGGGTGCCGCCGACGCGGCCAGTGGGTTCGGGGTGGGAAGGGCGATCCGGGTCAACGTGTTGCGGTCGATGTGGGAGAACGGCTCGTCGAGACCGGGGATGTCGAGTACCCCTTCCTCCTCGTAGCTCCACGTCCCGTCGGGATGCACGGTGACGTGCATCCGGTAGCTGGTCGTCCGGAACTTCGCGTCGAGGAACGGGTTCGACAGGATCCCGTAGACCTCGGACCCGACGGCCGCCCGCACCTCGAACTCGGTGGCATCCGGCTCGGCTGTCCCACCGGCCAGGAGTACCTGACCGCGGGGATCCCGAGAGTGAGTGTCACCGTACGGGTGGCCGACTCCCACAACCAGTAGCCGACCTGGTCGTGGAAGGTCTCGACCTCCCCGGGCTTGACGATGTGGGTGTGGTAGCGCAGTCCGTAGAACAGCTGGGGCCCGTTGGTCTGGGGGTCGATGGGCTGGAGCTCGTACCGCTCGACGAAGGCGTCGCGGCCGGTGCCGTAGGACTCGGGATGCTCGTCGGTGCCCAGGGCGCTCTGCCAGATCCCGGCCATCGGCGCGAGCGGGCCGAGATTGGCCAGCGTGTCCGGATCAGCTTCGGGCTCGGAGTAGATGTCCGTGCCGTAGACGGCGTCCAACGCCTCGGGGTCCGGCCGGTCGCCGACCAACTCTTCACCGGTCATGACGGCCTCAGTCGTAGATCATGACGCCGCGGATGTTGCGGCCCTCGAGCATATCGGCGTACCCCTCGTTCACGCCGTCGAGGGAGTACGTCCGCGTCACCATGTTGTCGAGGTCGAGCTGACCCTGCTCGTAGAGGCGGAGCAGATGCGGGATGTCGTAGCGGATGTTGGCCGAGCCGAACACCGTCCCGACGAGCTGCTTCTCGAAGAGGGTCAACCAGGTGAGCGAGAGGTTCACGGTCGTCTCGGCCATGGGGTGGATGTTGGTCACGACCACCCGTCCCCGCTTGGCCGTGAGCTGCATCACACTCTCGATCAGCGTTCCGTCGCCGACGCCCATGGTCATGATCACCTTGTCGGCGTTCTTGCCCCACGTCACCTCGTTGACGAGGGGCGTCGCCTCCTCGATGCTGGCGGCTACATGGGTGGCGCCGAATTTCAGGGCCTCTTCGCGTTTGAAGGCGACCGGGTCCACCGCGAAGATCCGCTCGGCGCCAGCCAGCTTCGCCCCTTGGATGGCCGAGATGCCGAGGCCGCCGATGCCGATGACGACCACGTCGTCGCCCGGTCGGACTTCGGCCGTGTAGACCGCCGAACCCCAGCCGGTGGTGACGCCGCACCCGATCAGGCAGGCCTTGTCGAGGGGGTAGTGGGGGAGGATCTTCACGCACGATGCCTGGTTCACCACCGTGTGGTGGGCGAAGGTGCCGAGACACACCGCCGTGGTCAGGTCGATGCCGCTCATCGAGTGGTGGCGGTGGGTGCCGTCGTACTGGGTCCCCATCATGAGGGTGGCGCCGACGTCGCAGAGGTTCGAATGACCCCGGGCACACGAGGGGCACTTGCCGCACGCGGGGATGAAGCCGAACACGACGTGGTCACCGGGGGCGAGGTCGGTCACCCCGGGGCCCACCTCCTCGACGACGCCGGCTCCCTCGTGACCGCCGATGATCGGATAGATGCCTCCGAGGTCGCCCGTCCGGAAGTGCTCGTCGCTGTGACACATGCCCGATGCCGCCAGCTTGACCAGCACCTCACCGGCCTTGGGCGGGTCGAGTTCGATGGTCTCGATCTTCCAGTCCTCGTTCTGCCCCCACAGGACAGCTGCCTGGGTCTCCATGTCGGTCCCTCCTCGGTCGGGCACCCGCCCGACATCCGTTCCCGACGATGGTGACACACCCAGCGTCCATTCGTCGCACCCGACGGGGCGGGCCTCCGCCTCCGGGCCCGGCCGATGCAACCCGAGGAAACAGTTCGACTCAAGCTTACGGTGGGCGGGGACGATACCTGCAGGTGAAACACCGGTGTAGGGGCCGACGAGCGGCAGAGGCCGCCCACCCCCTCGCCACGGTGACCCGAACGCGCCCGATCCGGAGGGGAACACGAGTTGACGACCTCACCGGAACTCCTGGTCAGGGAACGAGAACCGGCCGACGGCTCGCTGCTCGTCCCCCGGCGCGAACCCGACGTCACCCTCCGTCGGGCGACGGTCGCGCGGCCCCCGGCCCCCGCCCCTCGTGGCCACGGTGCCCGTCGGATCGGCCAGGTCTCCGTCCTGGCGGCGCCTGTGGTCGCCCTGGCCGTGCTCGCCTGGTTCAACCGGTCGATGTTCTATGACGGCTACATCTACCTGCACGTGGTGGCGAACATCCTGGCGGGGCACGGTCCGGTCTTCAATCCCGGCCAACGCGTCGAGGCCTTCACCAGTCCGGCCTGGACCGCCCTCCTCGCGACGATCGGCCTCCTGACCGCATTCCCACTCACCGACGTGGCCGTCGACCTCGGCGTGGTGTTGACCGCGGCCGGCCTGGGCCTGTCCATCGTGGGGTCCGTTCGCCTGGTGCGTCGCGCCGAGCCCGGAGCCTTCCTCCTCCCGATCGGTGCCGTGGTGTTCCTGGCCGTCCCCGCCGTCTGGTCGCTGGCCACGCTCGGCCTCGAGACGGGTCTGGTGTTCTTCTGGACGGGGGCGTGCCTCTGTCTCCTGGTCCGATGGTCGGGCACCGAGAGCCATCGGCCTCCGGCCTGGTGGCTCGTCGTCCTCGGACTCGGACCCCTCATCCGCCCTGAGCTGGGCGTCGACAGCATCGTCTTCATCGGGACCCTCGTCCTCGTGGACCGGGCGGGAATCACCCGCAGTGACCGGGCGAGGATCGTGGCCTGGGCCGTGGTGGTGCCCCTCGCGTACCAGGTCTTCCGGATGGGGTACTACGGGATGCTGGTGGCGAACACCGCGGTGGCCAAGGAGGCCACGATTCCCCGGGTCCCACGGGGCTTCCACTACTTCACGGATTTCACAGGGACGTACTGGCTCGTCGTACCCGCCCTGTGCCTCGGGTTCGGCGCCTACCCGCCGCTCGCCGGCGCCCTCCGACGCACCATCGGTCACCGTCGGAACCTCGCCACGCTGTTCGCACTGCCGCTGGCCGGTCTCCTGAACGCCGGCTACATCGTGATCATGGGCGGTGACTACATCCACGGTCGACTCCTGGTCGCGCCGCTGCTCGCCACCTGCGCACCGGTGGCGGTGGTCCCGGCCACGCGCCGGTTCTGCATCTCGTTGCTGGTGGTTCCGTGGGCCCTGCTCTGTGCGTTCACCATGCGCACCAGCGACAGTTCCCCGTACTACACGTCGAACATCGTCAGCGTCGTGGGGCACTCCGACTCGGATCCGTCGCTCTCGGCATGGGCCACCCGACCGCCCTTCTCCGACGCGCGGTCCCTGACGGGCGCGTGGGTCCAGTTCGACGTCTCGCCACCGCCGGTCCGGCTCGTCGCGCCCTCGGCTCCGGGCCTCGCCACCCCCGTGGTGGCCACCGCGCAGATCGGCCAGGCGCCCTACCTGCTCGGCACGAATGTCCGGATCCTCGATCTCCTCGGTCTGGCCGACCCGTTGACCGCCCACCTCCAGTTGAGCCGGCCGGGTCAGTTCGTCGGACACGAGAAGCCACTCCCCACCCCCTGGGTCGACGCCCTCCTGACCGCCCCGGGCAGCTCGACGGCGCAACTCGGGCGGCTCCAGACCCGCCGCCCCGAGTTGTACACCGCCCTCATCCCACCCGTGACCGGACGCGCCCTCGACGTCGAGGTGGCCTGGGCGCGGGCGGACCTGGCGTGCCCGGCCATCGCGGCAGTGGAGTTCGGACCCTCCCAACGGCTCACCGTGTCCGGTTTCTTCTCGAACATGTTCCACTCGCTGCAGGCCACCACGATGCGAATCCCCCCGGACCCCGAGATCGCCTACCACCAGCTGTGCGGGCCCGGGACACCGGCATCGGTGAGCGTCGTCGAGTCGGAGCGCTGAGAGCCACCGCCATCCCCCCGGGCGTCGGGACCCGCCACTACCGTTGATCCCGGCTGGTTTTCCGTGATGAAAGGAACCGCGATGGCGACAGAACCGGAAGTGGTGGTGGTGCAGGGCGGGGTGCCGAGCAAGGTGGTGTGGCAGGTCGAACTCATCGTGGGGGTGGTCACCCTCGGCCTGGGTATCGCCCTGGCCTTCCATCCGTCGACTTCGCTGAGTGTGGTGTGCGTGTTCATCGGCGCCCTCCTGATCCTCGGGGGGATCTTCCATTTCGTCCGCGCCCTCGACCACGACGAGCAGCACCGGGCCTGGGTGGCCATCGCCGGGCTCCTCGAGGTCGTCATCGGGGTCGTGATGATCCGCCATCTCGACCTGACCAAAGCGGCCATCGGCCTCCTCATCGGCATCGTCTGGATCGTCCAGGGCGTCGTCGCGCTCCTGGGGGGATTCATGGGCGGGGCCCGCGGGGTACGCGGCTGGGCCATCGCCTTCGGGCTGATCAGTCTCGTTGCCGGGATCGTGGTGGTGTCGGTGCCGTCCAGCTCGGTGAACGCCCTGGCCACGTTGCTCGGTATCTGGTTCATCGTGATGGGTGTCTTCGAGCTCGTCGGCGGATTCGTGCTCCGGTCCCAGCTGAAGAAGGCGGTCGGCTGACCGAGTTCGCCCGGTGGGGCGCGCCGGGTCCCACTGACGACCGGGGAGGGGTAGGTGCACGAGGGTTTCCGGCGAGCGGAGGGAAGAGCGTCACCAGGCGGCCGCCGAACAGGGGTGGCAGGCCCAACACGACTCCTACGCCGGACTCATCGAAACGGCCCGGACCTTCACCGGTCTCCCGGAGTCCGACGGCCTGCTGCTGGCCCCGGGCGAGACCGTGTTCCTACACGTCGACGGGTGCGCCCTGGTCGAGGACCGGAGGGGCCAGGGGACCTACGTCGGCCACTCCCAAGGGGTGTCGCTGCCGGTGGCCCGGATCGGGGGGCGACAGATCCGCTACCGGGTGGGTGCGACCAGGGGCCACTACGTCCATGGCACCCCGACCCCCACCGCCATCGACACCGGTGCCGTCGTGATCACGTCGGACCGAGTCATCTTCCAGGGATCCAAGCAGACCCGCGAGTGCCCCTTCGCCAAGCTCATCGGTTACCGCCACGACGAGGACGGCAGCACCACGTTCTCCCTGTCCAACCGGGCCAAGCCGGTCACGGTCCACTACGGCACGGCGGTCGCCCCGACAGTCGACTTCCGGCTCGAACTGGCGCTCGCCCACTTCCGGAACACGGTCGACGCCCTGGTGGCGGGACTGGAGGCCGATCTGGCCGCCATCGACGCCACCCGGCCCGAGCCGACGGTCGCCGGACCCGGTGCACCCGGTGCGACGGTCGAACCGGTCGCACCGCCCGCGGCCGCGCCGCCGAATGATCCGGTCGCCCCGCCGCCTCCGCCTCCGCCTCCGCCTGCTCCGCCCCCCGGGCCCACAGCCCCTCCGCCATCCGCCCCCACCACACCGCCTCCGACCGCCCCGGTGCCGGCCGGTTGGTACCCCGACCCGTGGGGGACCGCACCCCTCCGGTGGTGGGACGGACGAGCCTGGTCGTGGCAGACCGCCGCACCGCCGCCGCCCACCGGGTGACTCCCCACTGGACAGGCCGATCGCGGCTATGGCAGCGTCCTCGCCGACGGCGGTCGGCCGCCGCGCGGTGAAGGGGGAGTGGTAGGTGGGCGACGACGCGCTCGAGAAGCAATTGCAGGCCCTCATCGGCCAGCCGGTCGGCCGGGGTGGACCGGCGGTCGCCCCTGACCCCGTGAACCAACCGATGATCCGGCACTGGGCCGCGGCCTTCGCCGACGCCAACCCCGTCTACGTCGACCCCGACGCCGCCGCCCAGTCGCGGTTCGGCGAAATCGTGGCTCCGCCCCTGATGCTCCAGACGTGGACCATGCCGACCCCGACGCTCGCCGGGATCGCCGAGCGCGGTGGCTCACCGGTCGAGGTCGAAGGGGAGACCGCGTTGTCGGTGCTCGACCGGGCCGGTTACACGGCCACGCTCGCCACCAATTCCGAGTTCGAGGTCCTGCGCTACCTGCACCTCGGCGAGGTCGTGTCGTCCGAGACCGTCTTCGACTCGATCTCCGAGGAGAAGCAGACGCGCATGGGACGCGGCCGGTTCGTCACCTGGGTGACCACGTACACCGTGGAACCCGACGAGGTGGTGGGTCGCCAGACGTTCCGCATCTTGAAGTTCGACCCTTCCGGAGCGCCGGCATGAGCCCGGTGCGCTTCGCCGACGTGGCCGTGGGAGACGAACTGGCCAACCTCGAGATCACCATGACGGCCACCCTCATCGCCGCCGGTGCCATCGCCACCCGCGACTTCATGCCCGTCCACCACGACCGCGACTACGCGGCCCGCCAGGGCGCCCCGGACATCTTCATGAACATCCTGTCCGACACGGGCTACTGCTCCCGGTTCCTGACCGACTGGGGAGGTCCCGACACCATGGTGCGACGACTGGCCATCCGGCTCGGGGTCCCCGTCTTCCCGGGCGACACGCTCGTCTACACCGGAACGGTCACCGGCCGGTCCACCGGCGACGACGAGGGGTTGGTGGAGGTGACGTTCCGGGCGGCCACCGACCTCGGCGACCACATCTCGGGCACGGCCACCGTGTCCCTTCCGCTCGACCCGTGAGCGAGGAACCGTCGGATCCCGGCCCCGACACCGGCCGCACCCGGGATCCGGCAGACTGACGCCATGACCGACTGGACCGCTGTGGCCACCCGTAACGCCCGTTCGGTGCAGACCACGGTCGGCTGGATCTTCTGGGACCCGGGGGCGGTGGCCCGCTACGAGGCCGCCGGTCTGCCCGAAGGCCTCGCCGGTCCACTGGGCTACATCGCCTCGCGGTGCGCCCCGCTCGCCCCGGCCGGCCCCTCCGCGGTCACCGCCGCGTTCGGTTCCATCAGTCCGCTCGGCATCGCCGCCGTGTTCGACCTCCTCGACCCCGACGGTTTCACCCGCATGTGGCAGGCGCGTGACGAGGCCGTCATGGAAGGGCTGGCCGCCTTCACGCCCGAACTGCTCGACACCCTGACCGCCATGGGGCCCGACCTCTGGGCGGTGGTCGACGCCCTACCGGTGGTCGGCCGCGTCTTGTTCGGCGCCCACCTCGACATGCCGCGACCCGCCGATCCCGCCCTCTCGGGCTGGCACGCCGTCAACTGCCTGCGGGAGTGGCGGGGTGACACGCACTGGGCCCTGGTAGTGGCGGCCGGACTCACCCATGCCGAGGCATCCGTCCTGCACAACGCCTGGCTCGGGTACGAGGACGACTGGTTGGCCCGGTCCCGGGGAACCAGCCCCGACGCCATCGAGGACGGATGGCGCGCCCTGGAGGCGAAGGGACTGGCCGTGGACCGTGCCGTCACCTCCGACGGGGTCGCACTGCGCCAGGCCATCGAGGACGACACCGACCGGCTCACCTCTCTCCCGTGGGAGCTCCTGGGAGAGGACCGCTCGATCGAGTTCGCCGAGCGCTTCGAGCCGGCGTGCGAGGTACTCCTCCGACGGGTGGACGAGACCGCCGGACCCAACTACCAGCCCGCCTCGCGGGTGCGGGCACGGCGATGACCGCTCCTACCCCGGGCCGGCGGGCCCTCGTGACGGGGGCCACCCGGGGGATCGGGCGGGCCACCGCGTTGGCGTTGGCCGAATCGGGTTGGGACGTCGCCGTGACCGGCCGCACGGCCCGCCGGGGGGAGGGGCGTGACGACTCCGACACCGGTGCCGGCCGGCCGCTCCCCGGCAGTCTGGAGGAGACCGGTACCGCCGTGCGGGCCCACGGGCGCCGGGCCCTCGAACTGGTGGCCGACCTCCACGACCACGACGCCCTGCGCGCCGCCGTCGACCGGGTGACGACCGACTGGGGAGGGATCGACCTGCTCGTCAACAACGCCGTCGACACCGCGCCCGGCAGCATGGTGCCCATCCTCGACCTGGGCGTCGCCCAGCTGGAGGCGAAACTGGCGGCCAACGCCGTGGCCCCCTTCGTCCTGATCCAGGCGGTGCTCCCGGGGATGCTGGCGATGGGACGGGGCACCATCGTCGACGTGACCTCCCACACGGCGACTGCCGACCCCCCGGGTCCCGTCGGCCAGGGTGGATGGGGTGTCGCCTACGCCGCCTCCAAGGCGGCGGCCCACCGGTTCGCGCCCCTCCTGGCCGTCGAGCTCGGCGACCGGGGGATCCGGGCCTACAACCTCGATCCCGGTTACGTGGAGACCGAGCGCCAGCTGGTCAACGCCGCCGCGCTCGGACTGGTCGGCCACTACCAGGGCGCCCCGCCGTCGGTCCCGGCCGCCGCCATCGCCTGGATGGTGGACCATCCCGAGGCCCTCGGGAACGGACAGACGGTCCGCGGCCTCAAACTCGCCCTCGACGAGGGCCTCCATCCCGACTGGCGACCGTCGTGACGGGATCCGGAGCCCCGGAGGTCACGGTCTACTGGCGTCGGGGCTGCCCCTACTGCGCGTCGCTCCGGCGGGGTCTGCGGCGGGCCGGACTGCCCACCGTGGAGGTCGACATCTGGTCCGATTCCGAGGCGGCCGCCTTCGTGCGCGGGCAGGCCCACGGCAACGAGACGGTTCCGACCGTCGACATCGGCGGGACCGTCCTGGTGAACCCGTCGGCCCGCCGGGTGGTGGACGTGGCCGCGGCCGCCGGCGTGCCGGCCGCACCACCCACCGGACGCTGGTTCCGGCGACGGGCCTGACGTCGGGGGACCGTTCAGCCGGCCCCCAGCAGGTCGACGCCGCGGGTGAAGAAGGCGACGGCGGCGCCCCCGGGGTCGTCCGACGCCGCCAACGTCGACCGGGTGACCACGGCTCCGTAGGGGGCGTTCCAGAACTCGGGATCACCGGGCCGGTCCTCCGTCCACGGCGCCACGTAGAGGTAGGGCTCGGCCACGCCCGCGTCACCCGGGGAGGCGCCGAGGTTGACGCCCCCGGTCGGGGTGGCGGCACTGAGCCCGACATCGAAGTGCTCGGGCCAGACCTGCGCCGCCGTCGGGTGGTCGAGCGTCGGGAGCACCCCGTCGAGCGCCTGCGCCCCGACCCGGTACCAGCCGAGGATGATGTCCACCGATGCGGGGTCCAGGGCGAGGGTCGCCCCCCGGTCGCCCACCGGCGGCGCGTCGCTTCCCGGGGCGAACGGCTCGTCGAGGTCGACCCCCGCGAACGCGGCGGCGTCGGCCAGCGTCGCCCCCGCCAGTGGACGGGAGGCCGCAATGCGCCCGTCCGCCGTCTGGCGTTCCACCACCAGACAGGCGCCGGCCAGCCGGAGCACCGCGTCATCCGGTCCGTGGGCCGGGGTCCCGAGACCCGAGGCGGTCACCCGCAGACCGAACCTGCCCCCGTGGGCGGCGCGCCCCCGGGCGAGGACGTGGGTGGCCAGCCGTTGGAGGTCGGCCCGCGTCGCCGCGAAGGCGTTGGCCGGCCGGCCCGGCCCCGGGAGAGGTCCGGCGTCGGTCGGGTCAGACATCGGTCACGACGTAGCGGGCGGCGGGGGTGCCCGGGGGATGGGTCACCCCGGGAACGGCGTCGGGGTTCCGTACGCAGACCTCCCCCTCGAGACCGTCGGGGTCGCGGAAGAAGATGCTCAGCACCGGACCGAAGTCGGTCACGAAGGAGTCGGCCGCGCCCCGGGCCATCAGTCGCTCCCGGATGGTCTCGAAGGCCTCCGTGTCGGCGGCCTGCAGCGCGAAGTGGTCGAGGCGCCCCCGGCCGAACATCGGCACCTGCCGGTCGGCTTCCGTGTTGCCCGCGATCTGGAAGACGTTGAGCTCCGCCGACTCGCCGATCCGGATGATCGACAGCCAGACGGTGTCGTCGCCGTCGACCTCGGGCGCGTTGCGCATGACCTCGGCGTCGAACACCTCCTCGTAGAAGGCGTGGAGTCGGGGGGCGTCGTTCGTGAGCGTGGCGACGTGGTTGAAGCCGCTGGTCAGCATGGGGGCTCCGGGATCGGGGACGGGTGGCGGGCCCCAGCGTAGGAGGTCCTCGGCGTCCATGGTCCTCCAGGGGTCTGGAAGACTCACCGGATGGCCGACACCCCCACGACCCAGTTGCCCTTCCAGGACCGCTCGGACTTCGCGGACGCCGACCGCGGCTTCCTCGGGGCGTTGGAACCGGGGATCGTCACCGACGCCTCGGGTCGCGTCGTGTGGGACAACGACGCCTACGCCTTCTTGGAGGGCGAGTGCCCGGACACCGCCCACCCGAGCCTGTGGCGCCAGGGCCAGCTGGTGTCCCGCCAGGGCCTCTTCGAGGTGTGCCCCGGGATCTACCAGGTCCGGGGTCTCGACCTCTCGAACATGACGCTGGTGGAGGGGGACGCCGGGATCATCGTGATCGATCCACTGATCTCGGCCGAGACGGCGGCGGCGGCCCTCGGCCTCTACCGGTCACACCGGGGCGACCGTCCCGTGACCGCCGTCATCTACACCCACGCCCACGTCGACCACTTCGGCGGCGTGCGGGGCGTGCTCGACGGAGACGTGCCGATCGTGGCGCCCGACGGCTTCATGGACTCCGCGGTGTCCGAGAACGTCTACGCCGGCATCGCCATGGCCCGTCGGTCCGTCTACATGTACGGCGCCGCCCTCGAGAAGGGCCCGGCCGGCCAGATCGGGTGCGGCCTGGGCATGACGAACTCGACCGGGACCGTCGGACTGGTCCCTCCCACCGTCGACATCACCTGCACCGGCCAGGAGGAGGTGCTGGACGGCGTCCGCATCGTGTTCCAGGTCACGCCGGGCACCGAGTGCCCGGCGGAGATGAACTTCTACTTTCCCGACCACCGGGCGCTGTGCATGGCCGAGAACGCCACCCGCAACCTCCACAACCTGGTGACCCTGCGCGGTGCCCAGGTCCGGGACGCGCGGGTGTGGTCGGCGTACCTCGACGAGGCCATCGACCTCTTCGCGGCCGGGACCGACGTGGCGTTCGCCTCCCACCACTGGCCCACCTGGGGTGGTGACCGGGTGGCCGAGTACCTGGGCCTGCAGCGCGACCTCTACGCCTACCTGCACGACCAGACCCTCCGGCTGGCGAACACGGGGATGAACGGCACCGAGGCGGCCGAGGCACTCGCCATGCCCCCGGCCCTCGAGCAGGCCTGGCACACGCACGGCTACTACGGGTCCGTGAGTCACAACGTGAAAGCCGTCTACCAGCGGTATCTCGGCTGGTTCGACGGGAATCCGGCGAGGCTCTGGCAGCACCCGCCCGTCGAGTCCGCCACCCGCTACATCGAGTGCATGGGCGGGGCGGACGCCGTGGTGGCCAAGGCCGAGGCCTACGCGGCCTCCGGCGACCTCCGCTTCGCCGCCGAACTGCTCGACCGGGTCGTCTTCGCCGAGCCCGACCACCCCACCGCCCGGGAGCGGTTGGCCTCCGTCTACGAGCGGTTGGCGTACGGCGCCGAAAACGGCACCTGGCGCAACTTCTTCCTCATGGGCGCCCACGAACTCCGCCACGGGATCGACGACAGCGCCCCGACCGTCGGCTCACCCGAGCTCCTGTCGGCCCTCACCGTGAGTCAGCTGTTCGACGCCGTGGCCATCCTCGTCGTCGGACCACGGGCGTGGAACGAGGACCTGACCATCGACTGGCACGTGAGCGATCTCGACGAAACACACCGGGTGACGCTGCGCCACGGCGTGCTCACCCACCGCCGCCTGGCGTCGCCGGCGGCCGGCGCCGACCTCCGCCTGGGCCTCCGGCGCTCGCAGCTGCTGGGCGTGCTGGTGGGGGGTGGGCTGGACGACGTCGACGTCGAGGGTGACACCGGGGTGCTCGAGCGGGTCACCGCGGTCGTCGAGTTCCCGGACCGGAACTTCCCGATCGTGACGCCCTGACCCGTTCGGAGGTCCGCTCAGCGGAGGACGTCGACGATGTCCACGACCAACAGCGCGAACACCATGGTGCCGACCACGGCGTAGAGCGCCGAGAACATCCACTTCTGGTGGTGATCGGCCAACCAGAACCGTCGGATGCCCAGGACGTCGAAGGTCAGCGCCAGCACCCCGACGGGGATGGACACGATCGGCCCCACCCCCTTGGCCAGTCCGAGCAGGGGCAAGAGGATGGGCAGCACGATGTAGCTCAGCAGGCAGCGCGTCGCCGACAGCAGGATCGAGGCGCCGAAGATCCGGTGGGTCGACGACTCGGGGAGCGCGCCGGCCTCCTCGGGCACCCGCAGGAGGTGGCGCATGGCCTGGTCGGCCCGCGACCGGTCGCCGCGGGCGGTCGGGGATCCGGAGGTGGTCACGGTCTGGTCCACCTCGCGAGTGTAGACCGGCCGGGGTGACGATCCAGGGGCGTGGCCAGCCACTATCGTGCCGACGCATGCGAGCGCGATCATGAGCGACGGCGGGTCGACCGGGACCTCCGGGCGCCGCGGCTCCGCCCGGAGGCCGCCCAGCATGTGGCAGCTCCGCGGTGCCGACGGATCCATCGCCGCCGGGTGGTACCTCCTGCCGCTGCGCCTCTTCCTCGGGGTGACCTTCGTCTTCGCCGGCCTCCAGAAGCTGGCCAATCCGGACTTCTTCAAGGCGTCGAGCCCGATCTCCATCCACTCGCAGCTGATCGGCGCCAGCCGCACCAGTCCGATCGGGGGCCTGCTCGGGCACCTGGTGGGCTCGGCGTCGGGCATCGGTGCACTCATCGCCGTGGCCGAGGTGGCCGTCGGGGTCGGTGCCCTGCTCGGTCTCCTCACCCGGGTGGCGGCGCTCGGTGGGATGCTCGTGTCCTTCAGCCTGTTCCTGGCCATCTCGTTCCATTCGCGGCCGTACTTCACCGGTTCGGACATCGTCTTCTTCTTCGCCTGGACACCACTCGTGCTCGGCGGGGCGGCCGGGGCCCCGGCACTCGACACCTGGCTGGCCCGGCGCCGGGCGCTGACCGCAGCCGCGGCCGAGTCACCGGCGGGTCCCCCGGAGGGTGCCCTGACCCGGGGGGCGGTGGTGGGCCTGGTGGCGGCGGCCAGCGCGGTGCTCATCGGTGTGGTGGCCGGCGTCGGGCGGGCCCTCGCCCCGGCCGCTCCGGGATCGGGGAACACCCTCAACGCCGGGGGGGCGACGACGACCTCCGGCCCGTCGACCACGGTGGCCGCGGCCGGCGCCACCACCACGACGACCGCCCCGTTGCCGGCGGGCACCGCCATCGGGGCCGCCTCCCAGGTCCCGGTCGGTGGATCGGCTGCCTTCAACGACCCGAAGACGGGCGATCCGTCCATCGTCATCCAGCAGACCGCCGACGACTTCAAGGCCTTCGACGCCATCTGCCCGCATGCCGGCTGCACCGTCGCCTACCAGGCATCGGCGAAGATCATCGCCTGCCCCTGCCACGGCTCGGAGTTCAACCCCGCGAACGGCGACGTCATCCAGGGACCGGCGACGTCGGGTCTGAACCCCATCAAGGTCGTGAAGGGGTCGAACGGAGACCTCTACGTCGTCTAGTGGCGGTCGCCCCGGCCGTCGCCCACTCCACTAGGGTGTGGCCGTTGTCGTCTCCCGGCGGCGGCGCATCCTGATGACCGCAGCCACCATCCCGACCCCCGGAAAGCCAGGACCTCGGTCCGACGACCGCCCGGCGCGGACGGACTGGGTCTCGGCCATCCCGTTCTTCCTGGTCCATCTGGCCCCGTTGGCCGCCGTCTTCGTCACCGTCACCTGGCAGGACTGGGTCCTGTGTGCCGTCCTCTACGTGACCCGGATGTTCTGCATCACCGCGGGGTACCACCGCTACTTCTCCCACCGGGCGTACAAGATGGGTCGGGTTCCGCAGTTCCTGATCGCCTTCGGCGGCACCACCGCCGTGCAGAAGGGCCCCCTGTGGTGGGCGAGCCACCACCGCATCCACCACCGTTACACCGACCTCGACGGCGACGTGCACTCGCCCCGGGACGGCTTCTGGTGGAGTCATGTGGGCTGGATCCTCTCGACGAAGTACAAGGACACCGATCTCGACGGGATCAAGGACTTCACCGCCTTCCCCGAGTTGCGGTGGCTCGAGCGCCACAACTGGATCGGCCCCTGGTCGCTCGCCATCGCCTCCTTCCTGCTGTTCGGGTGGGGTGGACTCCTGATCGGGTTCTTCCTGTCCACCGTCCTGCTGTGGCACGGCACCTTCCTCGTGAACTCGATGGCCCACGTCACCGGGAGGCGTCGGTACGCCACCCCCGACACCAGCCGGAACTCCTTCGTCATCGCCGTCATCACGGGCGGGGAGGGGTGGCACAACAACCACCACTACCTGCCGGCCTCGGTACGTCAGGGCTTCCGCTGGTGGGAGTTCGACCCCACCTGGTACCTCTTGAAGGGCCTGGCCGCCATGCACGTCGTCCGAGACCTGCGGAACCCGCCCGCCCGGCTGCTCGACCAGGCCCGGGTCCGCGACGGTGCCTTCGACATCGGCATGTTCCGCTCCTACTGGGAGCGGGCCGCCAAGGTCACCGGTGAGCGCATCGCCGATCTGAGTGCCCGCCCGCTGCCTCCGTCCCCGGAGGTGGCCGAGGTGGTGCCGGCCGACGGCCCGGCCACCACGGTGGCGGCTCCGACCGGTCCCGAGGAGGAGTTGTCCGCACTGGCCGGTCTCATCACCCGGGCCCTCGAGACCGCCGATCAGTTGGCCGCCGCCACGCGGCGTCGGAAGGGGAGCAAGGTGGGGTCGGAGCCCGACGCCACCGAGACCCCTCCGGAATGACTCCGCTGCCGGTCCAGGTGGCCGACGCGCAGGTGTGGATCGTCGATCTCGACGGCGTGCTGTGGCTGGCCGGCGAGCCCATCGGCGATGTGGCCTCGGCGGTCGCCGACCTGCGGTCGCGGGGCCGCCGCGTGGTCTTCGCCACCAACAACTCGGCACCCACCACCGACGAGCTCGTCGCCAGGCTGGCCCGCATCGGCATCGGGGCCGGTCCCGACGACCTGGTCACGTCCGCCCGGGTGGCGGCCTCCCTGTTGGAGCCGGGCACCCGGGCCCACGTCCTGGCGGAAGGCGGCATGCTCGAGGCGCTCGCCGACCGCGGCGTCGAGGTGGCCGACTCGGGCCGGCGCGACGTGGCCGTGGTCGGCTGGAGCCACGACTTCGATTTCGCCCGCCTGGCCGCCGTGTCCAGCGTCGCCCGCGAGACGGGTCGGCTGATCGCCACCAACTCCGATCCGGTCCATCCGACGCCGGAAGGGCTGCTGCCGGGCTCGGGCGCGCTGCTGGCCGCCGTCGCCACCGCTTCCGGGGTCGAGCCGGTGGTGGCCGGCAAGCCCAACGCCCCCATGGTCGCCTATCTGCGCGAGCGGGTGCTGGACGGGGCGGGCACCCGGGCGGTCATGGTGGGGGACCAGCCGGCCACCGACGGGCGGCTCGCCGAGCGGATCGGGATCCCGTTCGTACTCGTCGATTCAGGGGTCACCGCGCCGGGTACCACGGTCGACGCGTGTCCCGTCGCGTTCCGCGCCGCCGACTTCGTGTCGGTGGTCGCCGCGCTCGGATCCCACTGATGCACCATTTAGCAAGCATTCTGCTTGCTCTACGCTAACGTTCCAGGTAGGGTACTACTCATGGCCAACAACGAAGCACTGCAGCGCTACATCGACGCCGGGATCGCCTTCACCAACATGACCCGGAAGAAGGCCGAGGAGTTGGTGTCCGAACTCGTCAAGAGTGGCGACCTCCAGACCGACGAGGCCAAGGCCCGCGTCGACGAGCTCCTCGAGCGGGGTCGTCAGGGTACCGAGATCATCGTGTCGGCCGTCCGTTCCGAGGTGACGCGCCAGCTCGGTGCCGTCGGGATCACCAATCTCGAGGACCTCGCCACCCAGGTCGCCGCCCTGCTGGGCCGTTCCGGTGCCACCCCCGGCACCGCCAAGAAGGCTCCCGCCAAGAAGGCCGCGGCCAAGAAGGCTCCCGCCAAGAAGGCTCCCGCCAAGAAGGCTCCAGCCAAGAAGGCTCCCGCCAAGAAGACGGCGGCCAAGAAGACGGCGGCCAAGAAGGCTCCCGCCAAGAAGACGGCGGCCCCGTCGACCCCGACCACGGCACCGCAGACGCCGGGATCGGCCGACTGACGCCACCCGCCCGCCAGCGTCTCGACCGGGCGCTGGTCGCCCGCAAACTGGCGGACAGCCGCCCCCAGGCCGTCGAACTCATCGCCCGCGGCATCGTGCTGGTCTCGGGCTCGATCGCCGACAAGCCGGCCCGGATGGTGTCGCCGGCCGAACCCATCGAGCTGCTGGGCGACCCCCCGCCCTACGTGAGCCGCGGAGGGGAGAAGCTGGCGGCCGCCCTGGACCGGTTCGACCTCGACCCGGCCGGTCGGCGGGCCCTCGACGCCGGGGCGTCGACGGGCGGTTTCACCGACTGCCTCCTCCAGGCCGGTGCCTCCCATGTCTTCGCGGTCGACGTGGGCCACGGTCAGCTCCATCCGAGACTCCGCGGCCATCCGGACGTCACCAACCGGGAGCGCCTCGACGTCCGCCAGGTCTCCCTCGACACCGTGGGCGGCGTCCCCGTCGACCTGGTGGTGGCCGACCTGTCGTTCATCTCCGCCACCCGGGCCGTCCCGGTCCTGGTCGGCGACGTGGCGGTGCCCGGTGCCCCGGTGGTGGTCCTGGTGAAGCCGCAGTTCGAGGCCGGGCGGGTGGAGGCGTCCCGGGGGAAGGGGGTCATCCGTGACCCCGTCGTCCACCGTCGCACCCTCGGGGAGGTGGCAACCGCGCTTGGCGATGCCGGAGCAGTCATCATGGGGGCCATGCCGTCGCCGATCACCGGGCACTCCGGAAACGTCGAGTTCCTCCTGCACGCCCGTAGCGCCGGGGGTGGGGCTCCCGGCGTGGCCGATGTCGACGCCCTCCTCGATGCGGTCGTCGCCGAAGCCCATCCACCCGGGGCGGAGGGCTGAGCGGTGGCCCGCATCGCCTTCGCCCTCCATCCCGACCGGCCCGAGGCCGAGGCGCTGGCCGACCGCGCCGTCGCCTGGCTCGCCGAGCGGGACCACGAGTCCGTCCGGGCCGGAGCTCCCGGGGGGCCCCTCGACCTCGAGGGTGTCGACCTGCTGGTCAGCCTGGGAGGGGACGGCACCCTGCTGCGGGCGGTGGACAGCGCCCTGGCCGCCTCCGTGCCCGTCATGGGCGTCAATCTGGGCCGGCTCGGCTACCTGACCGAGGTGGAGCCCTCCGGGCTCGAGGAGGCCCTGGAACGGTTCCTCGCCGGCCGCTACGAGGTCGAGGAACGCATGACGGTCTCGGTCACCGTCCACAGCGCCGACGGCTCGGTGTCCGACGACCGGAGCGCCCTCAACGAGGCCACCGTCGAGAAGACGGTGCCCGGGCACACCGTTCGGATCGCCGCCTCGATCGACGGCCACCCATTCGTGACCTACGCCGCCGACGGGTTGTTGCTGTCGACGCCGACCGGGTCGACGGCGTACAACCTGTCCGCCCGGGGGCCCCTGCTCTCGCCCCGTCTGCGGGCGCTGATCCTCACGCCGGTATCGCCCCACATGCTCTTCGACCGGCCCCTGGTGCTCGACGCCGGCCAGCGCGTCCACCTCGAGATCCTCGGACCCCGTCCGGCCGTCCTGGTGGTCGACGGCATCACGGTCGCCACCCTCGAACCGGGGTCGACCGTCGACTACCGCGAGGGGGACCGGCCGGCCCGCCTCGTCACCTTCGGTGCCCGGGACTTCCACGCCATCCTGCGGGCGAAGTTCCACCTGGCCGACCGGTAGGGGTCGCCATGGGTCGCCGACTGGTGGAGCTCCACGTGCGCGACCTCGGCGTCATCGACGACGTGACCGTCGAGCTCGGCCCCGGCATGACCGCCCTGACGGGCGAGACGGGGGCCGGCAAGACGCTCCTGGTGGGGGCGCTCAGCCTGCTGCTCGGGGGCCGGGCCGACCCGGTGGTGGTGCGGTCCGGTGCGGACGAGGCCCTCGTGGAGGGGCGGTTCTGCGACGTCGACGGCGGTGACGAGATCACCCTCGCCCGGACGGTGGCCCGGGCCGGGCGCTCCCGCGCCTGGGTCGACGGACGCATGGTGCCGCTCGGCACGCTGGGGGAGGTCGCCGGCGGTCTGCTCGAGCTGCACGGCCAGCACCAGCACCGGGCCCTGGTGGTGCCCGAGGCCCAGCGTCGGGCGCTCGATGCCTTCGGGGCCGTCGACACCGCACCGATGGACGCCGCCCGGACCCGACTCGCCGGCCTCCTGCGGGAGGCCGAGGGCCTGGGGGGCAACGCCCGCCAGCGGGCCCGGGAGGCCGAGGTGCTGGCCTTCCAGGTGGACGAGGTGGAGTCGGCCGGCCTCACCGGACCCGAGGAGGAAGAGGCCCTGGCGTCCGAGGAGGAGCGTCTGGCCGAGGCGTCGGCCCACCGCGCCGCCGCCGCCGCCGCCCTCGCCGCCCTCACCGGCCCCGACGGGGGACCGGGCCTCCCCGGTGCCGTCGACCGGCTCGGCGAGGCGTCGGGCGCGCTCGCCGGCCGGGCCCCGCTCGAACCGCTCGACCGCCGGGTGCGGGGGCTCATGGCCGAGGTGGCCGATGTCGCCGCCGAGCTCCGGGACGTGGTCGAGACGTGGGAGGACGACCCGGCCCGGCTGGAGGAGGTGCGGGCCCGCCGCCAGCTGCTGTTCGAGCTCAAACGCAAGTACGGCGACACCCTCGACGAGGTGCTCGCCTTCGCCCGGGACGGTCGCGACCGCCTGGGGGCACTGGCGGCGGCCGAGGCGCGGGCGGCGTCGCTCGATGCCGAGATCACCCGGGCCGCGGGCGCGGGTGGCCGACGAGGAGGCGGCGGTGGCCCGCGGGCGCCGCCTGGCCGCCCCGCTGCTCGCCTCCGAGATCGAGACGACCCTCCACGACCTGGCCATGCCGTCCGCCCGGTTCGCCATCCGGGTCGCGGGTGACGCCAGCGGTGACCACGTCACCTTCGAACTGGCGGCCAACCCCGGGGAGGCGGGCCTCCCACTGGCCAAGGCGGCGTCCGGCGGCGAACTGTCGCGGACCATGCTGGCCGTGCGCCTGGCCCTCACCGACGCCCCCGGCGTGCTGGTCTTCGACGAGGTGGACGCCGGGGTCGGGGGCCGGGCCGCCACCGCCGTCGGTGCGGCCCTGGCCGGGCTCGGCCACTACGCCCAGGTCCTGGTGGTCACCCATCTGGCCCAGGTGGCCGCCCAGGCCGACCATCAGGTGGAGGTTCGCAAGGTCGAGGACGGCGGTCGCACACGGTCCGAGGTGACCGTCCTGGACGGCCCGGGACGGGTCATCGAGGTCAGCCGGATGCTGTCGGGCAGCCCCGACTCCGAGGCGGCCCGTCGCCATGCCCGCGAGCTCCTCGGGGATCGCGCCGGCGACCGGGGTCGGCGGTGACCACGTCCCGCCGTCGGCCCAGTGCGGGTGCGGGGTCCGCACGTCGGCGCCGCGCGTTCCGGTAGCCTCGGCGGGTGCGCGATGGTGACGGTCCGGACATGAACGGGCGACAGACCAAGTACATCTTCTTCACCGGCGGGGTGTCCTCGTCACTCGGCAAGGGCCTCACGGCCTCCTCCCTCGGCAGACTGCTCAAGTGCCGTGGCCTGAAGGTGACGATGTGCAAGCTCGACCCCTACATCAACGTCGACCCGGGGACCATGAACCCGTTCGAGCACGGTGAGGTCTTCGTGACCGAGGACGGGGGGGAGACCGACCTCGACCTCGGCCACTACGAGCGCTTCATCGACGAGAACCTGCACAAGGGGTCGAACGCCACCACCGGCCGCATCTACTCGTCGGTCATCGCCAAGGAGCGACGGGGTGACTACCTCGGCAAGACGGTCCAGGTGATCCCGCACATCACCGACGAGATCAAGAACCACATCCACAAGCTCGGCCAGACCGGGGTGGACGTGGTCATCGTGGAGATCGGCGGCACCGTCGGCGACATCGAGATCCTGCCCTTCATCGAGGCCATCCGGCAGTTCCGGCGCGACGTGGGCCGGGCCAACGTGGCCTACGTGCACCTCACCCTCGTGCCGTACCTCCGGCCGTCGGGAGAGCAGAAGACCAAACCCACGCAGCACTCCGTCACCGACCTGCGCAGCCAGGGCATCCAGCCCGACGTCATCGTGTGCCGCTCGGACCGCATGATCTCCGAGGACCTGAAGCGCAAGATCTCGCTGCTGTGCGACGTGCCCATCCAGGCCGTCGTCTCCTGCGTCGACGCCGACAACATCTACCAGATCCCCCTCGTCCTCCACGAAGAGGGCCTCGACAGCTACCTGCTCGAGATCCTGGAGATCGCGGTGGGGGACCATCCCATCGACCTCTCCCGGTGGGAGCACCTCGTGGCCCAGGTGGCCGCCGCCGTGCGGCCCGTGCGGATCGGCATCATCGGCAAGTACGTGGACCTGCCCGATGCCTACCTGTCGGTGGTCGAGTCGCTGCGCCACGCCGGCTTCCACCACGGCGCCAAGGTCGAGATCGAGTGGGTCCAGGCGGCCACCGTGCCCGACCTCTTGGAGCGCGACGGTCTGCACGCCTTCGACGGCCTGGTCATCCCCGGAGGCTTCGGCGAGCGGGGCGTGGAGGGAAAGATCGCCGCCGCCCGCTACGCCCGCGAGCACGACCTGCCCCTGCTCGGCCTGTGCCTCGGGCTCCAGGTGATGATCATCGAGGTCGCCCGGTCGCTGGCCGGCCTGGACGGGGCCAACTCCCGGGAGTTCGAGGCCACCACCCGCCACCCGGTGGTCGACCTGATGGACGACCAGGTGGACGTCGCCGACAAGGGCGGCACCATGCGGTTGGGCAGCTACGACGCACGGCTCGTGCCCGGCTCCCAGGTAGCCGAGGCCTACGGCGACGTCGTGGTGTCCGAACGCCACCGCCACCGCTACGAGGTCAATCCCCGCTACCGCGAGCGCCTGGAGGCGGCCGGACTCTCCTGTTCGGGCCTCTCGCCCGATGGCCGTCTGGTGGAGTTCATCGAGCTGCCCGGCCATCCGTTCTGGGTGGGCACCCAGGCCCATCCCGAGTTCAAGAGCCGCCCCGACCAGCCCCATCCGCTCTTCCGCGAGCTGGTGGGCGCGGCCCTGGCCCGGGCCGAGGGCCGTGACCCCCACCTGATCGACATCGGTGCCGTCGGCTGAGGCCGGGGGCGGGCGGAGCTCCGGCCTGCCCGTCTTCACCCCGACCGGCGAGGAGACCGTCCACCGGGGCTGGTTCATCCGGGTGCAGCGGGCCACCTTCCTCGACCCTGACGGCGAGCCCTTCGAGCGGGACATCGTCCGCCATCCGGGCGCCGTCGCCGTCGTGGCCGTCACCGACCGGTCGACCGTGGTCCTCGTCCGCCAGTACCGGCCGGCCGTGGACCGGTGGCTGCTCGAGATCCCCGCCGGCACCTGCGACGTGGAGGGAGAGCCGTCCGAGGAGACCGGACGCCGCGAGCTGGCCGAGGAGGTCGGCCTGGCCGCCGACCGGGTGGAGCTGCTGGTGCGGACGGCCAACACCCCCGGGTTCTGCGACGAGTACACGGACATCTACCTGGCCACGGGCCTCCGGGGGGTGGCCCCGGACCGTCAGGGAGCCGAGGAGCGGTTCATGGAGGTGGTGGAGGTGCCGCTCGACCGCTTCAACGCCATGGTCGACGACGGCACGATCGTCGACGCCCAGACCATCCTCGGGGTGGGTCTGGGCGTGCGCCGCCTGGCCACGCGCTCCTGAGTCGATGTCCACGGCGCTGTCGACGGACGCCGAGGAGTACCTCTCCTGGCTGGCCGTGGAGAAGGGACGCTCGCGCGAACACGCTGACCGCCTACCGCCAGGACCTCGCCTCCTACGAGGCCTGGGCGGCCTCGGACGGGCTCCCGGTGCGCTCGGCCCGGGCGGGCGACCTCGAGCGGTACCTGGCCGCCCTGCGGGCCGAGGGGCGCAACCCGGCGTCCCTGGCCCGGGCCACCACCGCGCTGCGGGGCCTGTACCGGTTCCTGGTGGGGGAGGGGACCATCCCCTCGGATCCGACCGCCGACGTGCGCTCGCCCAAGCTGCCCCGACGCCTGCCCAAGGCCCTGGAGGAGCGCCAGGTGCTGGCCCTGCTCGAATCCGTCGACGGCGTGGGTCCCGTCGACCTCCGGGACCGGGCCCTGCTCGAGGTCCTCTACGGCACCGGAGCCCGCATCAGCGAGGTGGTGGGGCTGTCCCTGATGGACCTGACCGGCGACGACGGGATGCTGCGCGTCTTCGGCAAGGGCGCCAAGGAACGCCTGGTGCCGCTCGGGGGTCCGGCCCGCGAGGCCCTCGACCGGTGGCTCGGTCCGTTCGGTCGGCCCCGCATGGAGCCGGCCCGGTTCGCCCGGCGGGGTGACGCCGAGGCCGTGTTCCTCAACGTCCGCGGGGCCCGGCTGTCCCGCCAGGGCGCCTGGGCCGCCGTCCAGGGGCGCGCCGAGCGGATCGGCCTGGGCGACGTGGTGAGCCCCCACGTCCTGCGCCACTCCTGCGCCAGCCACATGCTGGCCCACGGTGCCGACATCCGGGTGGTCCAAGAGGTGCTCGGCCACGTCTCCATCACCACGACACAGCTGTACACCCGCCTGAGCCAGGACCACCTCCGGGCCTCCTACCAGCGGGCCCATCCGCGGGCCGGTGGTGTCACGGGCGGGTAACATTGCCGGGATGCCGAGCGATGCCCCTACCGACGCCCCTGCCACCGACTACCGGAACCTGCTCGAGCTGGAGCAGGCGCAGCTCGAGGCCGAACTGTCGGAGCTCGGGTTCGACCAGGGTCGCACCGGCCTCGACTACGACGCCAACTTCGCCGACACCAGCCAGGTGACGGCCGAGCGGGGGGAGGCCGAGGCCCTCGCCGGCCAGCTCAAGGAGTCGCTGGAGGACGTCCACGCCGCCATCGCCCGCCTGGACGACGGTTCCTACGGGCTGTGCGAGGTCTGTGGTGTGGCCATCAACCCGGCCCGCCTCGAGGCCATGCCGGCCACCCGGTTCTGCATCAACCACGCCAACCGGTCCTGACCCGGAGCGGGCGGTGACCCCGTGGGGGTCGACGGGTTCGGGCGCCGGTCGCCGGCGGAGCCTGCCCCTCGACAACCGGACGCTCATCATCCTCGGCGTGGCCGTGGTGCTGGTCGTCCTGATCGTCCGGTCGCACACGGTGAGCAGCGCCCAGCTCATCTACTTCCTCGTCCTCGTCCCGTCGATCATCTTCCACGAGATCAGCCACGGCGCGGTGGCCCTGGCCTTCGGCGACCGTACGGCCAAGGACCGGGGGCGCCTCAGCCTGAACCCGCTCGTCCACATCGACCCGGTGGGCACCATCCTCGTCCCCGCCGTCCTCTCCCTGTCGGGCCTCGGCGCCTACGGGTGGGCCAAGCCGGTGCCGGTCAACGCGGCCAACCTGCGCAGCCCCCGCAACCACATCGTGCTGGTGTCGCTGGTCGGCCCGTTCATCAACTTCGCCCTGGCCGCCGTGCTCGGGGTCCTGTTCGTGGCGACCGGCGGCCGGACCGGCCTCCACGAGGTGGTGTTCTTCACCCAGCTCAGCCTGCTCGACCAGGTGCTGCTCATCGGCGGGTTCGCCAACATCATGCTCGGCGTGTTCAACCTGATCCCCTGCCCCCCGCTCGACGGGGCCACCGTGCTCGAGCGCCTGTTGCCGGCCCGCCTGCTGCCCGGCTACTGGAACCTCCAGCCCTTCTTGATGTTCCTCCCCTTCCTGTTGATCCTCCTCTTCCACAACGAGTGGTCCGACCTCGTCAACCACCTGTACCAGCGGTGGGTGACCACCCTGGCCGGATGAGGCCGACGGCGCCGGTTCCCGACCCGCGCGCCCCGGGGCCCGGCGGGCCGCGGGGTAGCGTTCCTCCAGCCGCCATCGGCGGCCGATGACCGAGGCTGCGCCGATCCGAGGGAGCGGGACAGGAGTGGACACCGTCGCGACGACCACACCGGACGGGCCGGGCGTCGGACCCCTGGCGCTGTGGATCGGCGTGGGGGTCCTCGGCGCGGTGGGCATGGTCCTGTCGGGCAGCGGCATCGGGTCGATCCCGCACCCGGCGTCGGACACCTGGTGGTTCACCGTCCCGATCGGCACCGGCGTGGGTGCCCACCTCGCCTTCTACGCGTCACTGATCGTCCTGCTGGCCGGCTGGGCCGGCGTCGGAGCCCACGCCTACCGGGGCCGGCTGTCGGTGCCGACGGCGTGGCTGGTCCTCGGGCTGTGGGGACTGCCGTTCTTCCTGGGGGCGCCCCTGTTCAGCCGGGACCTCTACAGCTACATCGCCCAGGGCCAGCTGGCCCGCCACGGGCTCAATCCCTACCTGGTGGCCCCCACCGCCCTCGGGCCCGGTGACCTCCTGTCGTCCATCGCCACGGTGTGGAGGGACACCGCCTCGCCCTACGGTCCGCTGTTCGTGTCGGCCAGCCGCCTCGGGGCGTCGGTGGGCGGGGGCTCGCTGGTCTCCCAGATCCTCGTGTTCCGGGCCCTCGAACTGGTCGGGGTGGCCCTCCTCATGGTGTCGCTGCCGCCCCTGGCCCGACGGCTCGGCAACGACGCCGGCACCGCCCTGTGGCTGGGGGTCCTGAGCCCCCTGGCCCTGTTCAGCTTCGTCTCGTCGGGCCACAACGACGCCCTGATGGTCGGCCTCCTGGTGGCGGGCATCACCGTCGGGACCGGTGGCCGCCTGCGCTGGGGCATCGCCCTGTGCGCCCTGGCCGCCACCATCAAGCTGCCGGCCGCCGCCGGCGTGGTCTTCCTGGTCGCCGACGCCTGCGCCCCTCTGGACCGCGCCGCCCGGGTGCGGATCATCGCCGAGGCGGCGGCGATCACCGTGGTGGTCGTGGCCGGCATCACCTTCGGCGCCGGACTCGGCTGGTCATGGCTCGGACCCGCCGCCCTCCACGTGCCCACCGAGCTCAAGGTCCTGATCACCCCCCTCGTCTCCGTCGGGTCGTTCGCCGGCGGGCTGCTGCACGGACTCGGCCTGCCCGTCACCGTCGCCAACGGCATCACGGCCGCCCAGGACCTCGGCGCCCTCCTCGCGGTCACGGGCATCCTCTGGATGGTCCTGCACACCCGGGGCCACGACGCCGTCCGCCTGTGCGGCCTGGCCCTCGTCGTCCTCGTCGTCCTCAGCCCGACGCTGTGGCCCTGGTACCTGACCTGGGGGGTGGTCGTGCTGGCCGCCACGTCGGCCCAGCGCTCGAAGGCCGTCGCCGCCGTGGCGGCGCTCGGCATGCTGGTCGTCGGGGCCGGGGGGACGCCGTTGCTCAACGGCGGCGACTACTGGGTGGCGGGTCCCGTGCTCGTGGCGCTGGGCGCCTGGTTCGTAGCTTCGGGAACCTGGCGGCGCACGATCGGAGGGCCGGTCGGTGCCGCCTGATCCGGAGTCCGACACCGAGTCGCGGACCGTGGAAGGTCGCGGGTCGAGCGGCGTGGACGGCCCCGGCGTGGTCGAGGAGGCCTCGCGGGTGGTCGACCGGGCCGCCCGGGGGACCGGACCTACCCCCACCGACGCGGCCACCCCGTCACCGGGGGACGCGCCGGCGCCGGTGACCCCTCCGGGCCGGTGGGTACCCTGGACGGCACTGGCCGTCTACGCCGCCTTCCGGGTGGCGACGGTGATCGCCATGGCGGTGACGGCGGCCGCCAGCCACGTCGGCCTCCTCTCCAAGCTGGACATCTGGGACGGGGAGTGGTTCCTGGCGATCGTCCGCCACGGGTACCCCTCCCGCCTCCCCGAGGTCGGTGGCCACGTGGCCGCCAACCCGACCGCCTTCTTCCCGGTGCTCCCGCTGGTCGCCCGGGCCCTCGACGTCACCGGCCTGCCGGCGGGATGGTCGATCCTGGTGGCGAGCGCCGTCACCGGGGCGACCGCCGTCTACGGGGTGGGCCTGCTCGCCCGCCACCTGGCCGGGGACGACGCCGGGCGGCGGGCCGCCCTCCTCTTCGCGGTGTTCCCGGGGACCTTCGTGTTCAGCCTCGGGTATCCCGAGGGCACCGTCATCACCTGCGTGTCGCTCGGTCTCCTGGCCCTGCTGCGGGGCCGGTGGTGGCTGGCCGGCCTGCTCGGGGCGGTGGCCACCGCCGCCTCCCCGGTGGCCCTGGCCTTCGTGGTGAGCTGCCTCTGGTGTGCCGGTCGGTCGATCCGGACCGAGCGCCGGTTCGGCGCGCTGGTCACCCCCGTGCTCGCCCCCCTCGGCTTCGTGGCCTACATGGCCTACCTCCGGTTCCACACCGGGACGCTCGACGCCTGGCGGCTGACCGAGCGCGGGGGCTGGCACAGCTTCGCGTCGCCGAGCTACCCGTTCCGGATCCTCGGGACCTTCCTCCGGGACCCGCTGTCGCCCACGCTCACCGGTCAGATCCTCTTCTTCGGGACGGTGGCGGCGGTCATCGGCGTCGTCCTGATGTTCCGCGAGCGCCAGCCGGCCCCCGTCCTGCTCTACGGCCTGTGCGCCATCGGCGCGGCGGCCGTCTCCCAGCCGGTCGGACTGCGGCCACGCTTTTGGATGCTGGCCTTCCCGATGATCATCGCCGCCGGTACCCGCTACGAGGGCCGCACCCACCGGGTGCTGGTGGTGGTGTCCGCCGCCCTGCTGATCGCCGTGTCGGTGCTGGAGTTCAGCTCGTGGGCGGTGTTCCCGTGATCGTCGACGCGCCGCCGGGCCGTCCTCCCGACGGGCGCCCGGACGCCGGACCGGTCACCGGGGTCGACCGGGCCCCGGAGGCCCCCGCCGACCCCACCCTCCAACTGGTGCAGCAGTGCGCCTGGTCGGTGGTGTGGCTCGCCGTGCTCGCCGCCGGGTTGGAGTTCTGGGGCTCGTGGGGCGACGGGCCGTGGGCCGCCCTCTTCGGGCCCCTGTTGAGCCTGGTGGCCCTGGTCGGCTCGGTCCTGGTGTGGACCGACCGTCGGCCCGTCTCCGCCGTCCTGCAGTGGGTCGGACTCGGGGTCGGCCTCGTGACCGTGGCCGTGATCCAGGGGGCGGGCATCCACGACCGCCACTTCTACGCGACGGACTCCGCGGCGTTCAACCAGGTGGCCACCCGCCTCCTGCTCGACGGGCACGATCCGTACACGTCGTCCATGCAGGCCGCCGCCCACCTGCTCCACCCGGCCGCCGACTTCTGGACCTACCAGGTGGACGGCGCCCACACCCTCAGCGTCTCCTATCCGGCGGGCTCCTTCCTGCTCCAGGCGCCGGTCATGGCCCTCGGCCTCACCCACATGGTGAGCGACTGGGTGGACCTGGCGGCCTGGCTCGTGACCGCCGTCCTCGTCTTCTGCATGCTCCCCTCCGCCCTCCGCTGGCTGGCGCCCACGCTGCTCCTGACCGGCGTGTTCGCCGGCGCCTTCTCCAGCGGGGGGACCGACGCCCTGTTCGTGCCGTTCCTGGTGGTCGCCGTCTGGCGGTGGGACCGGTGGCCGCAGCGCGCGGTGGCGTGGCTGCCGGCCTGGGTCGGTCCGGTCAGCCTCGGCATCGCCTGCTCGGTCAAACAGTCCCCGTGGTTCTGCGTGCCCTTCCTGCTCGTCGGCGTGGCCTGCGAGTCCCGGCGAGCCGGCCCGGGCGGACGGCTCGCGGGGATCGGACCCGCCGCGCGCTACGGCGCCATCGTGCTCGCCACCTTCCTCCTGGTGAACCTCCCGTTCCTGGTCTGGTCGCCGTCGGCCTGGGTCACCGGCACGTTCCTCCCCATGGTCGATCCCCTGGTGGCCGACGGGCAGGGACTCGTCGCCCTGGCCCTCCACGGCCTGACCGGCGGAGTGGTGCTGGCATGGATGTCGGCGGCGGGCGCCCTCGCCCTGGTGGTCCTGGTCGTCGCCTTCGGCCTGTGGGAGCCCCGGCTGCGGCGGGCCTGGCTGTTCCTCGTCCCGTTGGCCCTGTTCGTCCCCGACCGGAGCCTGGCCAACTACCTGACCGACTTCGTGCCGGCCGCCCTGGTGGCGGCGGCCTCCCTCCGTCCCCTGCCGATGGCGACCCCGGCACCGACCTGGGCCGACCGCCGACCCTGGGCCGCCCGCCTGGCCGTGGCGGTCCCCACGCTCGGCGTGGCGGGCCTGCTCGTCGTCGCCTTCACCACCGCACCCCTCGACGTGGCGGTGGACGGACTGCGGGTGGCGGGGGTGGCCACCCTCGACGGCGGGCAGTGGTTCCGGGCCGTCGACGTCTCCGTCCACAACACCTCGGGTGCCTCGTTGACCCCGCGATTCATGGTGACGTCGGGGGGCGGCCATCCGGGCGCCTTCTGGCGTTCGACGGTCGACCGTGGCGAGGACCCCGTCGCTCCCGGTGCGGTCACGCAGTTCACGATCGAACCCAGCCGGGCCACGTCGACGCCCTCGCACGGGCAGTGGTGGCTGGTGGCGGTCTACACCACGGCCCCCGATGCGCTCTCTACGTCGCCGCCCCGACCCTGGACGCTGGGCGTCGTGGGTCACTGACCCCCGGGGCCGGACGCCGGCGGCGGACGGCCAGCAGGACGGCGATGCCGATCAGGAAGGCGGCCAGCAGGCCGAAGAACGACTGCCCGATCAGCAGCTGCCAGCCGTGTTCGTGCAGCTCGTTGTCGCCTCCCGAGGGCACCCGGAGCAACGGGGCCCACACCAGGACCCCGGCCGCCGCCGCGGCCCACACCGGCCCGCCGGCCGGCCGGTCCGGCGCCAGGGTCAGCCACGCCAGCATGGGCACCACCCACACCAGGTGGTGCTCCCAGGTGATGGGGGACACCACCATCCCGGTGGTGGCGCAGACCAGGATCCCGAGGAACGGGGACGACGCCCGGTAGGCCCAGGCGGCGAGGGCGATGCCCCCCACCAGCACGAGACCCTCGGCCGCCGTCACCAGCGGGACCGGGACACTCCGGTGGGCGAGGCGGTCCACCGACCCCCGCAGGCTCTGATTGCTGATGAAGAAGACACCGCCGACCCGTTGGGCGTCGGTGGCGTACTTGGTGAAGTAGGACCAGGTCACCCCCGGGTTGACCGCCAGAGCCACGACGGTCGCCCCGACGAAGGCGGCGAGGGAGGTCCAGGCGGCCCGGAACTGGCGGGTCAGGAAGAGGTAGGGGAGGAACACCAGCGGGATGAGTTTGATGGCCGCGCTCGATGCCGAGCAGGACGCCCCGCGGCAGCGTGCGGTCGCCCACCCGCAGGACGAGGGTCAGGTCGGCCAGGATGGCCGCACACAGGACGAGGTTGATCTGCCCGAAGAAGAACGTCAGCCACACCGGCTCCAACAGCATGGTCGGCCCGAGCACCCAGAGGGACCCGAGGAGCAGCCGGGTCCGGTCGATCCCCGGGACCACCGCCCGCAGGGACAGCACGATGACGGCGTAGAGGCAGGCGATGTTGACGGCCGCCCAGACGAGCTCCCCCGCCTGGCGGGGGAGCGGGGCGAGCGGCAGGAAGGCCAGGGCGGCGATGGGCGGGTAGGTGAACGGCAGATGGGGCGTGGTGGGGAGCGAGACGGTGTACAGGCGCCCGTCCACCAGGTGGTGGGCGCCCAGAACGTACACGGCCAGGTCCAGCTGGTACTGGTGCCAGGTGCGGCTCCACACGTCGACCAGGCACCACGCCGCCGACAGCGCCCCGACGACCGACGCCACCGTGACCCAACGGCGCGACGGCGCGGTGCGGGCCGCCGCCGTCAGCCGCCCGACGGGGCCCTCGGCCGGACCGGGATCGGGATCGGGGCGGTCCGGCCCGGTCTCGGTGGCTTCCGACGCCACCCCGGTCCGGTCGCTCATCGTGCGTCCCGGGGCCGCGTCCGGACCCGGGTCACGGCGTCCACAGGGGTCCGCCCATGGCCATCATCCCGAGTGCGGCCATGCCGAGGGCGGACAGGCCCAGCACGGCTTCGAACCACAACGGGGGCAGCTTGGCCCCCACCACGCCGAGCAGGGGGAAGCCGCGCAACAGCAGACGGGGCGTCACCCCGATGACCGGCGAGACGGCCCCGAGGAACAGCACGGCGATCACGTAGCCGACCCACGTGGCCGGCGGCCGGGCCCGGAAGAAGATCACCAGGAGCCCCCCACACACCACCACCGACACGGCCTTGACGGCGTAGTCCGGATCGGCGAAGAAGTGGGTGAACAGATGCCAGAAGGCGACCGGGATACCACCGAAGTACGTCCCACCCTGCCAGCCGGCCCGCTGGGCCCGGAAGTACTCGAAGGGGGTCCCGGTGTGGGCCCACAGGTACACGAAGAAGGAGCCGATCCCGAGGGGGGCGAGCACCGGCGCCCACAGCGACCGCCACTCCCGGCGGTCGCGGACGGCGATGTACGCGGCCACCACGCAGGGCACGATGACCGCCGCCGTCACCGGGTCGGCCGCGGTGGCCAGGGCGGCGCACACTCCCGCCGCCACCCACCGGTGGCGGCGCAGGAGGAGGAGTGTGGCGGCCACGAGCAGTACCGTCGCCGCCTCGGAGTAGACGAAGCTGAGCACCAGCGCGCCCGGGGAGAAGACCACCAGGGCGGTCCCGCGGTCCGCCCCGGTCGGGCCGAAGACGTCCCGCAGCATCCACCACACGGCGACGGTGGCGGCCAGCGCCAGCCCGAACACGGTCAGGAGCCCCGACACGGAGTAGCCGAAGCGGGTGACCTCGTGGGTGGACCGGATCAGCAGGGGCAGCAGCGGGAAGAAGCCGAGATTGGACTGGGCCGGGTTGCCGTGGCCCGGCGGGATGTGGCTGACGTAACCGCCCCGGGCGATCGACAGGTACCACGAGCTGTCCCACACCGTCAGGCTGCTCGCCAGTGACTGGTGCCGGTCCGACGAGGTGGCGCTCGCCACCAGCAGCATCCCCCCGCGTGACACCAGGTAGAGCAGCACCGGCCGGAGCGAGAGGCGGAGGAACCAGCGGACCCTTCCACCGGGGGGCGGGTCCGGGGCGGCCGAGGCCGCCGGGTCCGATCCGTCCGCAGCCGGGGCGGGATCCTCCGCCACGGTGGGAGGTGACGTGCTCATGCCGGTCCGAGCAGCCCGACCGCCTCCGACGCCCGCCGGTACGTGACCGAGGCCAACCCGGTGGCCTTGGCCGCCCCCCGGGCCAGCAGCTCGGCCACCGCCCCCGGGTCGGCGGCCAGCGCCGCGCGGCGCTCCTGGACGGGCCGCAGCAGCTCGACGAGGGCCTCGGCGGTGTCGGCCTTCAGGTCGCCGTAGCGCTCGTAACCGCCCGCCACCTCCTTGGGGTCGCGGTCGGTGGCCGCGCCGAGCAGCTCGAGCAGGTTGGAGACGCCCGGCTTCGTGGCGGGGTCGTAGCGCACCTCGCCGTCGGCGTCGGTCACCGCCTTCTTGATCTTGCGGGTCACCTCGGCCGGGTCGTCGTGGACCAGGACGGTGCCGAGCGGCGAGTTGAGCGACTTGGACATCTTCCGGTCGGGATGCTGGAGGTCCATGACCCGGGCCCCGGCGGCCGGGATCGCCGCCTCGGGCACCACCAGGGTGTCGCCGAACCGGTGGTTGAAGCGGATGGCGACGTCCCGGGCGAGTTCGAGGTGCTGGCGCTGGTCGTCACCCACCGGGACCCGCTCGGCGTCGTAGAGGACGATGTCGGACGCCATCAGTACGGGGTAGGTGAACAGTCCGACCCGCACCGATTCCCTGCCCCCGCTCTTCTCCTTGAACTGGGTCATGCGCTGCAGCTCGCCCATGGTGGCGGTGCACTCGAGCAGCCAGGCCATCTGGGTGTGCTCGACCACGTGGCTCTGGACGAAGAGCGTGCACCGCTCGGGATCGAGGCCGGCGGCGAGGAGGTCGAGCGCGGTGTCGTGGGTGCGGGCCCGCAGGTCGGCGGGGTCGATGTCCAGGGTCAGGGCGTGCAGGTCGACCACGCAGTACAGGGCGTCGTGGTCGTCCTGGTCAGCCACCCAATTGCGGATCGCCCCCAGGTAGTTGCCGAGGTGGAGGTCGCCGCTGGGCTGGATTCCGGAGAGCACACGTGCCATGAGTGGGACATCGTACGTCCTGGCCGGCGACCCCCGGTGGCCACCGTGGGGTCGGGACCCCGGTGCACGATGGCGCCCGTCGCACCCGGTAACGTCGGGACCCGTGAGCGCCACCGTCTCGACCCCCGTCTACCAGGGCCCCGTCGACGTCCTCCTGCAGCTGGTCAACAGCCATCAGGTGGACATCTTCGAGGTTCCCCTGGCCGAGGTCGTCGACGCCTTCGTGGCCGAGGTGGCCTCGTGGGACACCGTCGACCTGCAGGTGCTCTCCGAGTTCCTGGTCGTGGCCGCCGTCCTCATCGAACTCAAGTCCCGGCGCCTGCTGCCCGGGAGCGGCGACGTCGAACCCGACGAGGAGCTCGTCGGGTGGGAGGAGCGCGATCTGCTCCTGGCCCGGCTCCTCGAGTGCCAGGCCTACTCGGCCGCGGCCGACGGGTTCGCGCTGTTGATCGAGCAGGCCGCCCGCTCGGTGCCCCGCACCGCCGGCCTGGATCCGGACCTGGTGGTCCGGGCCCCCGACCTGCTGGAGGGGGTCACCCCGGACCAGGTGGCCGCGGCCTTCATGCGGGCGACGGCGGAGCGACCGGCCCCGGTCGTCGACCTCTACCACGTGACCGTGGACGCCGTCACCGTGGCCGACGCGGTGGCCGAGCTGGCCCTCCGGCTGCCCCGCTCGGGACCCGCCACCTTCCGGGAGCTCACCGGCCACCTGACGTCCCGGATCGAGATCATCGTGCGGTTCCTGGCGCTGTTGGAGCTGTGCAAGCAGGGCCGGGTCTCCCTCGACCAGGGTCACACCTTCGGCGACCTGGCCGTCGAGTGGGTGCCCGGCGCCCCCGAGTTCGTGTCCGCCGGCCTCGGGCCGACCGACGAGTACGAGGGCTGAACAATGCCCCTCTCCCCCGAAGCGCGGGCGGTCGAGGCCGTCCTGATCGTGGCCGTCGAGCCCGTCCCCCCCGGTCTGCTCGCCGAACTCCTCGAACTCCCCGTCGAGCGCATCGACCCGATCTGCGACGAGCTCATCGAGTCGTGCCGGGACGGGGAGCGGGGGTTCGAGGTGGTGCGCATCGCCGGCGGACTGCGGATCCAGACGCATCCCGACCTCGCCCCCTACGTCGAGCGCTTCGCCAACGTCGGGGTGTCGTCGCGGCTCTCGGCCGCCGCCCTCGAGACCCTGGCCATCGTGGCCTACAAGCAGCCCGTCAGCCGCGCCCAGGTGGCCGCATTGCGGGGGGTGAACGTGGACGGCGTCGTCCGCCTCCTCGAACACCGTGGGTACATCACCCCGGTCGGACGGGCCACCGGACCGGGGCAGGCCGTCCTCTACGCCACCACGGACGCCTTCCTGGAGCGGCTGGGCCTCGACCGCCTGGACCAGCTGCCCCCCGTGGAGGACCTGTTGCCCGGGCCCGAGGCCCTGGCCGAGCTCGAGGAGCAGATGCGCCCGGTCTCCGATGCCTGAGGGCGGACGGGACGAGGGCGACGAGGGGGATCCGGGCGGTGGGGCCACGCTCCACACCGGCGAGCGCCTGCAGAAGGTGCTGGCCCGCACCGGCGTGGGCTCCCGGCGGGTCTGCGAGGACCTCATCGTCGACGGGCGGGTGACCGTCAACGGGGAGGTGCCCGTGCTCGGGCGCCGGGTCGACCCCGAGGTGGACGTCATCGAGTTGGACGGGGTGCCCCTGCCGGTGCGGCCGGGACTCGTGCACTACCTCGTCAACAAGCCGGCCGGCGTGGTCTCGACGGCCGAGGACACCCACGACCGTCCCACCGTGGTGGGACTGGTGCCGCCCGAACCCCGCGTGTACCCCGTCGGGAGGCTGGACATGGACTCCGAGGGGCTCCTCGTCGTCACCAACGACGGCGAACTGACCCACCGGCTCACCCACCCCTCCTACGGCGTGCCCAAGGAGTACCTGGTCCAGGTGGAGGGCGAGCCGGCGCCGGCCGCGGTGCGCAAGCTGCGCGAGGGGGTCGACCTGGAGGACGGCAGGACGGCCCCGGCGCGGGTGTCGGTCGTGGCGCCCAACCTGCTGCGCATGGTCATCCACGAGGGCCGGAACCGCCAGATCCGACGCATGGGCGACGCCGTCGGCCACCCCGTCGTGCGCCTGGTGCGGACCCGGATCGGCCCGCTGGCCGACCCGTCCCTGCCGCCCGGCTCCTACCGGCCCCTGACCTTCGACGAGGTGCGGGGCCTGGCCGCCGCCGCGGTGCCCGCCGACGACGTCGCCGGGACCGACGGGGGACCCGGCGGGCCGGGGACGGACCCGGTCCCGCCCCCTGGCTAACATGCCAGCCTGATGCCACCCACCCTGCGAGCCGTCCGCGGCGCCACCACGGTCGACGAGGACACGACCGAGGCCATCACCGGGGCGGTGGTCGCCCTGCTGGCCCGCATCATGGAGCGCAACGCCCTGGTCGAGGACGACATCGTGTCGATCCTCTTCACCGCCACGGACGACATCGTGTCGATGTTCCCGGCCACCGCGGCCCGCACCATGGGCCTCGGTGCGGTGCCGTTGATCTGCGCCCGCGAGCTCGCCATCGTGGGGTCGGTGCCGCGTTGCATCCGGGTGATGCTGCACGTCACCACCGACCGCGCCCGCGACGACATCCACCACGTCTACCTCGAGGGCGCCCAGGGGCTCCGTGACGACCTCCCCGCCTGAGGGGGCGACTCCCCGCACCGGCGCTCCCGGCCGGGCCATGGTGATCGGCACCGGGCTCATCGGGGGATCGGTGGGCATGGCCCTGCGGGCCCACGGCTGGCACGTCAGCGGCACCGACGCCACACCGGGCACCGCGGCCCGCGCCGTCGAGCTCGGGGCGCTCGACGTGGAAGGGGAGGACCCGCGCGCCGACCTGGTGGTGGTGGCCACTCCCGTCCACGTGGCGGCCGACGTGGTGGCCGGCATCCTGTCCTCCCCCGCGTGGAACCCCGAGGCCGTGGTCACCGACGTGGGCAGCGTCAAGGGCCCGCTGGTGGCCGCCGTCGACCGGCCCCGGTTCGTGGGGGGCCACCCCATGGCCGGGAGCGAGCAGGTCGGACTGGAAGGGGCGTCGGCGGAGCTTTTCGTGGGCGCCACCTGGGTGCTCACCCCCACGCCGTCCACCGACCCCACCGCCTACGCCCGCGTGCGGGCCGTGCTCGTCGACCTCGGGGCGAAGGTGATCGCCCTCGACCCCGAGGAGCACGACACCCTGGTGGCCGTGGTCTCCCATGTGCCGCACCTGACGGCCGCCACCTTGATGGCGCTGGCCGCCCAGCTGGGCGAGGAGCACGGCGCCCTCCTCCAACTGGCCGCCGGCGGCTTCCGCGACATGACCCGGATCGCCGCCGGGCAGCCGACGATCTGGCCGGGGATCTGCGACGACAACGCCCAGGCCATCGTGGACACCCTCGACCTGTTGATCGACTCGCTCGGGGCCATGCGCCGACGGGTGGCCGAGCGGGACCACGACTCGCTCCTCGACGTGCTCCAACGGGCGGCCACGGCCCGTCGGGCCATGAGTGCCGGTGCCCCCCGGCCCGAGGAGCTGGTGGAGGTGCGCGTTCCCGTCCAGGACCGTCCCGGCGCCGTCACCGACGTACTGGTGCTCGCCACCGAGCTGGGGCTCAACGTGTTCGACCTCGAGATCGCCCACTCCGTGGAGGGCGACCGCGGCGTCCTCCTCGTCGTCGTCGACGCCGCCGGGGCCCACGACTTCACCGTGGCGCTGGCCGCCCGGGGCCACCGCTCCAGCATCACGCCGATGGGCCCACCCCGATGACCGCCGCCGCCGCCGAGACCCCCGAGACCCCCGAGACCCCCGAGATCCTGGAGGTGGCCGGAGGCCGACCGCTGGTCGGCACCGTCGGGGTGCCCGGCGACAAGTCCATCTCCCACCGGGCGCTGCTGCTGTCAGCCCTCGCCGAGGGCACCTCCACCATCACCGGGCTCTCGCGCGGCGACGACGTCGTCCGGACGCGTCGGGCCGTGACCGTCCTCGGCGCCCGGGTTCGCGAGGAGGGCGACCGGCTGACGGTCACCGGAGGCCGGTCCCGCCTGTCCGCGCCCACCGGCGAGATCGACCTCGGCAACTCGGGCACGGGGATGCGACTGCTGACGGGGGTGGTGGCGACCCTTCCGGGCACCACCCGCATCACCGGGGACGCCTCGCTCCGCTCCCGGCCCATGGACCGGGTGGCCGACCCCCTCGCCCGGATGGGGGCCACCGTGGTGGGGGAGGGGACCCGGTGCCTGCCCCCGCTGGCCGTGACGGGAGGGGAGCTGCGCGGCATCGACTACACCCCGCCCATGGCCAGTGCCCAGGTCAAGAGCGCGGTGCTGCTCGCCGGCCTCCACGCCGAGGGGGAGACGGTGGTGCGCGAGCCCGTGGCCACCCGGGCCCACACCGAGGAGATGCTGGCCGAGGCCGGTGCCGACGTGGCCGTCGAGCCGTGGGGGAGCGGCCGGGTGGTCCGCCTCCGACCGGGTCCCCTCCGGCCCCGGTCGTGGGAGGTCCCCGGTGACCCGTCCCAGGCCGCCTTCTGGGCGGTGGCCGGCGTCGTGGTGCCGGCCAGTACGGTGACCGTCGAACAGCTCCACCTCGGCCCCGAGCGGATCGGATTCCTGCACGTGCTGATCCGGATGGGGGGCGACGTCACCCTCCACGACGTGGGGGGCGACGTCGGGTCGATGACCGCCTCGTACGGGCCCCTGGTCGGCACGGTGGTCGAGGCGTCCGAGATCCCCTCGCTCGACGAGGTGCCGATCCTGGCCGTCGCCGCCCTGGTGGCCGACGGCCCCACCCGCTTCGTCGATGTGGGCGAGCTCCGGGTCAAAGAGTCGGACCGGCTGCAGGGGACCGTCGACCTCGTCCGGGCGTTCGGCGGATCGGCGCGCGTCGAGGGGGACGACCTCGTGGTCGACGGAGGGGCTACGCCGTCGCCCGGACGGGTGGACGCCCGCGGCGACCACCGCATGGCCATGGCCGCCGCGGTCGCCGCCGCCGCCTGTCCGGCGGGCGCCCGTTCGGCCGTCACCGGCTGGGAGGCGGTGGCCACCAGCTACCCCGGCTTCGCGGCCACCCTCGACCACCTGGCCGGGGGCGACCGGTGAGCGGTTTGACCGAGGGAGACGGTCCCGGTCCGGGGCGGGTGACCATCGCCATCGACGGCCCCGCCGGGTCGGGCAAGTCGACCCTGTCACGGGCCCTGGCCGATCGGCTGGGCCTGGACCGGCTCGACACCGGCGCCATGTACCGGTCGGTGGCCTGGGCGGTCCTGCGGGCCGGCATCGACCCCACCGACCGCGGGGCGGTGACCGGGGTGGCCCGGTCGCTCGACCTCGAGGTGGGGGAGCGGGTGCTGGCCGACGGGACCGACGTCACCGACGCCATCCGGGGGCCCGAGGTGAGTGCGGCGGTGTCCGCCGTGGCCGCCAATCCGGCGGTGCGGTCGGTGATGGTCGATCGCCAGCGGGCCTGGGTCGCCGAGCGGGGGGAGGGGTGGTGGAGGGCCGGGACATCGGCTCGGTGGTGCTGCCCGACGCCGACCTCAAGCTCTACCTGACGGCCTCACCCGAGGTGCGGGCGGCCCGTCGTTCGGAGGAGGGTGCCGCGGCCGTGGCCCGACGGGACAGACTGGACAGCACGCGGGCGGCGTCGCCGCTCGAGGTGCCCGCGGGGGCCCGGGTCATCGACACCGGGGCCCTGGGGGTGGACGAGATCGTGGACGAGGTGGTGGCATGGCTGTGAGCCCCGAAGAGACCCAGGGGGACAGGGAGGGCGCCCCGGACGGGGATCGGGACGGCCCGGCGGACATCGAGGTCCGGGTCGACACCAGCTTCACCCCGATCTACCGGTTCCTGCGGGTGCTCGTGCACCTGGTCAACCGCCTGGTCTTCCGGACCACGGTGCACCCGACGGGTCTGGTGCCGGCCGAGGGACCGGTGATCGTGGCCCCCGTGCACCGCTCCTTCATCGACTTCTTCGTGGCCTCGGAGGTCACCGACCGCAAACTGCACTACATGGCCAAGGACAGTCTCTGGAAGCACAGCCTCCTGGCCCGCATCCTGCCGGCCGTCGGTGCCTTCCCGGTCCACCGGGAGTCGGCCGACCGGGAGGCCATGCGCCGGGCCCAGCAGGTGCTCGAGGCCGGCGAGGTGCTGATCCTCTTCCCCGAGGGGGAGCGCCGCAGCGGCCCGGTCGTCCAGGACCTCCACGAGGGGGTGGCCTTCCTGGCGGCCCGCACGGGGGCCACCGTCGTGCCGGTCGGAATCGGGGGCTCCGCCACCGTGATGCCCAAGGGCACGAAGATCCCCCGTCCCCGTCACATCCATCTCGAGGTGGGGACCCCGCTGCCCCCTCCGGCCCGCAGCGGGTCCGGCCGGGTGCCCCGCAGCCGGATCCACCTGCTGACCGAGGAACTCACCGCCGCCCTCCAGGTCCTCTACGACAGCTCGGTGGAAGTCACCGGCCGGTACTGAGACGGTCGGCCGGAGACGACCGTCCGGCATCCCGGGTGCGACCCGGTACCATCAGGCGATGCCGGACATGCTCTCGATCTCGGCCCACCTCGACGAACTCCACCTCGCACCGGGCGACGTCCTGGTCCTGGAGGGCAATCCGAGCGGACCCCTGTGGGTGCTCGTCTCCGGTGAGCTGGCCGTCATCAAGGGCGGCACCGAGGTGAACACCATCAGCCGACCCGGCGCCGTCATCGGCGAGATCTCCCTCCTGCTCGGCCACCACCACGGCGCCACGGTGCAGGCCACCGGCCCGGTGACCGTGCGGGTGGCCGGCGACGGACGGTCGTTCCTCGACGGCGATCCGGCGGTGCTGCGGCTGGTGGCCGAGGGACTGGCCCGACGGCTCGAGTTCGTCTCCACCTACCTGGCCGATCTGAAGGACCAGTACGGCGACGCGCCGGGTCTGGCCATGGTGGCCGAGGTGCTGTCGACGATCAGCAACGACGAACTGCCCCCCGCCCGCCCCGGTTCGGCCCGGGACCCCGACCCCGTCTACTGACGAGGCGGGTGCGTCCCGGAGGACCCGGATGGCCCGGCTCGTAGGGGGGCCGGTCTAGAAGACGGTGCGGTCCGGTGGTCGGGGGGCGTGCAGGTCGGCTTCTTCGACTCCCATCAGGGAGACCCACCGGGCCGAGCCCGCCTCCAGGTCCAGCTCGACCCGGGCCGGGACCCGACCGATCTGGTGACCGGCGTTGCACACCCAGGTGTCGCCGAGGCGGTCGATCCAGGCCCCGGACTCGGTGAAGGGCGCCTGGTGGACGTGGCCGGCCAGCACCAGATCGGGGCCGAACCGCTCGATCCAACCACCGACGTCGGCGTCGCCGTAGTCCTTGGTGCCGGTCCAACACGTCGGCGAACCCGACGGGGGCCAGTGGTACACCCAGATCCACCGTTCCGGGCGCCGGTCGGCGTCCGCCGTCAACTGCGCCTCCACCGCGTCACGGCCCGTCGGGCCGTCCCACCACGGGCAGATGGTGACCAGGGTGTCGCCCACCCGGAGCGACCCCCCGTCGGTGGCGATCCCGGCGGTGCGGGCCCGACCGAGCCACAGGGCGGACTGCTCGCCGGACCCGTCGGGACCGGTGAGGTCGTGGTTGCCGGAGCTGACGGCCAGCGACGTGGCGCCGTCGAGGAGGGACAGGTAGCGCAGCACCACCACGCTCTGGGCGTCGAGGGGCACCGCCGACGCGATGTTGAGGCTGTCACCGGCCACCACGACCAGATCGAACCGGGGGGCGGCGTCGGCCACCCAGTCGAACTGGGGGAGCGAGTAGTGGAGATCGGAGACGAGGAGGATGCGCATGGCGGTCGAGGGCCTTGCGCCCGGACCGGCAGCCTAGACGTTCCGACCGGGCACCCCGGGGTACCGTGAGGCATGCGGCTCGCCCCCCGGTACGACGGTCCCCCCGTACTGGGCTTCGATCCTCCGCCGTCCGATCCGTCGCTGCCCCTGCTCCGCCAACGCCGCCGACTGGTCGCCACCCTCGCCGACTTCGACGCCGACCGGTGGAACGCCCCGTCCCGGTGTGCCGCCTGGTCCAACCGGGACGTCGTGAGCCACCTGGTGACGGTCGACGCCTTCTGGGCCGCCTCCATCGCCGCCGGGCGGGGCGGGCAGCCGACCCGGGTGCTCGAGGGCTTCGACCCCGCCGTCACGCCGGCCCTACTCGTCGAGGCGGCCCCGGTGATCGGCGACGACGAACGGCTGGAACGACTGGCGTCGGGTGTCGAGGCCCTGGCCGACGCCCTCGACGGCATCGACGCCGCCGGTTGGGCCTCGTCCGCCGAGGCGCCTCCCGGGCACCTGGCCATCAGTTCGGTGGTTCTCCACGCCCTGTGGGACGCCTGGGTCCACGAACGCGACATCCTCCTCCCGCTCGGGCTCGTCGTGCCCGACGAGCCCGACGAGACGGCGGCCTGCCTCCGTTACGTGGCCGGCCTGGGCCCGGCCATCATGGCCACCGCCGGGTCGACCCGGACCGGCGCCTTCGGGATCGAGGCCACCGGACCCGCCATCTCCCTGCTGGTCACGGTGGGCCGCGAGGTGGTGGTGCGCGACGCCCCGGTCCCCGACGGTGTCCCGGCCCTCCGCGGTCGGGCCGCCGACCTGGTGGACACCCTCAGCCTCCGCACGGAGCCGCCGACCCTGCCCGGTGAGGACGGGTGGATGGTCGAGGGCATGGGCGCCCTCTTCGACCAGGCGGAGTGAGACACCCGCCGGCTCCCGTCCCGATCGGTACCGACGGTGCGACCGGTAGGGCGGGTGGACCGCCTCAGCGGCGGGTGCGGTTGCCCAGGGTCACCCGGGCCCAGGTGGTCAGGATCACCCGGGCGTAGTTCAAGCCGAAGACCAGGTTGCCGCCCTTCTTCGAGACGCCCGAGGCCCGGGGGTGCCACATGGTGGGCTGCTCGGCGATCCGCCAGCCCCGGCTCGAGGCGGTGATCACCACTTCGGCAGTCTGGTACTGGTCCTGGGCCAGGTGGGGGACGATGTCGTCGAGGACCTCGACCCGGAAGGCGCGGTAGCCGTTGGACGAGTCGGTCAGCTGCTGCTTGGCGATGAAATTGATGGTGTCGGCGTACAGGCGCACCCCGGCCCGGCGGAACCGGTCGGTCGTCCGGTCGACACCGAGCCGACGCGAGGCGATCACGAAGTCGGCCGAGTCGTCGACCAGGGGCGCCAACATGGTCCCCATCTCGCCCGGGTCGTTCTGCCCGTCGGCGTCGAGGGTGACGACGTAGCGGGCCCCGTGGGCCGAGGCCAGGCGGTAGCCCAGCCGCAGGGCGGCGCCCTGGCCCAGGTTGACCGGCAGCACGCAGGTGAACACTCCCGAGTCGAGGGCCACCTGGGCGGTGTCGTCCGACCCGCCGTCCACCACGACCAGGGTGGAGACCTCGAGGTCGTCGACGAGCGTGGGCATGGCCTTCAGCACGTCGCCGATGTTCTCCTCCTCGTTGTAGGCGGCGACGAGGGCGACCACCGGTCCGAAGCTGACGCCGGGGTACCGGGCGTCGAAGTCGGCCCGGGCCTGGTCGACCACGTAGTCCACGAGCTTGGCCGACCGCTTGGCGGCACGGCTGTCCGGAAGGGTCAGCCACCGGTGGCGTTGGGTCGCCATCAGAGCGAGTGGGGAGTGGCGAAGACGGCGCGGACCCTCGGTTCGAAGTGCGCCAGGGTCTCGGTCGGGTAGTCGGGGTCGAAGCTGGTCTGGTCCCACTCGTCGGCGAACCGCTCGGCCAGTTCGTACCAGGGCATGTCCCGGTAGTTGTCGCGCAGGTCGGGGTCCATGTCGAAGTGGTGGAAGTAGTGCCGACCCTGGAAGTCCTGGTGGTAGAGGATGGCCTCGGTGACCTCCGGCCGGACGTAGGGGCGCAGGATCTCCGCGGCGATCCGGGGGTGGTTGGGGACCGAGACGGCCTTGCCGATGTCGTGGCACAGCGACGCCACCACCACCTCGTCGTCGGCCCCGGCCCGCTCGGCCCGCGTGGCCGTCTGGAGGCAGTGGGTCAGCTGGTCGACGGCGAAGCCGTCGACCACGTCCGACAGCGACTCGAGCATGGCGAGGACCCGGTCGGCCACCCGGCCCTGGTTGGCCCGGGTGGCGGCGCCGATCGCCCCCCACTGTTCGGCGGTGGAAGAGTCCATGCGGGTGAACGAAGTGCTCATCGTGACATTCTCGCGCCAAACCCCGGCCGACCGGGTGCTGGTCCTAGCGGGCCATCCGCTCGAGCACATCGGCCGCCGCCGTGGCCCGGTCGTCGCCCAGGACCCGGTCCGCCGTCCCGGCACCCTCGGGAACCCCGTTGAGCAACCCGACGGCGGCTTCCAGGCCCCGCAGCAGGTCCCGCAGCTCCGGGGGAGGCGGGAAGTACTCCTCTTCGACGGTGACCGCCGCACTCTCCACCCCGTCGACCGGCGCCAGTGCGGCCACCACCGCGTCGACCAGGGCCTCGGGGGCGGAGGCCCCGGCGGTCACCCCGACGGTGCCCGACAGGTCGTCGGGCAGCTCCGAGGCGTCGTTCACCCGGACCACCCGGGGGCAGCCGAAGGCCTCGGCCACCTTGGTCAGCGCCACGGTGTTGGAGGAGTTCTCCGAGCCGATGACGACCACGGCGTCGCACTTCCCGGCCAACGCCTTCAGCGCGGCCTGACGGTTGGTCGTGGCGAAGCACAGGTCGCTGCGGTTCGGCATCCACAGGTCGGGGAACCGCTCCCGGGCCCGGTCCACGATGCCACCCCACTCGTCGTGGCTGAGGGTGGTCTGGGCCAACAGGGCGACCATCGCGGGTCCGTCGGGGTCGGGGAGGTCGAGGGCGTCGACGTCCTCGACCCGCTCGAGCAGGCGCACGGCCTCGGGGGCCACGGCCATCGTGCCGACCGCCTCCTCGTGGCCGTGGTGACCCACGTAGAGCACGGTGTAGCCCTTGCGGGCCCGGACCTTCAGCTCGTGGTGCACCTTCGTCACCAGCGGGCACACGGCGTCGACGACCACCCGGCCGCCGGCGCGGGCCTCGTCCACCACCTCGGGCGCCGAGCCGTGGGCCGACAGCATGAGGGGGGCGCCCGCCGGCACCTCGGACACGTCGTCGACGAAGACCACGCCCCGGGCCACGAACTGGTCCACCACGTGCCGGTTGTGGACGATCTCGTGGTAGCAGTAGACGGGCGGCTCGAAGACGCGCACCATCCAGGCCAGCGCCTTGATGGCCTTCTCCACCCCGGCGCAGAACCCCCGGGGCTCGGCGAGGATGACGCGGTCGACGGGCACGACTCCCAGGCTACCGGGGGAGGCCACCGGTCCCGGTGGCGGGGTGCAGCCGGAGGGCCAGGTGGGAGCAGGTAGCCTGGAGGCATGTCGGCGCCCCGGGTGACGACGGCACCCAAGGTCGTCGCCGTCACCGCAACGTCTCCGGCCGCGCTGTCCGGACTGCGGTCCGGTGATGAGCTCCTCTCGCTCAACGGTCGCTCGCCCCGTGACGTCATCGAGTACAGCCTGTTGGTGGACGAGCCCGAACTGGACCTCGTCGTCCGCCGTCGCGGCCGGGCCGAGCCCTTCGCCGTCGCCATCCGCAAGGAGCCCGGCGAGCCGCTCGGCATCGAGGTCTCCTCGGCCGTCTTCGACCGGGTCCGCACCTGCGACAACCACTGCGAGTTCTGCTTCATCCACCAGCTGCCCAAGGGCATGCGCCGCAGCCTCTCGATGAAGGACGACGACTACCGGCTCTCGTTCCTCTACGGGAATTTCACCACGCTCACCCGCTTCACGGAGATGGATCTCGAGCGGGTGCTGACCGAGCGGCTGAGCCCCCTGTTCGTCTCCATCCACGCCACCGACCCCGATGTCCGGTCCGATCTGCTGCGCAACCGGCGGGGGGCCACCAGCCTCCGCTGGCTGGGCGCGCTGCTCGACGGCGGGATCGAGGTCCACGGCCAGATCGTGGTGTGCCCGGGCCGCAACGACGGTGCGGTCCTGGAGGACACCCTGGCGGGCGTGCTCGACCGCTACCCGGGGCTCGCCACGGTGGCCTGCGTGCCCCTCGGGGTGAGCACGTTCTCCCACGAGGACGCCATGCGTCCCCACACCACCGAGGAGGCCGCCGCGGTGTGCGACCTCGTCGAGCGCTGGCAGGAGACGTTCGCGTCCACCCTCGGCCGCCGGATGGTGTACGCCGCCGACGAGTACTACCTGATGGCCGAGCGCCCCTTTCCGCCGGCCGCCACCTACGAGGGCTTCCCGCAGCACGAAAACGGCCTGGGGATGGCCCGCGCCTTCGAAGCGGCCTTCGGGGGCGACGAACACGCCGCCCTCGGCGTCCGGCCCGGGTTCTTCGCGGCCGTCGACGGGGCCCCGGCCGCCGGCTACCGGGCGCCGCGTCGGACCGCCGTCGACACCCCCGCCGACCCGGGGGTGGGGGAAGCCCGTCCGGTGCGCCGGTGGCGGTCCTCACCGGTGAGTACGGTGCCAGGGTGCTCGCCCCCCTCGTCGCCTCGCTCGGGCGGGACGACATCCGGCTCGTCCCCGTCCGCAACGACTTCTTCGGGGGCAACATCGGCGTGTCGGGTCTCCTGACCGGCACCGACCTCACGCGGGTGCTGGCCGACCAGCCCGAGGGCCACCGCTACCTCCTGCCCGACTCCTGTCTCTCCGAGGGGCGATTCCTGGACGACCTCACCCTCGCCGACCTGCCCCGCCCCGTGGAGGTGGTCCCGACCGACGGACTGTCACTGCGGCGCGCCCTCGAGGCCCGGGGACCCTCGGCGCCGCGGGGCACGGTCCCGGTGCCGGTCAGCATCGGAGCGGCGCGGTGACCCCGGCCCGCAGCGAGCCCGTGGCCCGGAGCCTGCCCCTGGTGGTGGTGGCCGGCCGGCCCAACGTCGGCAAGTCGACCCTGGTCAACCGCATCGTCGGCCACCGTGCGGCGGTCGTCGAGGAGCGACCGGGGGTGACCCGCGACCGCAAGGAGCTCGAGGCGGAGTGGTGCGGACACCACTTCACCATCGTCGACACCGGCGGGTGGCTCTCCACCGATGATCCGCTCGACGCCCAGGTGAGCGCCCAGTCCGAGCGGGCCATCGCCGAGGCCGACGTGATCCTCTTCGTGGTCGACGTGACCGTGGGGCTGACCGAGGAGGACCTCGACGTGGCCCGGGTCCTGAAGAAGTCGGGTCGACCCGTCCGGGTGGTCGTCAACAAGGTCGACTCGGACCAGCGCGAGGCCGACGTCTGGGACGCCCTGTCGCTGGGCCTGGGTGACCCGTGGCCGGTCAGCGCCCTCCACGGTCGCGGCACCGGCGACCTGTTGGACGACGTGGTCGCCCTGCTGCCCGCGGCACCCGTCGACGAGCCGACGCCGGTCGTCCCCGCCGAGGACGACCTGGTGGACCTGGTGGCGGCCGGCGCGGAAGCCGCCGGCTCCGATGTGCCTCGCGTGGCCCTGGTGGGCCGGCCCAACGTCGGCAAGTCGACGCTGTTCAACCGCCTGGTGGGCGACGAGCGCTCCATTACCCACGATGCGCCGGGCACCACCCGCGATGCCGTCGACACCATCGTGGAGACGCCCGAGGGCACCGTCTGCTTCATCGACACCGCCGGCATGCGCCGCAAGTCCCGGACCGAGCGCGGCACCGAGTACTTTTCGGTGCTGCGGGCCCTCGACGCCCTCGACCGGGCCGACATCGCCCTGTTGGTCATCGACGCGACCGCCGGCATCACCCACCAGGACCAGCGCCTGGCCGAGCGCATCGGCGCCTCGGGCTGCCCCGTCGTCGTGGTGCTCAACAAGTGGGAGCTCGTCGCCACGGACGACCGCGTGGGCATCCTGGCCGACGTCGGCGACCGGCTCGCCTTCCTCGGCGAGGCACCGGTGCTGAAGATCAGCGCGCTCTCCGGCCTCGGGGTCCACCACATCCTCCCGGCGGTGTCGGCCGCCGAGGAGGCCTACCACTCCCGGATCCCGACGGCCGAGCTGAACCGGGCCCTCAAGTCGATCCAGGTGGCCCACCCACCGGTCGGGGCCCGCATCCAGTACGGCGTCCAGGGCGCCAACGACCCGCCGACCTTCACCCTCTTCACCAACGGGCGCCTGCAGCCCACCTACCTCCGCTACGTCGAGCGTGGCCTCCGGGAGCGCTTCGACCTGGGTCCGACCCCGATCAAGATCCGGGTCCGGGCCAAGGGGGCCAACGGGGGTGGGGGACGGAAACGGTGAGCGGGGCCGTCGTGGCCGGACCGGTGGGGGAGCTCGGCCGTGCCCTGGTGTGAACGGTGTGACCAACAGCTCGACGAGGAGGACCTCACCGAGGAGGGGCGGTGCCCGACCTGCGGTACCGAACCGCTGGAGCACCGCCGCTCACCGTGGTGGTTCAAGTTCCTGGCCGTGGCCACGGTGATCTACCTGATCTACCGGACGGTCCAGGGCGTGACCTGGGTCGTGCACCACGTCTGACCCGACAGTCCCGACCGCCCGGTCGCGCGCACCGGTCGCGGCGGGTGCACCTCGGGTGGCCCCCGGCGGATGCGTCCAGGATTCGTCACGGACTCCGAGGAACCGGGCGGGTCAGCCGTCCGGGCTCGACGACATCGGTCGGACCCAGGTGGCGCGGAAGTTCCAGCTGTCCTGCCGCCCCACTCGATAGCGGAACTCGACCTCCTGACCCTCCGACAGCGCCCGGAAGCCCGGCATGTCGATCACGGTGTGGTTCACCCACACGTCCCCGGGCACATCGGGTGACTCGATGCCACCCCACCCCTTGTCGGCCCGGTAGAACTTCACGGTGCCCCGAACGACCTCGGCATCCATGGTCCGAGAGTAGATCCGGACATCACCGATCGCCCATTGACGGGCTCACAAGGGTCGGGCTCGCCACCCGCCCCCGGGGACGTCCGTGGCGTCCACCGGGTCCTTCAGACCAAGAACCCGCCCGACTGGTGCTGCCACAGCCGCCGGTAGAGACCGCCCGTGCCCCGGTCGAGGAGCCCGGCGTGCGTACCCTCCTCGACGATGCGGCCTTGGTCGAGGACGACGATCCGATCCATCCGGGCGATGGTGGACAGGCGGTGGGCGATGACGAGGGCGGTCGTCCCGCGCATCAGCTGCCACAGCGCCTCTTGGACCAGGTGCTCGGACTCCGAGTCCAGCGCGGACGTGGCCTCGTCCAGGACCAGGATGGGGGCCCGTTTGGCCATGGCCTGGGCGATGGCCACCCGCTGGCGCTGTCCGCCGGACAGCTTGAGTCCGCGCTCACCGACCACCGTGTCGTAGCCGTCGGGCAGTTCCCGCACGAATTCCTCCACGTGCGCGGCGCGTCCCACCTCGTGGACCAGGTCGTAGTCGACCGGCACCTCGTGACCGGACCCCGCGGGCTCCAGCGCTCCCAGCCCGTAGCAGATGTTCTGGGCGATGGTCCGGTGGAGCAGCTGGGGCTCCTGGGACACGTAACTGACGCGGCTCCGCAGTGACGCGGCCGTGACGTCGCGGACATCCTGGCCGTCGATGCGGATGGCACCGTCCCGGACGTCCATGAACCGGAGCAGCAGCTTGGACAACGTCGACTTGCCCGAACCCGAGGGCCCCACCAGAGCCACGTGTTCCCCCGGGGCCACCACCAGCGTGAGGTCGTGGAACAGCGTGCTGTCCGGTCGGTAGCCGAAATCGACCCGGTCCACCTCGATCCGGCCGGCCGTCACCGTGAGCGGGACGGCATCGGGGGCGTCGGTGATCTCGGCCGTCTCCGCGGCGATGGCGGCGTACTTGGCGGCGCGCCCCAGGGAACGGGAGAAGGACCGCAGGTGCTCGAAGGACTGCTGGAGCCCGAGGGCGAGTTGGGCCGAGTAGTAGAGGATGAGGTAGAGCGCGGCGGTGGAGGCCCAGTGGTGGACCGCCATCACGGTGCCGGCGATGAGGGCCAGCAAAGTCCCCACCACGATCGACGACTCCAGCTGGAGCTGGGTCCGGGCGAAGATCGAGCGGGCCCGAAGGTCGGCCTCGACCGACTGGCGCATGAGGTCGTCGACCCGCTCCTCCTCCTGGGCCTCGGCGGCGGCCACCCGCACCGCCATCAGGTTGTTGATGGTGTCCGAGATCACCCCGGTGGCCTTGGAGTGGTAGCCCTCGAACTCCTGACTGGCCGCCCGCACCAGGCGGAGTCGGCGGGCCATCACCAGCACGAACAGCCCGACCATGAGCGCCAGCGCGATGGCCGCCGGCCAGGCGACGACGGCCAGCACGGCCAGCGCGGACACCACGATGACGGCGACGGGGAGGAGCCCCCAGGAGAAGCCGTCGATCATCTCGACGTAGGCCCACGAGAAGTTCCCGAGGGCGGCGATCACCTCGCCCGCCGGGTGGTCCATGTGCCACCGGTAGCTCAGGGTCAACAGGTGGCGGTAGCTGTTGGTGGTGGCGTTGGAAAAGGCCCGCAGGGAGGCCCCCCACTGCCACCAGCCGGCGATCCGCCAGAACACCACCGCCACCAGTCCGGTCACCGCGTAGGCGATCAGGGGCACCCCGAAGGTGCCCCACACCGTCGGGGAGGTGCCATGGGGGAGGGCCGCCACCCGGGCCAGCACGGTGGCGAAGATGAGGGGGGCGACCAGATCCGAGGTCACCACGGCCAGGCCGATCACCACCCAGGACGCGATCAGGCCACGGCGGTCGTCGCCGATCTGCTCCCAGCAGAAGGCCACGGTCTCCTTGGCGGAGGCCGAGGGGAAGTCGTCGAGGTCCATGGCAGAGCTCTCTCGGAGGATGAACGGGTACGAACGGTGGGCGGGGCCCCACCGACCCCGGGCGCGGACAGGCGTGCGCAGCGAAGCGGGGCGGGGAACGGAACTGACGTGGGCCGGGCCGGCGGCGGGTCGGGTGGCGGCGGCAACCACCGACCCGTCGATGGTACCAAGTCGGCGAAGGGGCGGTCGCCGGTCCCGGTCCGGGGCCGGCCCCGAAGGCGATGATGGCCGGATCTGTGGGTCTTGTGTCATTGACGCCACATCGCGCCGGGCGCACGATGGGGGCATGACAGCGCGGAACATCGCCATCGTGGTCTTCCCCGGCGTCCAGTCCCTCGACGTGACCGGGCCCTTCGAGGTCTTCAGCGGTGCAGGGCGGGCGGCCCTGCACCGGGGTGACCCCCCTCCCTACGACGTGAGCGTGGTCGCCCGGGCTCCCGGCCCGGTGACGACGAGCAGCGGGCTGTGTCTGCAGGCCGCCGCTCTGCCGGGTCCGAGGACGGCCATCGACACGCTGGTCCTGGCCGGAGGCGATGGGGTGGACGGGGCGTGTCGGGAAGCGGAGCTGGTGGCGTTCGTCCGGGCCGCGGCGGAGCGGGCCCGGCGGGTGGCCACGGTGTGTTCGGGGGCGCTGCTGGCCGCCGAGGCCGGCCTGCTCGACGGCCGGCGGGCCACGACCCACTGGGCCCGGGCCGAGGAACTCGCCCGACGGTTTCCGGCGGTCGAGGTCGATGCCGACCCGATCTACCTGCGGGACGGCCCGGTCTGGACCAGCGCCGGGGTCACGGCCGGCATCGATCTGGCCCTGGCGCTGGTGGAGGAGGACCTGGGGACCGAGGTGGCCCAGGCGGTCGCCCGGTGGCTGGTGATGTTCCTGCACCGGCCCGGTGGGCAGACCCAGTTCGCCACCCCGGTGTGGACCCGGCGGGCCGAACGGTCACCGGTCCGCGCCGCCCAGTCCCTGGTGGAGACCACCCCCGGCGACGACCATCGCGTGGCCACCCTGGCCCGGAGTGCGGCCATGTCGGAGCGGCACTTCACGCGGGTGTTCACCGCCGAGGTGGGGGAGACCCCGAGCCGGTACGTGGAACGGGTCCGGACCGAGGCCGCCCGCCGCGACCTCGAGACCACCCACGACACCCTCGATGTCATCGCCGTCCGCTGCGGGTTCGGCACGGCCGAGACGCTGCGGCGGACATTCCACCGCCGGCTGCGGACCAGTCCCGACGCCTACCGCCGCCGGTTCGCCCGTCCACGTCCCACCACCCACCGAGGAGCCTGACATGCCTGTTTCCCTCCCCCGTCCGACCACGGTCGCCATCCCGCTGTTCGACGGGTTCACCGCACTCGACGCCATCGGCCCCTACGAGGTCCTGCAGCGGGTGCCCGAGGTCGAGGTGGTCTTCGTCGGCCACTCCCGCGGCGAGGTCCGCAGTGACACGGGGATGGTCGGCATCGTCCGCGATGCCACCCTCGAAGAGGTGCCGTCACCCGACGTGGTGGTCGTGCCGGGAGGACCGGGCACCCGCCCACTCACCGGCGACGACCGCATCCTCGACTGGGTGCGCACCGTCCACACCACGTCGACATGGACCACCTCGGTGTGTACGGGGTCGATGGTGCTGGCCGCCGCCGGTCTGCTGGACGGTGTGACCGCCACCACCCACTGGGCGGTCCGACCGGAGCTGGCGGCGCTCGCCGCGATCCCGGTGGACGCCCGGGTGGTCGAGCACCCCGATCTCCACATCGTCACCGCGGCGGGGGTGTCGAGTGGCATCGACATGGCCCTCCGTCTCGTCGAACTGCTGGTGGACACCACCGCCGCCCGGGCCGCCCAGCTCATGATCGAGTACGACCCGGCGCCCCCCGTCGACTCCGGCTCGGTGGCCAAGGCGTCGGAGACCACGCTGGCGCGGGCGGCCGACTACTTCGCGGCGGGCCGCTCGTAGGGGTGGCCGGCGGGGGAGTGGTGCCGGTCCTCAGCCGGTCCAGTCGGGATCGGGCTCGGCGAAGAAATCCACCAGGGCGTTCATGCCGACGGCCAGGAGGCTCCACTCGACCGGCACCCCGTCGGACGGCCGGACCTGGGTGATCGTGTGACTGATCTCGGGCTCGACCATCATCCGCATCAGGACTCCCTCGGCCAGGGCCGACAGGGTGACCGATGCGTCGTGGAGGGAGAAGCCCTCCCGGATCCGCCACCCGCAGACGGCCAGGCCGGCCTCGTAGAGAGCTTCGTAGCGGTCGGTGAGTCGGCGGTTGATCTCGCGGAACTGGTCCACCAGGGGGGAGTCGGCCCCCGCGAGCCCGTTGGCCGTGACGTAGGTCCCGAGCGCCATCTGGATCGAGGCCTCCGATCCGGAGGCGGCGTCGAGGAACGACGAGCACGACACCCGGATCAGCTCGGCCAAGGAGGCGCGGCGGGCTTGTGGAGTGGAGACGTCGATGCGTTCCATCGCCTCGTCCAACGCCTGGGAGCTGACATCGGCCTCGACGTCGCCCTGGGCGTCCAGGATCGATCCCACCACCTCGAGTTGGAACTCTTCCTGGTTGTCCCAGATGCGGCGGATCACCGAGGCGTTCGTCACGCGGATGCCACGGGTCCCCTCGAGGTGGGCGAGGACACGCTTGAACGTGAGGTGCTCCGCTCCGGTCCCCAGGCCCTCGGAGAGCAGCACCTCGCGGCCGGCGGTCAGGACGAGGTCGTGGAGCTCTTCGCGGGTCCGGCGGGGTCGCGGGCCACCGGCTACGTCCGGCTCTGCCACGCTGAACTGGGGTACTGACGACATCCAGCGGCAGGTTACCGCGTCAACACCGGTGGACGGTGCATCCCGGAACAGGTGTATCGGGCCGCTCGACCAAGCCCGTACGTCGCTCCGATCATGGCCGCCGTCACAGGGAACGGCGCTCGCGGCGGACGATGGGGAAGGCCGTCGCGACCGCGCGACCCGCGACTACTTGCAGGCGCCAGCCACTACGGAGGCCCGGTGGGACAGGTGGGCGAGATGCTTGGCGTTCAGCCGGAAGGCCTCTTCCTTCTTCACGCGGTCGATCCTGCCGCTGTAGTGCTTCACCAACCAGTCGGGGTAGGCCTTGGCCTGGGTCGTCGTGGCCTTGGCGGCCGCCGCCTGGGCCTTGGACTCCGCCTTCTCGAGCTTGGCGAGCTTGTTGGTGAACGAGGCCTCGAGGCGCTGGGCCGCGGTCTCGGCCCGCGAGGCCCGGGTGCAGTCGTGGTGGCCGGTGGAACCCGTACCGCTCGCCACCTGGGCCGCCGGCGCAGTCGTGACGGTCGAAGCGGCTCCGGCCAGTCCGGCCGTGCCCCCGAGCATGATGCCGGCGGCGGCCACGCCGACCAGGACCTTCGTGCCCAGAGTGCTCATCGTCCTCATGGAAATGTCCCCTTTGCTCGGCCGGAAGGCCGCGTTCCCTCTACTACTTCGGACGTTGCCCACCACAACTGTAACCATGCATCGGCCTGAACCTACGTCGGCAAGGAGCCGGCGCATGCTGGCCCGGCGTGAGGTCCCAGGGCCCGACGCCGTCGCCGTCGTGGAATCCCCTGCGTAGCTGGTGACACCGGTGTTCGGGGGGGCGCCGAGGTGCCGACGGGCCTCCGGTGATGGCACCGACCGTTCCGATGGGCTCCAGTTCGTCCGCCAACAGAAGGGCCGACGGCGGGATGCCCGATGGACGACTTCGCCCCATCACCTCTCGTGCGCGTCGACCTCGCGTGCCGTGCCGCGTTCTGTCTCGGCGGTGCATTCCACCGCGGAGACCGCTTGACCGGAGAATCCGAAAAGCACACACTCTGGAAAAGAGAATCGGCTCACCATCCTCGAAGGCGACCAACCGGGAGGCGGCCCATGGGTCCATCTGCATCCGTTGAGGGGGCGTAGGCGTCGATGTCCCGGAAGATCGCCAACGCCGCCAAGGTGGAGCTTCTCGGGCACGTCGACCTGCTCGGTGGGTGCACCAAGAAGGAGCTCGCCGAGATCGCGTCGTTCTTGACCGAATGTCACGTGCCTTCCGGAAAGGTGCTCGCCGAAGAAGGGCAACTCGGCGCCGAGTTCTTCATCGTCGTGGACGGTAGTGCGACCGCCACCAGAGACGGCGTGTTCCTGGCCAGACTGGCTCCCACCAACTTCTTCGGTGAGCTCGCACTTCTCGATGGTGGCCCACGGACTGCGACGGTGGTGGCCGACACCGACATGCACCTGCTCGTTCTGTCGAGAAGCGAGTTCAATCAGCTGTTCCGGACGTATCCTTCGGTCAGCTTCAGGATGCTGAAGGGTCTCGGTGCTCGCCTCCGGAAAGCCGACGAGATGATCGCGGAGGCCAGCGGCGGCAAGGTTCCAGCCCACATCACCGTGTAGCGAAGGCGAACTCTCGTCGCTTCACGTGTCCGGCCCCGGGTGCCACGGGCCCGGGGGCCGGGAAGCGGACGAATGGTCCACGGAGCGAGGCGGGCAAATGTCTCCGGCCAGGACGTCGAGCCGGTGAACCTGCCATCCGAGGCTCCGGGCCCGGCGTTCTCCGTGGAGGAGCGGTCCCACGCGCAAGGAGCACATTGACGTGGGACCGCCGACCCTCCAAGGTCCGCCGTGCACTTGGGGGGGCCTCGTGCATGCGACCACTGCCGGTTTATCAGCCCGTCTCGGCGGTTGGGTGAACTCCATCGGAAGCCTTGGTTATCTTCCGGTGACAATTGCATTCTCCGTGGGCGCAGTGACGATTCCAGCTCCGCCAGCAGCCGGCGAGGACCCACGGGCGAATCGCCCAACGTGGAGGAGGCGGGGTGAACCCCGGTCCCGCCTGCCGGCACAACGGGTGATCAGAGAAAGAGGCCGTGCCGGACCCCGGAGGCCGCATTTCCCTGTCTCGACCTTCGTTTACGGCCGACACGCAGCGGGGGAGTAGTCTCTCCGAGGGTCACGAGCGAGCACCGGTAGGCGAGGGGCTGGCAGATGACCCCGACGGTCCAAAGCGCCAATCATCGAATGGTGCTCTGACCAGGGACGGGCTGTGGCGCAGCTTGGTTAGCGCGCTTGACTGGGGGTCAAGAGGTCCCGGGTTCAAATCCCGGCAGCCCGACCACGACGGAGCGGTCAGGCGCAGGGGAGCGGCCCTGCGCCTGACCTCTCCGAATCCCATCACCGCGCGAGTCCCGCGCCAATCAGCGGTGTTCTGCCTTGAGAGAGTCCGGCTCTCTACCTGGTCAAGTACTCGATGTCGGGTCTCCGATTCACCGCCTCGATCCCACCGGATTGCCTCATCGATCGGGCGCCCAGGCCATCTGCTGTTGGCTACTCGGGACCCACGTCAACTTCGATCCATCCCAAGAACGCGGAACTACGAGCAAGGCGCAGCATCTGCCATGAAGTCTCAACCAGGCACATCAGGGGCGGTGGAACCGGTGGCCAGCCGAACAGTGGGGGCGCCATTGACATGAGTTGGGCCCAGGCTCAACCTGGGGCCATGGATTCGGGCACATTGGGCGTCAACGACAACTCGACCTTGGACGGCGAGCCCGTTTCCCGCACCAGTCCCCTTGCGCTCTTGTCGCTGCTGTTCTCCGTCGTCGGCCTCTCGACATTGATCTTCGCAGGTCCGATCAGTTCGGTGCCGGCTCTCATCGGTATCCTCGGTGGTCTCCTGGCGTCGTACCGATTGCGGGCACGAAACGTCGGCGAGACCGGGAGGGGCATGGCACTTGCGGCCATCATCGTCGGGGTGGTTGCATTCGGATTGTCGTGGCTGATGATCCTTGTCTTGCGGTCGGCCTAGTTTGTCCGTCCCTTTCGCCACCTCGGTGGCGGAAAACATGACGGCAGCACCAACGACGGAGGTGCAACGAGATCTCAACCCCGTCCTTTCGTTTCGGGCCGAGTCAGCATCCACTGGCTGCCCTCCCAATCGGGTCACCCTGGGCAACCATCTGCCAGGCGTTCCCGCCCTCCTGGGTGACGCCGAGTCGCGCCTGTGTCCCGTTGTCCAATGTCTTGGTCCAGCTTCCCGTTTGGACGACGACGGTGGCAAGCGGACCCGACGGTAAGTGCTGGGGAGTAGCTATCCATCCGAGCTTTGTGAGACGAGGACTCATGTAGTCGGCAAGAGCCTGCAGGCCTTGGGCCCACTGGAACTTCGCCTGTACGACAACCTGCGACCATCCCTGGGTGCCTGCCGTTCCGTCACAGCTGTCCTGAAAGGGTTCCAACTTGATGGCGTACGAAGCATCCAGTGACTGCGGAATCTGGTCGACCCACGGCAACGCCCCTGTCCCATGCCCCGGCAGTGCTGTGACCGCCGGTGCCAACTGGTCCATCACCTTCCCGCCGGGATCGCCCGAAGAGTCCACCGAACTCCGGATTGCCCAGACCCCGACGAGTCCGAGAGCCATCGCGGCCAGGCCAGCAAGCCAGATCCATCGAGCACGGGCGGAGCGCTCCATCGCACCATCTTGCCAGCGGTGCCAGTAGTGCCCCCGATCACCGGAGCGGGGCGGCAATCGAAGTCCGAGCGCTTGCTCGCCGCGAGTTATCCAGGACCGGCAAATCGGTGGCGTGCACGACTTCCGCGATCAAAGGCGTTGGCGACAATCGACAGGGGGCACATACTGATGGGATGGGCGCAGGCCACCAGGGCGAACCCGATCCCGAAGGATCTGATCCAGAAACGTCAATGTTCCGCACGGGCGAAACCAGCCGCAGACCGCTTTTGCTCCGTGTCTTCGTGAGACTTCAGTCGAAGGTTCCCGATCATCTCCGCGGCAAATGCGGCCACATTCCAGGTCCTGGGTAACGCCTTCCCTCGTATCCGGCATCGCCCCGATCACCGGGTGGGTAGGACGTTGCGCCGCTGGCCGGATCCCGATAGTTGAGCCACCCGCTATGCGAGCACTTCCTCTTGTCGGTTGAGCCAGGCCTCGACGAACTCGACCGGGGTTAGCCAGCCATGAGCGCTGTGAGGCCTGCTGTTGTTGTAGTCGATCCGCCAGTCCTCGAGGAGCACCTTCGCCTCGAGGAGGCTGTCGAAGAGCTGGCCGTTTAGGTACTCGTCCCGGATTCGCGAGTTGAAGCTCTCGATCCAGGCGTTCTGCCACGGTGACCCAGGGTCGATGAAGACGGTGTCGGTTCCGTTGAACCGACACCAGTCCGCCACGGCGTAGGCGATGAACTCGGGTCCGTGGTCGAACCGGACGTAGCGGGGAGCACCGCGCACGGCCGCCAGGCGCTCGAGGACGGCCACGACCCCGTCGGCGTCGATGGAGCGATCGACCTCGATGGCCAGCGCCTCCCTCGTGTGTTCGTCGATCACGTTCAGCAGCTTCAGCATCCTCCCGTCGGTCGTCTGGTCGAACTGGAAGTCGAGAGCCCACACCACGTTCGGCCGGATCGGGCAGAAGGCGCCGACACTCGCGCCGATGCCCCGGAGGGGCCGCTTCCGCTTCCGGTAGGGAACCCGCAGGCCTTCGTCCCGCCAGAGGCGGTGGATGCGCTTGTTGTTCACGACCCAGCCGGCTGCCCGAGCAGCCGTCGCGGCCCTGCGCCACCCCCATCGCGGACGTTTGCCTGCGAAGTCTTGGAGGAAGGCGCGCAGGGCGAGCTCCTCGTCGGTCGGGACGGGTGGCGGGAGCCGTTGGGTGGATCGCGCCTGGCCGATCACCCGGCATGCCCGCCGTTCTGACACCCCGAACTGCTCTCGGACGGCCACGACGGCCTTCCGTCGGCTGTCCGGGGTCAGAATTTTCCCTCGGACAGATACCTCAGCATGTCGATGTCGAGGGCCTGGTCGGCGACGATCCGCTTGAGGCGCTGGTTCTCCTTCTCCAGCTCCTTCAGCCGCTTGGCGTCATCGGCCTTCATGCCGCCGTACTGGTTCTTCCAGCGATGCCAGGTCGATTCGGTGATCTCGAGGTGCCGGACGACCTCCTCCAAGGGCTTGCCCTCGTTCAGAAGCTTGTCGCCTTCGGCCAGCTTCCTGATCACCTGCTCGGGCGTGTGCCTCCGTCGCTTCATCTGCGCTGTCCTCCTCGCTCCATTCTGGAGCATCGGACTCGCACAGCGAGTGGCTCACCTCAAGGGGACCCGACCACCGCCTCGAAGACACTGGCGGACGCAATTTGTGCCGCCGTTGCGACTTACGATGGAAAGCCGCGGCCGGCATCGAGAGCGACGTGAGCTTCCACTCACCGCACAGCACCGTCGAGTGCTTGCGACGCCTCAAAGATGCCACCGGCAACAGATACTTCGGATCCTGGCTGGTTGCCCTTGGCGGTGGGTCCCCGCTCGCTGGGAAAGTGAAATCTCACAAGGTGGTGCTGGAACGCCCGGTGGCTTCAAATCGCAGCGTCGCCCGTTTCGTGGGAGAGATCGAACCTGCCAGTGACGGAGGTACTACCCTCCGCGGGACGATCCGCCCCACATTTGGTGTGAACCCCGTAGGCGGTTCCACCAGCGACGTCGAATATCTGGTGGAAACGCTCAGACGTGTAGCCGGGTTTACCAACGAATCCTCCAGGTCCGCCTGAGCGTCGAAACGACCAGTCCATGGGCGCTCTGGGAATGTCACTCAATGGGTAGACCAGAACTCCGGATGGGTGGGGCGCGCCAGCATGGGCGGAGTACCCCGCGCTCGCACGCGAGGTGTCCCGGCCGGAGCCGGCGGCACCTCGCGTCGGAGGGTGGCTCTGCGGCTACGTCGTCAGGTTGTTGACACACGTACCTCCGTCGTTGTTGCTGAGCGTGCCATCGGGACAGGTTGTATCGGACCAGGTGACATTCCCGAGCGAGGCGCTGGACAGGCTCAGTACATCAGTCAGATTTGCACCGGTCAGGTTGTCCCCGTACATGTTCACATTCGCGAGATCGGCGTAGGTCAGGTTCGCGCCGGTTAGGTTCGCGTTCTCGAGTGCAGTGGTCCCGGAACTCGGGGTGAGGTCAGCGCCGACCAGTTCGGCCCCTGAGAGGTTCACCGAGTTCAGCGTGTCACCTCCGAGGGAGGAGTAACTCAGATTCGCTCCGGCGAAATCGGCGTACACCAGCCTCGACCCCGTGAGTTGCGTCGCGATCAAGGAGCTGCCAGCAAGGTTCACTCCGGGCCATTGCTCGTCGCTGAGCACGCAGGCGCTGAAGTTCAGGTCCGGTCCAGGGGGGCTGGTGCAGGCATTGACGGTACTGCCAGCCGGTCCCTGTGGTCCCGCTGGACCCTGGGCCCCCTGCACCCCTTGGGGACCCTGGGCATTCCAGCTGATCGAGGTAGCGCAGGTTGGTGCCGTCGTGCCGACGTCCGTCAGCTTGCCCGACTTGAGGCATGCGTAGTACGTGGTAGCCGATCCAGTAGCCCCAGCAGTAACTGCCGCGGTCACCCCGACGGCGATCGTCGCCGATGCGACGGCGGCCACCACCGCGACCCTCATTGTCATTGTCACTTTCATTTGCAACTCCTTCGGGACGTTGCCGGAGGTGCTGCGGCCACAGCCCTATCACCGCCAGCGATGGACCTCGTCACCTTGACACGGGCGTCGCCTGAATGGAACTGCCAGGACCGACAAGCCGCTCATATCGGTTCGCTATCTCACATGGAGCGAGGTTCACGTCACCGTTCGCGAGCCGACCACGCGCGTTCATGACACTGATGGGTAGCCCCCATCACCGGGTACTCCCAGAGGTGTCCAGGTCTACGCTCACGGACGGATCTCGTGAAGGCCCAGGAGTCACGCTGCGGTGCGCTCGGGTGGAGGGGAGGCATCGGTGGGACCGCACTCCTGTGCCACCGGTGACGGCCGCTACCTTGGGAGATGGAGACCCGTGGGCCCCGAGGAGGCGACATGCCTACGTCTGACGATGAGAGCAGAGCCCTCCCGGCGATCGTCGAGCGAGCGACGTTCGACGAGCAACTGGAGGTGCTGCGAGCGAAGGAGAAGGCGCACACCCGCGAAGGGGACACCATCGCCGCCGCCCGGCGCCGCCTGCCCATGGTCGAGGTCCCCGCCGACAGCCCGCTGCTGGGGCCACAAGGCCCGATGACCTTGCTCGATGCCTTCCAAGGCCGGAGCCAGCTCATCGCCTATTACTTCATGTGGTGGCCGGGTCGCCCCGCGGCCGAGCAGTGCGAAGGCTGCACCTGGGTGATGAGCCAGGTGGGGGAGCTCGCCTATCTGCACTCTCGGGACATCACCTTCGCCGTGTTGTGCCAGGGGAGGAACACCGCGTACGGCCCTCAAGATGCGCAGACCTCCTACGACGAGAGCCTCCGCTACCGAGGCTTCATGGGCTGGGAGATGCCGTGGTACTCGGCCCAACCCGCGCTGGACACGCTCCTCGTCGGCCGGGAACAGGGTCTGTTTCACCTGGTCTGCTATCTGCGGGACGGCGAGCGGGTATTCGAGACCTACTGGACCAAGCGACGCGGTGCCGAGGTGCTGGACTCCAGTTACGCACTCATGGACCTCACCGTGTTCGGTAGGCAGGAGGAGTGGGAGGACTCGCCGGAAGGGTGGCCGCGGCGCGGCCACGCGACCCGGACGCGGGGCGGGGCCCCTGAGTGGCCTCCGCTGTCTGAATGGCCGGGCGGTCGTCCCACCTCGCAATGGCCACGGCTCGCGGACGGGTGGTCCGACGATCTGGGGGCGGCCGGCCCCGGCGCCGCGGATGCCCCGGATCACTGTCATTGACCGGTCGTCCGGGACTCCCTCGGCCCAGTGGCGCCGCGGTTCGCAGATCCGGCCCGCTACCGCTCTTCGCGGTGTCGCCTCGAGCACCGCCTCGTCGATGTCTCCGAGGTCCAGGTCGACGTTCTTCAGGACGAAGGCGTCGGCCGTGAACCCCTGCAGGTCCAGCGTCTCCTCCAACTTGTTCTCTCCGGCGACCACCAGCGCCACCTCACCGGCGTCGATGGTCTCGCCGAACTCCTTCAGGTCAGACCGCGACAGGCCCCGCCACAGATGCCCGCCCGCGGCGCCGACGGCACCCCCCACGATCGCCGTACCGATGATCGCCGGGGGGAACAACATCCCGACCAGCGCACCGGCGAGTGCTCCACCCCACCCGGCGCGGCGGGCCGCCATCTCCGTCCGGTGGACGTGCACCTTCCCATCGGCATCCCTGGTCACCACCGCGGCGTCGTAGCTCCCGACGGCACCGGCACCGTGCAGTTCCCGTACGACCTCGTAGTCGGCCAGCGCCGCCTCTTCGCCGGAGTAGGTCCCGATGTAGATGAAGAGCCGGCCGGCGGTGGTCATGGGTCCTCGATTCCTGTGGTCGTCGGCCTCCGATCTTCGCCCCACCGGGGGAGTGGCCGGGCTGGAGGTCCCGTCCGCAACGGTAGCGGTCCCGTCCCCGGACCTCGGACCCGCACGACCGGGTGGTTGCCGACCCGGTCGGAGTGTCTACCGTGCCTCACGACCCAGATCCCCTGACGGCCCCGCCATCCACGGCCGGGGGTGCCTCGACGCGGGCCGCCCGTACCGGACCCAGATGAACCTTCGGTGACAACTGGCCACCCGGCGACCGGACGCCCCCCGCACGGATGCCGGGGCTACGCCGCGCCGACGGTCAGCGACCCGGCGCCCACCGGTCGGAGGTGCCGGCTCCGGCCTCGGCCCGCATCGCCTGCTCCGGCTCCTCCCCGCCGACGTCGCGCAGCCACAGTTCGATGGCCAGGGCCATCGACTCCGCTGCCCCGTGCCGACGACGCTGCCTCCAACGGGTCCTGATCGGTGTCATCGTTCCCCCTTGCCGCTGCGGCCCCTCGGTAGCCACTACGGCCGAAACGCTACGTTCCTGGCGGTCGGCGCACGCGGATACCGGCCCGTCGCGATGCGGTCGGAGCGGTCGACCCTCGGGGCCGGGGACCGCCGGCCGTCCCCGGGCGCGACACGACCCCGGGGGAGTCCGGGGTCGTGTCGGGAGCCGTTGGGGGGCGGGAGCCCGCCGGTGGCCTGCCCAGTCACCGGCGGGTCCTCGCACCTGCCCTACGTGTCCAGGTTCTCGGAGAGAGGTTGCGCCCGATCCCAAGAACCGACCCTGTTCTACCAATCGCTCTTCTAACGGGATGTCACCAACGGGCGAAGCCTGGGAGAACGTTCGGTGTCCGTCACGTGACCGGTCGGATCCCCCGCTGACGGGCCGGTGGTCACCGGCGCAGATGGTCCGGGTGCGGCCCCGCCGCTAATCTGCGACGGCACCCCGTGTGGCGGGGGCGGAAGGGGTTCCCGTGATCATCTGGGCAATCATGGCCATCGTCCTGGTCGTCATCGTCGCCGGTGGCTTCGTCGGTCGCAGCCGGCGCAACGCCACGCGGGAGCAGTCGGCCCGCAACGCCAATCACCAGGCCACCCACCACGGCAAGAAGGCCCACAATTCACGGGGTCGCGGCCGGGGGCACTGAGCCCGGCCGCCCGATCAGGTCGGGCGGAGGGTCAAGAGTTCCTGGACGTTGTCGAAGAGGATCCGGCGGGCGTCGACGTCGTCGAACTCCTTCAGCTCCCGGACGTAGTCGAGGGGCTCGGGCAGTGCCTCGATGTGGGGCCAGTCCGACCCGAAGATCACCCGGTCGGCGCCCATGCACTCCGCCACCACGTTCACGTCGTCCTCCCAGAACGGGTTGATCCATACGTGCCGGCGAAACGTCTCGATCGGGTCCTCCTTCCAGTAGCCGGGCATCTTGTTCGCCGTCGAGCGCACCTTGGCGAGGAGATCGGGCAGGAACTGGGCGCCGTTCTCCACCGACGCCAGTCGCAGGTTGGGAAATCGCACGAACAGGTTCTCGAACACCGCGGACAACAGGTAGTCCCGGATGGCCTGTTCGATGGCGAACGACTTGATCGACGGCTTCCATCCGCCACTGAAGGTGGCGGCGAACCCGTCGACCGCGTAGCCGTTGGAGGAGATGCCGCTGTCGGCGGCGTGGACCACGACGGTGATCCCCGAGTCGTTGGCCAGTCTCCAGAAGCCGTCGAACACCGGATCGAACGGCGACCGTCGACCGACGGCCGTGACCGGGGCGGCGGGGCGCATGACCACGGTGCGGGCGCCCTGATCGAGGGACCACGTGAGCTCCTCGACGGCGAAGGCCGGATCGGCCAGGGTGATGTACGGCGCGGCGAAGATCCGGTCCCCGTGGTTGGTGCCCCAGTCCTCCACCAGCCAGCGGTTGAAGGCCCGGAACAGGTGGCAGACCGCCTCGGGGTCGTGGGCGAGGGGCTCCTCGTAGATCATGCCGAGGGTCGGGAACAGCAGACAGCCCGCCAGGCCCTGTTCGTCGAGGGCCGCCACCCGCGCCATCGGGTCGCGGTAGGCCGGCCGGATCGACTCCCGACGGGACAGGAACTCCAGGGGGTTGCGATTGTCCGGGTTGCCCCGGAAGTAGTCGTACATGGCCCCGGGCATGGCGATCGGGTCGAACGTCGGGTTCGTCACCGCCCGGCTCACCCGGCCGCCGATCACGTGATAGCGCCGTCCGTCGATCTCGCACCACTCGATGACCCTGGCGCCGAGAGCCGGATCGAGGTGCCGGGTGAAGGCGTCCTGCGCCTCGTAGTAGTGGTTGTCCGCGTCGAACACCGGGTGTCCGAGCGTCGTGGCGTCACGCATGGCGGTCTCCTCGTGGTGGGCCCGGGGGCGAATCTACCTTAGGCCCGCGCCCGCCCTCGGGCCGCCGACCACGCGACGCGGGTGTCCTACAGTCCGGGGATGCCGATCTACCGACTGGGCGACGTGCAGCCCGAGATCCATCCCGACGCCTTCGTCCATCCTGACGCCGTGGTGATCGGCGACGTGACGATCGGGTCGGAGGCGACAGTGTGGCCCGGCGCCGTGTTACGCGGCGACTTCGGGCACATCGGGATCGGCGACCGCTCCTCGGTGCAGGACGGCACCGTCATCCACGCCGGTCCGAACTTCCCGACCATCGTGGGGTCGGGATGCGTCATCGGACATCTGGCCCATCTCGAGGGATGCACCCTCGAGGACGACTCGCTGGTGGGATCGGGCTCTGTCGTCCTCCACTGGGCGGTGGTGCGCTCGGGTGCCACCGTCGGCGCCAACGCCGTAGTGCCCAACCGCATGGAGGTGCCCGAAGGTGCCCTGGCGCTCGGGGTGCCCGCCAGGATCCGCCCCGAGGGGTCGGACCCCACGCTCATCCGTCTGTCGGCCGAGGAGTACGTCGCCAACGGCCGGCGCTACCGCGAGCTGCTCGCCCGCGTCGACTGACCCCGGGCGGCGAACGCCCGCCCCACCGAGCGGTAGGAGAGCAGGGCCAGGGCGGAGCCGAACGAGAAGGCCGACGCCACCGAGGCGATGCTGCCCACCGACGCCAGCGATGCCACCGACCCGGCCGAGGCCACGGACAGGATCGACCCGACGGACCCGATCGAGAGGATCGACCCCGACGAATTGACCGAGAGGATCGATCCGGACGAGTTGAGCGACAGGAGGGAACCCGACGATCCGGTCGATCGGAGCGACCGCCGCCGAACAGTGGACGGTGACGATTCCGGGCGGTCGGTCACGGCGACGGGGTCACGATCGGATGGCCGGCGGGGGAGAGGACGTACCAGAGCCCACCCGCGTTGGTGAGGGCCTGCCCGGTCGCCTTGCCCGGAGCGCGGTCCGGGGGCCACAGGTACAGGGGCCAGCCGTTGTAGGTGACCTGGAGGGTGCCGTCCGTGCGGCGGGTGGTGCCCAACAGCGCCGGTCGGATGCCCGGTCCGGCGACCGGCGACGTGCGGTCGGGGGGCAGCACCACCGGAGGCCACTGCACCGCGCAGATGCCGTAGCAGCGCGACGGCGCCCCCCGGACGTCCGTGGCGTACATGTAGACCGTGAGTCCCTGCCCGTCCACCAAGACGGTCCCGAGGCCGGAGACGGTGCCGGTCGTCACCTCGTACTCGGGTCCCGGGTGCAGCACCGGTGTCGAGGTCGAGAACGGGGAGCTGACCGAGGTGCCGTTGCTGCACGCGGCCGTCCCCACGGCGACCACCAGCACCGCGGCGACGGCCGCCGACCGGATCCGACCCATCAGTCGTCGCTCCGCTCGAGGAAGGTGACTAGGGCCGGGGAGGGATAGGAACCGACTCCCGGGCGCCAACCGGCCGCCAGCTTCTGCTCGGCGATGCCGTCCTCGGCCCAGATGTGACAGGAGTTCCGGGCCCACGGACTGCCGCCGTCGCCCGACGCGGCGAGCAGGTCCTCCGCTTCACCCCGGGTCACGGCCTGGAGCCTCCGGGACGTCACCGCCTGGATGACCACCGGGCCGAGCGACCGGGCCAGGTGCTCGAGATGGGTGCAGCCACGTGGCCCGCCGAAGCGGGCCTGGACCTCGCGGGTGTAGCCCCGGGCCACACTGAGTCCCTCGAGGCCGGCGAAGGCGGTCTCGATAGTCGGACATTCGGTGTGGGGGAAGGCGTGCATCTCGGCCGTCACCCCGATGATGGTCAGGTCGGCGCTCCGCACCCGGACCCGGAGCTCCATGTCGTGGACGGTCGCCACCGCACCGGCGTCCCGGACCCAGGGACGAACGTCGCGGAGGCTGCCCACGATGACCAGGTCGTCGTCGACGACGTAGGCCCGGTAGTCGATGCTGCGCCGGTGGACCGGGACGGCGTCGTCGGCCGGTCGGGGGACGAAGGTCACGGACGGGGTCCGACGGGAGGCGTCACTGCGGTACACACGGGGACGATCATGACCCCGTGCGGCCCGGTCGCCAAATCATCGGGCGGACACTGCGGTCACAAGCACGTAATTACGGGCGTGTGATACCCTTAAACCCCAGGTTGACCGTGAGGTCGAGGTCACCGTGAACCTTTGATCGAGGTGGAGGATCCTATGGCCCGTCGCCACAGCGAGACAACGCAGAGCACGGCTCCCCGGGCCGGATCGGTCACCGGACCGGCCGAGGGGTTCCGCGGCGCCCAGGTGTGCGCCATCGTCGGGATCACCTACCGTCAGCTCGACTACTGGGCCCGCACCGATCTGTTGCGGCCGTCCATCACCGACGCCACCGGATCCGGCAGCCAGCGCCGGTACTCCTACGGCGACGTCCTCGAGCTCAAGGTCATCAAGCGGCTCCTCGACGCGGGCCTGAAGCTGCAGCAGGCCCGCCAGGCCGTGGAGTGCCTACGCGGTGATCTGGGCGTCGACCTGGCTTCCGCCCAGCTGGTGCTGGCCGACAGCCGGTCGGTCCTGGCCACGTCGGACGGCGAACTGGTGGACCTCCTGGCCGGGGGCCAGGGCGTGTTCAACGTCCTGCCGCTGTCGGGCGTGGTGTCCGAGCTCGAGGCGGCCATCGTCGAACTCACCGCCCCCGTGGCGGACGCCACGCCGGCCGTTCCCGACGGACGCCACCCGGCGGCCGCGTACCTGGCGGCGGACGGCACCTCCCAGCGGTGAGCCCCGACCTCGTGCCGTCCGGGAGCCCCGACCCCCGGAAGGCCGTCCGGTTCGCGCACGAGTCGGAGCAGCGCTTCGCCCGCATCCTCGACTTCTACGGCGTCGAGTGGGAGTACGAACCGGTCGAGTTCGTCCTGGACTGGGGACCGGACCAGCGCCCCACGTCGGCGTTCCGACCGGACTTCTGGCTGCCGCGACCCGGCCTCTTCGTCGAGGTGACCACGCTCAACCAGCGGCTCGTCACCAAGAAGAACGGCAAGGTCCGGCGCATGACCGAGCTGTACCCGGACGTGCGGGTGACCCTGCTGTACCAGCGGGACACCCTGGCGCTCCTGGCCAAGTACGGACTGGCCGGGGACGCCGGGCGGAGCCCCGTCGCCCGCTCCGCCTGACCGCGGCCGGCGGTAGCCTGCTCGGGTGGCCCACCCCCCCGAGCCGATGGAGTCCCTGAAGCACACCGCCCTCCTCGACGTCCACCGGGAGTCGGGAGCCAAGCTCGTCGAATTCGGGGGTTGGGAGATGCCCCTCGCCTATGGCGACGGGACGATCGCCGAACACCGGGCCTGTCGACGGGACGCGGTGCTCTTCGACGTCAGCCACCTCGGCACCGTCCGGGTGGCGGGGCCGGACGCCTTCGACCGGCTGCAGGCGGCGCTGACCAACGACCTGCGCAAGGTCGGCCCCGGTCGGGCCCAGTACACCCACCTGCTGGACGACACCGACGCCTCGGTCGTCGACGACATCATCGTCTGGTGGATCGACGACGACACCTTCGACGTCATGCCCAACGCCTCCAACACCGACCGGGTGGTGGCCGCCATCGGTGGCGAGGACACCACGGTCGGGCGCGCGGTGATCGCCGTCCAGGGCCCCCACGCGCGGCGTCGGGCCGCCGACGTGGTCCCCGAAGCCGCCGAGGTGCCGCGGTTCGGGGTCCGCCGATTCGAATGGAAGGGGGCGGCGGGCGTGGCCGCCGGCACCGGCTACACAGGGGAGGACGGGTTCGAGGTCGCCGTGCCGGCCGATGTCGCCCCCGCGTTGTGGGAGGCCCTGGTGGCCACGGGCGCGGTTCCCGCCGGGCTGGGTGCCCGGGACACCCTCCGGCTCGAGGCCGCCCTACCCCTCCACGGCCACGAGCTCGGCCCCGGCATCACGCCGCTCCAGGTCGGACTGGGCTGGGTCGTCGGGTGGGACAAGGAGGACTTCCGGGGACGCCGGGCGTTGGTCGCGGAGCGCCAACGCGGCGTCGCCCGCCACCTGGTCGGCCTCGCCACCGAGGGACGCCAGCCACCCCGCGAGGGGTCCGCCGTGGCCGACGCCGGAGCCGGGGTGGGCACGGTGACCAGCGGCAACTTCTCGCCCATGCTGGAGCACGGGATCGCCCTGGCCCTGGTCGACGCGTCACTCGGTGCCGCACCGGGCCGGGTCCTCCAGATGGACCAACGGGGCAAGGTGCGGCCCGCGACCGTCGTGGAGACACCGTTCGCCCGGCCCGGACAGTGGGCCGACCCCCGGTGACGACATGGCCGGCCTCCGGCCCGCTGGTCTACCGTTCACCGTCCACGCCCTGAGCTGAAGGAGCACATTGGGTACCTACATCCCCCATACGGACGAGGAGATCGCGGGCATGCTCGCGTTCCTCGGGCTGTCGAGCGTCGGCGAGCTGTTCGACGTGGTGCCCGAGGCCATCCGGCTGCACCGGGACCTCGAGCTGGCCGACGGGGTGGGGGAGCCCGACGTCCTGGCGCACCTCGAGGGCTACGCCGACCGCAACCGGGCCCGCGCCGACCGCCTGGTCTGCTTCGCCGGCGGGGGTGCCTATGACCACGAGATCCCGTCGGTCACCCCGTCGCTCGCCGGTCGTTCCGAGTTCGTGACCTCCTACACGCCCTACCAGCCCGAGGTCGCCCAGGGCGTCCTGCAGGCCGTCTTCGAGTTCCAGACCATGGTGGCCCGCATCGCCGGGCTCCCGGTGTCGAACGCCTCCCTCTACGACGGGGGCAGTGCGGCCGTCGAGGCCGTCAACCTGGGCACGGCCGCCACCGGCCGCCAGACCGTGTGGGTCTCGGAGGGGATCCACCCGCACTGGCGGGCCATGCTCGAGACCTTCGCCGTCGGGACCGGCCACCGGATCCGCACCGTACCGCTGGCCGACGGCGCCACCGACTGGGGCGCCGGGCCGGTCGACGATGATCCACCCGGCGTCGTCCTGGTGGGCTATCCGAACTACCTCGGCTGCCTCGAGGACCTCGCCGCCGTGCGCGCCCTGTGTGACCGCACCGGCGCCCTCATGGTCGTGGGCGCCGACCCCCTGGCCGCCGGCCTGCTGCGTTCGGCCGGCGACTGGGGCGCCGACGTGATGGTGGGGGAGGGCCAGGCGTTCGGCACCCCCCTCGGCTTCGGGGGTCCCTACCTCGGACTCTTCGCCTGCAGCGCGGCCCACGTGCGACGCCTTCCCGGACGGTTGGTGGGCGAGACGGTGGACGTCGAGGGGCGGGTCGCCTACGTCACCACCCTGCGCGCCCGTGAGCAGGACATCCGGCGCGAAAAGGCCACCTCCAACGTCTGCACCAATCAGACCCTCATGGCCGTGACGGCCGCCGTGCAGCTGGGCTGGCTCGGCACGTCGGGGCTCGCCGAGGTGGCCGCCCGCTGTGCCCGCGGCACCCGGTACGCCCGGGAGGCCGTCCTGGCCGTGGACGGGGTGACCCCGTGGGCCACCGCCCCGGTGGTGCGGGAGTTCGCCGTACGACTGCCCCGGCCGGCCGACCAGGTCATCGAGCGCATGGCCGACGCCGGCTTCCTGGCCGGGATCTCACTGGAAGGTGCCGTGACCGACGGCGCGGACGGGCTGCTGATCGCCGTCACCGAACGGCGGACGGCCGCCCAGATAGACGCCTATGCGGCCGCCCTGGCCAAGGCGGTGGCCTGATGCCCGGGGACTCGGCGGTGACCACGACGACCGCGGGAGCCCCGGGCGGCAAGGCCTCCTCGGCCCCGCTGCTCGGACGCGACGCCGAACCGACCCTGTTCGAACTGTCCCATCCGGGGCGGCACGCCTGGTCGTTCCGGACGACGGGCATCCCCGAGTGGCCGATCGAAGACCTGGTCCCCGGAGCCCACCGGCGCGACGCCCCCGTCGGTGTGGCCGAGGTGTCCGAGCGGGACCTGGTGGCCCACTTCACCCGGCTGTCCCACCGCCAGTTCGCCGTCGATCTGGGGGCCTACCCGCTCGGGTCGTGCACCATGAAGTACAACCCGAAGGTGTGCGACACGGTGGCGGGCCTGCCCGGCCTCGCCGGGGTGCACCCGGCCGCCCCGGCCTCGATGACCCAGGGGTGGCTCGGCCTCCTGGTCGAGCTCGAGGAGACGTTGTGCGAGGTGACCGGCATGGCCGCCGCCACCCTCCAACCGGCCGCCGGCGCCGCCGGTGAGCTCACCGGACTGTTGTTGATGCGGGCCTGGCACGCGGCCCAGGGGCGCGACCGCCACAAGGTGATCATCCCGGACTCGGCCCACGGGACCAACCCGGCGTCGGTCACCCTCGGCGGTTACGAGGTCGTCACCGTGCCCAGCGACGACCGGGGATGCGTGGACATGGAGGCACTGCGATCGGTGCTCGACGAGGACGTGGCCGGCATCATGCTGACCAACCCGAACACCCTCGGCCTCTTCGAGGAGGACATCGCCGAGATCGCCGCCGCCGTCCACCAGGTCGGTGGGCTCCTCTACTACGACGGGGCCAACCTCAACGCCATCCTCGGCGTGGTCCGTCCCGGGGACATGGGATTCGACATCGTCCACATGAACCTGCACAAGACGTTCGCCACCCCCCACGGCGGTGGCGGACCCGGCGCGGGCCCGGTGGCGGTGTCGGAGCGTCTCGTGCCCTTCCTCCCGGGACCCCGACCGGCGCGCACCCCGGACGGGGGACCCGACGCCGGCTTCACCTGGGAGACGCCGGAGCGCAGCATCGGCCGCGTGCACACCTGGCACGGCAACACCTTGGTGCTCGCCCGGGCCCTGGCCTACATCCTGGTCAACGGGGGCGACGGCCTGAAGCACATCGCCCAGGTGGCGGTGCTCAATGCCAACTGGATGCGGCGACGTCTCCACGACTCCTACGACGTGCCCTTCGACCGTCCCTGCATGCACGAGGTGGTGCTGTCCGCCCGGACGCTCAGGTCCGAGCACGGCGTGCGGGCCCTGGACGTCGCCAAGCGCCTCCTCGAAGAGGGATTCCACGCGCCGACCGTCTACTTCCCACTCATCGTCGACGAGGCCCTCATGATCGAGCCCACCGAGACCGAGAGCCCCGAGACCCTGGAGGCGCTGGCCGTGGCCCTCGAGCGGATCGCCGCCGAGGCGGCCGAACTCGGACCCGAGGCCATGGTCGCGCACCCGCTCGTGACCCCGGTTCGGCGGGTGGACGAGGCCCGGGCGGCCCGCCACCTCGTACCCACCTTCGACGCCCGGGACTGATCGGGGCGCCGATGGACGGCATCTTCACGACCCGGTTCGTCGATCCCTACCTGAAGGCCCACAAGTGGGTCTACGAGCGCTCGGACGGCCGGGTGGGCAAGCACGCCAACCGGGTGCCCGCCCTGTTGCTCACCACGACGGGACGGCGGTCGGGCGTCGCCCGCACCCACGCCCTGACGTACTGCACCGACCGGGGCGACCTGATCGTGGTGGCCTCCAACGGGGGGAGCGACCGGCCCCCGGCATGGCTGCTCAACCTCCGGTCGGATCCCCGGGTGACGGTGCGGGTCGGCCGGCGCGTCCTGTCCGCCACGGCCCGCGAGGCGACCCCCGTGGAGCACGCCCAGCTGTGGCCCAAGGTGAACGCCACCAACCGGGGGATGGCCCGCCTCTTCCATCGGGGCGTGCGGGGTCGCTACGACGTCTACCAGCGGGCCACGTCCCGGCCGATCCCGGTGGTCATCATCCGTCCCGACCGGCCCGGCGAGTCGGGAACCGGTGGTGATGGTGCCCGAGCCTGAGGGTCAGGCCGACGCCGGCTCGGCGGCCAACGGGCTCCCCGCCGGGGGAGGGGTGGCCGTGGCCAACCACGAACCGGCCAGGATCAACGGGAAGCCGAGGGCGATGCCCCAGGTGAAGGGCTCACCGAGCACCAGGACCCCGAGCAGGACGGCCACCGCCGGGTTGACGTAGGTGATGACGGTGCTGCGGGCCGGGCCCACCTCGACGATGAGTTCGAAGAACAGCACGAAGGCCAGGGCCGTGCACACCAGGGCGAGCCCGGCCACCGACGCCACGACCTCCGGTGACACCGACGCCGGGAGGTGGGTGAGGGCGTAGGGGCCGTAGGCCACCGAGGCGATCACCAGGGACACGGAGATGACGCCGATGCCTTCGAGGTCGTCGAGCCGGCGGGAGACGATCAGCGGTCCGACGGCGTACCCCACCGCCGGGACGAGTACCTCGACGACCGGGCCGAGATCGGCGCCGTGCAGGTCGACGCCCACCAGGGTGGCCACCCCGGCGAATCCGACGAGCAGACCCAGGACCCGGCGCCGGTCGAAGTGCTCGTAGCCGAGCACCCGGTAGAGCACAGCGCCGACGAGGGGTACCGAGGCGATCAGGAGGCCGGTCACCGAACTGGTCAGGTGGATCTCGGCGCGGCTGACGAAGAACCAGGGGATGGCGAGCTCGGCGGCGGTGAACGCCAGCAGCCACCGCCACCGGGCGAGCACGCCGGCCAGGGCGCCCCGGTGCAGGGCGATCGGGGTGAGGAGGAGCGCCGCCGGCGCCGTCCGCAGGAAGATCAGCGTTCCGGGGGAGATCTCCCGGACGGCGATCCGGATCAGAAGGTACGGGCAGCCCCAGATGACGGACATGGCCAGGAACAGCACCCAGCCACGACGGCTCACGGGGCCACCGGCCCGGTGCCCTGCTCCACGCTCGCCCCGGGGGTGGCCCGGGGCCGTCTCACTCGAGCAGGTCGGGCTGCTCGCGGACGATCCGGTCGAACAGCGGCTGGAAGCTGAACCATCCGGCCAGATGGCTGCCCACCTGCGTGCTGGTCAGCTTGGCCATCTCGGGATCGATGAGCACCGGCGTACCCGCCGCCTCGGCCAGCAGCTGGGCCTGGCAGGACCGCTCCATGGTGATGAACCACCAGGCGGCCTCGTCCACCGACTGGCCCACGGTCAGCAGCCCGTGGTTGCGGAGGATGGCCGCCTTGTTGTCGCCCACCGCATGGGCGATGCGCTTGCCCTCCTCGATGTCGAGGACCACCCCGGTGTAATCGTCGAACACGGCGTGGTCCTCGTAGAACGCACACACGTCCTGGGTGATGGGGTCGAGCGTGCGACCGAGTGCCGACCACGACTTGCCGTAGATCGAGTGGGCGTGGGCGGCGGCCACCACGTCGGGTCGCGCCGCGTGGACCTGGGAGTGGATGGCGAACGCCGCCCCGTTGACGGGACGGTCGCCCTCGACCACCTCCCCCTGGTGGTTCACCAGGATCAGGTCCGACGTCCGGATGTGACCGAAGTGCATCCCGAAGGGATTGACCCAGAAGTGGTCGGCCCGTTCCGGGTCGCGGGCCGTGATGTGCCCGGCGACACCCTCGTCGAACCCGAACTTGGAGAACAGGCGGAAAGCGGCCGCCAGGCGCTGCTTGCGGTGGAGTCGCTCGTCGGCGGGATCGTCGTACGCCATCTTGGCGGGCAGGGGCTTGATATCCGGCACGTTGACCTCCTCGGCAGCGGCCCACCCCCAGTGGAGAGCGGAACCTTCTCCCGGATCCTACGCCCCGGCGACGGCCGGGACGGGGTGGGTGCTACCGAAGTCGACGGCGACCTCGAGGCACCCGGCCTCGACCCATCCCACGGTCACCACGTGGCCACGTAGAGTGATCGAATTCATCACAGGGCGTGAAGTGCTATCGAAAGGCGCGCAACGCCCCCTACCATTGGGACGTCACCCGTGGGAGGGCAGGCCGATGGGACCCAGGACGAACGGCGTCAGTTCTCGCGTCGCGAGGCACCGTCTCTTCCGGTCGGCCGCCGACCACGACGACGTGCCCGACCATCCGAGCCTGGGGAAGACATGAACCCGCATCACACCCACCCGCAGCACCGTCCCGTGCGAGCTCTGCTGACCGTCGTGGCCGCCGTGCTCATCGTCTCCATCTACTCGCTGGGTGGTGGTTCGGCCGCCAGCGCCGCACCGGCGACCGTCCCCTACCAGGCGAGCACCGTGGTCCCGGGACCTCTGCCGTCCCTGTATCCGGCGACCGCCAACAGTGACGGATGGGCCGTCGCCCTCAGTGCGACCCAGGTCTTCAACGTCAACCACCACAAGCCGGACCTCGAGGTGACGTGCCACAACCAGATCGACGCCTCCTTCTGCTGGCCGACCCAGACCAAGGTCGTCAGTGACGGCGTCCACGAGTTCGCCACGTCGGTGGCTCCCGGTCTCGAGCTGAACCAGGCGACCGGACACCTGTACGTCTACGCGGTGGAGACCCCGAGCGACACGGCGGGCGTGGTGTGCATCGACACCACCCAGCCGGTGGCAGCCTCGGGCACCAGCCTCTTCTGCGGCTTCACCCCGCTCTCCGCCCCCGGCGACGCGCCGATCGGGACCTATGCCGGCATCTCCTCGCCGGAGCTGGTCGGTTCGAACTGGTACGCGTTCAACGAGGTGGCCGGGTCCGACGCCGGAACCCAGAACACCATGCTCTGCTTCGACCTGGCCACCGATACCGCCTGCGCCGACCAGCCCTACGCCGTCTTCCCCGGGGGGGTGGACCCGGTGCCGTTCACGGTGGCCAGCGGCATGGGCGAGGCGGGGACCGACCTGTTCGTCCAGGTGGTCGAAGCCACCAAGAATCGGCTCACCTGCTTCGACACCGTCGCGCTGGCCCCCTGTTCGGGTGCCTGGCCGGTCGGGGTGCCGGGGATCGCCGGGCCGCCCGTCCCCGATCTCGACACCTCCGGGGCCGTCCTCGGGGTCTGCATGCCCTTCGGGGCCAACAAGTGCGTCAGCCTCACCGGGGCCACGCTCACCACGCCGGTCAACTTCCACAGCGCCATCCCGGCCAACAACCTGGACAACGGACCGGCGCTGACCATCGGCACCTCGGTCTACGTGCCGAACTCCGGCGCCGCCGCGGTCACCTGCTACAACTACGCCACCAACGCGTCCTGCGCGGGCTACCCCAGGAAGTTCGCCGCCGGGACCCTCAGCGGTCTCTACACCGTGAACTCGGATCCCCAGCGCCCCGGGTGCCTGTGGGTCGACTCCGACGGCGGCACGGACGAGATCCAGAATTTCCAGGCCACCGGGGGGGCGTGCTCCCACGGCCCCCTGCGGGTGCGGGCCGACTCCCTGGTCGCCCAGGACCAGTCCTGCCAGCCGGCGTCCTATACGTCCATCCAGGTCACGAGCCCGCCACGGAGCACCTACACGTCCGCCACCGTGTCGATCGAGGACAACCAGGGCAATCCCATCGCCGGCCTGCCCACGACCGCGGTCGACGCCCTCGGCACCGCCGATCTGAGCGGCGTCGGGATCGTCGCCAAGATCCCACTGCCCCAGTTCGACATCACGTTCACGGGACTGTCGCCCATGCCGGCCAACTTCGCCGTCAAGCTCTCCTGGCAGGCCCCCTACGGAGCGAACTGCCAGTCCGGCGGACAGCAGACGACCACCAACCTCGGCTACGCCCTGGTGGCGTCGGACGGGGGCATCTTCAACTACGGGCACCTCGGTTTCTACGGGTCCACGGGGAACATCAAGCTCAACAATCCGATCGTGGGCATGGCCTACACGCCGGACAAGCACGGCTACTGGCTGGTGGCGTCCGACGGCGGGGTGTTCTCCTTCGGTGACGCCCCGTTCGAGGGATCGACGGGCAACATCAAGCTCAACAAGCCGATCGTGGGCATGGCGCCGACACCGACCGGAAAGGGCTACTGGCTCGTGGCCTCCGACGGGGGAGTGTTCTCCTTCGGCGACGCCAAGTTCTGGGGCTCGGCCGGATTGATCCATCTCAACAAGCCGATCGTCGCGATGGCCGCCACCGGCGACGGTGGCGGCTACTGGCTGGTGGCGTCCGACGGAGGGATCTTCAACTACGGGGACGCGGGGTACTACGGCTCCACGGGCAACATCACGCTCAACAAGCCGATCGTCGGCCTGGCCGCCAATCCGAACGGCGGTGGCTACTGGCTCGTCGCCTCGGACGGCGGGATCTTCAACTACGGGACCGCCAAGTACTACGGCTCCACGGGCAACATCACACTCAACAAGCCGATCGTCGGCATGGCGCCGACCTTCGACGGCGCCGGCTACTGGCTCGTCGCCTCCGACGGGGGGATCTTCAACTACGGGGACGGCCTGTTCTACGGGTCGGCCGGCAACATCACCCTCAACAGGCCGATCGTGGGCATGGGGGCCTGACCCCGTCCGCCGGGGCGGGGCGCACGACCAGCCCACCGGGGGTCGAGGGTGCAACCCCTCTTGTCATCACCGAGCCCCCGGCGGTCCCCGGTGCCATGATTGGGTATGGCCACTCCTGATCCAGGGGACGGGATCGACTCCCTCCGTCAGGCCGCCGTCACCGACTGCCGGGCGCTCCTCGCCGCGGAAGCCGAGCTGACGGCGCAGCTGCAGCACCACGCCAACGTCACCGAGGTCATGATGCGGACCATGGCGGACGGTGACTCACTGGTAGAAACTCTGCGGTCCAACGATTCCGCCCAGATCCGACCGGCCCTGTCGAACTCCGTCCGGGCGTTCGAGCGGGCGCGCCACCGCGCCCGCGTCCGCCTCATCGCTGTCGCCATGGCAGAAGGGGCGACCGATCAGGACATCCGCGAACTCTGGAACATCAGCCGCGAGATCGTCACCCGGGCGAAACGGGAGCTGGCCGCGCTCCACGCCGCCGGAGGAGCACCGGCACGCTCCTGAAGCTCCTCGACCGGTGGGGTAGGACGACGGCGACCATTGGAACGCCGACCGGCGCCACCCGATCTGACGAATGCACCGGCGTGTGGCCGCGGGCCGTCCGGATCCAGACACGCAGGGTGCCCGACGGGGACCCTCGCCGGCAATGTCGGTGACTCAGGTAACGGGAAGCGAGATGACGGCCTCCACCGAGGTGCTGGCCTTGGCCTTCTTCTTGCCGTTGACGGTGATCACCGTCTCCGTCGCTTTGACGGTGATCGTGCCGCTGGGATTGACAGTCAGCGTGTTCTTCGGTGTGCCCGACAGCACGCCGGAGCGGGAGAGTACGAGGCCCTTGGGCAGACTGACCTTCTTCCACTTGAGCGTGGTGACGTACGGCGGCGTGCTGAGGCCCTCGCCGGCGACCTGCAGGGTCGGCGCACCGGTATAGGGCGTCCCCGGACTGGCGCTCGGCAGCGACGTCGTCGTAATGGTGAAGCCATCGACGGTGAGGCTCTGGGGAGTCCCGGTAGCCGCCAGGTAGTCGACGCCGGAGGTCACTTGCGCGGTGAGCGTGCAGGTGCCCGTGCCGACGTAGGTCACAGTCAGGCCCGATGCCGTGCACACCGACGGAGTCGACGAGGTCACCGACTCGGTGCCGTCCCCGGTGGTCGACACCGTGGCCGTGAAGCCACCCCCGAGGTACCCGACGGAAGGGAGGTCACTGATCGCTGGCGTGGTTGGCGTTCCTTGGCCCACGGTGATTGTCTGCTGGACCTGGGGAGCGGCCGTGTACCCGTCACTCCCGGCCTGGTTGGCATCGACCACACAGCTGCCCACGGCTGTGTAGTTCACCGTGGCTCCGTTGGTCCCGGACACGTCGCAGACCCCGGCGCCGCTGGAACTGTCGACGCTGAACGTGACCGGGTTGTTCGACCCGCCTCCGGTTGCCGAGAGGGTTGCCGAGCCACCCACCGCCCCCGAGGCAGGGGCGGAAAACGTGATGGCCTGGGACTGCGTGGTTACCGAGGACGCGTAGATGGGCTCGCGAACTGTCGCGAAATTGTCATTGCCGACCACCGTGCAGTTGCCCGGTGACTGGCAGCTCACGCCGGCGTATTGACCTCCACCGGTCGCGGCGACCTCCGTGACCGAGGCACCCCACACCCCTCCGGTTTCCGTGTCGTAGATGGGTTCCATGTTGGCACCGAACGAACTCTGGCCAACAGCCGTGCAGTCGGTGGGATCGGAGCAGCTCACCTGGTAGAACAGTCCCATACGAGTACCGCTGATCGACATCTCCGAACCCCATACGCCTCCGGACACCGTGACGTGATCAGGGCCGTCGCCAAGCCCCACGACCGTGCAGTTCCCGACCGAGGTGCAGCTCACACCGTAGAAGTCGCCGTCAGACTCGCCATAGTTGGTGGCAGGACCCCACGTACCAGCCGATTCCGTGGCGTACATGGGAACAGTTAGACCGTCGGCGTCAATTCCCACGGCGACGCAGTCACCGGCAGACGGACAGCTCACCTCGGAGAAGGAGCCTCCGTCGTCGAACGCCGTGAGCTGGGTCGCCGGGCCCCAGACGCCTCCGACCTCCGAAGCGTAGATGGGTTCGCCGGCGGCGGTTGCGGAGTTATTCCCTACGGCGGTGCAGTTTCCGGCTGACGTGCAACTCACTCCGTAGAAGACCCCACCGCCGGTGGCCGTGATCACGGTGGCCGGACCCCACACGCCGCCGGATTCCGTGGTGTAGATGGGCTCGCCGTCGGTGCCGTCGGAGTCACTCCCCACCGCGACGCAGTTGCCCACTGACGCGCAGCTCACGTCGTAGAGGGCTCCTCCGTCAGCACTCGCGATCTCGGTGGCCGGACCCCACACGCCGCCGGATTCCGCGGCGTAGATGGGCTCACCGTCGGTGCCACTCAAGTCACCGCCGACCGCGACGCAGTTGCCCGGTGAGGTGCAGTTCACGGCAGCGAAGGTGCCGCCCTCAACCGCAGTGATCTCTGAGTTGCCACTCCAGGTGGCGATCCCGCCGGCTGAGGCCGGTAGCGAACCACCCACCATCCCGATCCCCAGCGAGGCCAGCAGGGATATCCCGGCGAGTGCCGCCGTCGTGGTGATCCTTGACCGACGCGCAGCCGAATTCCGCCCAACGCTGAGCATGCCCGCCCGCCTCCTCGCCGATTCCCCCTGGGAATGACCGGAATCACCCGTTCCGGAACTCCACCCCTAGCCAGCCGACCGCCATCGAGCGAACCCTACGAAGCAAGTGGAGTATCGGCAGGGTAACGAGTCGACGTACGAATGACAATGCCCATTACGCGCCACCCGTTGCGCCCACCGGAAGCAGGGGAGGGGTCTGCTGCACGGCGAGGTGACATCTTGACCTTCGGCGCCGAGCGGCGCTGCCGGAAGGATGTCGGCATGCCGAAGCCATATCCGAAGGGATTCCGGGATGACGTCGTGGCCGTGGCCCGACGTCGAGATCCCAAGACGACCCTGAAGCAGATCGGCTCCGACTTCAGCGAGTCCTGCCTCACCAATTGTTTGGCACCAATCGGTTGGCGAAGCCCGGCAGGGGGGCACAGGAAAATGACGGTGTCTGATCCTGAGCTACCGTAATTTCTAAACTGACATAATACACATTATCGGCGTTTTACGGTGTTCGGGTCCCGCCCGGCCGGCCAGACCCCGCGGGCCTTCCACCGCCGGTGGTCAACCAACGTTCCGAGCGTTCCTCACCGGTCCCGAACCGACGGACACCGGTCATCGGCCGCCATGACCGGCCAGGACATCCCCGGCGCGGCCCGACTGCGACGGGCGCGCCACCGCCCGGTGGATCCAGTCGGTCGAAGTTCCACGTTCCGGCTCGCGTTCGATGACGGTCGGCCCGGATCCCCCTTCCGGGTGGTCCAGCCCTTTTTCGTCACTGTGACGTATTTTCAGCGAGTTGACCCGTCAGCACGGAAGCGACGACGCGACTCCGTCCGCGATCGGTCGCCCCACCGGGGTGCGGTCCGGGCCCGGTCGCGACGGGCAGTAACAAATGGTGGCCTCCCTGCGTTTATCAACCGAACGACATCAGAACGATCGACGGAGGCGCCGTGGGCACGACAGCTCGAAAGACCGCGGTCGTGCTGGCTGCATCCGTCTCCCTCCTGATGGTGACGGCCCTGCCCGCCGCCGCGGTGGCCCACAAGGTCGGGGCGGACCAGTACTTCACGGGCGTGATCAACGGAACCGACGGCAACACGGCGAATCCCATCCCCCTCCAGATGGCCTGCTTCGGCCCGCTCACCCCCGGGGAGACAGGTCATCCCCTGGGCGGTCAGACGCTCGCCGTCCACCAGCTGTTCCCGCCGGCGGGGTCGTCCTCGCTGGGCGAGACCGGCAACGACACCAGCATCGATGTCTTCTTCGGTGCCGTTCCTCCGGGTTCGGCGGAGGCGGTGACGTCGAGATCGACGACCGTGAGTTTCACGCGGTACGACAAGACCAAGCGCCTCCCCACCTCGTTGACGCTCCCGTGCAGCGGAACCGAGACCGTCTGGTTCGTGCCGATCCCGGTGTCGCCCCCCTCGCAGGCCCAGGCCGTCACCGTCCAGCTGGACTCCCAGCCGTGAGGACGTGCGGTCTGCGGCCGCCCGAGCCCTGACGGGCCGAACCATCGGACCGGCGGGGACGTTGAGGGACGTCCCCGGGGGCGGGTCGGTGGTGCCCAGGTGATACCCCCGGCCGGGGGGGCAGTGTCGGCGTCGAGCGCAGCAGATGATCGGGCGGTCGTGGCGAAGAGGGACGCTTCGGGCCACGGAGCCAGGGAAAAGGGACCAACGGGCAGTGACAACGGCTCTGGTGCACATCGGAACCCACAAGACGGGCACCACCGCGTTCCAACAGTGGGCCGACACCAACCGCGCCGCGCTCCTGGAGCAACGGGACATCGCGGTCTATGACGGGCTCTACGGTCGCAGCCACTACGAGCTCACCTTGCTCTGCATGCGGCCGAACCGGACGATGCGTCAGCGGTGGCGGGTACCCGAGTCGGTGCTCGACGAATGGCGCGACAGCGTCCGGGAGCACATCGCCGAACAGGTGGCCCGTCCGTCCGAACGGCTGTTGATCTCGGCCGAGTCCCTCTCGTTGCTCCGCTACGAGGACGAAGTGGCCGCGCTGCGGGACCTGCTCGGACCCCGCACCATCCAGGCCGCGGTGTGCCTGCGTGACCCGGAGTCGTTCCTCGAGTCCTACCGCTACGAGATGCAGAAGAAGAACATCGCGCCGAGCCGCTTCCGCTCCTCCCACAACTACGTCGAACCGGACACCTGGCTCATCGACTGGGACGGGATGCTGGAGGTCTGGCGAACGGTGCTCGGGGACGACCGGGTCGCGTCCTTCGGCTACGAGGAGTCGATGGCCGTCCACGGATCGTCCATCCCCGGCGTGCTCTCGGCCCTCTCGATCGATGACACCGCCCTCCCGTCATGGGTCGGGGTGAAGGCCAACCGTCGGGTCGACCAGGAGCCGTCCTTCGGAAAGCGGATCACGAGATCGCTCAGCCGACTGCCGTCCGTCGTCGCCCGCCCCCGACCGCGATCGGCGGCGGGCACCGGTCCCCCACCTCCCACCGGCTGACCGGGACACGCCGGTCGCCAGCCCCTCGCCGCCGAAGACCCCGATACCGGGCCGTGGGACCGGTCCGCCGCCGTTGTCCGGCACGCCGACGTCCCCGGATCAGGCGCGGTCCTCCCACCGCGGTGCCCCCGCCGCGAGCCCCCGGTGGGCGACATGGGGAGGCACCTCGACCGCCGTCCGCATGGCCGGGTCGGGTACGGGCTCGAGCCGTACCATCCGCAGGGGGACCTCCCCCGCCCACACGGCGCGGTCGGCGTCCGGACCACCTCCGTCCCCCGGCGGCCCGGTACGGACCTTTACCGAGGCCTCGTCCAGATCCAGAACCAGGACGGTGGTCACGGCCAGCTCCTCGTCGGAGGGCTCGCGGGCGTAGCCCCACTGCCCGGGGGCGATGCTCTCGCTGATGACCCGCATCCCGGCCACCTTGTCGGCCCGCTCGACGAGGGTGCGTGGCGTGCCGAAGACCATGGCGCTGCGGTAATTGAGGGAGTGCTCGAACACGGACCGGGCGAGGACGACCCCGTCGACGTGGGTGACGGTCACGCACACGGGGAGTCCTTCCCGCGCCGGCGCGCAAGCTGCGGCTGGCCACCGAGCCGTGGAGGTAGAGCCGGTCCCCCTCACGTCCGTAGACGGTAGGGAACACCTTGGGTCCCTCGTCGGTCGTGAGGCCCAGATGGCAGACGAAACCGGCGTCGAGGACGCCATGGAGGTCCGAACGGAGGTGCGATCCCCGCTGCGGTGCCCGGCGGAGCCGCGTGCGCTCGGTCAGGGGCAGATCGTCCGTCGGGTCTCGTGCGTCCATCGGTCGATTGTCCCACGGTCGATGGGCGCTACCGGCCCCTTTCCGCTCACCGCCGCCGGGCGACCAGGTGGACGTACATGGCGGTCGTCTCCTCGCCCGGGCCCAGCGGAACCGCGCCATCGCACGGCACGATGGCCTCGAGGTCGAATCCGTGCTCGTCGAGCTCCCGTTCGACACCGGCCACGGTGACGAAGTGGGTCACCAGACCGAAGTCGTGCGCGGCGAAGGGAGCCATCCCCCACTCCCCCTCGTCCCGGGTGTGCCCCCGCAGCCGGCGCCAGTTCCTCATGGCGATCACCCACGAGGGGTCATCGGGGGTGGCGTCGCCCGCGTCACCCCCGCGATCCGGGGCCTCCACCGCAGGGAGCAGTGACCCGATCTGCCAGGTGATCCCGGGGGCGTTCCCCGGATGGGCGCCGAACAGGGGCCCGTCCTTGTTCAACGTGGAATAGCAGAACGTCCCACCCGGCTCGAGGACCCGGTGCACCTCGGCCAGGACCCGGGCCCGCCCGTCGTGGTCGACGGCGTCGATACCGTTGTTGCTGAAGACGACGAGGGCCATCGATCCGGAGGGGATCCCGACGAGATCACGGGCGTCACCCAGGCGGATGTCCTCCCCCGGGTGACGGTTCCGGCACAGCGCGACGAGTTCAGGGGTGTAGTCGATTCCCGTGTAGTCGTCGGAGACCAGCCGGAGGAGAGAGGTGGTCCGCCCCCCACCGACCCCGAGGTCCAGCACCGGTCGCCCGCGGGCACGGTCCGCGACGAGGCGCAGGGCGACCACCTCGCCGGGATCGCCCCAACCCTCGATGGCGTACTCGTCCGCGACCGCGGCCCACGTGGGGCGGTTCGCATCGTCGACCGGTCCCGCTCCGTCGTGCTGCACCATGCCACCGAGTGTCGCACGACAGCACCGATGACATGCGCACGGTGGGCCCGATCTGCGATCCTGGGGAGCATGGAGCCAGCTGGGAGGTCCCCACTCGGCGAAGCGGTTCTCCGAGCGCCTCCGGAGGGCGGGCACGAGCGACGGGCGATCCGGACCGATGGGTTCTGGATCGGTCCCGCCGACCGGAAGATCATGGCGTGGCTGACCCAGCCGCCGACGGGCGCGGGCAGTGTCGGGGTCGTCCTCGTCCCCCCGCTCGGCTACGAGAGCTTCACCAGCCACCGCACGGTCCGCGTCCTGGCGGAACGGCTGGCCGGCCGCGGATGCAGCGTGGTGCGGTTCGACCTCGACGGGACCGGCGACTCGTGGGGTACGGCCTGGGATCCGGACCGGGTGCTGGCCTGGCGGGCGTCGCTGCAGGAAGCCGCCTCCTTCCTGACGGACATCGGCTGTCAATCGCTGGTCCTCGTCGGCGTGCGCTTCGGCGCCACCCTCGCCCTCGCCGACGGAACCGACGTGGGGGCCGACCGGGTCGTCGCCTGGGCACCGGCCATCAAGGGTCGGACGTTCGTACGGCAGCTGGCCCTGCTGGGGGACGAGATCCCCCACGATCCGGCCCACCCCGCACTCACCGGAGGCATCGTCCTGGCCGGCACGTCGTTCGATCCCCGGACGCTCGACAACCTCCGCACGTTCGACCTGACGACCCTCGCCTTTCCGCCCGCCCCCCGGGTGCTGATCATCGACCGGGACGACCAGGCCCACAGCGACGGACTCGTGGATCGGATCCGTTCACTGTCCGCCGACGTGGACCACCTCGTCCTGTCCGGCTCCGGGGTCGCCCTCGATCGGCCGACGGAATACGCCGAGGTCGCACACGAGGTGGTCGACGCCATCGCCTCGTGGGTCGGCCCCTGCGAGCCCAGCTCCGCACCCACGCCGCCGGCGGACGTGGCCCCGTCCCGGTGGAGCCAGGGAGGGATCACCGAGCGGGTGGTCCGGCTGGGTCCACGGCGCCTGGTCGGCGTCCTCACCGAACCGGAACGGGCGCCGCGGTCCACGATCCTCTGGCTCAACACCGGTGCGGAGCCCCACGTCGGGACCGGACGAGCGTGGGTGGACTACGCACGAGAGCTGGCGGCCGACGGCTACGCCTCGGTGCGTCTCGACTTCTCCGGGTTCGGCGAGAGCCCCGATCTCGGCCATGCGCCCGGCCGTCCCTACGATGCCCACTGCCAGGACGAGCTGCGTGACGTGGTCGCCGACCTGCACGCCCGGGGGCACCGCCGGGTGGTGGCCGCGGGACTCTGCGCCGGGGCGTGGGTCGCCACCGCGGTGGCGGCCGACGGCCAGGTCGACGGCGTCATCGCCATCAATCCTCAGCTCTACTGGCAGCCCGGCGATCCGGTGGAGGCCAGCATCCTCAACGAGACGCGCCCGCGTCGCGAACCCGAGATCCGTCGGTTCAGGCGCATCCGGCGCACCGGCGCCTGGTGGGCGCTCGACGCCATCGGCATCCGGCATCCGGCGGCGCGACGGCTGCGGGCCATCGACAGGCGGGGCATCCCGGTGCTCGCCGTGTTCGCCGACGGCGACGACGGGCGGGAGTTCCTGCGGGACCGGGTGGGCCGCAGCTGGGCTCATGTCCTGCGACAGGGTCACATCGAGGAGGCGGTCGTCCCCGAGATCGACCATGCGATGCACCGCGTCTGGTTGCGCCCGGCCATGGTCGAGGTGATTCGGGCCTGGCTGGACCGGTTCTCCGCCGACGGTTGATCGGCGGTCCGGTCGTTACCTCGGAGCGTCCGTGGCGATGCCGGGCGACGGGTCGCCACTCCCCTACCCCGAGACCTCCTCGGACTCCTGGATGCCGAAGAGACCGACCTCCGTGCCCAGATCCTCGGGCACCAGGGTGGGCGTGTCGCGGTTGAGGACCTCTCCTCGGAAGAAGGCCGGACGGACGGCGGCGAAGGCGATCATCAGCGCCACGCCCAGGACGAGGGAGATGAGATCGATCAGGAACACCCCACCGATGTCCCAGTGCGGCCAGAACTGCATGTGCCAGCTCGTGTAGCTGTTGCCCGGACCCCAGTAGAAGTACAGGTTGTAGCCCAACGCCCCCCACAGGATCAGGCCGCCGAGGACCGGAAGGATCCCCCGTAGCCAGAGCTGGCGGGCGCTGTCGGCCAGTGTCGCCCGGTAGTACCAGGCGCAGGAGAATCCGGTGAGGCCGTAGTAGAAGGCGATCATCACCCCGAGCGCCGACACGGCATCGGCGATGACCGACCCGGCCGAGATGTAGTTCATGATCACGTAGAGGACGATCGAGGCCAGACCCATCACCACGGTCGACACCGTCGGAGTCAGGAACCGACGGTGGATCCGGGCGAACGCCGTCGGGATCGCCCGGTAGACGCCCATGGCCAGCGACGTCCGCGCCGTGGGGAGGATGGTCGTCTGGGTCGACGCGGCGGCCGAGCTGAGGACCATGAGCAACAGGAGATGGGACAGGACGTTGCCGAGGGTGGACGTGCCGAACACCGAGTGCCCCAGGACCGACAGGACGTCACCCTGGTTGTCCGGGTTGCCGAGTCCGATCCCGGTGGTCCCGATGCCGGCGTAGGACTCGGTGGACAGCACCACCAGCACGTAGGTCACCAGGAGCACGAGCGTGGACAGCACGGCGGCCCGGCCGGGGACCGTGTGGGGATCTGCCGTCTCCTCGTTGACCGACACGGTCGTGTCCCAACCCCAGTAGATGAACAGCATCAACAGCACGCCGTTGATGAACGCCGAAGCCGAGGGAACCTTGAACGGATTGAACCAGCTGAGGGCGGGGGTCAGGTGGCCGACCGGCGCCGAGCCGTTCCCCACCTTCACCAGCGCCCACACCGACAAGACGAGCAACATCGTGAGTTCGATGCCGAGGAGGGCCTTCTGGAAGTTGGCGGAGACCTCGATGCCGACGTAGCAGATGACCGTCATGGCCACGATCCACACGATGCCGACCAGGAGCACCCACCCGCTCGCCGGATCCGAGCCGATCCCGTCCGCCCCGAACAGCAGGAAGACGTACTGCCCGGCGATCTGGGCGAGGCTGGCCATGACCAGGATGTCGGCGGCGATGATGGCCCATCCGCCCATCCAGCCGGTCTTCGGACCGAACGCTCGCACCCCCCAGGTGAAGGTGGTCCCGCAGTCCGGGTCGGCGTTGTTCAACTCCTTGTACCCGTAGGCGATGAACAGCATCGGCACGAAGGCGAGGACGGTCACCGCGGGGGCCTGCAGCCCGATCGCCGCCACCACGAAGCCCAGGGTGGCGGCCAGGCTGTAGGCGGGAGCCGTGGAGGCGACTCCCACCACCGTGCTGGAGATCAGGCCGAGTGCACCCGATTTGAGCCCTTTGTCCTGGCGTTCGGTGACTGGCACACCCGCCGTCGTTTCGGTCATCGGATTCCTCCCCCTTCATGATCCGCAGGAACTGGGACGTGCCCACCACCGTGCCGATCGGTCTTCCTGGCACCCTGTCCATGCCCACCGATCGGCCTCGCCACACCTCCCGTTGCCGTCCCGGGCGTCCGCTCCCGTCCCGAGACCGTGCCCGGGCCGCATCTGCGCTCACCGGACGCACTTCTAGGGGACGTCGGGCCTCACCCGGGTGGCACCGATCGGGGTCGGTCTCCGAGAAGCCGACAGCCCTCTCGAGGGCGATTCCGAGCCGGGTCGACTCCGGTCCGGCCGGTTCAGGTTCCGGATGCGGACCGGGTCCGGAGCGCCACCCGGAGGTCCTCCCGGGTGAGCACGGTGGGCTCCGTCGAGTCGACGAAGTCGACCAGCACGTCCGCGAACCGGTCGGGCACCTCGGCGTGGGGGAAGTGACCCACCCCGTCGAAGACGACCAGCCGGCTGTGGGGCATCGCCTCCTGGGCCTGGAAGGCGTGCGACACCGGGATGATGCGGTCGTCCGAACCCCAGACGATCAGGGTCGGGAGCCCACCGGCCAGGTAGAGACGGTCGATGGCGCTCACGGACTGCCCACCGGGGTCGATGACCGCCCGCATCGTGCGCAGGAAGGCGCGTCGGTTCTCGGGCTCGATCAGCGACCGGTAGGACCGCCACATCTCGGTCACCCGGGCCTGGCGGACACCCCTCGCCTCGAAGAAGCGGGCGGCCGCATCACCCCACTCCCCCGCGAACGGCGGGAACAGCAGGGGCATGAGCAGGTCGATGCCGGGGAGGGAGAGCAGGCGGAGCATCCAGCTGACCTCGCGACCCAGCCCGCCGGCGTCGACGAGCACCATGCGCTCGCAGAGTTCGGGGTACTGGTAGGCGAGCTGGAGCGCCACTCCCCCGCCGAAGGACTGGCCCACCACCGTCGCCCGATCGACGCCGAGGACCTGCAGCAGATCCCGGACGGTGCTGGCATGGGACCCGAGCGAATAGTCGCCGGACGGCTTGTCCGAGGCCCCGTGTCCGAGGAAGTCCGGGGCCACCAGCGTGAACCGCGCCTCCAGCCGCCGCATCACCGGGATCCAGGTCTCCGAGCTCCCGGCGATCCCGTGCAGCAACACGAGCACCGGGCCCGTCCCCGCCTGGCGGAAGGCCACCTGTGCGCCATGGAGCGCCACGTACTGCACCGGATACGACTCGTCGATCGCCACGCCTTCCGTCATACCCCCAACTGTGGGCGTCCCAAAGCACCGGCAACAGGGCCAGAGGGCCCGCCGTCGGCCTCCGGGTCGGAACCCGCCCCGAATCGACCGGCTCTGACAGACTTCGTCCATGGGTGCGCCGTCCGGAGGGGCGTCGGGCGTCGGGCCGACCGCGACGGACGGGTCGGGTGGCCTCCCGACGCCAGCGGAGACGACACCCCGTTGGATGTACGGGCTCCTGGGACTCCTGGTCGTCGTCTCGGCGGTGCTGACCGGCTGGCGGGCGGGATCGAGCCTCGAGCTCTACTACGCCGCCGCCGTGCGGAGCATGACGACGAGCTGGCACAACCTGGCCACCGCCGCGTTCGACCCGCATGCCACCGTGACGCTCGACAAGCTGCCGGGGGCCTTCTGGATCCAGGCGGCGTCGGCCCGGCTGTTCGGCATCCACCCGTGGGCGCTGGCGGCTCCCCAGGTACTCGAAGGAGTGGTCGGCGTCCTGCTGCTCTTCTCCACCGTCCGGCGCCTGCGCGGACCGGGGTCGGCGCTGCTGGCCGCCGGGATCCTGGCCGTGGCACCGGCTTCCACCGCCCTCGACCGGGGCAACATCGCGGACTCGCTGCTGATCGTGAGTCTGCTGGCGGCCGCCCGGCTGACGGTGGCCGCCGTCGAGCACCCGTCGGCGCTGCGGGTCGGCTGGGTGGGGCTGGCCGTCGGGGTGGCCTTCCAGGCCAAGATGGTCGAGGCCTGGCTCATCTTCCCCGTCCTCGCGCTCACGTACCTCGTCTGCGCACCGGTCCCCGTGCGGCGGAGGATCCTCCACCTCGCCGTGCTCGTGGGCGTCGGCGTCGTGGTCTCCCTCAGTTGGATGACGGCCGTCAGCCTGGTGCCCACCCACGATCGTCCGTACGTCGACGGCAGCTCGGACGACTCGGTGTTCCAACAGGTCTTCGACTACAACGGCTTCGGCCGGGTGGGCCAGCCGTCACCCAACCAGCAGCTCGCCCGTACGCTGGGTCTGCCGGTGCTCGACGACCCGGGACCCCCCGCCGGGCCGATCCGGCTGCTCCGGGGGCCGTACGGACGCGACATCGGTTGGCTCCTGCCGGCCGCCGTGGTGTCCGGTGCCGCCTGCCTGCTCGGGTGCCGGGGCCGGAGGCGCACCGACCCCCTGGTCGTGACCACGACGCTGTTCGGCTCCTGGCTGGCCGTGTTCGGACTCTTCCTCAGCGTCACCACCAGTTTCAACCCCTACTACCTCGCCGTCCTGGACCCGTCCGTGGCCGCCCTGGTGGGGGTCGCCCTGGGCGCCGCGTGGCGGGCGCGTCGAGAACGACGGGGTAGCCTGCTCGCCTACACCCTGGTGGTCGTCACGGTCGTGACCGCCGTCGGGGTGCTCCGCCCGGCCGGGTCCGCGGTCCCCCCGGGGCTCGAGGCCGGAGTGCTGACGGTCGGAGTCGTGGCCCTCCTCGCCGGGGCCCTGACCCGACGCCGTCACGGCCCGTCCCGAGCCGGCGAGGTGGTGATCGCCGGACTGGTGGTCCTGTCCCTCCTTCTCGTGCCGACGGCCGCCTCGGCGTGGATCACCGCCGATGCCCTCGGTCCCTTCGACACGCCCTTCCAGCCCTCCGCCGTCACCGCCTTCACCAAGGCCTTCTTCAGTTCCACCCGCAACGCGGTGGGCCTGGCCAAGATCCGCGCCGCCCGCGATGGTGCGCCCGACCTCTTCGCCGCCCAGACCTCGGCGCTGGCGGCCCCCTACATCTTCTCCACCGGTGAGGAGGTCCTTCCCATCGGGGGCTTCACCGGCACCATCCCCGAACCGACGGTGGCCCGGGTCCGCTCGCTCGTGGCCGCCGGCGCCTTCCATCTGGTGCTGACCGGATCGTCGGCCACCGACCCCCGGATCGCCTGGATCACCCGACACTGTCAGCCCCTCGGCGCGCCGGCGGGCCGGGGCGTCGTGCCCGGGGCCGAGCCCGTCCTGGCCTACTTCTGCCAACCCTCGGACGCCGGCGGCTGACCCGTACGGCTCTCCGGCGGTACTTATTGCAACCGTCACTTGCAACAGGTGGTGACACTCGCCCCTCGGGACCGGCTAGAACGGAGCCATGCCGCCGCGCGCCCCGCGTCAAGAAATCGTCAACAGCCGTCGCCGGTACGGCGCCCTGGCGGGGGCCCTGGTGTTGTCGACCGGCCTCCTCGTCACCGTGTTCGGCCTTCCCGCCCAGTCGTCGGGGGCGGCGACGGCGGACGGTGCGCCGGTCACCACGATCACCATGAACAGCCCTGCGGCCTACACGCCCCACGCGCCGAACGGGGGAACCGACGACTACCACTGCACCCTCGTCAATCCCCACGTCAACCACAACTCGTTCATCGTCTCCAGCCAGTTCACCCCCGGTACCGGCGCGGCGACCAGAGAGGTGCACCACGAGATCACCTTCCTGGTGCCGCCGTCAGCCGTCGCCCAGGTCGAGGCGCTCAACAAGTCGAACAAGGGATGGAGCTGCTTCGGCGAGTCGCCGTTCCCCACTCTCAGCCTCGCCTCGCTCACCGAGACCCCGTGGCTGAGCGCCTGGGCGCCGGGGCACGGCAAGGACGTCCTGCCGGCCACGACGGGCACACCGTTACCCGCCCACAGCCTCGTGATCATGCAGGTGCACTACAACCTGCTCGAGGGCGACAAACCGGTCAAGGTGGGCGTCAAGCTCAACACGGTGCCGGCCTCGAGCCGTCTGCGGCCCCTCACCCTGACCCCCTATCCGGCCCCCATCAACATGCCGTGCCCGGCCGACGAGGCCGGCGACCTGGCCGCCTATCCGCTGTGCTCCCGCACCGCGTCGCTCAACTACCTGGCCCAGCGATTCGGGCCGAGCGCCGTCATCTTCCAGAACGTGCTCGAGCTCCTCTGCGGACAGAACATCGCGAACCCGCCCGAGGGTGACACCGTCACCTGCACCCAGCGGATCCGGACGCCGGGCTACATCGTGCGGACCACCGCCCACATGCACCTGCTCGGACGGAGCATGACGATGGTGGTGGATCCGGGCACCCCGAAGGCGACCTCCATCCTCGACGTGAAGAATTACGACTTCAACTACCAGCGCTCCTACGACCTGAAGAAATGGGTCAAGGTCGTGCCGGGCGACACGGTGCAGTTCAGCTGCACGTACGACCCCACCCTCGCCCAGGAGCTGCCGGCACTCCGCAAGGCTCCACCCCACTTCGTCACGTGGGGCGACGGATCCTCCGACGAGATGTGCCTCGGACTCATCCAGACCGTGCCGCTCAACCCCCATGCCACCGTGGACTGGTCCGCCATCGGCTCGGCCCATCCCTACGCCGGCTTCGGCACCCACCATGGCGTGCCCGGCTCGGGCGGGCCTTCGACCCCGTCGACCGACACCTGACCGGCGCTCACGCGGCGGCGTGGGCGGGGAGCCTCAGGTCCCCCGACGGCGTGGAGCTGACATCCGGCCGTGACGTGATCCGTCGCCGGAGCGGCCACCTCCATCCCGTGACACCGGTGAGGGCGAGTGCCCCGAGGACCAGGAGGGGGCCGGTGTTCGGGTCGGTGGCCGAACTGCTGGCCAGCTGACCGAAGGCCTCCCCGACGATCCAGACGAACAGGGCGACGAGGATCCCGAGGCCGGCCGCCCAGCGCCGCCATCGGCGCGAGCCGAGTCCAGCGAGGCCGATGAGGACCGGGATCGCGACCGCCAGCCCCACCGAGGCACCACCGAGGTGGCCGACTCCGCCGATCACCCACCGATCGATGCGTCCCAGCCAACCCGGGGCCTGGGAGGCAACCTGCTGCAGCTGGCTCCGCACCGCGGCGGACGATCGGTTGGCCGGCAGCCACGCCATCAGGGCGGCGTCCAACCAGATGGCAGCCCAGGCGAGCGGGAACCACGACGCCACGGGTTCGGGTCGGTCGTCCTCCCGGTGTCCGTCCCCGGCGGGCCAGGCGGCCAGGGCGAGTACGGCGTAGAGGACGGCGGCACCGGGTCCTCCGGTGAGGAACGAGGCCGTGCCGCCGGCCAGTCCACCGAGTCCCTCGCCGAAGAACCAGACGCCGATCGCCCACAGCACCGAGGCCGCCGCCGCCGTCCGGACGGTCCGGCGCACGAGGAAGCCCACCCCGAGGGCCAGCTGCACCCCGGCGAACACGACGTCGGCCGGCACGGGATGGGAGCCGATCAGCTGGGCGCCGTGGTGGACCGGCCAGGACACCCATCCGGGCTGGCCCGCCGATGTCGGGGCGATGACCTGGGAAGCGAATCTGGACGTGAACATGAACGGCTGCAGCTGTAGGAGGCCGTCGAGCAGCCAGAGGACGCCGAGCCCGATCTGCACGTGACGACGGGTGATGGGCGGACGGATCGACCGACCGGCCGTCGACCCGTCCCCGGGCGTCCCGTCCGACCGGGTCGTCACCCCTCCCGTCCCTTCCTTCAGGACCGTCGTCATCGCCGTCCCCCTCGTCGCCTCACCCGATGGGTCGGACGTTCCGGCCCCCCTGTCGTTCGGAGCCGCGGTCCCGTGGGATGTTCCCCGTACGCATCCACCGATATGGAATTGCTGATCGCACCGATGTTCTCTTGCATACCTCCAGGTCGAACCGAAGTTCGACCCTCATATCATCCGTCGTTCAGCCCGTACCGAAGAGTCAATCGTCAAGCCCCAGCGAGCATCCTCACCTCAATGGAAGGCATGACACCGGGGGGTGCGACCGTCGTATCCCCTGGTCCCAAGCGACGTCGTCGCGAAGGTGGGATTCGGAAAGGGTGATCACTTTGAAGCTTCATTCACGCACACCACGAGCGAGAACGATGACATTGATCATCGGCTCCCTCGTTCTCCTACTCACTTTCGCGGGAGGACTGGCGGGTGGGGCGGCGTCGGCTTCGTCGCCGCGGGCGGCCACCCCCCACGCCGTGGCTTCGGGTGACACGGGAACCACCGTCGACCCGCTGCAGTACAACTGCGGCAACGACGCCCCGACGTGCGGACAGGTGGGCGAGTCGTACGGCTACTACAACGGCACCAACGTCGACCTGCTCTACTCCGAGAACTACTACTGCGACACCGCCGTCCCCTCCCACGCCTCGACCGGGTGCGAGGTCGGGTCCGGTCCGTCGTCGTCGGATCCCACCGCAACGTCACCCGACGGGACGTCGCTCGGGAATACGACCCACGGAGACACGCTCTACATCCCGGTGCCACTGTTCAACAATGCGCCGGCCACCCAGTGCACGGCCACGGCCACCTGCGTCGACCATCCACCGACCATCGACCTGTCGGCCATCGCCGGGGCGCTGCCGGGTGATCCCACGCCGTCGAGCTTGTACAACGTGCCCATCCCGGCCCACGACCATGTGGTGGGGACCCGCAACGGGGGCCTGCCCGAGTGGTGGAACGTCCAGGTCATCGCCACCACCGACCCGGCCACGTTCGCCACGTTGACGAGCGTGTCGGCCATCGACTCCGCGGTCAGCGCCTCCAAGGCAGTTTCGGTGCCCACCAACGTCTATCTGTTCTTCCAGGTCCTGGCGGGCACGGTGCCGGCCGCCCAGGCCGCCGACCTCACGGCCACGGCTCCCCCGGGTCCGGCCGTCGCGTCGGCGCCGGCCGCCCCCCCGGCCAGTCAGGTCGAGGCGGGCGCCACCATCGACAACCTCCGCAACGACTGCGGGGCCACGGCGCCGAACTGCCAGGGCATCGGCATCAGCCACGACTGGATCGACGGCCAGGACGTCGACGCCCTCTACACGGAGCCGTTCTACTGCGGCACGACGGCCGGTGTGGTGCACTCATCCACCGGGTGTGAGGCCGGGGCCGACCCGACGTCGGTGCCACCGGGCGTGTCCGACCCGACACCGCCGACGCCGACCACCACCAACAGTCAGATCGACCCCCTCTACATCCCCGTCCCGCTCTACTCGAGCCCACCGGTGACCTATACGCAGTGTCCCGGGGTGATCACCTGCATCGACCATCCCGCCACCATCGATCTGTCCCTGCTGGCCCCCACCCTCGGGGTGTCGGACGCGGCGTCGCTCGACAACGTGCCGTTGCCGTCCCACGACCATCTCCTGACCACGCGCAACGGCGACCAGCCCGAATGGTGGAACGTCATCGTGATCCCGGTGACCTCGGCCAAGGGGCTGGCCACCGTCGAGCAGGCCAAGGACTACAGCACGGTCAAGGCGCTCGAGACGGTTCCCGGTAGTGGCATCGGCGTGGCCGGCGCCCCCGAGGTCCCCACCAACGCCTACCTCTGGTTCCAGACGCTGCCCGGCGCCGGCCCGGCCACCCCGGGTCCGGTCTCGTCGAGCTGCGCGGCCACCCTGCCGTCGGGCTCGGTGGTGGGCGGGGCCGCCCTCGACGACGGCACCGGCTACTACGAGGTCGACCGCGCCGGTGACGTGGCCGCCTTCGGCGCGGCCACCTGCTACGGCTCGCTGACCGGCGCGTCGCTCAACGCCCCGATCGTGGGCATGGCCGTCGACCGGGCCACCGGCGGATACTGGCTGGTGGCGGCCGACGGAGGCGTCTTCGCCTTCAACGCCCCCTTCGACGGTTCGGCGGCCACCCTCCATCTCAACGCCCCGGTGGTCGGCATCTCGGCCACCGTCGACGGCTCCGGCTACCGCCTGGTGGCGGCGGACGGCGGCGTGTTCGCCTACGACGCCCCGTTCTACGGCTCCGGCGGCTGGACGCATCTCAACCAGCCCATCGTCGGCATGGGACTCGACCGGATGACCGGCGGGTACTGGTTGGTGGCGGCCGACGGCGGGGTGTTCGCCTACGACGCCCCGTTCTACGGCTCCACCGGCGGTGAGCACCTCAACCGCCCGGTGGTCGGGATCATGCCGACCTCGGACGGGAGCGGCTACCGGCTGGTCGCCTCCGACGGCGGGGTGTTCTCCTTCGGGGTCCCGTTCTACGGGTCGGCGGGCGACATCCACCTGAACGCTCCCGTGGTCGGCGGTCTCGACGACAACTCCTACGACGGCTACTGGTTGGTGGCCTCCGACGGGGGCGTGTTCACCTACAGCCCGACCGGGGAGGACATGCCGTTCTTCGGATCGGCCGTCTGACCGCCAAGGAGCCCGGATCGGGGGCCGGGCGCGGCGGGACCGGTCCGCACCACCGGTCCACCGCAGCACGGGAGGGAGGCCGTCCGGCCTCCCTCCCGGCGCGCCCGGGGCCGGAGGGGGCCGCGAGCCACGTCCGCGGTCCGGCTCGCCCGCCCGTCGGTCAGGCCGGCCGGTCCCCGGAAGGTCCCGGGGAGACCAGCAGGTCCGAGAGCTGCTCCAGGGCCTGTCGGGCGTAGCTGCGCCACATCTTGGCGATGACGGGCAGGACGAGTGCGCCGGCGCCCCGTGGATACATCGTCCAGCCCCACGTGACCAGGGTGCCGGTGCCCGCCGAGGCGAACGTCCAGCGACCCTCGACGTGGTCGACGAGTGGTCGCATCGGACCGGTGATGTCGCTCAGCCGGTAGCCGAACGCCTGCGGAGCCTCGATGTCGGTCAGCACTTCTCGCATCGTCCCTCCGTCCGTGGTCACGACGGTGCGCTCCTGGCCGACCGCGCCCCAGGGGCCGGCCTGTCCGCGGACCTCCCTGACCGGAGGCAGCAGGCCGAACCGGCGGGAGAAGAGCGTGGGCAACGGCGCCGGCAGCGTCCCGCGGAAGGCGTCCCGGACCGTCACCGGTATGGCCCGCGACTGCTCGACCGAGATGGGAGACGCCATGCCCAGAGCTTAGGCAGCCGTGGTGCAGCGCCGACGGTGGAGAGGGCGCACGACCCCTCCCGGTAGTACCCTCGACACCATCCGCGGGGCGCCGGCCACCCTCGCCCCCCCGGGGCCAACGGGGTCCACGGGGTCCACGGGGCCACGGGGCCAACGGCACGACGATGCCCGATCCGGCATCAGACGGGAGCCGCCATGAGGAGACGTCCCACGGTCGGCGGAAGAGACCTGGCGAGGACCGCCATGGCGGTCCTGGTGGCGTCGGGGATGAGCGTCCTGGCGGCGTCCGGAACGGGGATCGCCACCGGTCGACCGGCGACCGCGGCGGCCACCTGCCCGACAGTGGAGCCCGAGGGACCGGAGAACTGGCCCACACCGGTGCCGGCTCCCTCCGCCGGCGTGGACTGGAGCGGCTGCGACCTGAGCGGGGCCTACATCATCTCCGCGGATCTGAGTGACGCCGACCTCCGCGGCACGGACCTCGACAATGCCCAGCTGTGGGGAAGCGATCTCACCGACGCCGATCTCCGGGGCGCCACGCTGCGCGGGGACGACCTCGGAGGTCGTTGCGACGACGGCATCTTCGCGATCGGCGGGGCCGACCTCGACGGCGCGGATCTCACCGATGCCGACCTGACGTCGGCTGACCTCGGCGGGGAGTACAGCTACGTCGGCACCCAGCGGTGCGTAGAGTCCGGTGCCGACCTCGACGACATCACGATCAGCGGTGCGGATCTCACCGATGCCGGACTCCTCGGCGTGACGTCCGCCGACATCTCCGGGGAGCCGGCCTCGCTTCCCACCCACTGGATACTCGAGACGGGCACGCTCTACGGACCCGGAGCCACGTGCACCCGGGTCACCGGGAAGGCCACCCTCTCGTTCCGGGACTGCCTCTGGACGGTCATGGACCCGTTCACGAGCACCCCGTCGGCGTCGCTGCCCGCGGCGGATCTGACGGCGGGCGGCACGCTCGACTGGAGGATCGCCCACCCCCAGACCGGACGCCCCCGCCAGACCAGTGCCCTCACCTCCGTCACCTCCTCGTCGCCGGGTGAGGGCATCTGCCCGTCCGGGTCCACCGAACAGGACGTGAGCGGCATCCTCAGTGCCGGTTTCGACGCCGGCGATTCCGTGACCGTCCAGCTGTGTCGGAGGACGAGGACCGGCGCCTTCGAGCTGGGCCCCGGCACGACGGCCGGCCTCTGACACCGGGCGACCGGGCCGGTGTCCAGGGGGATCCGGGTCAGGCGCCGTCGCTCGTTCAGGCGGGTGGGCGACCCTCGCGTTCGTCCATCCACCGCAGCAGGGCGTCGAGGTTGCCAAACGTCACGTCACGGTCCTGGACCGGCAGGTAGGCGACGACGGCACCGTCCACCACGTTCACCGACACCACGGGCTCGCCCCCGGGATCGAAGCACCACGACGGCAGTCCCCCCGGGGTCGTGGACGGCTCGTAGCGCCACCCACCCCGCTCCCGCAGCGCCGCACCGATGCGGTCGAACAGTTCGTCATCGGCCGACATCGGCACCCTCCCACTCGTAGAGGAGCAGTCTCCCACCGCGGCCGGGAGACTCAGGCACGGACAGGCTCGACCACGGTCCCGACCAGGTCGGTGGCCGCGTCCAGGAGGTGCTCGTAGGCGTGCCGGTAGTCCGCCGCCCGGCGGGATCCGGCGAGATCGGCCACCACGTCGTCCACCGCCGCCTCCAGCCGGTAGAGCCGGTCGTGCAGCTTCGACAGGTCCGACACCGACACGAGGCACTGGTCGGCGGGCACGTGGAGCTCATCGGCCCGCCGACGGGCCTCGTAGGCCCGCTGGCGGTGGGAGGCACAGCAGAACCGGCGCGGGCGTCCGGCCCCCGCCCGGGGCGCCATCGGACGGTGGCACCAGTCACAGCGCAGTTCCTCGACACCGGTGGTCATGCCCCGACGGTATGCCGGGTGGCGGTCGGGGTGGGTGATCGGCGGTCGCCGGCGGCCGCCGGCCCCTCCCTACGCCCGGTCGAGTCGCACCACCGGGATGACCCGGTCGGTCTGCTCCTGGTACTCGGCGAAGTTCGGGTACACGGCGGCTTGGGCGGCGTAGACCTCGTCGCGCGCCGCACCCTCCAGCACCACCGCCGTGGCCCCGAACGTGTCGGCGCCCAGTTCGACGGTCACCGACGGATGGGCCACCAGATTGTGGAACCAGTCGGGATCGGTCGGCGCCCCCGCCTTCGAGGCGAAGACGTAGAGATCGTCGCCGTCCACCCGGGCGACGACCGGATTGACACGTTCGGCGCCCGACTTGGCCCCGGTGGTGTGCAGCAGGACGAGTGTCGCCCCCTCGAACGGTCCTCCGACGACCCCGTCGTTGGCCCGGAACTCCTCGATGATCTTTGCGTTGAAGTCGTCCATCTCGGCCATCGCACTCCGCTCCCGTCATCCGTGCACCGCCGGCGCGGCGCCGCCCCAGACTACGACGCGGCCTGCGCCGGCCGGCGACGTCTCGCCCCGTTGCCTCATGTCAAACCCTCCGGCAAGGGTGATTCGTTGCCTCACGTAAAACCCTCCGCCTGGAACTAGTGGGTGAACGCCCGATTGACCGCCCGGGGAGGGGGTCCGGTCTTGGACAGGGCCAGGCGTTCGAGTTGGGCACAGAGTCGGTCGATCTCGCGTTGGACCTGGCCTGGGGAGAGGGCGTTGCGGGCCCGGGTGAGGGCGGCCTGTTTGGCCGGGGTGAGGACGGCGGTGGCGACCAGGCGCTGGTAGGGACTGGCGGCGGCATCGTGGCGTTTGACGACCTTGGCGCCGATGCGGGTGGATTCGACGAGCTTCTGCTGGGTGAGCAGGAGGTTGGTGTAGCCCCGGTCGATGGCCCAGATCCGGTTGAGGAGGTCGAGCTCGGCCTGGGTGTTGAAGCGCAGGTAGCCGACCAGTTCGCGGACATGGGTCCAGTTCTTCTGCTCGACGTGGCAGCCGTCGTTCTTGTTGCCGGGTCGGGAACGGGTGAAGGTGATCCGGCGGGACGTACACCACTCGAGGAAGTGGGCGTTGATGAACTCGCTCCCGTTGTCCGAGTCGATGCCCAGGATCGGAAACGGGAAGGCGCCACCGGCGTGCTCGATGGCCTGGGCGACCCGGATCGCCGACTTGTTGGCCACCGACCGGTTGACCGTCCAACCGGTGGCGACGTCGGTCATCGTCAGGGTGAAGCAGAATTCCCCGAAGGAGTTCCCTCCCTCGTGGCCCACCAGGTCGATCTCCACGAAGCCGGGTGTCACGTCGTCCCACTCCGACCAGGTCCGGATGGGGATCTGGGTCTTGAGCAGCGATCCCGGCTTGGTGTGGCTCATGGCCCGGAACCCGGCCAGCACTTTGGCCCCCGCCAGGCGCCGGTCGATGGTGGCGGCGCTCATGGTCATCAGCAGCTCGGCTTCCTCCTCGGTGAGGTCGAGCTCGCCATCCCGGCGCAGCAGCGGAACGAGGACCGGGAGCATGGGGGCCAGCCGCTTGCCCGCCGGCGCCCGGGCGGCCCGCCAGCAGAGTTCCAGGGCCGAGACGACCCTCGAGCTGTAGAGCGGCGTCCTCGGGCTCCTGGTCCGGACCGCCTTGACCTCACCGGCGCCCCGGAGCCGGGCCCGGGCATGGTCCCGGCTCCAACCGGTGAGGTCCACCAGCTGGTCGAGGATCTTCGACTTCTCGGACCGGGAGCCCCGCTTGTACTGGATGGCCAACTTCTTCGTGACCGCACGTCGTTCGCCCATCGAAAGCTCCATGGATCAGGCGTAGTCGGCCCATCTCCCAGGCGGAGATTCTTAGATGAGGCAACGATGCCGCCTACGCGGAGGTTTTAGATGAGTCAATGCGCTCGCGGACACGTCGGCCCGGGGTCCCGGTAACCTCACCGGGGAGCGACCGCCATGGACCACGACCCCGACGACTTCTCCTTCGAGGACCTCTACGACGACGAAGGTGTGTACTTCCGCACCTGCGGGAAGTGCGGTGCCCGGACCTCGCCCCGCTGGTCCGAGTCGGCCTGCCTGGAAGAGGCCCGCCGTTACGGTTGGCGGCGGGTCGCCGCCTCCGACCGGCCCGGCGCGCGCCGTATGGACCTGTGCGGCGCCTGCGCCGACGACGCCGGCATCGGGCCGCCCCTGGCCCGCTTCGGATGGTGACGCGACGCCGTCGGGAGGACCGTCGGGCCGGGGTCAGCCGTCGAGGGTGAGCACCCGCCCGGCCAACGGGTCGGCGTAGTCGACGCCCCGCTTCTTGCGCCCGAGGGGTGCCGGCGTGCCGATGTTGACCCAGCCGAGCAAGGACTCCGTCGGGGCGAGCTCGAACAGGCCGCGCACCGCCGGGGTGCCGAGCACCGCCGCGCTCTTCCACACCGCGCCGTAGCCAAGGCCGGTGGCGGCCAGCACCAACGCGTACCCGGTGCACGACGCCGAGGCCACCTGCTCCCACTCCTCGACGTTGCTCGTCGGATCGGGGGAGGCGATGAGCTGCACGGAACACGGCGCGGCGTATGCCTTGTTGCGCATCTTGGCCACCATCGCCTCGGGCAGGTCGTCGCCCCGCGTCTCGACCAGGCCGGCCACCAGGGCGTCGGCGAAGCGGTCCCGGCCGGCGCCGGTGCACACGGCGAACCGCCACGGTCGCAGATCGCCGTGATCGGGCACCGTGGTGGCGACCGCCAGGATGCGCAACAGGTCGTCGGCCGTCGGCGCCTCGCCGTCGGGATCCGGTTCCGGGCGCACCGCCGACAGCCGGCCCACCCAGGCAGGATCAGGGGGTGGCACCACCGGGCCCGTGGTGTCCTGCTCGTCCACGTCGACGTCCATCACCCTCACCTCCGAGAAGAGCTCCTGCCTGGAGCGTAGGGCGTCCCCGGTGCGCTTCCGGTCACATCCGCAGCGATGAGCAGGGTAAACCGGCCACCGTTCGTGCCGGGGTGGCTTCGGCAGTAGCCTGTCGCCCGGTATGGGCCATCGCATCGAAGTCGAACTCACCAGTCAGTCGGACGAGTCCACGTGGACCTGGCGCGCCGCGGGGGCCAAACTCCCCCGCGGCACCGTCGACGCCGGACTGGTCCCCGCCGGAACGAAGGTGGGCACCGTGCTGCGGGCCGAGGTGGAGTCCACCCTGGACGGCACCACGGTGACGGCCCTGCTCGCTCCCAAGGGCAAGTCCGAGCCCAAGCCCGTCGAGCGGATCGAGATCCTGGGCACGCCCCAGAAGGGCCCCGACGTCAACGTGGTGCTGGCCGGCAAGGGCAAGCGCCGCCGCGACGACGACGGCGACCGTGACGGCTCGCGTCGGCCGTCGGGCCGCGGCCCCCGCGCCGAGGGCGGCGCGCCCCGCGGGGACGGACGGGGACGCGACGGTGGCGGTGGACGCGACGGGGGCGGCCGGAGCGGTGCCGGCGGCGGCGCCCCCCGACGTTCCGGCCCGGCCCGGCCCGGAGGGCGCGAGGGCGGACGCGAGCGGTCCGAGCGCGGCGACCGCCGACCGGCCGTCTCCACCGTCTACCGCAACGCCGTGCTGGCCGAGCTCCGTCCCGAGCAGCTCCCGGTGGCCGAGCAACTCATCAAGGGGGGCATCCCCTCGGTGCGTCAGGCCATCCAGGACCAGAACGCACGCGCCCGGGCCGAAGGCCGGCCCGAGGTGACCGAGGCGCCGCTGATGGCCATGGCCGAAGAGCTCCGTCCGGTCATCAACCTGGCCACCTGGAAGGACCGCGCCTCGGTGGCCCGCAGCGCCGGCAAGGACACCCCGCTGCGCGAGCTCCGCTCCATCGTGGCCTCCGCCTCCACCGTGACCCTCGACCCGGAGGGCTCCGAGATGCTGACGTCGCTGCGGACCAGCCTGACCGAACGCGTCACCGCCCTGCGCGAGCGCTGGGTGGAGCGCATCACCTCCGCCCTCGACGAGGGTCGGGTGGCCGATGCCGTGCGCGCGTCGATCCGCCCACCGGAACCGTCCGCCCGACTGTCCGCCGAGTTGGCGGTGCGCCTGTCGGACGCCGCCGGTCAGGCCATGACCCCCGAGACCCCACCGGCCGACTGGCTGGCCCTGTTGGAAGCCGTGGTCGAGTGCCCGGTGCGCCGGACGGTCAAGCCGGCCGGCATCCCCACCGGGGCCGACGAGGCCCTGTTGGCCGAAGCCCGCAAGGCCGCCGGTCTGGTGCCCGAGCTGGCCCGCCTGCTCGGGATCCCGATCCCGCCGCCCCCGGGTCCCCGTCGACCCGTCCCGGCCCGGCCGGCCGGACGGCGCGCCTCCTGAGCCGAGCCACCGCCTGATCGGTCGCCGCGCCACCGTCCGACCCGTCCACCGGACCGGACGGACGTCAGTCGAGCGGCCGGTGCATCACGAGGAGGCGGGCCTTGAAGCCGGCCGACTCGAAGAAGTTCTTGGCCGACCGGTCACCGGGGTGGGCGGAGCCGTCGACCCCGGAGCAGCCCTGCTCCCGGAACCAGGTCAGGGCCCGCTCGACGAGCAGATGGCCGAGGCCGACCTCGCGGGCCCCGGCCTCGACGAAGCAGAGGTCGAGCACCCCCCGGGTCGCCCCGGCGCTCCCCGACACCCGGCAGAGGGCGGCGCCAGCCACCCAGGCGTCCAGGGTGCCGACCAGGGCCGTCCGGTTCGGATCGTCGAGGTAGGGGGCCACCGCCGTCGCCGTGGCGGCCGGTGCGGCGCCGCCACCGTCGTCGGGCCGGGCCAATGCCGCACCCCGGTGATCGGCCCTCGAACCCCCGAAGGCGGCCACCAGCTCCACCAGGCGGTCGAGGTCCTCGTGCGAGGCGGTGCGGACGCCTTCCATCGGGACCCGGACCGCCCGTCGCCTACAACCGGCTCAGGACCGCTCGTCCAGGAGCTGGTCGACGCGGCTGAGGATGGTGCGACGCCCCCGGGTCGACGTCTCGTAGGCCCGCACCGCCACCAGTTCGGAGCGGCTCAGACCGTCGAGGCGTTGGACGACCTGGGACGCCGAGAGGGTGTCGAACCCGGGGATGGCCAGGCTCGCCACGTCGGGGACATGGGCGTCGACGGGCGGCCGGGGCGAGGTCGACGCGGGGGCCGGGGACGGCGGGGTCGACACCGCGGCGGACCCCGCCACCGGATCGGCCGGGTTCGCGACGTGGTCGGGCGGATACGGAATGGTGCGCAGCCGGGGTGGGCCCGTCGGACGGGAGGCGCCCGACGGGGTCGCCCCGGTCGACGGTTCCGGCGACGCACCGGAACTGGGAGTCGAGGACGACCGGGCCAGTCCGGCCGACCGCCGCTTCAGTTCGTGGGTGCCGGCGCTCACCGCGAAGTGGCCGACGGCACGGGCCGAGTCCACCTGCACGCCGAATCGCTCGCGTCCCCGCTCGGCCAGCCGGGGCAGCTCCTCGGCCACGGTGACCGCCAGTCCGGTCGGCAGGAAGACGAACAGGTCCAGCAGGCGCTCACTCAGCGACTGGCCGGGGGCCTCGTCGTCGACGTCGTGGGTCTCCTCCATGGGTGCCCCGCTCACACGCAGTCGCGGCAGAGCATCTTCTTCTTGTCCGCCAGCTGGTTGCCGTGCTTCACGAGGAAGCACGAGCGGCAGACGAACTCGCCCGGCTGCTTGGGCAGGACCCGCTCCACGCCGTCACCGGTGCGGTCCTCGGGCTCGGGAGTCTCCTCGTCGTCCTCGACCTCCTCGACGACGAGGCGCTCCTTCAGGATGGTGTCGAGGCTGGCCTCGACGTCCTCGTCGTCGGGCTCCTCCTCTTCCTCCTCGTCGGTCTCCTCGCCGGCGGCCTTGGCCACCGCCTTGGCCGTGCCGGCGGGCACGTCCTCTTCGACCTCGACCTCGATGACGGCGACCGCGTCGTCGTCGTCCTCGTCGATGGCCAGCGGGTCGTCCGCGATCAGATCGTCGTCCTCCGCGAGCTCGTCGAGGTCGTCCTCGATCAGCTCGTCCGGTGCTTCGACTTCATCGATGTCTTCTGCCATGTGCGTCTTTCGGTGGGTGAGTTGGCCGGGAGCATAGACGGCCCGGGCTTCCGTTCGATCGTGTCCCGCAAACGCCCCTCCGGTCGGGACCCTTCCCGCGCCCGCGACCGTTGGGTGGGGATCATGCCAGGAATCCACGGCACCGTGGTGCACCCGGGTGGCCGCCCGCCGGACGATCTGTCCGTCGGCCGGGTGCCGTGGCGGGTCCGGGTAGCCGGGGAGGATGGCGGGCTCCGTCGAGGCCGCCCGGAGCGCCCGCAGGCGGGTCAGGCGGTTGGGCCCAAGGGGTCTTTGGCACCACCACCCCGTTGCCTCCGGCTCGCGCCGACGGCCTCGGGAAGGTGTTTTCTACTCGACCCCTTGGGCCTTCCTCCGCCTCTCACAGCATCCCCCCCTCGGCCTGCTCCGGCGGCTGTGACCGCTGGTTGCACGCCTCGGGGCGACTGGGACTGGGCGCACCCTACGCCATGGACGGGGTGGGTCGTCAAATGGCTTCGACCCCCTCTGAGCTGGGATTATCTGAAAGTCCCTGCTCAGGGCATTGCAGGTTTCGTCGCCACCGGCACCGCACCCCGGCGCTGTTCGGCCCGACGTTCGGACTCCAACCGCTCCAGATCCTCGGCGCCGTAGTCGACGTGGCTCATGGCCTCGGCGATCAGATGGTGGCCGGCCCGCTCACCGATCTGGCGGTGCATCTCCTGGGCCACCCAGCGGTAGGTCGGGTGGCCCTGGGGCCCCGACCGCAGCTCCAGGAGGTGCATGGCCTCCCGGGCGTTCATCTGCATCGTGTAGCGGATCCGGTAGGCCAGGGCGACGGCGTAGGACGCCTGCTCGGGAAAGTCCGCCGCCAGGGCCTCGTAGAGCTCCCGGGACCGCTCGAGCGAACCCGTGTAGCGCTCCGCCAGACCGGCGTCGGCCACCACCTCGGGGATGTCGTACCCGAGGTGCGCCCCCAGCTGCTGCCACTCGATGGTGAGGATGCGGTGGCGCTGCAGGTCGCGGAAGGCGCCGTAGTCGGTGACCACGTCGAAGCGGTAGTCGGTGCGCTCGAAGGCCCGGCCCGGGCGGTGACGACGGTTGGACCGCTCCCCCACGTAGGCCCGGAGGATCGACCGCTTCTCCTCGGCACCGAGGCGGCGCACCCGGTCCAGGACGTCGGCCTCGGGTCGCGTGGTGCGGGGGGCGACGATGGCCGCCACGACCTTGTCCTCGCCGTCGGGATCGAAGTCGAGCAGCTCGACGGTGGCCGCCCCCGACGGGCCGCCACCCGGGACGTCGGGCGGCGCCACCAGGTCCGGAAAGTACTCGTCCACCAGGCGGGCGGTGTCGGCTCTCGTCCGGACGAGGTACTCCGACCACACCCCGCCCCGGTCGGCCCGGTCGACGCGTTGGAGGAACGACGGGATCACCTTGCGGAGCTCCTCCAGCATCATGTCGGCGTAGACCTGCGCCTCGGGCAGCGGGTGGGAGCGCATCCTCACCAGGAGTTGCTCGTAGGACTGCCCCGTGCCGTAGATGCCGACGTTGGAGAGCGACCCGGCCGGCAGCAGACCGCGCAGCGCGTCGAGCCCCTTGGCCCGGACGGCCTGGCGGTGGACGAAGTCCGAGTCCTGCGCCTGGCGCGGGTGGCGGGCGGCCAGCCACGCCTGGGCCTCCTCGAGCAGCTCGCCGTAGGTGTCGAACATCCGGTCCATGTCGCCCACGTAGCGGGCGCCGAGCGGGGAGTCGAGCAGGCCCGGGTCGCGGAAGTAGCGGTAGTGCCCGGTGGTGAGGCGTTGGTTGTAGGCGATGTACCGCGTCGACTGCTCGAGGTAGGCCATCAGTCGGCCCCACTCGAGCACCTTGGTCAGGACGTTGGAGGCCTGCTCGCAGGCCAGGTGGACCCCGCCGAGCTGGGCCACCGAGTCGTCGCCGTACTCGAAGAAGACCTTTTCGTACAGGTCCTCGGCCCGCTTCAGGCCGACGGTGGCGTCGACCGTGGCGTCGCCGGTGATGTCGAGCTCACCGACGAACTCGTCGAGGAAGAGGCGGCGCAGGCTCTTCGGCGACCGCGAGTACCGGGCGAAGAGGGCCCCCTTGACCACCTCGGGCAGGTTCACGAGCGCGAAGACGGGGCGGTCGAGGTTGGTGACGTACCGCCGCAGGATGTCGGTCTCCTCGGCACTGAACGATTCCACGGCGTAGGGGAACATGCCTGTCAGACACTAGGACGGCGACGGGTCGCCAAGCGCGGACCCCGCCGGGGCCGGGTCGTCGGCCCCCACCACCCCCCGGCGCAGCAGTGCCACGGCCAGGTCCGCCGCCCCGCGGGTGGCCGGCGAGGGCGCCACCTGGCCGATCTGGCGGACCAGGTCGATGACCTGGCGCACGTTGCGGACGAAGTCACCGGCGGCCACCTCGGCGTCCCGCAGCACGGCGTCGAGGGTCCCGCCGGAGGCCCAGGCCACCACGGCCCGGGCCAGTCCCCCGTCGGGACGTCGGGTCCGACGCAGGCCGACCCGGCGCTCGTCGGCCCGCAGCGCCCCGGCGAGGGCCTCGACGGCGGCCAGCCGCTCCACCACCCGGCCCTGGCGGGGCACCGGGGGGTCGTCGCCGGCCCGGCGGGCCTCGAAGGTCAGGGCGGAGGCCACGCCGGCCAGGTGGGCCGGCTCGAGATCGTCGAGCAGGCCGGAGCGCAGCATCTCGGCCACGAGCAGGTCCGACTCGTGGTAGATCCCGGCCAGTCGGAGCCCATCGTCGGTCAGCGCCCACCCGTCGAGGAAGCCCCGGTCGTCGAGGATGGCCAGGCGCCGGTCCAGCTGGGCCACCAGTGACTCGGAGCCCTCGGGGGCCTGCCACTGCCCGTAGGAGGACTCCAGCAGGGCGTGGGCCTCCCCGCGGGTCCACCGGCGGACCAGGTTGACGGCCAGGTTGTAGGTCGGGTGGAACGAGGACACCAGGTCCGGCGGCGGCGCCACCGCGGTGCGGGCCACCAGGCCGAACGGGGTGGCGTGCGTGCCACAGCACGAAGGCGTGGCCCACCGTGTCGATGCCCCGTCGGCCCGCCCGCCCGGTCAGCTGCTGGTACTCGCCGGAGGTCAGCGCCGAGGTGTCCGCGCCCCGGAACTTGGCGAACCGCTCGACCACCACCGTGCGGGCCGGCATGTTGATCCCGAGGGCCAGGGTCTCGGTGGCGAACACCACCTTCAACAGACCCTGCGAGAAGCAGCGCTCCACGGCCTGGCGGAAGGCCGGCACCAGCCCGGCGTGGTGGGGCGCCACCCCGGCCTCCAGGGCGTCGGACCAGGGCCCGTAGCCGAGGGTGCGGAGGTCGGCGTCGCTCAGGCGCTCGACGGAGTCCTCCACCAGCGCCGCGGATCCGGGCCCGTTCGTCGTCGGTGGTGAGTCGGATGCCGTCGGACACCACCTGGCGCGTGGCGTCGTCGCAGGCGGCCCGCGAGAAGATGAAGGTGATGGCGGGCAGCATCCCCGCCTCGGCCAGGTACTCGACCACCTCGGTCCGCCGGGGGGACCGGAACCGCTGGTGGGACGAGCGCTTGCGGCGGTCGTCGAGGCGGAGACCGTCGGGGTTCGGCCTGCCGTCGCGCAGCAACGGGAGCACCGACACGCCGTCGCGTCCCCGCTCGGCCACCGCGTAGTGGTGGTGGAGGGTGACCGGCCGGTGGGTCTCGACCACCACCCGGGTGGTGCCCCGGACCGAGGTGAGCCACCGGCCGAAGTCCCCGGCGTTGTTGACGGTGGCCGACAGGCTGACGAAGGACACCCCGGGCGGCGTCAGGACGAGGACCTCCTCCCAGACCGAGCCCCGGTAGGGGTCCTGGAGGTAGTGGACCTCGTCGAGCACCACCACGCCGAGGTCGTCGAGCAGCGCCGAGCGGGCGAACAGCATGTTGCGGAGGACCTCGGTGGTCATGACGACGATCGGGGCGCGGGCCTGGTGGGACACGTCACCGGTCAGCAGGCCCACCCGCTCCGGCGCCGTAGCGCTCGGACAGCTCGCCGAACTTCTGGTTCGAGAGCGCCTTGATGGGGGTCGTGTAGAAGGCTTTGGCGCCGCCCGACAGCGCCCGGGCCACCGCGTAGTCGGCGACCAGTGTCTTGCCCGAGCCGGTGGGGGCGCTGACCAGGACGGACTCGCCCCGGTCGATGGCGTCCATGGCCCGGTGCTGGAACTCGTCGAGGCGGAAGCCGAGGCCATGTTCGAAGACCGACCGCCGGTCGTCGCCGGCCCGGCCGTCCGGGGACCCGGCGACCTCGGGCCGCGCCCGGGTCATCGACGGACGATCTTGCCGACGATGATCGAGAGCTCGTAGAAGACGTACAGCGGGATGGCCATGGCGCACATCGAGAAGGGGTCGGAGCTCGGGGTGATGACCCCGGCCAGGACCACGATGCCGACGATGGCCCACCGGCGCTGGGCCGAGAGCTGCTGGGGCGTCACCACGCCGGCGAGCTCGAGGGCGACCAGCAGGACCGGGAACTCGAAGGTGACCCCGAAGCACACCATCAGGAGGATGATCAGGCTGAGGTACTTGTTCGGGTCGAGGATCTGGGTGAGCGACGGGCCCCCGATGTTGTTCAACCACTGGAGGGCGTGGGGGAAGATCAAGAAGGCCACGGCCGCCCCGAGGCTGAACAGTCCGATGGTGGCGACGATGAACGGGACGGCGTACCGCTTCTCCTTCGGGTTGAGGCCCGGGGTGATGAACCGCCAGAGCTCCCACAGCCAGACCGGGGAGGCCAGGAAGATGCCGCCGTAGGCGGCGATCTTGACCCGGAGGGCGAGTCCGTCGAGCGGGCCGGTCACGTAGAACCCGCAGTGGGTGGGCGCCACCTCGCAGTACGGGTGCTTCAGGAACGACAGGATCCAGGGGTAGACCACGAACGCCACCGTGCCGGCCACGACGAAGGCGGCGATCGAGATGATCACCCGGCGGCGGAGCTCACCGAGGTGCTCCGTCAGGGTCATGGAGTCCGGCGCCGGCCGGTCGGCCCGGCGCTTGAGGGAGAGGGCCATGCCTACCGGCCCCCGGAGTCGGGGATGGGGACCGCCACGGCGGTCAATTCAGGGACGGATCGTCAGGAACCGTCCGGCCGTCGCCCCGCAGGGAGTGCACCGTGCCCTGGGGATCGCTGATGGACACGCCCGGGATCGCCGTGACCTCGTCCGCCTCCACTGCGCCGCTCGGTCGGTTCGTCCCGCCCGAGGCCAGCACCCCGTCACCGGTCGGGTCGGGAGGCGGGGCCTCGGGGGGTGCCGCCCGGGCCGGTTCGTTGTCGGAGGCGTGGGTATCGGCCAGCGAGTCGAGGAAGCTGATCGGCGACCGCACGGCCTGGGTGATCTTGTCGGTCGACGGGAGGTCGGGGAAGTTGCCGCGGACGTCGTTCTCGAGGCGCTCGCGCAGACGGCGGAAGTCCCCCCAGAGCGAACCCACCTGGCGAGCCACCTTGGGCAGCTTCTCCGGGCCGAGCACCACGATGGCGACCAGCACGACGACCAGGAGCTTGGCCGGGCTCAGGAAGGGCACGCCCCGAGTGTACCGGCGCCCGGGTCCGGAACGCCTGCGCACCCGCGCCCGGTCCCCGGGCGCACCGGGAGAGGATCTAGAGGCCCTTGGCCTGGCTGAGCGGCCAGACCACGGCGACGGCCCTCCCCACGATCAGCGACTTCGGGATGGGACCGAAGAACCGGCTGTCCTCGGAGTCCGTGCGGTTGTCTCCCATGACGTAGTAGTCGCCCTCGGGGATCTTCACCGGCCCCGGCAGGTTGAACTGGGGGTGCTCGTCGTCGGGGAGTGCCCCGGTGTAGCTCTGGGGGCCGGACGGGAGCCACGGCTCGGCCAGCGGTGAGCACTTGGCGAAGTCCTGGTCGGCGCAGTTGATGTAGATGTGGCCGTTGTAGGAGGAGATCGTCTCGCCCGGCAGTCCGATGACGCGCTTGACCAGGTCGGGGAAGTCCTGCTGCTCGAGCGGTGGTCGCTTGAAGACCACGATGTCGCCGCGGTGGACGCCGTGGAAGTCGTAGCTGAGCTTGTTCACCATGATCCGGTCGCCGACCTGGAGCGTGGGCACCATCGACGGCGAGGGGATGAAGAACGACTGGATCACGTAGGTCCGCAGCAGCATCGTGCACAACAGCACGGCCAGGAGGATCACGGCCCACTCGATCACCCAGCGGTAGCCGCTCCCCTTGCCCCGGGTGTCGTCGAGGGTCCCCACCTCCTCCGGCGGTCCGTCGCCGGGGTCGGTGGTCACCGTGACCGCGCCGACCGGGGCGTCGGCGGTGGTGGGCATGTCGTCCGGATCACTGGGCACAGTGACCCGACGCTAGCCCAGCCGCGCCCGCGCTCCCGGGCGCGGGAGCTCGGACGTCACAGGCCGGCGATCAGCTTCTCGACGCGCTCGTCCCGCGACCGGAAGGGGTCCTTCAACAGGACCGTGCGCTGCGCCTGGTCGTTGAGCTTGAGGTGCACCCAGTCCACCGTGAAGTCCCTCCTGCGCTCCTTGGCCCGCTTCACGAACTCGCCCCGCAGGCGGGCCCGGGTGGTCTGGGGTGGGGTGGTCATGGCCTCGGCGATGTCCTCGTCCGTGGTGATGCGGTCGAGCTGCTCATGACGTTGGAGGCGGTAGTACAGGCCCCGGTTGCGGTCGACGTCGTGGTACTGCAGATCGAGCAGCGCCACCGACGGACTGTGCAGCGGCAGTGCGTGCCGGTCCCGGTACCCCTCGATGAGCCGGTACTTGGCCACCCAGTCACACTCCCGGTGGAGCGACAGCGGATCGGCCTCGAGGCCCTTCAGGCAGTGCTCCCACATGGACAGGGCGCGGTCCTCCTGGACCGACAGGCCGTGCCGGTCCCGGAACTTGACGGCGCGCTGCAGGTACTCCCCCTGGATGTCCAGCGCGCTCATCTCCCGGCCGTTGGCCAGCCGCACCGGACGACGGCAGGTGATGTCGTGGCTGATCTCGCGGATGGCCCGGATCGGGTTCTCCAGGGTCAGGTCGCGCATCACCGTCGAGGGGTCCTCGAGCATCCGGAGCACGATGGAGGTGGCCCCGATCTTGAGGAAGGTGGCGTACTCGCTCATGTTCGAATCGCCGACGATGACGTGGAGCCGGCGGAACTTCTCGGCATCGGCGTGCGGCTCGTCCCGGGTGTTGATGATGGGCCGGCTGCGGGTGGTGGCCGACGACACGCCCTCCCAGATGTGCTCGGCCCGTTGGCTGAGGCAGTACACCGCGCCCCGGGCCGTCTGCAGCACCTTGCCGGCACCGGCATAGGCCTGGCGACTCACCAGGAACGGGATGAGCACCTCGGTGTAGTGGGTGAAGTCGTCACGGCGACTGGTCAGGTAGTTCTCGTGACAGCCGTAGGAGTTGCCGGCCGAGTCGGTGTTGTTCTTGAAGAGGTAGATGTCACCCCGGATGCCCTCCTCGCGCATGCGGGCCTCGGCCCCTTCGACCAGTGACGACAGGATCCACTCCCCCGCCTTGTCGTGGGCCACCAGCTCGGCGATGTCGTCGCATTCGGGGGTGGCGTACTCGGGGTGGCTCCCCACGTCGAGGTACAGCCGGGCCCCGTTCTCCAGGAACACGTTGGACGAACGGCCCCAGCTCACCACCCGCCGGAACAGGTACCGGGCCACCTCATCGGGGCTGAGCCGGCGCTGGCCGCGCAGGGTGCACGTGACCCCGTACTCGTTCTCCAAGCCGTAGATGCGCTTGTCCATTACCTGCACGGTACCGTGGGCACGCCGCCGCGGTGCGCCAACCCGACCGACGTCACACAGCGTTCACCGGACCCCGCCCCTGGGGGTCCGGCGCCGGTCAGGCCAGCAGGGTGGCCAGTTCCTCGTCGACCAGGCGGCGGAAGGCCCGACGGCCGTTCCCCTCGGCGAGCACCGCGACCTCCAGGTCGTCGGCGCCGAGCGTCCGTTCCGGGCCCGCCAGGGCGGTCACGGCGGAGCGCAGGGCCGCGGCCAACGTCCACGTGGCCGACCACTCGGCGTCGAGCTTCACCACGATGGCCTCCGTCTCCCCACCGAGCACGGCGAACCGGTCCTCGTCGGTGATGGTCCCCTCGTAGGCGATGTGGTACAGCTGTGGCGGCCGCAGGTCGTTGCCCAGCTCCGCCACCAGGATCTCCACCTCGAGCGGCTTCATCTCGTGGGTGAAGACCTGGCCGAGGTACTGGGCGTACAGGTTGGCGAGCGACCGGGCCTCGACGTCCTCGCGGCTGTAGGCGTAGCCCTTGGTGTCCGCATGTCGGATGCCCGAGACCCTCAGCTGGTCGAATTCGTTGTACTTGCCGACCCCGGCGAAGGCGATCCGGTCGTAGATCTCGCTGATCTTGTGCAACGACCGGGACGGGTTGTCGGCCACGATCACGATGCCGTGGTCGTAGGTGGTGGCCACCAGGGAGCGACCCCGGGCGATGCCCTTCTGGGCGTACTCCGCCCGGTCCTTCATGACCTGTTCAGGGGCCACGTAGTAGGGCATGGTCATGGCTGGCGACCCTCCGTCCGGCGGCGCTCGATCAGGCTGGCGAACCGTTCGGCCACCTCCTCCTCCCCCACCGACGCGAAGCCGGCGGCGGTGACGGTGGCGACCAGCGGGTAGATCCCCCGGATCAGGTCGGGGCCACCCGTGGCGGAGTCCTCGTCCGCCGCCTCGTACAGCGACTGGATGGCGAGCTCGACCGCCTCGTCACGGGCCAGCCCCTCGCGGAAGCCGAGCTTGATGGTGGTGCGGGCGTCGCGGCCACCTGAACCGGTGGCGTTGTACTCGCTCTCCTCGTAGTGGCCGCCGGTCACGTCGTAGGTGAAGATACGGCCGGTGCGGCGGGCGAGGTCGAACCCGGCGAACAGCGGGACCACCGCGAGGCCCTGCATGGCCATGGGCAGGTGCTCGCGCACCATCTGGCCAAGCTGGTTGGCCTTGCCCTCGAGGCTCAGGCCGACGCCCTCGACCTTCTCGTAGTGCTCGAGCTGGGTCTGGAACAGGCGGACCATCTCGACGGCGGGACCGGCGGCACCGGCGATCGCCACCGCCGAATAGCGGTCGGCCGGAAACACCTTCTCCATCGACCGGTGGGCGATGGCGTGCCCCTCGGTGGCCCGGCGGTCGCCCGCCATCACCACCCCGTCGGCGAAGCGCAGGGCCACCACGGTGGTGCCGTGGCGGAAGCCCTCCGAAGGGGCGGTGCCGGTGCCGCTGATCAGCGGGTGGCCGGGGACCCGCAACCGGCGGATGAGGCCGGCGAAGTCCGGTCCGGGGTCGTCGGTGGTCGTGAAGAGGGGCAGCGACACGTCGGTTACTCGCCGCCCTTCTGGACGTAGTTGCGCACGAATTCCTCGGCGTTGTCCTCCAGGACCTCGTCGATCTCGTCGAGCAGGTCGTCGAGTTCGGCCTTGAGCTTCTCGCCCGCGGCCGAGGACGCCGGGACCTCCTCGACCGCCTCGTCCGTGCGCTCGGCCGCCTGCTTCTTCTTCAGCTCTCGCTCTGCCATCGATCTACTCCTCCAACCGCTCGCTACTCAGCTGCTCAGTCTGTCGACCAGCTCCGCCGGACTCGCGCATCCGTCCAATAGTGCTTCGACATGTTCCGCCGTTCCCTTCAGGGGATCCATCATAGGGACGCGCCGGAGGGGGTCCGATCCGAGGTCGAAGACGAGGGAGTCCCAGTTGGCGGTGGTCACCGAGGCCGGCCACCGCTTGAGGCACTCCCCCCGGAACCAGGCCCGGGTGGTCCTCGGCGGGTCGGTCACGGCGGCCACCACGGCGTCGGGGGCCACCAGCTTCTCGGTGTCCAGTCGGGCGAAGAGCGAACGGGCCGGGCGCAGGTCGTGGTACTGCAGGTCGACGGCGGCCATCCGGGGGTCGTCCCACCCGCAGCCGTGCCGGTCCCGGTAGGCCTCGAGGAGCGCCAGCTTGGCGACCCAGTCGACCTGGCGCGCCAGTGACGACGGATCGGTCTCGAGTCCCTGGAGGACCTGCTCCCACCGCTCGACCACCGCGGTGCCCACCGCCTCGGGGCCGAGGCAGTCGAGACCGCGGTCGTCGGCGTACTTGCGGGCCTGGGCGTACAGCTCCCACTGGATGTCCAGGGCGGTGGCGGTGGAGCCGTCGGCCATCTGCAACGGCAGGGTGAAGGTCCGGTCGACGGCGACCGCATGGATCGCCCGGACCGGATCGGCGAGGGCCAGGGGCCGACCGGTGGCCGCGTCGTCCTCGATCATGGCCAGGATCAGCGAGGTGGTCCCGAGCTTCAGGAAGGTGGCCACCTCGGCCAGGTTGGCGTCGCCGACGATGACGTGCAGCCGACGGTAGCGGTGGGGGTCGGCGTGGGGCTCGTCGCGCGTATTGACGATCGGCCGTTTGAGCGTCGTCTCCAGGCCCACCTGCTCCTCGAAGAACTCGGCCCGCTGTGACAGCTGGAAGTCGACAGAGCCGGCTTCGTGGAACGGCGTCTCGCTCCCCACCTTGCCGGCCCCGCAGAAGAGTTGGCGGGTGACGAAGTGGGGCGTGATGCCGGCCACGATCCGGCTGAAGGGGGTGTCCCGGTCCATCAGGTAGTTCTCGTGGCAGCCGTAGGAGTTGCCCTTGCCGTCGGAGTTGTTCTTGTAGACGACGAGTCGGGAACCGTCGTGGGACGACGCGTCGGCGGCCTCCATGGAGCGGACGACGATGGCCTCGCCCGCCCGGTCGTAGGTCAGCGCCTCGAGGGCGTTGGAGCACTCCGGCGACGAGAACTCGGGATGGGCGTGGTCGACGTAGTAGCGGGCCCCGTTGGTGAGCACGGTGTTGACGAGGTGGGTCTCGACCAGCGGGGGCATCGAGCCCTCCTTGACCGCACCGCGGGCGTCGTTGCCCGGGGCCTCGTCCTCGAAGTCCCAGCCCGTCTGCTGGCGGGCCACGTCCCGGGCATAGGCGTTGATGAGCACGGACGACGCGGCGATCGGGTTCGGGTCGCCGTTGACCACCTGGATGCCGTATTCGGTCTCGATGCCACAGACCTTGGGAATGGCCATGCGGGCGACCCTACCCTCGGCGCCGGTCGAACGGCAGCCCCCGGCGGGGCGGCGGGGACCTCAGAGGTACTGACCGGTCCCGACCCGCTCGATCGAGCGTCCGCCGGTCGTTTCGTCGCGATCGCTGATCAGCGTGCGGATGTAGACGATCCGCTCACCCTTCTTCCCGGAGATCTTGGCCCAGTCGTCGGGGTTGGTGGTGTTCGGGAGGTCCTCGTTCTCCTTGTACTCCTGGCGGATCGACTCGAGCAGGTCCTGGGTCCGGATCCCCCGGCCCTCGCCGGCGATGGCCCGCTTGATGGCCAGCTTCTTGGCCCGGCGGACGATGTTCTCGATCATCGCCCCGGAGCTGAAGTCCCGGTAGTACAGGACCTCCTTGTCACCGTTCTGGTACGTGACCTCCAAGAAGCGGTTCTCCTCGTCGTCGCGGTACATCTCGGCGACGGTGGATTCGATCATGGCCTGGGTGGCCTTGGCCGGGTCGCCGCCCCCGAGGGTCCGGACCTCGTCGGCGTCGAGCGGCAGGTCGGCGGAGAGGTACCGGGAGAAGATCTGCGTGGCGGCCGCCTCGTTCGGGCGTTCGATGCGGATCTTCACGTCGAGGCGCCCGGGGCGCAGGATGGCCGGATCGATCAGGTCCTCGCGGTTGGACGCCCCGATGACGATGACGTCCTTCAGCGTCTCGACCCCGTCGATCTCGGCCAGCAGCTGGGGAACGATGGTGGACTCCATGTCCGAGCTGATGCCTGTGCCCCGGGTGCGGAACAGCGAGTCCATCTCGTCGAAGAAGACGATGACGGGCACGCCCTCCTCCGACTTCTCCCGGGCCCGCTGGAAGACGAGACGGATCTGACGCTCCGTCTCCCCCACGTACTTGTTCAGGAGTTCAGGGCCCTTGATGTTCAAGAAGTAGCTGCGGGTGTTGGTGTTGCCGGTGACCTCGGCGACCTTCTTGGCCAGCGAGTTGGCTACCGCTTTGGCGATCAGCGTCTTGCCGCAGCCCGGCGGCCCGTACAGCAGGATGCCCTTCGGGGCCGGCAGCCGGTGCTCGGCGTAGAGCTCCCGGTACAGGTAGGGCAGCTCGACCGCGTCCGTGATCGCCTCGATCTGGTCGTCGAGTCCCCCCACGTCCGCGTAGGTGACGTCCGGGACCTCTTCGAGCACGAGCTCCTCGACCTCGGGACGGTCGAGCTTCTCGATCAGCAGACCTGTCCGGCTCTCCATCAGCACGGTGTCGCCGGCTCGCAGCTTGACCCCGACGAGCGAGTCGGCGAGGTCCGCCACGCGCTCCTCGTCGGCCCGGCCGTACACCAGGGCGCGGCGGCCGTCGGCCATCAGCTCCTTCAACACGACGACCTCGCCCTGGCCCTCGCCCTGGCGGGCCAGGATCACGTTGAGCGACTCGTTGAGCACGACCTCGTCGCCCCGGTGCAGCGCCGGGATCTCGATGTCGGGATGGAGGGAGACGCGGATCTTGCGACCTCCCGAGAACACGTCGACGGTCCCGTCGTCGTTGGCGCCGAGGTACGTCCCGTAGGCCGACGGCGGTTGGGTCAGCTTCTCGACCTCGTCACGCAGGTTGGCCACGTGCTCCTTGGCCGTCTGCAGGGTGAAGGTGAGCTTCTCGTTCTGGGAGACGGCCTGGGCGAGCTGTCCCTTGGTCTCGAGGAGCTTCTCCTCGAGGGTCTGGACCCGGCGCGGGCTCTCCTGCAGCCGACGCCGGAGGACCGTCACCTCCTCCTCGGCCGTCAGGGCACGCGCCCGCAGCGTCTCCAGGTCTTCCTCGTCCGCCGCCCGGCGCTGGCCGTCGGCATCGTCGAAATCAACCGTCGCTATCACCTCGCTCGCACAGGGGACCTGCGATCCGACCCTACACCGGGCGACCTCGCGATCCGTCGTCCCCCCCGGTACCCCGGGACCCCGCGGCACGGTCCGGCACCCCGGCACCCCGTCGGGCGCCCCCCGGGGTGGGGAATGCCGTTCGTGGCCCCACAGCGGATAGCATGAGGCGAGCAACGGGCCCGGCACCCCGCGGGGATGCGACGGGATCCACCCCGTCGGCCGCCGGGATCCCGAGGACACGGGTCCCACGCGTTCGAGCCGAGAGACATGTAGGAGAGACACAGCTGATGAAGGTCTGGATCGACCAAGATCTCTGCACGGGAGACGGCCTCTGCGAGGAGATCGCGCCCGCGGTCTTCACGCTTCTCGACGACGGCCTCGCCTATGTGAAGGAAGGCGCCGACGTGAAGAACGACCCGGGCGGCTCCTCCGGCATGGCCGCCGTTCCCGGTGAGCTCGAGGACGCCGTGGTCGAGGCCTCCGAGGAGTGCCCCGGGGAGTGCATCTTCATCGAGCAGGGCTGAGCGACCGGCCCCCACGGACCACCGCCCGGTGTCCCGTTCCACCGCCGGACCGTTCCGTCACCCCCCGACGACCTGTCGCCGGGGACTCGGCGCGAAGTAGCCCGTCTCGACCACCCCGTCGGCCGACCGGACGGATGCGTCGAGCTCGGCCGTGATGGCGGAACCGTGCGGCACCAGAAGGTCGGCGAGCACGTCGCCCGACTCCGACAGGACGGGTCCGTCCTTGCCCGTCCCGGTCCGCAGCCCCACGGCCATGCCCGTCCGCTCCTCGACGGCGGCCACCGTGGCGAAGATGCCCGCCGGGCGCAGGGCGAGCGGCAGGGGGCAACTCCCGAGGACCGGGACCCGCTTGGAACCGTCCACCACGATGAGGCCCCGCTCGGCCGCCGAGAGGACGGCCCGCTCCCGCTGCATCGCGCCTCCCCGCCCCTTCACCAGACCCCCCTCGGGATCCACCTGGTCGGCACCGTCGAAGGCCACCGTCAGCCGCACCCCGGCCAGGGGCACCACCTCCAGGCCGGCCGCCGCCGCGTACCATTCCATCTCGTAGCTCGTCGGACAGAACGCCAGGTCCGGCGGCAGCCGGTCCCGCCGACCGACCAACGCCAGCAGGGTCAGGAACGAGGTCGATCCCGACCCGAGGCCCACCCGGGGGGCCGGGCCCGCCGACGCCACCAGCTGCTCCACCCGGTCCGCCGCCAGCTCCGCCAGCTCCCGCTTGGCCTCCAACGCGCCGATCTCGGTGGGCCACCGGAGACTGGCGTAGGGCTCGACCGGGTCCACGGGGGCGGGTTAGGTGGGATCCGTCGTCGGCTCGTCGGCGTCGGCGGGATCACCGTCGTCGTCCGGTCGGGCCGCACCGTCGTCGTCCGGTCGGGCCGCACCGTCGTCGTCCGGTCCGGCCGCACCGTCGTCGTCCGGTCGGGCCGCACGGGGGATGCCGGCCGCACCGGCCGGGGGCACCCGACCGACCGGGCCCCCGGGTCGCGCCCCCATCTCCTCGGGGCGGAGCAGACGCGCGGTGGTCAGGAATCCGGTGTGTCCCACCATGCGGTGGTCCGGTCGCACCGAGCGGTCCTCGATGTGCCAGGTCCGGTGCAGCACCTCGAGCGTGACGGCCATCCCGAACCGGCTCTCGTCGAGGGCGTGCCGGAACTGGGCCGTCTGGTTGATGGTCGGCAGGTAGGCGCAGATCAGGCCGCCCGAGCGCAGCGCCACCTCCGCGTGGGGCACCACCCGCCACGGCTCGGGGAGGTCGAGCACCACCCGGTCGAGGCCCCGCTCCTCGATGCCCTCGTAGACGTCGCGCAGCTCCACCCGGTAGTCGGCCCCGTCGCCCACCATGGCCACCACGTTGTTGTGCGCCCGGTTGGCGAAGTCCTCGCGGCAGCTCGTACCCCACGACCGAGGCCCCGGCCCGCAGCAGCGCCATGGAGAGGGCGCCGGAGCCGACACCCGCCTCCAGCACGTGGACGCCGGGTGCGATGTCCGCCTCCATGAGGATGGCGGCCAGGTCCTTCGGATAGATGACCTGGGCCCCTCGGGGCATCTTCAGGACCATGTCGGCCAGGGTCGGCCGGACCACCAGGAACCGTCGCCCCGTGCTCCCGAGGACGGTGGCGCCTTCGTAGGCCCCGATGAGGTCGTCGTGGGCCACGATCCCGACATGGGTGTGGAAGGAGGCGCCGGTCCGGAGGGTCAGCAGGTAGCGCCGTTGCTTGGCGTCGACCAGCAGGACCTTCTCGCCGGCGCGGAGCAGTGCGCGGTCGGACGGGTCGGGGTCGGTGTCCGCCGGGGTCCCGGCTCCCCCGGCGACGTCCACGGCGCTCAGGAGCCGGTGCCCGACGGGTCCGGCGGCCCCGCCCGGATGATCAGGCGCTCCCCGGGGTTCAGCTTGGTCCGGTAGACCACGTCCTCGCTCCGTCGGGCCCGGATCAGCATCCACAGCGCGGCGCCGACCACGAACCAGGCCGTGTTGTAGCCCCGCATCCCCCGGCCGAAGGACCGGACCTGCAGATAGCGGAGGAGGGTCTCCACGGCTCAGATCCTGCGCACTTCGACGATGGTGGACTTGCGTCGGCCCATCCGGCGTCCGATCAGGAAGACGACGGTCACGGACACGACGACGACGGCCAGCCCGATGGCCAGCGCCTGGGACTTGACCTCTTCGGCCTCGCCGGTCACCCCGGTGGACAGGTCGCGGAGCTTCGCCTCGATCTGGTCCCGGGTGATCTTCTCCTCGGCCGGACTCATGCCTGCTCCTTGTCGGACGGTTGGTTCGGGGTCTGCCCGCGGCTCACGGCCTTGACGGCCACGAAGGCGATGAGGACGACCACCACCGTACAGATCACATAGGGGATCCAGGACAGGTTGCCGGTGAAGGTGCTGCCGGTCTCCCCCTGCAGCAGCCGCAGGAAGCCCACCGCCAGGATCACCAGACCGACGGAGAGGGCGATCGAGCCGGGGACACCGAAGACCACGTAGCGACCGAGACCCTTGACCGGGTCGAGGGTCTCCTGCTTGATGTAGTCGATGACGAGGGTCACGACCTCCTGACTCTCGTCGCGAAGGCCGCCGAGCCCTCGTTTGCCGTCCTTCCGGCCTGGCGCCACATTCCTCCTCGGATGCTCCACCGCGACCCGGCCCGGTGCCGGTGCGGCGCCGACCGCTCCGCGACCCGCCTCCCAGCGGTACCCGGCGATCGGACTGCCCAACCTTAGCCAGCCCGGTCGCGACCCTCCGCTCATTCCCTCCCGGTGAACAGGTACGTCGAGCTGGCCCGCACCACCACCCGGCCGGCGTCGTCCACGACCTCGGCCTCGGCGAAGGCCACCCGCGACCCTCCCGAGACGACATGGGCCGTGCACTCGAGGACGGTGCCCACCCGCGCGGCGGCCAGGAAACTGGTCTTCATCTCGACGTTGGAGGCGAACACCTTGCGGCCCGCATCCCGGGCGTAGGTCACGGCCGCCGAGCCCATGGCCGAGTCGGCCATGGCCCCGAGGAATCCGCCCTGGACCACACCCGCCGGGTTGGCGAAGCGCTCGTCGGCCCGCATCCGCCACACCGTCCGGCCCGGCACCGCCTTGTCGACACAGGTCATGCCGAGCGTCAGTTCGCAGTTGGGGGGCACCTGGATGCGGGGGTCGGCCACGCCGTGACGTTACCGCCGGCGACACGCCCACCCACGGAGCGGCGATACTGGGGGCCATGGCCATCGACGCGCACGACGGTCCGGTCCCGGGGCTCCGGGTCGGCGAGGCCACCGAGGACTGGTCCGGGGACGCCCGCTTCTACGAGTACTCGGCGGCGGCCGATCCCGTCGGTTCGGGTTCCGTCCCCCCGGTGCCGGTGGCCCGCTTCTCCCCCGCGCTCCACGCCGGACCCGGCACCCGGGTCGTGCCCCTCGACCTGTCGGGCGCCCTCGGGGTCACCTACCCGGCGACCGCCCCGGCGCTCCTGGCGGCCTTCGTGGTGCTCGAGCCGGGAGCGTCGCTCGTCACCGTCCCCGATGCCACGAGCGAGCTGTACCACGTGCTCGAAGGATCGGGTCGGACCGAGTTCGAGCGCCGGGTGTCCGGACCGGACGACGACCGGGCCCCCACCGGGGGGACCATCGCCTGGGCGACCGGCGACTTCGTGACCCTGCCGTCGGGCTGCACCTCCCGCCACCGGGCCGATCCCGCCGGACGTGCCCTCCTCTACCGCGTGACCGACGCCCCGCTCCTCACCTACCTGGGGGTGTCACCGGGACCGGCGCGCTTCGCCCCCACCCGCTACCACGGCGACACCGCCCTCGCCCACCTGGCCGAGGTCGAGGCCCACCCCGACGCGGCCTCCCGCAACCGGGTCAGCATCCTGTTGGGCAACGTCGCCCATCCCCAGACCCTGACGGTCACCCACACCCTGTGGGCCATGCTGGGCGTCCTGCCGGCCGACCGCGTCCAGCGCCCCCACCGCCACCAGAGCGTGGCGCTCGACCTCATCACCGACTGCGCGCCGGGCTGCTACACCCTGGTGGGCCACGAGGTCGACGAGCGGGGCGTCATCGTCGACCCCGAACGGGTCGAGTGGGAGTCCGCCGGCGCCTTCGTCACCCCGCCCGGACTCTGGCACAGCCACCACAACGAGTCCGGCCGACCCGCCCGCCTGGTCCCGATCCAGGACGCCGGGCTCCACTCCTATCTGCGCTCGCTCGACATCCGGTTCGCCGCGCCGGGCGCGTGAGCCCGGCCGCCTTCGCCAGCGCCCTCTCGCGCCACCCGGTCACCAGCCACGCCACCGGAGAGGTGGTGGGTGCGGTCCTGGAGGAGGTCGGCGAGCGACCGGACCTCGTGGTGGTGACCGTCACCCGGTCCCACGCGGGGCGCTCGAGGACGTCGTCACCACGGTGGACACCCTGCTCCACCCCTTGGGACTGATCGGCTGCGCCGCCGAGTCGGTGGTGGGCTCGGGTACCGAGGTCGAGGAGCTGCCGGGTGTCAGTCTGTGGGCCGGCCAGGTCGGCCCGCTGCGCACGGCGACGCTGTCGGCCACCCGCCGTCCCGACGACTCGTGGGACATCGCCGGATGGCCCGACGACATCGGCTTCGCCCCCTCGGCGGCCGTGGTGCTCGCCGACCCGTTCACCTTTCCGGCCGCCGACCTGTGCGCCCTGGTCGGTCGCCGGCACCCCGGACTGCCCGTCGTCGGGGGGTACGCGTCGGGCGCCTCGGGCCCCGGCGGGACCCGGCTCGCCGTCGGCGACCGGGTGGTGTCGGACGGGGCGGTCGTGGTACTGCTCGGTCCGGCCACCGAGGTGGTGCCGGTGCTGTCCCAGGGCTGTCGCCCCTTCGGCCGCATGCTGACCGTCACCCGGGTGGAGCGGAACCTGGTGCTCGAGATCGCGGGGCGGCCGGCCATGGAGTGCATGGTCGACGAGATCGCCGAACATCTCGACCGAGACGACATCGCCGGTCTCGAGGGCAACGGTCTCCTGCTCGGGCGCTGTGTCGACGCCACCGTCCTCGATCCGGGACCCCGGGACCTGCTGTACCGGCCGTTGCTGGGGGTCGAGCGGTCGTCGGGGGCCCTGTCGGTCGAGGACCGCGTCCCGTTGGGCGACCCCGTCCGGTTCGCCGTGCGAGACGCCGCCACCGCGGCGGCCGACCTGGTCACCACCCTCGCCGGCCGCCGCGCCGACGCCGCCCTGCTCTTCACCTGCAACGGCCGCGGCACCCGCCTGTTCGACGACGCCCACCACGACGCCGGCGCCCTGGCCGCCGCCCTCGGACCCGTCCCGGTGGGCGGACTCTTCGCCGCCGGCGAATTCGGTCCGGTCGGCGGCACGAACTTCGTCCACAACTTCGCCGTCTCCGCGGCCCTGTTCCGGGAGCGGTTCGCTCCATCCCCGGGTACACACCCGGCGATGCCCGACCGGTAGGGTTTGGCCGATGGCCTCCCCTCTCCCGTCACCACTCGACCCCGCTCCGTCCCCCGAGCTCGAACAGCTCGGGATCGACGTCATCCGCGGCCTGGCCATCGACGCACCGCGCGCCGCCAAGTCGGGCCACCCCGGCACGGCGATGGCACTCGCCCCGCTCGCCCATGTGTTGTTCACCCGGGTGATGCGGCACAACCCGGCCGACCCCGACTGGCCGGACCGGGACCGCTTCGTCCTCTCCAACGGTCACGCCTCGATCCTGCTCTACTCGATGCTCTACCTGACGGGCTACGGGCTCACCCTGGACGACATCCGCCACTTCCGGTCCTTCGGCAGCAAGACACCGGGCCACCCCGAGCTCCACCACACCAAGGGGGTGGAGGTGACCACCGGGCCGCTCGGCCAGGGGTTCGCCAACGGTGTCGGCATGGGCATCGCCGAGCGCTGGCTGCGCACCCACTTCTCGCCCGAGCTGTGCGACCACCACACCTACGTCATCGCCGGCGACGGCTGCCTCGAAGAGGGCATCTCCCACGAGGCGGCGTCGCTCGCCGGCCACCTGCAGCTCGGCCGCCTCGTCTACGTCTACGACGACAACCACATCACCATCGACGGTCCGACCGAGCTGAGCCTCGACGACGACCCGGGCGAGCGGTTCCGCGCCTACGGCTGGCACGTGGACGAGGTGGGTGAGGCGGCCAACGACGTCGACGCCCTCGAGGCGGCGTTGCGGCGGGCCCGGGCCGAGGAGGACCGGCCCTCGCTCATCGTCCTGCGCAGCCACATCGGCTACCCGGCCCCGCACCTGACCGACTCGGCCAAGGCCCACGGCGACCCGTTCGGCGACGAGGAGGCCCGGGCCACCAAGGAGATCCTGGGGCTCCCCGCCGACGAGACCTTCTGGGTGCCCGACGAGGTCGTGGCCATGTACCGGTCGACGATCCCGCGGGGCGAGGCCATGACGGCGGAGTGGGCGGCCCGCCTCGAGGCCTGGGACGGCGACCGGTCCCGGTGGGACGCCGCCCTGCGGGGCCACGGACTGCCCGGATGGGAGTCGGACCTGCCGACCTTCACCCCCGAGGACGGCCCGATGGCCACCCGCAAGGCCGTCAAGGCCTGCATCGACGCCACCGCGGGGCAGCTGCCCGGCCTCCTGCCCGGGAGTGCCGACCTGACCGGCAACACGGGTATGGCCCTGGCGGGGGCCACCGCCCAGTCCGCCGCCGACCCCGGCGGCAGCCTGCTGCACTACGGGATCCGCGAGCACGCCATGGGTGCGGTCATGACGGGGATGGCCACCCACGGCGGGATCATCCCGGTGGGCGGGACCTTCTTCGTGTTCTCCGACTACATGCGCGGCGCGGTGCGGGTGGCGGCCATCTCCGAGGCCCACGTCATCTACTCGTGGACCCACGACTCGATCGGGCTGGGCTACGACGGCCCCACCCACCAGCCCGTCGAGCAGCTGGCGGCCGTGCGGGCCATGCCCGGTCTCCGGGTGATCCGTCCCGCCGACGCCAACGAGACGGCCCACGCCTGGCGGGTCGCCGTCGACTCCGAGGGCCCCACCGCCCTCATCCTGAGCCGCCAGGACCTTCCGGTCCTCGCCGAGACCGTCGACCGGGCCGAGGTGGGCGTCCCCCGGGGTGCCTACGTGCTGGCCGATCCCGGCGACGGGCCGGCCCAGGTCGTCATCATCGGGACGGGCAGCGAGGTGTCGCTCTGCCTCGAGTCCGCAGCCCTGCTCGCCGAGGGGGGCACGCGGGCCCGCGTGGTTTCCATGCCGTCCTGGGAGCTCTTCGCCCTCCAGGACGACGGCTACCGGGACGCCGTGCTGCCGCCGCAGGTCCCCGTCCTGTCCGTCGAAGCCGCCACCACCTTCGGGTGGGAGCGCTACGCCGACGCCTCGGTCGGCCTCGACCACTTCGGAGCGTCGGCCCCGGGCGACGTCGTGATGCGCGAGTTCGGCTTCGACCCCGTCAACGTGGCCGCCCGGGCCACCGAATTGCTCCGCCGCACCGACTAGACCGGGAACGACCGGGCAGTACCCCGAGGACCAGGGCGCACCGGCCCGACAACCGGACCCGAGAGGACCACCGATGACCAGACTGCACGATCTCTACACGGAGCAGGGCCAGAGCCCGTGGCTCGACAACCTGCGGCGCGACTGGCTCCAGGACGGCACCCTGCAGGGCCTCGTCGACCAGGGCGTCCGGGGCGTCACGTCCAACCCCACCATCTTCGCCAAGGCGATCAGCGGCCAGGACACCTACGACGACCAGTTCGCCTCCCTCATCGCCACCACCCCGGTCGAGGACGCGTACTGGGACATGGTGGTGGACGACATCGACCACGCCCTCGCCGTCCTGCGCCCCGTGTTCGACGAGTCGGGCGGCACCGACGGGTTCGTGTCCGTGGAGGTCGCCCCGTCCCTCGCCCGGGACACCGAGGGCACCACCGCGGCCGCCCGGGGCCTGCACGAGCGGATCGACCAGCCCAACGTGCTGGTCAAGATCCCCGCCACCCAGGAATGCGTCCCGTCCATCCGCCAGATGATCTCGGAGGGACGCAGCATCAATGTGACCCTGATCTTCTCGCTCACCCGCTACGCGGCCGTCATCGACGCCTACGTGTCCGGCCTCGAGGCGTTGGCCGCCTCCGGGGTCGACGACCTCAGCCACGTCGCCAGCGTGGCCTCGTTCTTCGTCAGCCGCGTCGACACCGAGGTCGACAAGCGGATCGAGGCGGCGGTGGCGGCGGGGGCCGACACGTCCCTGCTCGACCTGCGGGGGAAGGCGGCCGTGGCCCAGGCCCGGCTCGCCTACGCGCTGTTCACCGAACGCTTCTCGGATCCCCGGTGGCACTCCCTCGCCGCCAAGGGGGCGAAGGTACAGCGACCCCTGTGGGCATCCACGTCCACCAAGAACCCGGCCTATCCCGACCTGGCCTACGTCGACACGCTGATCGGGCCCGACACGGTCAACACCATGCCCGACGGCACCGTGGCCGAATTCCTCGACCACGGCACCGTGGCCCGGACGGTCGACTCGGACGACGCCGGGGCCCGGGCGGTCATCGACCGCCTGGCGGCGGCCGGCATCGACATGGAGGAGGTGGCCGGGGTGCTCGAGACCGAGGGCGTCGACTCCTTCGCCGCCAGCTTCGACGACCTGATTGACTCCCTCAAGACGAAGGCGGACGCCCTCTCGGGCGACTGATCCCGCCCGGCGGATCCCCGACGGACCCACATCCACCCACGTTTCCCACCCCCACGGAGGAGCATCCATGAAGATCGCAATGGTCGGACTCGGCAAGATGGGCGCCAACATGACCCAGCGCCTGATCGAGCACGGGCACGAGGTGGTGGCCTTCGACCTGAGCGCCGACGCCCGCCACGCCGCCGCCGCCTTCGGCGCCACCCCGGTGGCCACCCTGGAGGAGCTGGCGGCCGCACTCGAACCCCCCCGGGTGGCCTGGGTCATGGTCCCGGCCGGCAAGCCCACCAACGACACCATCACCACCCTGGCCGGCCTGTTCGAGTCCGGCGACGTGGTCATCGACGGGGGCAACTCCAACTACAAGGAGACCGCCCCCCTGGTGACCCAGCTCGCCGCCGACGGCATCGCCCTGGTCGACGCCGGGACGTCCGGTGGCATCTGGGGCCTGAAGGAGGGCTACTGCCTGATGGTCGGGGGCACGGACGAGGCGGTGGCGGTCTGCGAGCCGGCCTTCCTCGCCCTCGCGCCCGAGGGAGGGTACGCCCACGTCGGCCCACCCGGCGCCGGCCACTTCGTCAAGATGGTCCACAACGGCATCGAGTACGGGCTCATGCAGGCCTACGCCGAAGGGTTCGAGATCATGTCCGAGGCTCCCGAGTTCGACCTCGACCTCCACCAGGTGGCCGCCATCTGGCGGTACGGGTCGGTGGTCCGTTCGTGGCTCCTCGAGCTGGCCGAGCGGGCCCTGCGTCCCGAGTCCGGCTTCGAGCGGATCGAGGCCGTGGTGGTCGACTCCGGCGAGGGTCGGTGGACGGTCCAGGAGGCCATCGACCGCGGGGTGTCGGCCCCGGTCATCTCCTCGGCGCTGTTCGCCCGGTTCGCCTCGCAGAAGAAGGACGCCTTCGGGCTCCGCCTGGTGTCGGCCCTCCGGAACCAGTTCGGCGGCCACGCGTTCACCACCGCGGACGGCACCCGCGCCGGGGAGACGGGGTCCCCCACGTGAGCCCCGATCCGGAAGCCATCGCCGCGTCGATCGACGCCGTGCGCGACCCCGGCTCAGGGACCCCCAGCGCGGCCGAGGGCAAGAAGCGGTCACTGCCCCCCGTGCTGTCCAAGGCGCCCCCGGTGGCCATGGTCATCTTCGGGGCCTCGGGCGACCTCACCGGTCGCAAGATCCTGCCCGCCCTGGCGCGCCTGGCCGACCGGGGGGTGCTCGACGACGGCTTCACGGTGATCGGCGTGGCCCGTACGGAGTGGAGCAACGAGGAGTTCCGGGCGCACGTGGCCGAGTCGACCCCGGACGGCGGCCCGAAGTGGAAGGCGCTCACCGAGCGGTTCAAGTACATCACCGGTGAGTACGACCATCCGAACACGTTCGACATGTTGAAGACCCACCTGGACGAGGCGGACAAGGTCGACGGCACCGACGGCAACCGCCTGTACTACCTGGCCACCATCCCGAGCGTCTTCGGTCTGGTGGCCGGCGCCCTGGCCAAGCACGGCTGTGCCGGCCCGGGCGACGACGGCACCTTCGCCCGGGTGGTGGTGGAGAAGCCCTTCGGCCGTGACCTGACGAGCGCGCTCGAGCTGAACGACCAGATGCACGCCGCCTTCGACGAGAGCCAGATCTACCGCATCGACCACTACATGGGGAAGGAGACGGTCCAGAACGTCCTCGCCCTGCGGTTCGCCAACGCCATCTTCGAGCCCATCTGGAACCGGCGCTACATCGAGCAGGTCCAGGTGACGGTGTCCGAGAGCCTCGGCGTCGAGCACCGGGGCGGGTTCTACGAGACGGCCGGCGCCCTGCGGGACATCGTCCAGAACCACGTCATGCAGGTCCTCGCCCTCACGCTCATGGAGTCCCCCACGAGCACCGACGCCGACCGCATCCGCGACGAGAAGGTGAAGCTCCTCCACGCCATCGACATCCCGACCCCCGACGAGGCCGTCGACAAGTCGGTGCGGGGCCAGTACACCGCGGGCACAATCGACGGGGAGTCCGTCGTCGGCTACCGCGAGGAGGAGGACGTCGCCCCCGACAGCCAGACCGAGACCTACCTGGCGCTGCGCCTGCGGGTGGAGAACTGGCGCTGGGCCGGCGTGCCGATCTACGTGCGGACCGGCAAGCGGCTCCCGGCGCGGGTCACCGAGGTGGCGCTGACGTTCCGCCAGGTGCCCTTCCTCCTCTTCGACCACCGGGCCAGCCGTGATCTGCGCCCGAACACGTTGATCCTGCGCATCCAGCCCGACGAGGGCATCAGCCTGGAGTTCGGCGCCAAGGTGCCCGGGGAGAAGTTCCACCTCCGGTCGGTGGCCATGGACTTCTCCTACGCCGACGCCTTCGCCGGGGCGGAGGCGGCCGACGGGTACGAACGGCTGATCCACGACGCCATGGTGGGTGACGCCACGCTCTTCATCCGCTCCGACGAGGTGGAGCAGGCCTGGCGCATCGTCGACCCCTACCTGCAGGCCTGGTCGGAGCCGGGCGGCGCGCTCCACTTCTACCCGGCGGGCAGCTGGGGACCGCACATGGCCGACCTCCTGGTCGAACGGTCCGGTGACGAGTGGCGCAACCCGGTGGTCGACCTCGAGCTGAGCGGCGGCCGCCAGACCCTCCTCGAGCAGTGACGCGACCCGTGGCGACGTCGTGAACGGCACCGTCCGGCTGGTCCGGTCCGTGCCCGAGGCCTTCGCCGACCTGGTGGCCGGTGAGCTGACGTCCCCCCGCCCGGGCTACTCCCTGTTCCTGTCGGGTGGGGGCACGGCGGAGGAGTGCTACCGGGCGCTCGCCGCCCGGCGGGGGCTGGCGTGGGACGACGTCGAGGTGTACCTGGGGGACGAGCGCTGCGTGCCCCCCGGCGACCCCGACTCCAACCACGCGATGATCCGGTCGGCCCTGCTCGACGTGGTGGGCCCCGTCCGGGGGGACCACCCCATGTACGGCTCCGGCCCGCCGGCCGACGCCGCCGCGTCCTACCAGCGGCTGGTGGCCGCCGTCGACCGCCCCGACCTCGTCCACCTCGGCCTCGGGCCCGACGGGCACACGGCGTCACTGTTTCCGGGATCGGAGGCGCTGGGCGACGTCGACCCCGACCACCTGGTGGTCACCAACCGCGACCCGAACGGCGTGAACCCCCACGAGCGGCTGACCCTCACCCTGGCGGCCATCGCCCGGGCCCGGCGCACGGTGGTGACGGTCGCCGGGGCCTCCAAGCGCGACGCCCTGGCCCGGATCGCCGACGGCGAGGACCTGCCGGCGGGACGGCTCACGGGTGCCGGTCTCGAGTGGCTGGTCGACGCCGACGCCCTCGGCGACCTCGACCCGGACGAGCTGTCGTGACCGCCGGGCGGCCGGGCGGTCGGGCGGAGGCCTCCGGTAAGGTGACCGCGATGCCCGACGCCCCCGGTACCCCTCGGGCCTCCCTCCGGAGCGCCGTGACCCGCGCCGACCTGTTGGCCGCGCCGCTCGACGAGCTGACGGCCCGGGCCGCCCAGGTCCGGGACGCCGCGTTCGGCACGCGGATGACCTTCTCGCCCAAGGTCTTCATCCCGCTCACCATGCTGTGCCGGGACCGCTGCGGGTACTGCACCTTCGCCAAGGCCCCCGCCCACGTCGGTTCGCCCTACCTGTCGCTCGACAAGGTCCTCGACATCGCCCGCGCCGGCCGGGCGGCCGGCTGCCACGAGGCGCTGTTCACCCTGGGCGAGGGCCCCGAGGACCGCTATCCGGCCGCCGCCGAGTGGTTGGCCGACCATGGCTACGACTCGACGGTCGACTACCTGGCCGCCGCCTGCGCCGCCGTGCTCGAGGAGACGGGCCTGCTCCCCCACGCCAATGCCGGCGCCCTCGGCCGCGACGACCTGGCGCGGCTGCGCACGGTGTCGGCCAGCCAGGGGATGATGATCGAGTCGACCAACCCCGACCTGGACGCCCACCGCTCCGCCCCCGACAAGGTCCCGGCCCGCCGACTCGCCACCCTGGAGTGGGCGGGCGAGTTGTCGGTGCCCTTCACCACCGGTCTCCTGGTCGGTATCGGCGAGTCCCGGGAGGACCGCCTCGACACCCTGGAGGCCATCGCCGCCAGCCACGCCCGCCACGGCCACGTCCAGGAGGTGATCGTCCAGAACTTCCTGCCCAAGGCGGGCACGTCGATGCACCGCCACCCGCCGTGTCCGACCGACGAGTTCCACTGGACCATCGCCGCCGCCCGCCTGGTCCTGCCCGACGACGTGCACCTGCAGGCGCCACCCAACCTCTCCGACGAGCTGGGGCCGCTGGTGGCCGCCGGGATCGACGACTGGGGCGGGGTGTCCCCGGTGACCGCCGACCACGTCAACCCCGAACGGGCGTGGCCGGCCCTCGGCATCCTGCGGGCGGCCACCGAGGCCACCGGCCACGTGCTCGCTCCCCGGCTGACCCTCTACCCGTCCTACGCCCTGGACCCCGGGACCTGGCTCGACCCCGCACTGCGCTTCCCGGTGCTCGACGGGTCCGACGCCGAGGGCCTGGGGCGCGACCATCCGTGGACCTCGGGGGGCGAGACCCCGCCGCCCGAGCTGCTGGCACCCCTGGTGACCCGGGCCGCGACCGACCGGCCCCCGGTCGTCACCGTGCCCACCACCGGGGGCGCCGTGGGCGAGGTCCTCGCCGGCGTGCTCGACGGCGACACCGTGGGCGAGGACGAGATCGTCACCCTGTTCGGCGCCCGCGGTCCGGAGGTACGGGCCGTGGCCGACGTCGCCGACCGCCTCCGCCGGGAGATCGTGGGTGACGAGGTCACCTTCGTCGCCAACCGCAACATCAACTACACCAACGTGTGCACCTTCAAGTGCCGGTTCTGCGCCTTCTCCAAGGGACCGCTCTCCCTCAACCTGCGGGGCAGCCCCTACCTCCTGGAGCTCAGCGAGATCTCCGACCGCGTCGCCGAGGCCGAGGCCATGGGAGCCACCGAGGTCTGCCTGCAGGGCGGCATCCACCCGAACTTCGACGGCGACTACTACCTCGACGTCATCCGGGCGGTGCGCGAGGCGTCATCCACCATCCACATCCACGGGTTCACCGCCCTGGAGGTCACCGAAGGGGCCCGCCGGTCGGAACTCCCCCTCGCCGAGTACCTCGTCCTGCTCCGCGACGCCGGGCTGCGGACGTTGCCCGGGACGGCGGCCGAGATCCTCGACGACGAGGTCCGGGCGATCCTCTGCCCCGACAAGATCGACACCGACCAGTGGCTGGAGGCCCATCGCGCCGCCCACTCGGTCGGTCTCAACTCCAACGTCACCATCATGTTCGGGGCCGTCGAGCAGCCCCGGTCGTGGGCCCGGCACCTGGTCCGCACCCGCGAGCTGCAGCTCGAGACCGGGGGCTTCACCGAGTTCGTGCCCCTGCCGTTCGTGCACATGGCCACGCCGCTGTACATCCAGAAGCGGTCGCGACGGGGTCCCACCTTCCGCGAAACCCTCCTCATGCACGCCGTCGGCCGCATCGCCTACCGCGGGGCCATCGACAACATCCAGCTGAGCTGGGTCAAGCTCGGGACCGCCGGCGCCCGCCAGCTGCTCCGCGCCGGCGTCAACGACCTCGGGGGCACCCTCATCGACGAGAACATCTCGCGGGCGGCCGGCGCCAGCCACGGCCAGATGATGGACGCCGCCGCCTTCCGGGCCCTCGTGACCCCCCTGGGCCGCACGCTCGCCCAGCGCACCACCCTGTACGGCCGGGTCGCCGACCCCGACGGCCAGGGGTCGGTGCTCGCCGGCGCCCGGTGAGATGACCGGGTCCACCTTCGAGGAGGGGGAGCTCGGGGCGGCCATCGACGGTTCGGGTTCGGGGGTGCTGCCCGAGGACGTGACCGGCGTCGAAGAGCTCCTGGCCTCGGCCCGCACGCCCACCGAGCGCCGCCTCTACCGGTCGATGCTCGACACCGTGGCCTCCCTCGCCCGGGAGGGCACCGACATCATCGACCTGAAGGTGGCCGACACCGCGCTGGCCGAGATGGCCGAGGCGTTCCGGGTCTTCCAGCCGCTGCGGCGACGCATGAAGGTGACCATCTTCGGCTCGGCGCGCACCGAGCCCGACCACCCCGCCTACCGCCAGGCCCGCGCCCTGGCCGCCGCCATGGCCGGCGCCGGCTGGATGGTGGTGACCGGGGCGGGCCCGGGCATCATGGCCGCGGGCATGGAGGGCGCGGGGCGCGACCAGTCCGTCGGCGTCAACATCCGACTGCCCCATGAGCAGGGAGCCAACCGCTTCATCGCCCAGGACCCCAAGCTGGTGGAGATGCGCTACTTCTTCACCCGCAAGCTCATGCTGCTGAAGGAGTCCGACGGCTTCATCGTGCTGCCCGGCGGCTTCGGGACCCTCGACGAGGGGTTCGAACTGCTGACCCTGCTCCAGACGGGCAAGGCGGAGCCGGCCCCGGTGGTCCTGCTCGACGTCCCGGGCGGCACCTTCTGGGAGGGCTGGAGCCGGTTCCTGGCCGACGAGGTCGAACCCCGCGGGCTCGTCTCCTCCGACGACCGGGCCTTCTTCACCATCACCGACGACGTGTCGGCGGCCACCGCCGAACTGCTGGGCTTCTACCGGAACTACCGGTCGTGCCGGTGGGTGGGCGACCTGCTCGTCCTGCGCATGGCGATCCACCCGGACAAGGCCGAACTGGCCGACCTCAACCGCCGCTTCGCCGACATCGTCACGTCGGGGGTGATCCGCAAGGTCGACCCCCTCCCGCCCGAACGGGCCGACGGGGACATGACCGACCTGGCGCGCCTGGCGTTCCGCTTCGACAAGATCCACTACGGGCGCCTGCGTCAGCTGATCGACGCCATCAACGCCGTCGTGCACGGCTGAGTGCCGGCCACCGCCGGTGACGGTGCCGGTCGTCTCCGGGCACGGCGGGGCACGACGGCGGGGGGATCGCCAGGCCGGAGCCGTAACGGTCGCCGGCGGCCCAGTCGGGTGGCGGATCCTGGGACTCGACGGCCCCGTCGCGCACCAGCGCGGTCGGGAAGCCCTGGGAGAACCAGCGGGCCTCGTGCAGGCCGTAGGGGTCGATGCGCCAGTTCTGGGCGCAGCCTTGCGTGACGGTCATGCCCGTTAGTTTACCTTTTGTTCACTTGGCGTTCATGTTTCGGCCATGTTGGTCACGTTGCCGCCTGGAACCGCCGCTCCCCCACCCGGCTGACGGGCCGATGTAGGTTCACGGTCGATCGCGAGCGGAGGACGGGAATGGACCGGATGACGGGAGGGCGCCACGGCGGGTGGGTGGGTTCGTGATCCACGATCCACGGCGGGCGCCCCCCGACGGCTGGCGGGCGGAGGCGGCCCGGGGGTTCGGCCCCTTCACCACCGAACTGACCCTGGTCGGACGCGACGGGGTCCGGGCGGTGTGGGACTCGCGTCACCTCCGCAAACGGGCCACGTCGCCCGACGAGTCGACGTGGTGGGCCCCGGGCGCCCTCGGTTGGTGGATGGGCGTCCTGTTCGCGGTGGGCTCGGCGTGTTTCGCGGTGGCGGCCGTCCCGACCCTGGCCACCGCCGTGGGGGCGACCGCGGACAATGCCACCTACTTCATCGGGTCGCTCTTCTTCACCACCGCCGGCCTCCTGCAGTACGCGCAGGTGGTCGGGGCCGACGATCCGGACCTCCGCGGGGCGCGAGCCCGGCTGCGCCGCCTCGCCACCTGGTCGCCCCATCGGATCGACTGGGTGGCGGCCGTGGTCCAGACGGCCGGCACGCTCTTCTTCAACGTCAGCACCGGGCACGCCCTGACCGTGTCGGCCACCGGCTCGGCCGCGCTCAACCGGGCCATCTGGCGGCCCGACGTCCTCGGCTCCATCTGCTTCCTCGTCTCCTCCTACCTGTCGTGGGCCGAGGTCTGTCACGGGGCCGGGCGTTGGCAGCCCCGGGACCTGTCGTGGTGGATCGTGGCGGGCAACCTGGCCGGGTCGGTGGCCTTCGGGGTGTCGGCCGTGGCGGCAAAGTACGTCGGGCCCGACGACGTCCGCAGCGCCTCGTGGACGACCATCGGGACCTTCATCGGTGGCCTGTGCTTCCTCGGGGCCTCGATCCTGCTGCTCCCCGAGCGCACCCAGGGCCGGTCCGATCCCGAGGACACCGCCGCCGACGTGCTGGCGGGGGCGGCTGCTACCGCCTGAAGCGGGACGGGCAGATCCGGTCGACCTCGGGCCGGTCAGTGGGTGCCCGTGAGCGCCAGGGCGCCCAGGGCCGCCGCCATCGCCAGGGGGGCCGAGACCCCGCCCAGCGCGACAGCCCGCCGGATGGGTGGTCGCACCCCGGACGCCCGGACCGCCCGGAGCCACAGCACCCAGGCCAGCGACCCCGTGACGAAGAGGTTCGGCCCGATGTCGAGACCGACGAGGAGGGCGAACGGATGGGGTGGCGTCCGGGCCGCCAGGAGCGAGGCGGCGGGGAGGTTGTTGACCAGGACGCCGGCCACGGCGGCGAACGCCGCCGTACCCACCGCGTCGAGCCGGGCCAGCAGGCGGGCCGGACCCGACCACGTCCGGCCCAGCGTGCCGAGGGCCACCGCGACGCCGAAGAGGCCGACCAGGAGAGGGACCCCGAGCGACGCGACGGTGCCCCGGGCGGCGCGGCTGCTCCGGGCCCGCACCACCACCGCCACCCCGCCGACCGCCGCCACCGGAAGCGCCGGGTCCGGCAGGGTGAGGACGAGGACCACCGAGGCCACCACGGCGACGAGGCCCGACCCGGCGATCCGAAGCGGAGGCCCGCCAGCCTCGACCGGCGGGGCCGGGGCAGGCACCGACGACCGTTCCCGGCGGGTGCGGGCGCCCACCGCGACGATAACGCCGGTGATCAGCACCGAGAGCGCCCACGGGACCGCCGTCCGGGCCACGAACTCGCCGCCGGTCAGCCGGAGGTGGCCGAGCACCAGGAGATTGGTCAGGTTCGACCCCGGCAGGAGCAGGCTGGCGGCGTCGGCCACCAGGATGCAGGCGATCACCAACGGCCCGTCGGGCGCCTCGCGGCGGCGGGCGGCGTGGACCAGCACCGGCGTCAGGAACACCACGGCGGTGTCCAGGTTGAGGACCGCCGTCACCACGGCCACGATCAGACAGGCACCGACGAACAGCGTGCCGTCCCCCGGGGCGACGTCGGCGAGGACCCGGCCGGCTGCCCCGAACAGCCCGTCGGCGTCGGCCACCGTCCCCACCAGCAGCAGCCCGGTGACGAGGACGAACGGCGGCCACACCTGGGCGGCGGCCGACCGGGCGGCCGTCGGCTCGGCGAGCGCGGCCGCCACCACGGCGACGGCGCCCACCAGGGCGACGGGCCAGCGGTCGGTCGGCCCTCGGGCCGGGGCGTGGACGTCGGTCGGCGCCACGGGGCGGGAGCGGGCCATCCCCGGATCCTGCCCACCATGCCCCGGGGTAGGCACGGCGCCCCCGGGGCAGGCACGGCGGGCCGGCTGGCGGGGGCGGGTGGCGGCCCCGATCATCGGGCCGGTCGGGTCCGACGGGTCAGGGGTAGCGGGAGACCAGGCGGTACGACCACTGGTGGATCGGCCCGTCGTCCTGGAGGATGTAGATCCCGCCCCGGACCTCGATCTCGAGGCGGGGCGGAAGGTCTCGAGCCGCACCCGTGTCGGCCCGTCGACGCAACGGATCAGGAACTGCTGGCCGGGCCGGAGGCGGCGGCCGCCCGGGATGTCCCGGTACCAGTCGGGTGAGTGGCGGGGGCCGTCGTCCCGATCATCCGCGGGCCCGGAGGCGTCCGTGCTGTCCACGATCGTCAACCTACCCGCCGACCCCCGGCCGTCAGTGGTGTCGGAGCGCCAGGGTGACGGCGTAGACCAGGAGGACGAGGGGGACGACGAGCAGCACCCCCCACACCGCCATCCGCCCGCCCCGCCGGCGACCCAGACCGCGGGCGAACGCCCACTCCCGCTCCGCCGTACCGGCCGGGCTGAACGGATCGGCCTCGAACCCCGAGTCCGACGTCGGCCACATCACCGGCGGCCCGTCCTCCTCCGGCACGCCGCCGTCGCCGGGTCCGGGCGTCATCGGGTCTCCGGCCCCGTCATCGGGCTCAGGGAGCCCCGTCGAATCCGGCGGCCGACGCCCCGCCGAGCAGGGTGGCCGCCTTCTCCACGGCCCGACGGGCCCGCGTGATCCGCTTCTCCTCGGCGGCCAGGTCCGGGTCGGGTTCGCCCCCGGAGCGCACCGCATCGGCGTTCTGCCGCAGCCGGTCGAGGGCGGCGTCGGCCAGGTCCTCGGCGATCGCCCCGAGCCGGTCCGCCAGCTCGTCGAGGTCGGGCACGCTCAGCCCCCCGAGGCGATGTCGACCTCGATGACCTCGAGGCCACCCTCGGCGTGCCGGGCGCGGAGCACCTTCTTGTCGAACTTGCCCACGCTCGTCTTCGGCACCTCCTCGACGATCACCCAGCGCTCGGGCAGCCACCACTTGGACACCCGCGGGGCGAGGAACTCGAGGAGGTCGTCGGGCGACGTGTCCACCCCCTCCTCCAACACCACGGCGACCAGGGGTCGCTCGCTCCACCGGTCGTCGGGCACGGCGATGACGGCCGCCTCGACCACGTCGGGGTGGGCCATGACCTCGTTCTCCAGCTCCACCGAGGAGATCCACTCGCCGCCGGACTTGATCACGTCCTTGGTGCGGTCGCTGATCTGCATGTAGCCGCGTCCGTCGAGCGACCCGATGTCCCCGGTCCGCAGCCAGCCGTCATGGAACCGTTCCGGCGACGGGTCCCCGTAGTAGGAGCCGGTGATCCACGGTCCCCGCACCTCGAACTCGCCGACGGACGTGCCGTCGTTCGGGAGCACGGTGCCGTCGTCCCCACAGACCCGCACCTCGACCCCGGGGACGATCCGCCCCGTCTTGGCCCGCCACTCGATCTCCTCGTCGGGAGCGGCCTGGCGGGGTGGCGTGGCGATCGAGCAGAGCGGGCTCGTCTCGGTCATGCCCCATCCCTGCACCAACTCCACGCCGAGCTCGTCGCGGAACCGCTCGATGAGCTGACGCGGCACGGCGGCGCCACCGGCGGTGATCATCCGCAGGCTGGACATGTCGACGGGGGTCGTCTGCGCGTACCGCAGCAGATCGCTCCAGATGGTCGGCACCCCGGCCGACACGGTGGGGCGGAACCGCTCGATGATGGCGGCCAGGGGGGCGGCCTGGAGGAACTGCTGGGGCATGATCAGGTCGGCCCCGGTCATGACGCCCGCGTAGGGGGTGCCCCAGGCGTTGGCGTGGAACATCGGCACGATGGACAGCACGCTGTCGCGCTCGCTGATCCCGAGCGAGCTGCCCGCCGTGATGGCCATGGTGTGGAGGAACGTCGAGCGGTGGCTGTAGACGACGCCCTTCGGGTTGCCGGTCGTCCCCGACGTGTAACACATGGCCGCCGCCTGGCGCTCGTCGAATCGCGGCCACTCGTAGCCCGGTTCCTCGGCCGCCAGCAGGGTGTCGTAGTCCAGGGTCTCGCCCAGGGCCGAGGTGTCGCCCTCCCCCACCGTCACGATGTGGCGGACCGTGGGGATCTGGTCGCGCACCCGGGCCAGCAGACCGGCGATGGAGGAGTCACAGATGATGACCTGGTCCTCGGCGTGGTTGATCACGTAGGCCAGCTGTTCGGGAAAGAGACGCAGATTGAGGGTGTGCAGCACCGCCCCCATGGACGGGATGGCCAGGTAGGCCTCGAGGTGGGTCTGGTTGTTCCACAGGAAGGTCCCGACCCGGTCGGACTCGCCGACCCCGAGCCGGCCGAGGGCACGGGCGAGCTGTTCGGACCGTCGGGCCACGTCGGCGTAGGTGGCCTCGGTGGACTCCCCGCCGGGTCCGGTGATGGTGACCACCCGGCTCTCGCCGTAGACCTGCTGGCCGTGGCGAAGGATGCCGCTGATCAGCAGCGGCCCGTCCTGCATGGTACTGAGCATCGTGATTCCTCCCCGTCCACCGCCGGGGGCGGACGACCGAGTGTACCGACCGGCGGGGGCCGGAGGCCCCACGGCGGCCGACGGTCCGGGTCCGGGATCCGTGGACGGCGACGGCGCGGTACGGGCTGGCCACGGACATCGTGGACGCCCACCTGGCCCCGGTCGCGGGACCCCGGCGATCGACCCTTGTGGCCGGGTGCCCGGCGTGCTGGACTGGCCCGGCCGGACGGGTGCACCGTTGCTCCACCCGGCATCCTCTGAGCCCTCCGCTCACCCCGTTCCCCTCGTCGACGAGGAGTCCCCGTGGGCAGGTTGGTGGGCGTCGCCGCCCTGATGATGGTCCTGATCGTCCTGGGCGTGGCCGTACTCGCCTCGGTGGTGGGTGCCGGGGCGGGCACCATGCCGTCCGGGGCACCCTCCGGATCGACCGCTGCGTCCGTCGGTCCGGCGCTGCCCGCCGGGTGGGCGGCCATGGAACAGGGGGCGGCGGCCACCTGTCCCGGTCTGTCGTGGTCGGTGCTGGCCGCCATCGGGACGGTCGAGTCCGACAGTGGACGGTCGACGGCGCCCGGGGTGGCCTCGGGGGCGAACGCGGCCGGCGCCGAAGGGCCGTTCCAGTTCGAGCCACCGACGTTCGCGGCCTACGCCACCGTGGGCCCGGGGGGCGCCCGTCCGGCGTCCCCCTACGACCCGGTCGACGCCGCCTACAGCGCGGCCGCCATGCTCTGCGCCGAGGGGGGCGGCACCGCCACCGGGCTGCGGGGGGCCGTGTTCGCCTACAACCACGACCAGACCTACGTGGCCACCGTGCTCGTGCTGTCCGTGGCCTACGCCGACGACGCCACGGTCGACGCCGCGGTGGTGGCCGCGCTCGACTTCGCCGCCGGGCACCTGGGCGTCCCCTACCTCTGGGGCGGCACCGGCCGCGGCGGCTTCGACTGCTCGGGTCTGAGCCAGGCCGCCTACGCCCACGCCGGCGTGGCGATCCCGCGGGTGGCCCAGGACCAGTTCGACGCCGGGCCGGCGGTCACCGGGGCCACCGTGGAGCCCGGCGACCTGCTGTTCTTCGGCACGGGGCCGACCGGCGTCGACCACGTCGGCATCTACGTCGGCGACGGCCTGATGATCGACGCCCCCCACACCGGGGCCGTGGTCCGCGTGGAGGCGGCCGACTGGTCCGGTCTCGTCGGCGCCACACGCCCCGGCTGACCGGGTCGGATGCCCGGAGGGGGCGCCGTGCGCACCTGGTCAGTCGACCGGTCGGGGTTCGCGCCACATGGTGGTGACCGTCGGGCCATCGTGGGGCAGCGTGAACGAGGTGGCGTCGACGAACCCCACCGAGCGGTACCGTTCGAGGTTGGCGGGGTTGGTGGACTCCAGGTAGGCGGGCCTCCGCTCGGCGTCGATCCGGGCCAGGTTGTCGGCCAGCAACGCCATGCCGAGCCCCCGGCCGCGCTGCTCGGGACGGGTCCCGAAGAGGCTCAGGTAGTAGTGGTCGGGACCCTTCGGACGGGCGTCCGCCAGGCGCTCGACGAGGGCGGTGGCCCGACCCACGCGGTCTCCCAGGAGATCGCCCATGAGGCGCTCGAGAGCGGCCTCCTCGGCAGGGGTGAGCTCGTCGACCCCCGGCGGGATCCACTGGGTGACCGAGCCCGCCCCCGGGGTCATCCAGATCCACCCGTGCGCCACCGAGGCGTCCAACAACGCGCCCCAGACGGCCCGCAGCTGGTCGGGTCGGCGGCCGGGGTCCTCGAAGACCCACGACCATGCCGGGTCGGCATGGAAGGCGAGGGCCAGCGTGTCGGCCACCCGGGCCAGGTCGTCGGGTCCGGCGGTCCGGGCATCCACCGGCTCATCATGCCCGAGGCGCTCCCCGGGCGTCGCCTCAGCGCAGCGCGAGCTGCCCGGGCCGCAACGGGGCCGGCAGATCCGTCGTCCCCATCAGGTGCCGGTCCACGGCGGCGGCGGCCGAGCGCCCCTCGGCGATGGCCCACACGATCAGGCTCTGGCCCCGGGTCATGTCGCCGCAGACGAAGACGTTCTCCACGTTCGTCGACCACCGCTCGTCGGCGGCCACGCTCCCCCGGGCGTCGAGCTCGATTCCGAGGTCGGCCACCACGCCGTCGGGCTCGGGGCCGAGGAAGCCCATGGCCAACAGGACGAGCTGGCACGGCAGCTCGAACTCGCTGCCCGCCACCTCCTCGAACGACGGGCGTCCGTCGGGTCCGGTGATCAGCTCGACCTCGTGACCCCGCAGGCCGGCGACGGCCCCGGATCCATCGTCCACGAACTCGTCGGTGGTGACCGAGAACAGGCGCTCGCCACCCTCCTCGTGGGCGGACGACGTCCGCAGGATCAGCGGCCAGGTGGGCCACGGGTTGTCCGGGGCGCGGTGGCCGGGGGGCTGCGGCATGATCTCCAGCTGCTGGACGCTGAGGGCTCCCTGGCGGTGGGCCGTGCCCAGGCAGTCGGCCCCGGTGTCGCCGCCCCCGATGATCACCACGTGGCGCCCCTCGGCGGTGATCGGGGGGGCGTCCAGGGAGCCCTCCCGCACCATGTTGGACGGCTTCAGGTAGTCCATGGCCCGGTGGATCCCGTCCAGGTCCCGCCCCGGCACGGGCAGGTCCCGGGGCAGCGTCGCCCCGCCGGCCAGCACCACGGCGTCATAGCCGGCCACCAGGTCGGCGGCCGGGAGGATCGTCGCCCCGGAGGCGACGGCCCGCTCCACGGTCGGTGACGGCTGCCCCACCGACACGCCGCACCGGAATTCGACTCCCTCGGCCTCGAGCTGTTCGAGCCGCCGGTCGAGGACGGCCTTTTCCATCTTGAACTCCGGGATGCCGTAGCGCAGCAGTCCGCCGGGGCGCTCGGCCCGCTCGTAGACGACGACGGTGTGGCCGGCCCGGCACAGCTGCTGGGCCGCCGCCAGGCCGGCGGGTCCCGACCCCACCACGGCCACGCGCCGGCCGGTGGGCGGGCCCGGGCGGACCGGCTCGACCCACCCCTCGGACCAGGCCCGCTCGACGATCTCGTACTCGATGCGCTCGATGGTCACCGGGTCGTCGTTGATGCCGAGCACACAGGCCCCCTCGCAGGGTGCCGGGCACAGACGGCCCGTGAACTCGGGGAAGTTGTTGGTGGCGTGCAGGCGCTCGATGGCCTCGGACCAGTCGTCCCGGTAGACCAGGTCGTTCCACTCCGGGATCAGGTTGCCGAGCGGGCAGCCCTCGTGGCAGAACGGGATGCCGCAGTCCATGCACCGGGCGCCCTGGTGCTCGGCGGCCTCGGCCGGGAAGGGCTCGTAGACCTCCTTCCAGTCCCGCAGACGCACCGGCACCGGCCGGCGGGCCGGCAGCTCCCGGTGGTACTTCAAGAATCCGGTGACCTCACCCACGGGATGCCTCCATCACTGCGTCGTCCACCGACCGGCCCTCGGCCACCGCCCGCTCCGTCGCCTCCAGGACCCGGCGGTAGTCCTTGGGCATGACCGTCACGAACTGGTCGGCTTCGATGGTCCAGTCGGCGAGCAGCCGCGCCGCCACCTCCGAGCCGGTCTCGTGGTGGTGGAGGTTGATCCGGTCGCGGAGCCACATCCGGTCGTCGTGGCTCAGCGGCTCGAGATCGACCATCTCGTTGTTGTAGACGCGGGTCAGGTCACCGTGCGGGTCGTGGACGAAGGCCATCCCGCCGGACATGCCGGCACCGAAGTTGCGCCCGGTGGGACCGAGCACGACCACCCGGCCCCCGGTCATGTACTCGCACGCGTGGTCGCCCACGCCCTCGACCACGGCGATGGCCCCCGAGTTGCGCACGCAGAACCGCTCCCCCACCTGACCCCGCAGGAAGACCTCGCCGGCCGTCGCCCCGTAGAGGATGACGTTGCCGGCGATGATGTTCTCCTCGGCCGCGAAGGGGGCGGCCTCGTCCGGCCTTACCACGATGCGCCCGCCCGAGAGTCCCTTGCCCAGGTAGTCGTTGGTGTCGCCGAACAGGCGCATGGTGACCCCGCGGGGGACGAAGGCGCCGAAGCTCTGGCCGGCCGAACCCCGGAAGGTCAGGTCGATGGTGCCCTCGGGGAGCCCCGCCCCGCCGTGGCGCTTGGTGATCTCGTGGCCGAGCAGCGTGCCCACCGTGCGGTTGACGTTGCGCACCTCCACCTCGGCGGTGACCCGGGTGCCATGGTCGATGGCCGGCCGGCAGGCCTCCAGGAACCGGTGGTCGAGGGCCTTGTCGAGGCCGTGGTCCTGGTCGGCCACCCGATGGCGCACCGCCCCCTCGGGGGCGTCGGGCGGCTGGAGGATGGGCGCCAGGTCGAGGCCCGACGCCTTCCAGTGGTCGACGGCGGCGGCCGTGTCCAAGAGGTCGACCCGGCCCACCGCCTCCTCGATGGAGCGCAGCCCGAGGGCCGCCAGGTACTCCCGCACCTCCTCGGCGATGTACTCGAAGAACGTCTCCACGAACTCCGGCTTGCCGGTGTAGCGCTGCCGCAGGACCGGGTTCTGGGTGGCGATCCCCACCGGACAGGTGTCGAGGTGGCAGACCCGCATCATGATGCAGCCCGACACCACCAGCGGGGCGGTGGCGAAGCCGAACTCCTCGGCGCCGAGGAGGGCCCCGATCACGACGTCGCGGCCGGTCTTCATCTGGCCGTCCACCTGGACCACGATCCGGTCGCGCAGGTCGTTGGCCATCAGCGTCTGCTGGGTCTCGGCCAGGCCCAGCTCCCACGGAATGCCGGCGTGCTTCTGCGAGGTGAGCGGGGTGGCGCCCGTTCCCCCGTCGTGGCCCGAGATGAGCACCACGTCGGAGTGGGCCTTGGCCACCCCGGCCGCCACCGTCCCCACGCCCACCTCGGCCACCAGCTTCACGTGCACCCGGGCCGCCGGATTGGCGGACTTCAGGTCGTGGATGAGCTGGGCGATGTCCTCGATGGAGTAGATGTCGTGGTGGGGTGGCGGCGAGATGAGGCCCACCCCCGGCGTCGAGTACCGGGTCTTGGCGATCCACGGGTAGACCTTGGAGCCCGGCAGCTGTCCGCCTTCGCCGGGCTTGGCCCCCTGGGCGATCTTGATCTGGATGTCGTCGGCGTTGACCAGGTACTCCGAGGTGACGCCGAAGCGGCCCGACGCCACCTGCTTGATGGCGCTGCGCCGCAACGTCCCGTCGGCGTCGGGGGTGAAGCGGTCCGGGTCCTCTCCCCCCTCGCCGGTGTTGGACTTGCCCCCGATCCGGTTCATGGCGATCGCCAACGTCTCGTGGGCCTCGGCCGAGATCGAGCCGTAGGACATGGCGCCGGTCGAGAAACGCGACACGATGGCCGACACGGACTCGACCTCCTCGAGGGGCACGGGCGGGAGCGCACCGGTGCGGAGCGTCATCATGCCGCGCAGGGTGGCGAGTGCCGAGGACTGGTCGTCGACGGCCCGCGTGTACTCCTTGTAGACGTCGTAGCGCTTCGCCCGGGTGGCGTGCTGCAGCTTGTGGACGGTCCGGGGGTTGAAGAGGTGGATCTCCCCCTCGCGCCGCCACTGGTACTCGCCGCCGACCTCGCGCTCGCGGTGGGCCCGCTCGCTCGGCCGGTCGAGATGGGCCAGCCGGTGCCGCCGGGCGACCTCGCCGGCCAGGACGTCGAGTCCGACCCCGCTGATCCGCGACACGGTGCCGGTGAAGTACTCGTCGACCACCTCGGGGGCCAGGCCCACGGCCTCGAAGACCTGGGCGCCGGTGTAGGAGGCGACGGTCGAGATGCCCATCTTGGACATCACCTTCACGATGCCCTTGGAGGCGGCCTTGATGTAGTTGCGCTGGGCCTGGCGGGGGGTCACCCCGGTGAGCAGGCCCGAGGCGATCATGTCGTCGATGCTCTCGAACGCCAGGTACGGATTGATGGCCGCCGCCCCGAACCCCTTCAACAGGGCCATGTGGTGGACCTCGCGGGCGTCGCCGGACTCGACCACCAGCCCCACCCGCGTGCGGGTCTTGGTGCGCACCAGGTGATGGTGGACGGCCGACACCAACAGCAGCGACGGGATCGGCGCCAGCGTGTCCGTCGAGTTGCGGTCGGACAGGACGATGACGTCGGCCCCGTCCTCGATGGCTACGCCGACCTGGGCGCGCACGTCCTCGATGGCGGCCCGCAGCGCCTCGCCCCCTCCGGCCGCCTCGAACAGCCCGTCGACGGCGAAGGCCCGGAAGCCGGGCGTGGTGCCGTCCTCGTTGACGTAGAGCAGCTTGGCCAGGTCGTCGTTGTCGATGACCGGCATCGGCAGGATGATCTGGCGGCAGGAGTCGGGCGACGGCTCGAGGAGGTTGGACTCGGGACCGAGCGTCGACTGCAGCGACGTCACCAGCTCCTCGCGGATGGCGTCGAGCGGCGGGTTGGTGACCTGGGCGAACAGCTGGGTGAAGTAGTCGTACAGGAGCCGCGACCGTTCCGACAGGACGGCGATCGCGGTGTCCGAGCCCATCGAGCCGATCGGTTCGGCCCCCGTCCTCGCCATCGGGGCGACGATCAGTCGGAGCTCCTCGTTGGTGTACCCGAACAGCCGCTGACGACCGACCACCGAGGCGTGCTGCGGGGTGAGCATGGTCCGGGGCGGCAGGTCGTCGAGGTCGATCTGTCCCTGCTCCAGCCACGAGGCGTAGGGGTGCTCGGCGGCCAGGGTGTCCTTGATCTCGTCGTCGTCCACGATCCGCCCGGCCTCGGTGTCGACCAGGAACATCCGGCCCGGCTGCAGCCGTCCCTTGCGGACCACCCGGGACGGCGGTATGTCCAGGACGCCGACTTCACTGGCCAGGACCACGAGACCCTCGTCGGTCACCCAGTAGCGGGCGGGTCGCAGACCGTTGCGGTCCAGGACCGCGCCGATGACCGTGCCGTCGGTGAAGGCCACGGCGGCCGGGCCGTCCCACGGCTCCATGAGCGAGGCGTGGAATCGGTAGAAGGCCCGCCGGGCGGCGTCCATCGTCCGGTGGTTCTCCCACGCCTCGGGGATCATCATCAGCACGGCGTGGTGGATGGGCCGGCCCCCGAGATGGAGAAGCTCCAGCACCTCGTCGAACGAGGCCGAGTCACTGGCACCGGGCGTCACCACGGGAAAGGCCCGCTCGAGACCCGGAATCAGGTCGGTGGCGCACAGGGCCTCGCGGGCCCGCATCCAGTTCCGGTTGCCGGCCAGGGTGTTGATCTCGCCGTTGTGGGCCATGTACCGGTAGGGGTGGGCCAGCGGCCACGACGGGAAGGTGTTGGTCGAGAACCGCGAGTGCACGAGGGCCAGGCCGCTGACCAGCCGCTCGTCGTGGAGATCGGGGTAGAACTCGGCGAGCTGGTGGGACGTGAGCATCCCCTTGTAGGTGACGGTCCGAGCCGACAACGACGCGAAATAGCACGCCTCGACCTCGTGCTCGGCCCGCTTGCGCACCACGAAGGCCAGGCGGTCGAGAGCCAGCGCCGGCTCCCCCGGACCGAGCACCACGCCGTCGGCCGGCGCCACGAAGAGCTGGTGCATGGACGGCCGGGCGGACTCGGCGATGGAGCCGAGCGTGGACGGATCCACGGGGAGCTCGCGCCAGCCGACCACCTCGAGCCCCTCCTCGGCGACGATGCGCCCGACCTCGTCGCGGGCCTTGGCCGCCACCGACTCGTCGGACGACAGGAAGGCGATGCCGGTGGCGTAGTGGCCCCGGGGCGGCAGGGCGAAGTCGGCCACCGCCCGGTAGAAGTCGTCGGGGACCTGGATCAGGATGCCGGCCCCGTCGCCGGAATCCTCCTCGCTCCCGGTGGCGCCCCGGTGGGCCAGGTGCTCGAGGGCGTTGACGGCCTGCAGCACCAGCCGGTGGGACGGGCGCCCCTCGAGGTCGGCCACCAGGGCCACCCCGCAGGCGTCGTGCTCGAAGCGGGGGTCGTACAACCCGGCGGTGGGCGGTTGCGGCGCCGACGCTCCGCGGCGCGCCAGGCTCACGGGGACACGGTTCACGGGCGTCGTCGCGCCGTCGGCTGTGGGTGCTCCGGTCGTCATCGGGTCGCTCCAGAAGAGAAGTGGATCTCCCCGCCCGGGACGGCGCTGGCCCTTGCGTGGTCAGACAACCTTACACGGTCACCGGAGGGGCCCTCCTCACCCGGGCACCAGGGGTGCTCCACCGGACCACGGGTCCACCGTCCGGGTGCAGGACCCCCGAACGCGGGCCGTAGCATGAGCCCATGACGAGCCCCGGCCCCCGGTGGGGCGCACGGTGACCCCCGGCCACCACCTCGACGTGGCCGTCGTCGGCGGCGGGGTGATCGGGCTGTCCGTGGCCTGGTCGGCCGCGACATCGGGGCGGTCGGTGGCCGTCGTCGATCCCCAACCCGGGCGGGGGGCCACGTGGGCCGCCGCCGGCATGCTGGCCCCGGTCGCCGAGGCGGCCTTCGGCGAGCAGGAACTGGCCCGCCTCAACCTGACCGCCTCCGGAGCCTGGCCCGCCTTCGCCCGGGACCTCGAGGCGGCGTCCGGCCTCCCGGTCCACTACCGGGACGACGGGACGCTGGTGGTGGCCGGAGGCCCGTCGGACCGGGTGGCCACCGACCGCGTGTTCGCCTTCCACCGGGACCTGGGTCTTCCCGCCGTCCGCCTCGGCGCCCGCGCCTGCCGGCGGGCCGAACCACTCCTGGCGCCGGGCGTGAGCGGCGGGGTCGACCTGCCCGGCGACCACCAGGTCGACAACCGGGCCGTCGCCACGGCGTTGGAGGCCGCCTGCCGGGCCGCCGGCGTCACCCTGGTCGCCGACCGGGTCACCCGGATCACCGGGTCGGGGGAACGGGTCGACGGGGTCGAGCTCGAAGAAGGCGGTCGGCTGCGGTCCGACGTGGTCGTGCTCGCCGCCGGCAGCCGCTCGGGCGAGGTCGGCGGCCTCCCCGGCGGCTGGTGTCCTCCCGTCCGCCCGGTCCGGGGCGTGACCGTCCGCCTGCGGGCCCCCGACGGCGTGCCGCGCCTGCACCGGACGGTGCGCGCCCTGGTCCACGGGCGGTCCTGCTACCTCGTCCCCCGGGACGACGGCGGCCTCGTCCTCGGGGCCACCGTCGAGGAGCGCGGCTTCGCCCTCGACGTCCCCCTCGGCGGGGTGGCCGACCTCGTGGAGGACGCCCGACGGGTGGTGCCGGCCATCGACGAGTACGTCCTGGTCGACGTCACTCCCGGGCTCCGGCCCGGGTCACCCGACAACGGGCCGATCGTGGGCACCACCCCCGTCGACGGCCTGGTGGTCGCCACCGGCCACTACCGCAACGGCATCCTCCTGGCCCCGCTCACGGCCACCGAGGTCGTGCGCCTCCTCGACGCCCGTTCCGGAGGGGAGGCACCCGTGCCCGGCCCCTTCGACGGCTTCGGGCCCGACCGCTTCGCGACGCCGGCGGTGGCCCGGTGACCACGGCCACGGTCAACGGCGCGGCGGCCGAGCTGGCCCCCGGGACGACGGTGGCCGACCTGGTGGCGTCCTGGTGCCCCTCGCCCAAGGGCGTGGCGGTGGCCGTCAACGCCGAGGTGGTGCCCCGCAGTGCCTGGGCGACCACCCCCCTCGGGACGGGCGACGCCGTCGAGATCGTCACCGCGGCCGCCGGGGGCTGACGCCCGCCGGTCACGGGTACCGTGGCGGGCGATGAGTACGTCCGCCGCTCCCGATCCCTTCGTGGTCGCCGGCACCGAGCTGGCGTCGCGCCTGCTGCTCGGCACCGGCGGGATGACCAGCCCCGAATCGCTGGCCGCCGCGCTCGCCGCCTCGGGCACCGCCCTGGCCACGGTGGCGGTGCGTCGTGTCGACCCCGCGGTCCGCCACTCCCTCGTCGACCTCCTCGACGGCCTCGGCGTGCGCATCCTGCCCAACACCGCGGGCTGCTACACCGCGGCCGACGCCGTCCTGACGGCCCGGCTGGCCCGGGAGGCGTTCGCCACCGACTGGGTCAAGCTCGAGGTCATCGGCGACGACCGCACCCTGTTGCCGGATCCCCTGGAACTCGTCGAGGCGGCCGAGCAGCTGGTCGACGACGGCTTCGTCGTCCTCCCCTACTGCGGCGACGACCCGGTGGTGGCCCGCCGGCTCGAACAGGTGGGCTGCGCGGCGGTCATGCCGCTCGGTGCGCCCATCGGCAGCGGGCTCGGGATCCGCAACCCGCACAACATCGAGCTCATCGTCGAGCAGTCCACGGTGCCGGTGGTCCTCGACGCCGGGATCGGCACCGCCTCGGACGCCTGCCTGGCCATGGAACTCGGCTGCAGCGCCGTCCTGGTGGCCTCGGCCGTCACCCGCGCCGAGGACCCGGCCCGCATGGCCGCGGCCATGCGCGACGCGGTCCACGCCGGTCGGGCGGCCCGCCTGGCCGGACGGATCAGCCGGCGTTTCGTGGCCGAGGCGTCGTCCTCCTTCGACGGGCGGGTGGAGTCCGTGGGACGGTCAGGACCCGGGGCGTGACGACACCGCCGGTCGCCCTCACCATCGCCGGGTCCGACTCCGGCGCCGGCGCCGGTATCCAGGCCGACCTCAAGGCCATGAGCGCCCTCGGCGTGTTCGCCACCACCGTCGTGACCGCCGTCACGGCCCAGAACAGCGCCGAGGTGACGGCGGTCCACCCGATCCCGACGGCCGTGGTCGACGCCCAGCTGGCGGCGGTCCTGGACGACTTCGACGTGGCCGCCGTCAAGACGGGGATGCTGGCCACCACGGCCACCGTGCGACTCGTCGCCGACCGGGCCGCCGAGGGGCGGCTCCCCAACCTCGTCGTCGACCCGGTGATGGTGGCCTCCACCGGTCGCCGCCTCCTCGACGACGACGCCGTGGCCCTCTACCGTGACGCCCTCGTGGGCCAGGCGCTGGTCGTCACCCCCAACCTCCTGGAGGCGGCCATCCTGGCCGGGGTGGAGCCCGCCGCGGGGGCCGACGTCGAGACGATGGTCGACCTGGCCGCCCGGATCCACCGCCTGGGGCCCACCTGGGTCCTGGTGAAAGGGGGCCACCTGCCCGGCGTCCACGACGGCGGGCCGGCCCCTGACCGGGTGGCCGACGTCCTCTTCGACGGCACCGATGTCGTCGTCCTCGCCGGGACCCGGGTCACCACCCGCAACAACCACGGCACCGGGTGCAGCCTGGCCTCGGCCACCGCCGCCCGACTGGCCATTGGGGACGACGTCCCCACCGCCGTGGCGACGGCCAAGGCGTTCGTCCACGCCGCCCTCGGCGGGGCGGCGGGGTGGGACCTCGGGCGGGGGCACGGTCCCCTCGACCCCTTCGGGTGGTCCGCCCCGTGAGGCAACTCCATCCCCGCTGACCAGGACGGGGCGGGCGCCACAGAGGCCGGGCCTCGCGGCCCGGCCTCTGTGTCCCCCCCGGGAATCCCCCGTGCTGCAGTGCGGATCGGCCCACTGGGCCGGAACGCCCTCCCCCGGATGACGAAGCATCGTCATCGACCGTCGCATTGTGAGGGATAGGGCCCACAATGTAAACAGATGGTGAACAGTTTTCCCGAACAGTGTCCAAGTAGCCACTCTGAGTAACATTCGGCGCCGAGACTCCCGCCGGCCCCGGACCGACGCCACCCGGCCGGGCGACCCCGGTCGGCCACTACGTTCGGTCCATGACCTCCTCCGTCCCGCACCGCCTGGCCCAGTTCGTCGCCCTCGGCCGGGTGGCGATCGGCGTCACGGCCCTCTGCGCCCCGACGATCATGACCCGTCCCTGGATCGGGGACGCCGCCGAGGGCGCGGACGCCCGTCTGCTGGCCCGGACGATGGGCGGGCGCGACCTGGCCCTCGGCCTCGGCACCCTACGGGCGCTCGGCGTGGACGACGCCGAGGCGCGCCCGTGGGTGGCCCTGGCGGGCATGGCCGACGCGGTCGACGCGGCGGTGACGGTGGCGGCCCTGCGCCGGCTCCCCCGCAGGACCCGGTGGACCATCCTGGCCGCCACCGCCGGGGCCGCCGTGGTGTCCTTCCGGGTGGCGGTGGCCCTCGACGCCCCGCCGGACACCCGGACCGGTCCCCGGGGCCCGGTGCCGACCAGCCAGGTGCCGACCGGGGGTCCCGGGCCCACACGCCCGACCGGGACCGCCGACGGGGGCGGCGGCGCGCCCGTCCCGCCCGGTTGACCACCGCCGGCGGACGCGGCCGCCGGGGTCCGAACCGTCGCCCCGGGTAGCATGGGGGCATGGTCACGACGTCCCAGTCGACGGTCCCCGACGCGGGCGGCGCCGATGACGACGTCCCCCCCGTCCCCCGCTTCGAGCCGATGTCGGTGCGGGGCCCGGCCCTCATCGTGCTCGGGCTCGCCGTGTTCATCCTGCTCGGCGGCACCCTGGCCGCCGCTCTCACCTCCACCACGCCGGCACCGGCGGCCCACGTGGCCTCCGTGACCCTGTCCGACGGCACCCAGGTCACCTTCTCCCCCGCCAGCACGCGACTCCGGTCGATCGTGGCGAGCGGTCAGCCGCCGGCCGACATCCTCTCCAGCCTCGGCGTGGCGACGACCTCGACCGTCGTCGGCACCGTCGACGGCGACCAGGGGACGTCGCAGTTCGACCGGACCGTGAACCTGCACACCGGGGCGTTGGCCCAGAGTCAGATCGCCGAGGCCTACCGCCTGATGGTGAAGGCCAACGGCTGGGACGTCATCTACCAGGGCAACGCCCCCCAGGGCGTCGCCGGGTCGACGGAGGTGCTGGCCAAGAAGGGCAGCAGCGACGGCTTCTACTGGGAGATCGGCGTGGTCGTCTCCCCCACCACCGCCACGGGCTCGACCTCGTACTCGATCGAGGTGTTCGAGACCCCGGACGGCAACTGATCCTCGTCGGAGCCACCCCCTGACGGACCGCCGACGGCGTCGGCCGGGTCCTCGGAACGGCGGAACATCCAGGCCCACAGGAACAGGTTGATCGGGTAGAGCAGGTAGCCCACCCGGGTGGCCGGAGCGACCAGGATGGCGATCAGCATCACCCAGCCGGTCACCCGGGCGACGGCGGCGGCGTCCCGCGGCGGGTGCCGGTAGAGGTAGCGCCCGAGCACGGCCAGGCCGACCACCCCCACGGTGATCACGTAGGCCCGGTGGATCCCCGGCACCAGGGCGACGAGGATGTGGCCGGGCAGCGGGCTGGCGGCCGGGGACGCCACCCCGGCGAGCCCGAGCGGGAACCGGACCACGTTGTCGATGAAGGCGGACGGGTTGTGGAGGGCCACCGGGACCACCACCGGGACCACCAGTGCCGCCGCCGCCAGCGAATACCGCCCCCAGGCCCGCCGGCGGTGCAGGTCGCTGACCGCGAACAGGGCGAGGAGCACCAGCGGCCAGGAGGTGAACTTGAGGGTGCTGGCGGCGCCGAGGGCGAGGCCGGCCAGCACCGGTCGTCGACGCTGGAGCGCGACCAGGCCGAGCAGCATCAGGGCCGCCACCGGCATGTCGTCGCCGCCGGTGGCCAGCGGCAGCGCGGCGGTGGGCAAGGCCGTGAGCGCCATGAAGGCGCGGTTGCGGGCGTCGGTGCGGGGTCGCATCCGGGTGAGGGCCACCGCGGCGACCACCACCGTGAACAGCAGGAACTGGATCCGGGCGTCGGTGAGGCGGGCCTCCACCCTGCTCCCGCTGGAGAAGCCGAACACCACCATGCCCGGCAGGTACGGGTAGTAGAGCTCGTAGACCGGGATGGCGCGCTGGCGGATGAGGATGTGACCGTTGCGGTCGACGACCTGGTAGGGGTCCTCGCCGTGGGCGGCCCGCACCCCGGCCCGTTCCACCACCAGCACCTCGGGTTGGACGTGGAGGGCGGCGTTGCCCTCGGCCGCCCACGTGACCTCGAGGGCCAGGGGGACGACCGTCGCCCCCAACAGCACGATCAGGAAGGCGCAGAGCCGGGCGGTCTTCCACGACCGGCCGTTGACCGGCCGCCCCGCGTCCCGTCCGGCCCGGGCGCGTCGCCGGGCCACCACCAGCATCCACACCGTGCCCACGGCGTAGGGCCCGACGGCCAACCGGCCCCACTCCCGGTACAGGGGGATGCTCATGACCACCGCCGTGAGTCCGGCGAAGACCGCCGACAGGCCGTAGAGCAGGGCGTCACGCTCGTCGGCCGACAGGGTGCGCATCCAGGCCCACACCACCCGGGCCCGGGCGGCCCCCGGGAGGGCGTCAGACACGGGTGCCTCCGTCCGGCACCGCCGGGCCGGGCGGGCCGGCGGCGGCTGCGTCCTCACTCGTCATGGAATCTGTACGGTACCTGCAATGGACCCCGACCCCCTGTCTCCCCCCGCCCCCGGCGCCGGACCCCCGCCCGGACCACCCACCGGACCCTTTCCCGCCTTCCTGGTCACCGCCGTCGACGGCCGGGTCGACGCCGGTGTGGGTCGGCTCTCCCTCGAGGACCTCCCCCCGGGCGAGGTCCTGGTGGCCGTGGAGTGGTCGGCCGTCAACTACAAGGACGGGATGGTGTCCCGCCCCGGCAACCGGGTGGCGCGGATCTCCCCCCTGGTCCCCGGTGTCGACCTGGTGGGGACCGTGGTGGCCTCGGACAGCGCCGGCGTCGCCGTGGGCGCCCCCGTCATCTGCCACGGTTACGACCTCGGCGTGGCCCGCCACGGTGGCTTCGCCCGCTACGCCCGCGTGCCGGCGGAGTGGGTGGTCCCCCTGCCCGAGGGCCTGACGCCCCGGCGGGCCGCCGTCCTCGGCACGGCCGGCTTCACCGCCGCGCTGTCGCTCCGCCGGCTCGAGCACCACGGCCTGCGGCCCGGGACCGGGCCCCTGTTGGTCACCGGGGCCTCGGGCGGGGTCGGGGGCATGTCCGTGGCCCTGGCCGCGGCCAGGGGCTACGAGGTGGTGGCGAGCACGGGTCGCCCGGCCGAGGCGGAGTACCTCGTCGGCCTGGGCGCGGCCGAGGTCATCGGACGCGACGATCTCGTGGTGGACCCCGAGCGGACCCTCGGTCCCGAGCGCTGGGCCGGGGCGGTGGACTGTGTGGGGGGTGCCACCCTGGCCGCCGTGGTGCGCACGCTCCGCTACGGCGCCGCCGTGGCCGCCAGCGGCCTGACCGGTGGCACGGGACTCGAGACCACGGTCTACCCGTTCATCGTGCGCAGCGCCGCCCTGCTCGGCGTCGACAGCGTGCAGACCCCCATCGACGAGCGACGCACCGTCTGGCGGGATCTCGCCACCTGGGTGCCGGGCCCGGTGATCGACTCGCTGGTCGACGGTGAGATCGGCCTCGACGACGTGGCCGCCGCCCAGGAGACGATCCTCGCCGGGAGGGTGCGCGGCCGCCTGTTGGTCCGCCCGCACGACTGACCGGTCGGCGGGCGATCGTTCGAGGCGGGGCCGGCGGCGTCCGCCGCCCGGCGGGGTGACCGACGCCGCTAGGAGGAGAAGTCCTCCGGACGGATGCTGTCGAGGAAGCTGCGGAACTCCCCGACGATCTCCTCGGGGTTGCCCACCTCCTCGGCCGGGGCGTCCTCGTCGGCCTCCTCGTCCTCGTCCTCGTCGACGGCGAGCATGATCCCTTCCGCGTCCATCAGATCGTCGGCCACGAACAGGGGGGCGCCGGTACGCACGGCCACGGCGACGGCGTCCGACGGGCGGGACGACACCGGGACCTCGCCTCCGCCGTGACCCAGGACGATCTCGGCGTAGTACGTGCTGGAGCGCAGTTCGGTGACGACCACCCGCAGCACCTCGGCGTCGAGCGCCTCGAGCAGGTCGCGGATGAGATCGTGGGTCATCGGTCGCGGGGTGTCCATGCCCTGGAGGGCGAACGCGATGGCGGTGGCCTCGGGGGCCCCGATGAAGATCGGCAGGGTCCGGCCCAGACCCTCGGACTCCTGGAGCAGCAGGACCGGCGTGTTCGACTGGAGGTCCACCCGAACCGCACGGAGCCGTACTTCGACCATGCCCCAAACCTACTCGTCGCCGCTCCACCGTGCGACGCGCGCGATCGCCCGCCGCACCCCGGCTCAGGGAGCGAGGATGTCCCGCAGTGCGACCCGCAGCAGCGATCCGCGCAGGCGCTGGCCCAGCCGAGCCAGGTCCTCAGCGGTCTGGGTGGCCCGGGCCCGTGCCTCGGGATTGCGCTGCCGGACCATGGGAATGACGACCTGCTCGATGAAGCCGGCCTCGCGGTCGGCGGCGTTCTTGTACAGGCGCAGGTGGCGGGCCTCGATCCCGAAGGAGGCGAACTCGGCGGCCAGGTTGGCGACGGTCAGCGCGTCCTCGTCGAAGAACTCCACGCCGGCGGTCACACTGGCCGACAGCAGCCCGTACTCCTGCAACTGGACCACGTCCTCGACCGACAGGCCACTGGACGAGCAGAGATCCTCCATCGACAGCGACGCGCCGCCCGGCGAGCCCAGCGACACCGTCGGACCCCGGTCGTCGGACCCTCCCCGTGCGCCGGCCGTCGGGCTCGCCGGTGCGGAGGGGACCGCGGGGGTGGGAGGCGTCGGCCTGGCGGCCCGGGGCGGCTTGGCGGCGGACGACGTGGTCTCGGTCCGCTCCGTCGACCCGTTGCCGCGCCCGTTGCCCACCGTCACGTCGCCGCCGGTGGCGGCCGTCGGGCGGTGCGTCCGTCCGGAGGCGGACGCGGACGGGCCGGGTGCGGTGGCGGCGGTCGCCCCGACGGTGGCCCGGGCCGGGGCCCGGCGTCGGGTGGGAGGCTCCAGGCCCGGTCGAGCGGCCGCTTCGGGTTCGGAGACCACCGGATCGGGCACCGCCACCAGACGTGGCGCTCCCCCGGTGGGTGCCATCACCGTCGGCTCCGTCGGGGAGACGGAGGGACGGGGGGCGACGGTCGCCTCCACGGGGGGGGACGCATCGGCGGCCGCGGCGTCCACCGGGGCGCGGTCGTCGGCCCCGGTCGTGCCGGCGTCGGACGGGCTGGCACCGGCCGTGGTGGCATCGGCTCGGGCGGGACCGACCTCGGCGGCGACGGCGTCATCCCCCGAGGCGGCGGCCCCGGCCTCAGCGACGGCCGCGTCCGCACCGGTTCCGTTGTCCCCGTCGAGGCGGTCCTTGATCACCTTCAGGGGCAGGAAGTGCTCCCGCTGCTGGCGGAGCACCCACCGGAGCCGCTCGACGTCGTGCTCGTAGAACTTGCGGTAGCCCGAGGGGGTGCGTTCGGGGTTGACCAGCCCCTGGCTCTCCAGGAAGCGGATCTTCGAGATGGTCACGTCGGGGAACTCCTGGCGGAGCAGGGTCAGGACGTCGCCGATGGACAGGTACGAGCGGGAACTCACTCGGCCGGCCCCCGCAGGTAGACGAGCTTGAACTTGCCGATCTGGACCTCGTCGCCACTCACCAGGGAGGTCTCGTCGATGCGGTTCCGGTTGACGTACGTGCCGTTCAGCGACCCGGCGTCCCGCACCCGGGTCACCTGGCCCTCGGTCAGGAACACGGCGTGCTTGCGCGAGACGGTGATGTCGTCGAGGAACACGTCGGAGTCGGGGTGGCGTCCGACGGTGACCTCGCGCTCCTCCAGGGGGAACCGGGCGCCCTCGTCGGTGCCCCGGCGCACGACCAGCAGTCCCACACCCCGGGGGAGTTCGAGCTGCTGTCCGACCGGGGCGCCGGCCTCCGACGGCTCGCCGAGGTCCTCGACCGGACTGACCGAGACCGAGGTGTCGGGAGCCGACGTGACCATCGACGCGCCGCAGGACGAGCAGAAGTTCACGCCCTCGGGATTGCGGTGGCCGCACTGGTGACAGAACACGCCATCCAACGTAGCCGCTCCGAACGAAGCGCTCCCGGGCGGCACCGCCGTGATCGGACTCAATCTTCTGTGAGCTGCCGGTAGCCGGTCGCGTCGAGCAGCGCGTCCACCGCGGTGGGGTCGCTCGGGGCGATCTCGCAGATCCAACCCTCGCCGTACGGATCGGCGTTGAGCTGTTCGGGCGCGTCGGTCAGCGCCGTGTTGACGGCCACCACCTCGCCGGCCAGGGGGGCGTAGATCTCCGAGACGGACTTGGTGGACTCGACCTCACCGATCATGCCGCCCGTCTCCACGGTCGATCCCGGCGTCGGCAGGTCCACGAACACGACGTCGCCGAGGGCGTCCTGGGCGTAGTCGGTGATCCCCACCCGCACCCGGTCGCCCGTGGTCCGGGCCCACTCGTGGTCACTCGAATAGCGCAGATCGTCGGGCACGTTCATGGCCCCGGACCCTACCCGACACCCGCCGGGGGCGCCTGGTGCCCCGGCGTCCGCGACGTCCCCCTCGGTCAGTGGAGGAGCTGTTGGAGCCGGGTGGCGTACTCCGCCGCCCGCGACTCCGCCCGGGACGCACTGGGGGCTTCGGCCCACACATGGGTGAGCGGCTCCTCGGGATCGGGCAGCACCAACGCCCACCCGTCGTCCTCGATGACCTTCACCCCGTCGACCAGCACCAGCTCACGGCCCTGAGACCGCTCGACCAGGGTGCGCATGAGCATCCCCTTCTGGTCCCACGGCGTGTGGACGGCCTGGTGGGCGATGCGCACGGGCGGCATCAGGGCGACCACCTCCGACAGGCTCCGGCCGGAGGTGGTCAGCAGGGACATGAGGTTGAGGAGGGTGGCCGCCCCGTCGAACGCCGGGAGGAAGGACGGGAAGATGAACCCGCCCGACTGGCTGGCGGCCAGGGTGACCTTCTCGGAGCGGGCGACATCCATGAGGTGGGAGGCCGACAGCTTGGTCCAGACGATCTCGGCCCCGTTGTCCCGGCAGATCTTCTCGGCGGCGCCACTGGCCGCCACCGGCAGGGCGATCCGGGCCCCGGGGACCGACTCGGTGACGAGGGTCACGAGCACCAGCAGCGCCTCGTCGTGGCTGAGCATGTGCCCGGTGTCGTCGACGATGTCGACGAACTCGCCGCCGGGGTCGAGGACGGCCCCGAGGTGGGCGCCCGACGCCCGTACCAGCTCGGACACCCGGGCGGCCGACGCGGCCCGGTCGAAGGCGACGGCCTGGGCGGTGTTGGCGAAGGGGTTGACCACCAGGACGTCGGCGTCCAGCTTGGCCAACAGGTTCGGCATCACGAAACTGGACGTCCCGTAGGAGTAGTCGAGCACCAGCTTGAGGCCGGCCGACCGGGCCGACGACAGGTCGACCGAGTCGATGAGGGCCTGGGTGTAGTGCTCCAGCGTCCGGGGGGGGAACCCGATGTCGCCGATCTCCCGGGCCAGCACCCGACGGAAGTCCTCGCGGTGGTAGAGGCGCTCGATCTTGCGCTGGGTCGTCTCGTCGACGTCGATCCCGTCCTTGTCGAAGAAGCGCAGCACGACCGACTGCGGGTCGTGGGGATCGAGGCGGACCGACACCCCCGCCGTGCTGGTGGAGGAGGTGACCTGGAAACGCGTGACCGGCACCGTGGCCGCCTCCAGGTCGTCCACGTTGACGCCGGCGGCGTTGCAGCCGACCATGATCGCCCGCTTCAGCACACGGGCGGCCCGACTGGTGTCGCGGGAGCTGGTGACCGTCGCCCCCTTCTCCAGGGTCGACGCCCAGGCCATGGAGAGCCGCACGGCGAGCTCGGGGCTGATGTCCACGTTGGCCAGGCCCCGGACCCCGTCCCGACCGAACAGCGAGCGGGCCCCACGGGATTCCCACACGATCGACGAGTTGACGACGGCGCCGGCCTCCACGGTCTTGAAGGGGTAGACCTTGACGCCGGCGCTGATCTCGGCGTGGGCGCCGACGAAGCACTCGTCGCCCAGGACCACCCCCTCCTCGCAGCGCACGCCCTGGCGGAGGTCCGAACCCCGCCCGAGGACACTCCCCTCGATGCGGACGCCCGAGCCCAGGTACGTGTTGTCGTGGACCACCGACCGTTCGACCTCGGCGTTCTCTCCGATTCGGACGTGACGACCGAGGGTGCAGAAGGCACCGAGTCGGGCGCCCGGGCCGACCACGCAGTTGTCCCCGATGACGGCGGGGCCGACCAGCTCGACGCTGGGATCGATCTCGGCCCCCTTGCCGACCCAGATGCCCGGCCGCAGCGGAAACCCCTCGATGTCGACCTGGACCTTCCCCTCCAAGATGTCCTGGTGGGAGCTGAGGTACGCCTCGAGGGTGCCCACGTCCTCCCAGTACCCGTCCGCCACGTACCCGTACAGGCCCTTGCCGTCCGCCAGCGCGGCCGGGAACGACTCCCCCGAGAAGTCCACGACCTCCCCTTCGGGGATGTAGTCGAAGATCTCCGGCTCGAGGACGTAGATCCCGGTGTTGATGGTGTCGCTGAAGACCTGACCCCAGCCCGGCTTCTCCAGGAAGCGGTCGATGGCCCCGTCCTCGTCGGTGATGACGATGCCGAACTCGAGCGGGTTCTCGACCGCTTTCAGGGCGAGGGTGGCGATCCCCCCGTGGGCGGCGTGGAAGTCGACCACGGCGCCGAGGTCGATGTCGGTCAGGACGTCGCCGCTGATGACGAGGAAGCGCTCGTCGAGCTCGTCCTTGGCGTTGCGCACCGAGCCGGCGGTGCCGAGCGGGGTCGACTCGGTGGCGTAGACCATGCGCACGCCGAACTCGGAGCCGTCACCGAAGTAGGTGCGGATGGCGTTGGCCATGAACGCCACCGTCACCACGATGTCCTCGAACCCGTGCGTCCGCAGCAGGTTGACGACGTGTTCCATCATCGGGATGTTCACCATCGGGAGCATCGGCTTCGGCTGGTTGGAGGTGAGCGGCCGGAGCCTCGTACCCTCGCCGCCCGCCATGATCACTGCCTTCATCTCGTCATCCTCACTTCGTCGAACCTTCGATCGTCCAGCGGTCCCGGGTCACCGGTCATCCCCCGACCGTGGGCACGGCGTCGGGATGCCGCCCGGCGGCGAGCGCCCGCCGGGCCACGGGGATGTAGGAGGCCGCCGCCACCCAGGCCAGCACCAGGCCGAGCGACCCGATGATCCAGGCGGCCACGCGCACCACCTGCTGCCACCCGGCGGCGCCGTCCGACAGCAGGAAGAGCGGATAGGCGGTCATCAGGGCGAAGGTGCCGGCCTTGCCGACCCAGAGCACGTCGATCCGGGCGGCGCCGAGGGAGGCGAGGAGGAGGACGGCGCCGGACACCACGACCTCGCGGGCGATGGTGGCCACCCCGAACCAGATCGGGACCGCGCCGTGGATCATGATCGTGATGACGGCGGTGGCGACGAGCACGCGGTCGGCCACCGGGTCGAGGACCTTGCCCAATGTCGTGACCTGGTGGAAGCGGCGGGCCACGTACCCGTCCACCCAGTCGGTGGCACCGAGGCAGGCGAGCAGCACGGCCGCCCCGGTCTGGCGGTCGGCGCCGAACAGGAGCCACACGTACAGCGGGATGCAGGCCAGGCGGACGAGGGTGACGACATTCGGGACGGTGAAGATGCGGTCGAGTCCGGGATCGACCGCCTCCCCCTCGGCCCCCTTCCCCACTCGTTGCTCGACCCCGTCCACGCGGCCGAGTCTACGAGGCCCCCCGCGGCCGCCGGGACACCCGGGCCCGGGACCCGTCCCGGAGGTGGTGCCGGGTGTCCCCACCACCGGGGCGGCCGATGCGGGAGACTGGCGGCGTGTCGGGCATCCGCGGGGTCGACCGGGTCATCGGGGTGGTGCTGCTCGCGCTCCTGGCCGGCCTGGCGGGACTGGGGGTGGCCGACAACCGCGACGGTTCCTCCGCCGGCGCCCCCCTGACGGGCCCGACGGCCGTCACCACGTCGCCCACGGCCACCCCGGCGACGACCCTCCCACCGGTGACGACGACGACGGTGACGGCCGTGTCCACCACCACCACGTCCACCGTCCCGCCGCCGGTGGCCGGCCCGGTGACGGCGGTGGGCGACTCGATCATGCTCGACATCCAGCCCTACCTGGCGACCGACATCCCGGGGGTCTCGGTGGACGGGCTGGTGAGCCGGCAGTTCGAGGCCGGCATCGCCGTGGTCCAGGCCGACCGGGCGGCCGGCACCCTGGGCCACGTCCTGGTCGTCGAGCTCGGGACCAATGGGACCGTCACCCCCGACGACGTCGACGCCATGATGCAGGCCGCCGCCGGCGTGTCGCGGGTGGTGTTCGTCAACGTGTGCGTCCCGCGCCCCTGGGAGGCGGGGGACAACGCCGTGCTGGCGGACGCCGTGGCCCGCTACCCCGGGGTGGCCGTGCTGGCGGACTGGTTCACCCTGGCGTCGGGCCATCCGGAGTGGTTCACCCCCGACCAGGTCCACCTCGAACCGAACGGCGCCGCGGCCCTCGCCGCGCTCATCGCCCGCGAGGCCTGAGCGCGGGACCCGGGAACCCGTCCCCCGGAACCGGACGGTGGACGAACGCCACCGGCACCGGACACCGTGTGGTAGTCAGTCCCCATGCCGCGCTTCGCCCCGTTCACCGGGCTCCGGTACGACCCGGCCCGGGTCGAGCCGAGCAAGGTCATCGCGCCGCCCTACGACGTGGTCGGCCCGGCCGAGCGGGCCGCCCTGGTCGCCCGGCACAGCGCCAACGCCATCCTCGTCGAGCTCCCCGAGCCCGACCCCCGGTCGGGGGGCGACCGCTACGCCGCGGCGGCCGCCCGACTCGCCGCCTGGCGGTCCGACGGGATCCTGGTACGCGACCCGACCCCGTCGTTCTACCCCTACGCCATGACCGCCCCCGACGGGTCGGTCACCCTCGGCGTGCTCGGCGAACTCGGCCTCGAAACCGGCAGCGTCGACGACGTGCTCCCCCACGAGGAGACCCTGGCCAAGGCCCGCAGCGACCGCCTCGAGCTCCTGGAGGCCACCCGGGTCAACCTCTCGCCCATCTGGGGGCTCTCGCTCGCCGCGGGGCTGACCGGGCTGCTCGCCACCGACCGACCGCCCCTGGCCACCGCCGTCGACGACGACGGGGTCCGCCACGAGCTGTGGCGGGTCGACGACCCGGCCACGCTCGACGCCGTGGCCACCCGGGTCGGTTCGGCCCCGGTGGTGGTGGCCGACGGTCACCACCGCCTGGCCACCGCCCTCACCTACCGAGGGGGATCCGGAGCGGGCACCCCCGGCGCCGACGGCATCCTGGCCCTCGTGGTCGAGCTCTCCCCCGGGTCCCTGACGGTGGGCCCCATCCACCGCGTGCTGGCCGGCCTTCCCGACGGGCTGGACCTGGTGGACGCCTTCGCCTCCTGGTTCGACGTGGCCCGGGCCGGTGACTGCACCGATCGCACCACCACCGCCCTCGGGGAGTCATCGGCTTTCGCCCTCGTCACCCCCGGGGGCTGCTGGCTGCTCTCCCCCCGGGACGGGACACCGGAGGCGGCCGGCTCCGACCTCCCCTCGTCGATGGTGGCCATGGTCCTGGCCGAGCTCCCCGACCACGAGCTGACCTTCGCCCACCATTGGACCGAGGCGGTGGGGGTGGTGGCCTCCGAGGAGGCCCAGGCGGCCGTGCTGCTCCCCCCGGTGACCGTGGACCAGATCGACACCTGGGCCCGGGCCCGCCGGCGCATGCCGCCCAAGAGCACGTACTTCCACCCCAAGCCCCGGACGGGGATGGTCTTCCGGGCCCTCGACCCGGGCTGACCGCCGGTGGGCGGCGGGCCGACGCCGACCGCCCCGGGTCCGACGCCGCTAGCCTGAGCGGCCGAGGCGCGGCGAACCCACTCGGAGGGGCAGGTGGCACCAGGACGACGAGGGGGGGCCGGCCCAATGCTGGCACTGGCGCTGGCCCTGTCCACGGCGGCGTGCGGCTCCCCCCAGGTCGCCCGGACGGTGCACGCCGCGACGACCACCTCCACCACGGCGCCCCCGGTCACGACGAGCGCGCCGACCACCTCCACCCTGCCGTCGGCCGTGCCCACCACCGTCCCCAGCCCGGTCGTCGCCGCCGCCGGATGGGCCCGTCCCGCCACCACCCTGGCCCCGGTGGGCGGCTTCACCGGCGTGTCCTGCATCTCGGGAGTGTTCTGCGTGGCCGTGGGGGGAGGCGCCAACGAGGCCGACGCCTCGGACTCGAGTGGTCCCGGAGTGGTCGTCGCCTGGGACGGTGCCACCTGGGGGCTGCCGGTCGACTACTTCGCCGCCCCGGTGGGAGGGCCGGTCGTCGACCCCGAACTGGCCGGCATCTCCTGCTCGTCGGGACCGCTGTGCGCCGTGGTCGACGGGTCGGGCCACACGTCCCTGGGCAACGGGACGACCTGGGCGGCGCCGGTTCCCCTGGCACCCGCCGCGGGGGCCACCACCAGTCCCGCCGATCCCGGGCCCGACCACGAGGGGTCCCGCTCGGCCGCGGTGTCGTGCCCCTCGGGCCAGTTCTGCGCCTACGTGGACAACACCGGCCACGTGGCCGTCCTGAACGGGACCTCCTGGTCGGCCCCCCGGGCGTTCACGGACGACGCCGGCTCGCCTCCCGTCGAGCTGTTCCAGTCCGGTCGCGTGGGCGTCTCGTGCGCCGCACCGTCGCTCTGCACGGCCCTGGTCGGCGACACCGTCCTCACCTGGAACGGTGCCGCCTGGTCGGCATCGCCCGCCCCCTGGGGCACGGGTGCGACGGGGGACTCGGCGGTGTCCTGCCCGACCACCACTACCTGTGTGGCCGTGCGCGGCGCCGACGTGTCGGTGGAGACCGCCGGCGCCTGGACGACCCCCCGGCCGATCGACCCCACCGGGCGGCTGGACGCCGTCTCGTGCCCCACCACCTCCTTCTGCGTGGCCGCCGACGCCTACGGCGACGTGGTGACCGGGAGCGGGGGAACGTGGTCGGCCCCGGTCAAGGTGGTCACCAGCCCCGTCGAATACGGCGGCGACGGGACCAGCCTGGCCTGCCCCAGCGACCAGTACTGCATGCTGCTCACCGGGGACGGCGACTACGCCACCTACCAGGGCACCGATCCGACGGCCGCCGCCTCACCGACCGCCGGGGCCTGACGGGCACCGGCCGCGACCGGACGGCTCAGCCGGCGGTCCGGACCAGTTCGCCCAGGGCCAGCACCGTCCGCCAGTTCCGCGTGGTGGCGACCCGTCCGAGGCGCCGCTCCAGGAAGGCGTTCGACAGCTTCGCCTCGTGGTACCCGTAGGGGACGTGGAGGAACACGTCGGCGCCCACCACGGCCAGGCGCTCCGGAGCGAACCCGGAGGCGGCGACCACCACCTCGTCGACCCGGGACGCATCGGGGACACCGTCGAGAAACGTCACGTGGAGTCGCCTGGGGTCGTCGTCGAGGTCGACCAACGGGTTGCCCGCCACGGTGGCCGCCCACTGGTCACCCGTGCGACCCACCACCGGGACGGTCAGCCCCACCTCGGCGGTGATGGCCGTGGCGAGGGCCGCGGCCAGGTCCCCGGCCGCCTCCGGCGACCGGCAGACGACATTGCCGCTCTGGAGGTGGGTGACGACCTCCTCGGCGCCGAGCGCGGCCACCAGGGCGCGCAGGTCGGCCATGGGCAGACGGTTGTGGCCCCCGACGTTGATGCCCCGCAGCAGGAGGACCCGACCGCCCACGGGGCTCCCGGACCGGGAGCGTCCGGTCAGTTGACGGTCCAGGACGAGCCGGAGCGGAGCAGGGCGGCGAAGTCGCCCGACCCGCGCCGCTCGGTCGCCAGGGAGATCTGGTCGGCCATCTGCTCGCCGTACTCGTCGTGGTCCACGTCGCGGAACACACCGATCGGGGTCGGCTCGAACGGACCCCGGGACAGGCGGCTCAGCTGGAAGGCGAGCCCCGGGTTCTCCTTGTGCTCGTCGTGCACGAGCAGGGCGTCCTCGCCCACGGTCGCCACCTCGACCACCTCGACGGAGCCGTCGGGATCCATGATCACCCCGAACTGGTCGTCGGTCCCGAACCGGATCGGCTCGCCGTGGACGAGGGGAATCAGCATGTCGGCGCGGTGGTCCTTGCCGGTGATCTGCTCGAAGGCGCCGTCGTTGAAGACGTTGCAGTTCTGGTAGATCTCCACGAACGAGGCACCCCGGTGGGCGTGGGCCCGGCGGAACGTCTCCATCATGTGCTTGCGGTCCATGTCGTGGGTGCGGGCCACGAAGGTGGCCTCGGCCCCGAGCGCCAGGCTGAGCGGGTTGAACGGGTGCTCCAGCGAGCCGAACGGTGTCGACTTGGTGACCTTGGCCACCTCCGAGGTGGGCGAGTACTGCCCCTTCGTGAGACCGTAGATCTGGTTGTTGAACAGCAGGATCGTGATGTTCACGTTGCGGCGCAGGGCGTGGATGAGGTGGTTGCCGCCGATCGACAGGGCGTCACCGTCGCCGGTCACGACCCACACGTCGAGGTCCGGGCGCGTGGTGGCCAGCCCGGTGGCGATGGCCGGGGCCCGGCCGTGGATGGAGTGCATCCCGTAGGTGCTCATGTAGTAGGGGAACCGGGCGGCACAGCCGATCCCCGACAGGAAGACGGTCGACTCCCGCCGGACGCCGAGGTCGGGCATGAGCATCTGGACGGCGGCCAGGATGGAGTAGTCCCCACATCCCGGGCACCACCGCACCTCCTGGTCCGAGGACCAGTCCTTGCGGGTGGTCAGCGGCACGGGGACCGCCTCGGTCACGTCGGTCATGATGCCGCTCCCTCTCCGTCGTCCTCGATCTTGCGCTCGGCGGCCAACTCGTCGAGCAGCTGCAGGATGGCGGCCTCCATGGCCGCCGCCCGGAACGGGATCCCCGACACCTGGGTGAGGGACCGGGCGTCGACCAGGTACTCGGCCCGCAGCAGGCGGCTGAGTTGGCCGAGGTTCACCTCGGGCACCAGGACCCGCTTGTAGCGCCCGAGCACGTCACCCAGGTCGGCCGGGAACGGGTTGAGGTGGACCAGGTGGGCCTGGTCGACCTTGTGGCCGCGGGCCCGCACCCGCTGGACCCCGGCCGCGATGGCCCCGTAGGTGGAGCCCCAGCCGACGACCAGGACCTCGGCGCCGTCCTCGCGGTCCACGTCGGTCGGCGGGATGTCGTCGGCGATGCCGGCCACCTTGGCCGCCCGCAGCCGGGTCATCCGTTCGTGGTTGGGCCCGTCATAGGCCACGTTGCCGGGCCCGTCGGACTTCTCGAGACCGCCGATGCGGTGCTCCAGTCCGGCCAGTCCCGGGGGGGCCCACGGGCGGGCGAGGGTCTCCTCGTCGCGCAGGTACGGCCAGAAGTCCTCGGTGCCGTCCTCCTCCACGTGGTTGGGACCGGTGGCGAACCCCGGGTCGATGGCGGGCAGGTCCTCGAGGTCGGGCAGGCGCCACGGCTCGGTGCCGTTGGCGAGGTACCCGTCGGAAAGCAGCAGGACCGGCGTCCGGTACTTGACGGCGATGCGGACGGCCTCCAGTGTCGCCTCGAAGCAGTGCGACGGCGTCCGGGCGGCCACGATCGGCATCGGGGCCTCACCGTGGCGGCCGTACATGGCGTGGAGGAGGTCGGCCTGTTCGGTCTTGGTGGGCAGGCCCGTCGACGGGCCGCCACGCTGGATGTCGATGATCAGCAGCGGCAGCTCGAGGCTGATGGCCAGACCCATCATCTCGGACTTGAGGTCGATCCCCGGCCCCGACGTGGTGGTCACGCCGAGGGCGCCGCCGAAGGCCGCACCGAGGGCGGCGCCGATACCGGAGATCTCGTCCTCCGCCTGGAAGGTGCGCACCCCGAACTGCTTGTGCTTGGAGAGCTCGTGGAGGATGTCCGAGGCCGGGGTGATCGGGTACGTCCCGAGGAAGAGGGGCAGACCGCTGCGCAGCGAGGCGGCGATGAGGCCCCAGGCGGAGGCCGTGTTGCCGGTGACGTTGGCGTACTCGCCGGGGGCGAGCACGGCCGGCTTGACCTCGTAGGACGACTCGAACAGCTCCGCCGTTTCGCCGAAGTGGTACCCGGCCTTGAAGGCGCGCTGGTTCGCCTCCTTGACCAGTTCCTTGCCGGCGTACTTCTCGGCGATCCAGTCGAGGGTGGGCTCGACCGGCCGGGTGTAGAGCCAGCTGATGAGGCCGAGGGCGAAGAAGTTCTTGGAGCGCTCGGCGTCTCGGGGCTTGACCCCGAGGTCCTTGGACGACTCGGTGGTGATGGAGGTCATGGGGACCTCGTACACGGTGAAGGCCGAGAGGGACCCGTCGGACAGCGGGTCGGCCTCGTACCCGGCCTTGGCCAGGCTCCGCTCGTCGAAGGCGTCGGAGTTCACGATGATGGTGGCGCCCTGGGGCAGGGCCGGGACGTTGGCCCGGAGGGCGGCCGGGTTCATGGCCACCAGCACGTTGGGCGAGTCGCCCGGGGTGGAGATGTCGTGGTCGGAGATGTGGACCTGGAAGGCCGACACCCCGGCCATGGTCCCGGCCGGGGCCCGGATCTCGGCCGGGAAGTCCGGGAAGGTGGCCAGGTCGTTCCCGAAGAGGGCCGACGACGTGGTGAAGCGGTCCCCGGCGAGCTGCATCCCGTCGCCCGAGTCCCCGGCGAACCGGATGACCACCCGGTCGATCAGGTGGTGGTCGTGGGGATGGATGGTGGTGTCGGACACCTTGCTCCTCTTCGTACTGCTCTACCGCTCGGCGTCGGGCCGACCGGCGCCGAGGCCGCTCTGTCGACCCGGCGGCCTGCCCCTGGCCCGTGGACGCGCCGCGGACACGCGGCGATCTCCCCCGAGACTACCGCCCACCAGCGGAAGTCGGGCGACCTTTGTCAGGCCACCGTCACGGTGTCGTCGAGGTAGACGTCCTGGATGGCGTGGATGAGGGCGGCCCCGTCGTCGGTCGGACGCTGGAAGGCCTTCCTCCCCACGATGAGCCCGGCGCCGCCGGCCCGCTTGTTGATCACCGCGGTGCGGACGGCCTGGGCCAGGTCGTCGGCGCCCTTGGACTCCCCACCCGAGTTGATGAGGGGGATGCGGCCGGCGTAGCAGTTGACGACCTGCCAGCGGGTCAGGTCGACCGGGTGGTCCGTGGTCAGCTCGCTGTAGACGAGCGGGTCGGTCTTGCCGAAGGCCAGGGCGTTGTACCCCCCGTTGTTCTCCGGCTGCTTCTGCTTGATGATGTCCGCCTCGATGGTGACGCCCAGGTGGTTGGCCTGCCCGGTGAGATCGGCCGACACGTGGTAATCGACGTCCCCCTGCTTGAACGCCGGGTTCCGCAGGTAGCACCACAGGACCGTGAAGAGCCCGAGACGGTGCGCCTCGGCGAAGGCCTCGGAGACCTCGACGATCTGGCGGTCCGCCCCCTCGGAGCCGAAGTAGATGGTGGCGCCCACCCCGACGGCGCCCAGGTCGGCGGCCTGGCGCACCGAGCCGAACATGATCTGGTCGTAGGTGTTGGGGTAGTTGAGGAAGTCGTTGTGGTTCAGCTTGACGATGAACGGGATCCGGTGGACGTAGCGCCGGGCGACGATGCCCAGGCCGCCGAGGGTGGTGGCGATGGCGTTGCAGTCGGCGGCGATGGCCAGGTCGCAGAGCTTGGCCGGGTCGAAGTAGGCGGGGAACTTGGCGAAGCTGGCGGCGGCCGAGTGCTCGATGCCCTGGTCGACCGGGAGGATCGAGACGTAGCCGGTGCCGGCCAGCCGGCCCGTGTTGTAGAGGGTGCCGAGGTTGCGCAGCACGGTCGGGGAACGGTCCGAGTCCCGGAAGACGTCGTCCACGACGTTCGGTCCGGGAAGGGTCAGGTGCTCGGACGGGAAGGCGGTGGCGGTGTGCTTCAGCAGGGACTCTGCTTCGTCACCCAGCAGCTGTTCGAGGTTCATGGCGCCAGAGCCTAACGGGCGCCACGGGGTCGGTTCGGCGTCCGCCGGGGTCGGGACGGGGGTCCGAGCGACTCGAGCCGTTCGGCCACGTCGTAGGCCTCGGGATCGACGGCCTGCACCCGCAGGAACAGCTCCCGGGCCTTGGCCAGGTCACCCGAGCGTTCCATCAGGTCGCCCAGCACGTACCACTGGCGCAGGTGCCGTTCGGCCGGATTGCGCACGAGGCGGCCGGCGCCGGCGTCGACCAGGAGCCGCACCGCACCGTCGAGGTCTCCGAGATCGGCGCGGGTGCCGGCGAGGACCAGCCGGCCCTCGGACAGCACCTCGGGATCGGGCGACCCCTTCCGCAACTCCTCGAACAGGGCCTCCACCCGCCTGGGGCGGCCGAGGGCGCGCTGGCAGTCCATGCGCACCGGGTGCTGGTCGACCGAGCCGGTCAGCGTGGCGAACATCTCGAGGTTGGGGAGGGCGGCCTTCCAGTTGCCCTGGTGGTACTGGCTGAGGCCGAGGAGCTCACGGGGGGAGGGGGCGTTCGGCACGGCGTCGACCACGGTGCGCAGGATCCGGGCGGCGTCGCGGTAGCGCTCCCGCTCGTAGGCGCCGATGCCGGCGGCCATCCGCTCGCTGATCCGGGTCCGGAGCATGTTCCAGTCGGGGCCGGCGGCGCTGGCCAACTCCTGGGCGATGTCGGCCGGGAGCTCGTCGGGCTCCCGCACGGTCCGGTGCGCCGGAGGACGCATCCGGTCGACCTTCGCACCCGACCGGTCGTCGACCCGCACGAACTGCTCGGGCACGAACTCGTCGGTACGGGTGCGCGTACGCCGTCGGCCTTCGGGGGTGTCGTCGTCGGGACCATGGTCGACCCCGTCACGCACGGTGCTGGCACCGCGACGGGCGACGCTCCCCCACCCCTTGCGCACCACATCGCCCCGTTGGGGTCGCTCACCGGTGCGCTCCGCGTAGGCACCGTCGCCACCCCGTCGGGCCGTCGGGCGTCCCGAACCGGGACCCCCGGGGCGATCACCCCGGGCCGAGGGTGCGCCCTCCCGGCGCGGTGGACGTCCGGCGCCGGAACCGGAAGGCCGGGCCGGTCCTGTCCCGGAGGTCCGGGCCGAACCGGAGGGCCGTCCCGATCCCCCCCCGGTGGGACGTCCGGATCCGGACCCCGAACCGGAGGGGCGTCCCGAACCGGAGCCCGAACCGGAGGCACGACCCGACCCCCCACCGGAGGCACGACCCGACCCCGTTCCGGAAGGTCGGCTGTACCCCGACGCGCGGCCTGAACCCGACGGTCGTCCCGAACCTGAACCCGACGGTCGTCCTAAACCCGAACCTGACGGTCGTCCTGAACCCGAACCTGACGGTCGTCCCGACCCGGTGGACCGCGAGGCACCCGAGGCCCCCGCGCCCCGGTCCGGCTTGCCCTTGCCGGCCGGACGGCCGGACGATCGGCCCGACGGGCGCGGCGGACCAGACGGGTTACTCGGCGACATGACCCCACTCTACCTGGGCCGGTGCCGATCTCCGGGTGGTGCGGGCGCTCCCTGCGACCCGCCCGCGTCCCGTACCCTGGACGGGGGCCGCGGAGCGCGACCCTGTCGCCGCCACCATCCATGAACCTCCCGACCACCACCCCCCGTGCCCGACTGGCCGCGCCGGTGGCCGCCCTGGCCGTGGCCCTGACGGTGGCCGCCTGTGGGGGCGCCGCCGCCGCCCGGCACACCGCCACCCCGGCGGTCGGACCTGAGGCCGGGGTGACCTCCCGCTACGGCACCGACACCGGCAGCACTGACCGGGCGACCGCCCTGGCCGCCGACGCCGCCACCCGCACCTACGCCACGCAGACCGGTACGTGGACCTCGGAGTTCGTGACCTCGATCGACGCCCTCCAGGGCGACGTGGCCTCGGGCCGGATCCCGACCGCCGAGTCCGACGAGCTCGCCGCCCAGGCGGACTACGACTCGTTCCGGGATCTCGATGCGGGCTCCGACGGTTCGATCAACGCGTCGAGTCTCGACGAACTCCAGACCGACGTCGTTCCCGGCGAGACGTTCGGGGGACTCCACGCCGTCGAACGTGACCTGTGGACCGCCCAACCGGCCGCCGCCGATGTCGCCGGACTGGTCGCCCAGGCACCGGTGGCCGAGTTCGTGGTGTCACGGTTGCGGCTCGGACCCGAGGCCATCGGCTCGGTGGCCGTCGACCAGCTCTCCTGGGTGGTCGACACCGCCCTCCCGTCGAGCCAGGAGCCCGTGTCCCACCTCGGCCTCGTCGACGTGGACGCCACCGAGGCCGCCGCCGCCCGGGCCTTCGCCGCCATCGAGCCCCTGGCCCGACTGGTCGACCCCTCGCTCACCGGGACGGTGGCGGCCCAGTTCGCCACCCTCGGAGCCCAGGTGGCGGCCCTCGGTGACCCCAGCACCACACCGGACACCTCGGTGGCCCCGGCCGCCCACCTGGCCCTGTCCCAGCGGCTCGACGCCACCGCGTCGACCCTGGCCCGGCTCAGTGCCCGGCTCGCCCCCTACGGCACCGAGGGCGCACCCTCATGAGTCCCCGACGGCCGGGGGCCATCTCGCGGCGTCAGCTGTTGGCCGGCTCGGGCCTGGCCACCACCGCCGCCCTGGTGGCCACCACCGGCCTGGCTCCGGGCGCCGCCGCCGCCACTGCGGCGACTCCCGCCACCGAGCCGTTCCACGGCGACCACCAGGGTGGGATCACCACCCCCGAGCAGGCGCGCCTGGTCTTTGCCGCCTACGACGTCTCCGGTGTCGACCGGGCCGGGTTGGCCGCCCTGGTGACCACGTGGTCCGACGCCGCGGAGCGCATGACGGCGGGTCTGCCCGTGGTCGGCCCGACGGACGCGTTCGCCCCACCGGCCGACACCGGCGAGGCCCTCGGCCTCCCGCCCGCCCGTCTGACCCTGACCCTCGGCTACGGGCCGACGTTGTTCGACGACCGGTTCGGCCTGGCCTCCCGGCGTCCGGCGGCCCTCGTCGACCTCCCCGCCTTCGCCGGGGACGCCCTCGACCCCTCGCTCAGCGGGGGCGACCTGTGCATCCAGGCCTGCGCCGACGATCCCCAGGTGGCGTTCCACGCCGTCCACAACCTCACGCGGGCCGGACTCGGGGCCGTCACCCTGCGGTACCTGCAGATCGGGTTCGGCCGGGCGTCCGCCGCCGGGGACGCCTCGAGCACGCCCCGCAACCTCCTCGGCTTCAAGGACGGGACCGCCAACCTCGACCCGTCGGACCCGACCGCCATGGACGACTTCGTCTGGGTCGACGGGTCGGGCGACCAGTCCTGGATGCGGGGCGGCACCTACCTGGTGGCCCGCCGGATCCGTGTGCACCTCGAGGCGTGGGACCGCAGCACGTTGGGTGACCAGGAGCGCACCATCGGCCGCGCGAAGGCGAGCGGGGCCCCGCTCGGCGCCACCCGGGAGCACGCGCCGCTCGACCTGGCGGGCCTCGACAGCTTCGGCGAGCCCCTCATCGCCGAGGACGCCCATGTGCGGGTGGCCGCCCCGGCCACCAACGGCGGGACGGCCCTGTTGCGGCGGGGCTACAGCTTCGCCGACGGGGTCGATCCGACCACCGGCGAGCTCGACGCCGGCCTGTTCTTCATCTGCTTCCAGAAGGACCCGACCCGACAGTTCGTCCGCCTCCAGCACCGCCTCAGCCAGGAGGACGCCCTCTTCCACTACCTGGACCACACCGGCAGCGGCGTCTTCGCCTGTCCACCCGGCCCCGGCCCGGGGCGCCCCTGGGGGTACGGACTGCTCTGATCTGGGCCCCCCGCCGGATCGACCACCTCTACCCGGGCCGGTCGCCGACATCCGTGAACGGCGGATCCACCGCTACGGGCGGGCCCGTATCGATCGGCTCAGCGGAGATCCGGGTGGAGACCGGTGACCCGGGCGGTCGCGCCGCCTGACCGCCGGTCAGGGTGCGTACCCGAACCGGACGAAGTCCTCCTCGAACCGGGAGGCCAGGTACTCCCTGTCCTCCCGGGTCAGGTCATCGGGGAGCTCCCCCCGGGGTGAGGTGTTGAGCGAGCGGAGCGGCGTCTCGGGGAGCCCCAGGGTCCGCTGCACGTGGGCGACGTCGGGGGCCAGCCGCTCGAACCTTCCGACGTAGTCGACCAGGAGGTCGCCGGCGTCGTCGCAGAGGGAGGTGGCCTGGGGCCGCAGGGCGACGGCGTGGTCCACCAGCGGATGGCGGATGAACTCGGACAGCGACGCCGTCTCCCGGTAGGCCCGCATCTCCGGCCAGCGCTCCCGCCCGGCGTCGGACCGGATCTCGTGACGGCCGAGACGCTGGCGGAGCGTGGGCTTCGGGGGCTCCGCCAGCCGGGCGATGTAGCGGTAGAGGGACAGCGTCCGGTCGATGGGGTGACGCACGAACGAGAACGTGAAATACCGCTCCCACCGGTCGACGCCCAGGACGTCGCGGGCCTCGCCGGCCGTGCTGTGCTTCCCGAGGGCCACCCCGGCGGGGGCGGCCGGGGGCGATCCCTTCACGACCTCGTCGCCCGCCACCAGCACCGGCGCCAGGGTGGCCGTGATCGACTCGCCGGCCGTCTTGTGGAGGTGCACGAAGACGAAGCCGCGGCTGTGGCAGACGATCAACGCGCCCCCGGCCCGCACCCCGCGCCGGGACCGCGTCGGCCGCCACGACCATGCCGGCCCACGGTGCCGACGACACGGCCGGCACCCCGGGAGCACCGGCGTCCCCCGTGGCGGGCGCACCACGTCGGGGGTTCATCGCCGGCACCCGTCCAGCATCGCATAGGGACCCGGGTGCCGGCCCCGGCCGCCTTGGCCGGAGGACCGATCCGCGGCAGGCTGGTGCCGTGCGCCCACCCTCCCGCCGACCGACCACCGCGGCCCTGGTGATCGTGGCCACCCTGGGCGCGGCGTGCGGTGGCGCCACCTCGTCGTCGACGACGACCCGGCCGTCGGCCACCCCCCGGCCCCACGCCGGAGCCGCGGTGGCCGACACCCCCCCGACCACGGCGCGGGCCGGGACGACCGCGGGTCGCGTGACCGCCACCCAGAGCGGGCCGGGCTCGGCCTCCGGGTCCGGATCGCACGCCGTGGCGAAGACGGGCGGTACGTCGGTTCCGACGACGGCGTCGGCGGACACGACGCCCGGTGCCGCCTCCACCACTCCCGGGGGATCGACGTCCCCGACCACCGATCCCACCGGAGGGGGCACCGGGCCCACGGGCACGTTGCCGGTCATCGCCGCCACCTCCGACGGTGGATTCCTCTCCCCCGACCACCAGGTGGCCTGCCTCCTCGCCATCGACCCGAGCGACCAGGTCCGTTGCGTGTCGTTCCCGTCCTCGACCCTCGTCGTCATGACACCCGACGGCTCCCTCACCCGGTGCACGGGCTCCACCTGCGCGCTCGGCAGTCGCGATCCGGGCTACAAGGTGCTCGCCTCCGGGACGGCCACCGGCACCGACGCGTTCCGGTGCGCCTCGACGGCGGCGGGCATCACCTGCACGGTCCCTTCGGGCTCCGGCTTCACGGTCTCGGGATCCGGCCTCCGCTCCCTCGGCTGAGCCGGGCGAGCTCCATCCCGACCCCGGACCCCCGGGTCGGCCTCCTCGGCTCAGCTCCTCGGCCCGGTCCGGACGCGAAGAAGCCCCCCGCGGGGCGGGGGGCTTCTTCAGAGAAATCCCGGCGGCGTCCTACTCTCCCAGGGGGCTACCCCCCAAGTACCATCGGCGCTGACAGGCTTAACTGCCGTGTTCGGAATGGGAACGGGTGTATCTCTGTCGCCATGGCCACCGGAAACTGTGCGCCCTCGGGCCGAGGTACAAGACCCCGACGGGGGTCGACCTCGAGGCCCGGTGTGACCCCGAAAGGGTCACCCTGAGCGTTCCATAGCGAGCACGAGCAAGTTCCCAAGCCCTCGGCCGATTAGTACCGGTCAGCTGAATGCGTTACCGCACGTACACTTCCGGCCTATCAACGTGGTCGTCTGGCCACGGGCCTTACCAGGTTAACCCTGTGGGAGATTTCATCTTGGAACGAGCTTCGCGCTTAGATGCTTTCAGCGCTTATCCCACCCGAAGGTCGCAAATCAGCCGTGCCCTTGGCAGGACAACTGACACACGAGAGCTTCGTCCATCCCGGTCCTCTCGTACTAGGGATAGCCTTCCTCAAATCTCCTACGGCTGCATCGGATAGGGACCGAACTGTCTCACGACGTTCTAAACCCAGCTCGCGTACCGCTTTAATGGGCGAACAGCCCAACCCTTGGGACCGGCTTCAGCCCCAGGATGCGACGAGCCGACATCGAGGTGCCAAACCTTCCCGTCGATATGGACTCTTGGGGAAGATGAGCCTGTTATCCCCGGGGTACCTTTTATCCGTTGAGCAACGGCGCTTCCACAAGCAACCGCTGGATCACTATGCCCTGCTTTCGCACCTGCTTGACTTGTAGGTCTCGCAGTCAAGCTCCCTTGTGCCATTGCACTCGACGGCTGATTGCCAACCAGCCTGAGGGAACCTTTGGGCGCCTCCGTTACGTTTTAGGAGGCGACCGCCCCAGTCAAACTACCCACCTGACACTGTCCCTGACCCGGATAACGGGCCGAGGTTAGGGTTCCGGCACATAAAGGGTGGTATTTCAAGGTTGACTCCACACTGGCTGGCGCCAATGCTTCAAAGTCTCCCACCTATCCTACACAATATGAACTAAAACTCAATAGCAAGCTGTAGTAAAGGTCCACGGGGTCTTTCCGTCCTGATGCAGCTAACGAGCATCTTTACTCGTACTTCAATTTCGCCGGGTCTGTGGTTGAGACAGTAGGAAAGTCGTTACGCCATTCGTGCAGGTCGGAACTTACCCGACAAGGAATTTCGCTACCTTAGGACCGTTATAGTTACGGCCGCCGTTTACCGGGGCTTAGGTTCAGAGCTTCGCCCGAGGGCTAACCCTTCCCCGTAACCTTCCGGCACCGGGCAGGCGTCAGAGCGTATACATCGTCTTACGACTTCGCACGCTCCTGTGTTTTTAGTAAACAGTCGCTTTCCCCTATTCTCTGCGGCCTCTTCAGACTCTGGACGCGAAGTCCGTCATCCTAGTGAGGCCCTCCTTCTCCCGAAGTTACGGAGGTATTTTGCCGAGTTCCTTAACCACAGTTCTCCCGATCGCCTTGGTATTCTCTACCCGCCCACCTGTGTCGGTTTGGGGTACGGGTTCCGTGCCAGCTCGCTAGAAGCTTTTCTCGGCAGCATGGGATCAGTGACTTCGCCTGGTGTGGCTCGGCATCGCGTCTCAGGAACATGGGGTCCGGATTTGCCTAGACCCCTCCCTACACGCTTACCCCAGGACAACCAACGCCTGGGCTCACCTACCCTCCTGCGTCCCTCCTTCGCTATCCGCCTCCGGGTCGGTCGGTTCGCCCCGAAGGACAGCCCCTTAGGACACCGGAATTGGATTGGGCGCGGACACGGAAGTACTGGAATATCAACCAGTTGTGCATCGACTACGCCTCTCGGCCTCGCCTTAGCTCCCGACTTACCCTGGGAGGATTAGCCTTCCCCAGGAACCCTTGGGCTTACGGCGGAGGGGTTTCTCACCCCTCTCTCGCTACTCATACCAACATTCTCACTCGACCACGCTCCACGACGGTTTCCACCGCCGCTTCTCTGCAGGATCGACGCTCCCCTACCACTCCTGCACCATGAATCCCGAACAAGTTCAGGTGGTACAGAAATCCGCAGCTTCGGCTATTAACTTGAGCCCCGTTACATTGTCCGCGCAGGACCACTCGACCAGTGAGCTATTACGCACTCTTTTAAGGATGGCTGCTTCTGAGCCAACCTCCTGGCTGTCTTCGCGTTCCCACATCGTTTTCCACTTAGTTAATAATTAGGGGCCTTAGCTGGCGGTCTGGGCTGTTTCCCTCTCGACTAACGAAGCTCATCCCTCGTAGTCTCACTGCCAGGCTCTAAAGCATCGGCATTCGGAGTTTGATTGGGGTCAGTAAGCTTGTAGGCCCCCTAGCCCA
>CAVOTL010000006.1:0-17594 GCA_963699345.1 uncultured Acidimicrobiaceae bacterium | reverse complement strand
CGGAGTTCACCCGTCGTCCTCGCGTCCGTCCGGGCGGCGATGTCGGCCGGCATCACCACCGGGCGGGGCGAGCCCGACGCGCCCGGGCCCGACGAGGGCGTCGACGACGTGGCGTACGGCCTCGGGGTCCGTGCCGGGCCGTCATCCGAGGACCAGGAGACCTCTCCAGGTCCGTGTCCAGGGCGACCGGCGACCGGTGCAGACCGACAGCGGCACCCCCTGCTCCTGGTCGCTGACGCCGACGTCGTTGTCGAGGTGGCCCACGGTGTGACAGGTGGAGAACAGGCGACGGAGGGAGGCGCGCCGCATCCCCACCACGACGAAGGTGCTGGCACCCTCCGCCGGCGGGCCCCAGTACCAGTCGCCGTCCTCGCCGCTGGAGGCCCGGGGCAGTCCGAGTCGGGGACCGAACTCGTCGACCGCACCCGCCTCCCCGTAGTTGTCCGCCAGGATGGCCACCGACCGCCTCTGGTCCGCAGGCAGTCCTCGGACGACGCGGGCGATCTGGTCGACATACGTCGGCCACCCCACCGTCTCCCCCTCGTCGTAGTTCAGTGCCACGATCGGCGTGTCGTGCAGGGCGGCGACCGGCAGGACGGGCAGCATTACCAGGGCCGTGGAGGGGATGGTCAGCACCAGGGCGACGACCAGCAAGGCCCGGCGGAACCCGGACCGACCGCGCGCCATCCACTCCACGACGGGCTGGGCGCCGGCGGCCAACAGGACCGGAAGGGCGACACCGAGGTAGTAGGACTTACCGCCGGTGACCAGACAGACCGCCGCCAGGATCACAAAGGCGACGCCCATCGGGCGACACCAGCGGAGGCGGGGGGCCCGCAGGAGCCGCACCAGCCCCACGATCCACACCGGCGCCAGGTACGGGCTCACCAGGACGAGTTGGGACGGCAACAGGAACCACCGCGAGGTGGATGTGCCCGATCCACCCCGGGCGATCGCCGCCGCCACGGCCCGTTCGGGCCATCCGTGATCCGCCTGCCAGACCAGGTACGGCGTCCAGGTGACCACGACGATCGCCACCGCCGCCAGGGCCCACGGTGACGCCGTCAGGCGGTACCGACCGCACGACACCAGCGCCACGACGACCGCGACGACCACGAGGGCGATCAGGTCGCTGGCCTGGAGGCCGATGGCGGTGGTGGTGCCTATGGCGATCCAGAGCCGTGCGTCACCGGTGCGCACCAGCCGGGTGAACAGCCACAGGACGACGGTCGTGAGGACGAGGTCGATGCTCGACGTGTTGAGGTAGTGCTCGGTGCCGAGCAGCAGGGCCGAGGTGCCGATGGCCACGGCCGCGAGGAGCTGGGCCGCCCGCCCGCCGGCGAGCTCGCGCGCCATCATGGCGGTCATCACCACGACCACGCCCCCGGCCAGGGCGGACGGCAGGCGGAGGACGACGAGGGATCCGGGTGCCACGGTGGAGAGGATCCGGGCCAGGACGGGAACCAGCGGGGGCATGTCCGGGTAGCCCCACGCCAGGTGGCGGCCCGCCTCCAGGAAGTACAGCTCGTCCCGGTGGTAGCCGTAGCGGTCCGAGGTGGCGACCAGTACGCCGGTGACGACGGCCGCCGTCACCAGCACCCATCCGTTCAGCCGGGGGAGTGGTGGCCCGGCTCCGTCCGCGTCCCCGACCCCGCCGGCGGGCTCCGCTGGCCCGGCCGTCGGTGAGCCGCCGCCGCCGCCGTGGAGCTCCGACGGGCGGATACGGGGGGTCGCCGGCGTCGTCATGGTCCGTCAGGGCGTCCCGGGGACGAGCGCGTCGACCAGGAGACGGCCCACCGAGGCACGGGCCAGCTGCGCGTCGAAGGCGTGGGCCTCACGGTCGTCCATCCGGTGCCACGCGAACCAGGCCACCGTCTCGACGACGAACCGGGTGGCGATCCCGACGTCGGGAACGTCGCGGAAGTGACCCTGGCGGACCCGACGCCGCACGTACGTCTCGAGGTCGGACACCTGACCCCCACGCAGGCGCCCGTAGTAGAGGTCGGCGAGGGCCGGAAGGTCCTGGGCCGACCGCTCGACGAGGGACAGGAAGAGGCGGTTGCGCTCGAGCACGTCGTAGAGCTCGTCGACGACTCCTCCGAACTCGGCCCGCACGTCACCCGGCTCCGTCGTGCGCAGCGCGGCGGTGAGCCGCGGAAAGGAGGTCTTCGGCTCCCACGCCGCCAGGGGCTGGAGCAGCGCGTCGGGCGCCGGAGTATGGACCGGCAGGTCGAGGCTCTCGAGAGGTGGTGAGCCGATGGCGTAGGTGAGGGCGAGGGCGAAGAGCGCCTCCTTGCTCTCCACATAGCCGTAGACGGCGCCCTGGCTCAGACCCAGCCGGCTCGCCACGTCCGCCACGTGCGTGCGGCGGTAGCCCCGCTCGATGAAGGCGGCGCACGATGCGGCGGCCACCTCGGGCAGTCGGTCGCGGAGCGTGCGGCGGGCCACGGAGCTATCCTAACTGACTCGTTCAGTCAGTCAATGCCCCTGAGCGGAAGAGGTCGCTTCAGGGTGTCCGGCCGGGAACGCACCCGCCCCACCGGCGACCGGACCGTCGGCTCAGTCGGCCTTGGTGGCGGTCGTCGGGACCGGGTGCCCGTTGGCCGTCAGCGTCACCTCGATGTTCCCGCGGGTGGCGTTGGAGTAGGGGCAGACCTCGTGGGCCGCGGCCACGATCGAGACGGCACGCGCCGGATCGGTGACCGCCGGGAGCGAGACGTCGAGACCCACCGCCACGGTGAACCCCCGGTGCTCGGTCGTGATCAGACTCACCTCGGAGTCGATGGACACGGCCCCGAGGTCGAGGTGCTCGCGTCGACCCGCGACGCCGAGCGCCCCTTCGAAGCAGGCGGCGTAGCCCACCGCGAAGAGCTGCTCGGGATTCGTCCCCCCACCGTCGCCGCCCATCTCGGGGGGCGTCCGCAGCTGCACGTCGAGTACCCCGTCACTCGTCACACCGTGACCCTGGTCACGGCCGCCGACGACGTGGGCTCGGGCGGTGTAGAGCGATTTGGCCATGTTCGACTCCTCTCGGGCATCTCCTGACGCCGACGCTACCGGCGGCCCGCCAGCCGCCGACCCACCGGTCCCGCCTCGTCCGGTGGCTCAGGTGGTCTCCCGAGCCTCCTCCACGGTCAGCTCCGCGGCGGGGTCGGCGGTGAGGCGGTCGTCCGGGATCTGGACGCCGCTGCGGACCGAGCGTCCGTAGGTCCCGTCCTCGAGGCGCTGCTCCGCCCGACGGATGGCGGCCAGCCGCTCCTGGAGCTCCGCCCTGATCGACTCGTCCGTGCCTTCCCTCGTGAGCGGCTCGGCCGAGTCGAACATGTCACCGGGGGCGTTGGCGGCCGCCTGGTCGTCGCGGCGCTCACCGTCCATCTCCGTGAGGAGGCGCTCGACGCGGAGGCGCTCGGCGTCCAGCAATTCCTGGGCCTTGGCGGATTCCATGGGTACTCCCGATCTTCCGTGGGTCTCGTGGGCACTGTAGGTGGATGTGGACGACCGGCGATCCGCCTCCGGCCTGCGGCCGGCGTAGCCAGGTCCTCCGACCTCTCCGGTGACCCGTCGCGCTCAGCGGCCAGGCGTTCCGGCGGCCGGAATCGCCAACCCGGTCGAGCGAGGCGGTGAGATCGGCGAGGAGGTCCCCGAGGGTCTCCAGGCCCACCGACAGACGGACCAGTCCCGGATCGACCGCGAGGGGTGAGTCCTGGGCCGATGCGTGGGTCATGCGGTGGGGGTGCTCGATCAGTGATTCGACCGCCCCGAGGGACTCCGCCAACGTGAAGAGGGACGTCGACCGGGCGACCTCGAGCGCGGCCGGCTCCCCCCCGGCGAGCACGAAGGACACCATGCCGCCGAAGCCCGACATCTGGCGGCGGGCGACCTGGTGCCCGGGGTGATCGGTCCGACCCGGGTAGAGGACCGAGGCGACCGCCGGATGCCCGGCCAGGAGGTCGGCCACCGCGGCGGCGTTGGCGCAGTGCCGGTCCATGCGCAGGGCCAGGGTCTTGACCCCCCGCAGCACCAGGTAGCAGTCCATGGGACCCGGAACGCCCCCGGCGGCGTTCTGGAAGAACCCGATCCGGTCCGCCAGCCCGTCGTCGTCGGTCGCCACGAATCCTCCGACCACGTCGCTGTGGCCGCCCAGGTACTTGGTCGACGAGTGCACCACGACGTCCGCTCCCCATCGCAGCGGCTGCTGCAGGTAGGGGGTGGCGAAGGTGTTGTCCACCACGACGAGGGCGCCGCGCTCGTGGGCGAAGGCGGCCACGGCCCCGATGTCGACGATGGACAGCAGGGGGTTCGAAGGTGTCTCGATCCACACCATGGTGGTGCCGTCCCGCCAGGCGTCCCCGAGGCGATCGACCGAGGTGAGATCGACCGGTGTGTAGTCGAGCCCGGTCGGCGCCCACACCTTGTCGAAGAGGCGGTACGTGCCGCCGTAGGCGTCGTTCGGGATGACGGCGTGGTCACCCGGGCGCAGCAGCCGCAGCACGGCGTCCTCGGCGGCCAGCCCGCTGGCGAACGCCAGTCCGTGCGCGGCGCCCTCCAGACTGGCCAGGCACGTCTCGAGCGCGGTGCGCGTCGGGTTGCCGCTCCGGGAGTACTCGTAGCCCCGGTGCTCACCGACGGACGCCTGGGCGAAGGTCGTGGCGAACGACACGGGCGGCACCACCGCCCCCGTGGCCGGGTCCGGGGGCTGGCCGGCGTGGATGGCCCTCGTCTCGAATCCGGCCCCGTCGGCGCCGGCGCCGGGGTCCGCGCTCATCGGCCCGCGCCGGAGAGGTAGTCCAACAGGTCGCTGCGGGTGATGATGCCCGTGGGGTGTCCCCCGTCGACGACGAGCACCGCGCTGTGGGCGGCCAGGCGGGCCGAGGCCACCTCGATCGCCTCGCCCGTGCCGACCATCGGCAGCGGGGGCGTCATGACGTCGGCGACCCGGGCGTCGAAGGTGGCGGGGGTGTTCACCAGCTCGGTGAGGAGATCGTGTTCGGTGACGGTGCCTACCACTTCGGCCAGGGCCAGAGGTGGTTCGGCCTTGACCACGGGCACCTGCGAGACGCCGTACTCCCGCAGGATCGCCACCGCCTCCCGGACGGTCTCGTCCGGATGGACGTGGACCAGCGGAGGGAGCGACAGGGTGCCGCCGCGGTGCTTGTGGGCCAACAGCTCACTGACCGTCTCCTCGGTCGATCCGCCGGAACGGAGGAAGCCGTGGTCCGCCATCCAGCCGTCGTCGTAGAGCTTGGAGAGGTAGCCCCGGCCGGAGTCGGGCACGACCACGACGATGATGGCGTCCCGCCCGGCCTCGTGCCCCACCTGGAGGGCCGCCCAGACGGCGGTGCCGGTGGAGCCGCCGACCAGGATCCCCTCCTGGCGGGTGATCCGGCGGGCGGTCAGGAAGCTGTCGCGGTCCGAGACCATGACGACCTCGTCGGCGATGCCGCGGTCGTAGGCGTCGGGCCAGAAGTCCTCGCCGATGCCTTCCACGAGGTAGGGCCGGCCGCTGCCGCCCGAGTACACCGATCCCTCGGGATCGGCACCGATGATCCGGATGTCGGGGTTCTGGGTCTTCAGGAAGCGGCCGATGCCGGAGATGGTCCCGCCGGTGCCGATGCTGGCGACCAGATGGGTGATGCGGCCCGCCGTCTGGCGCCAGATCTCCGGGCCGGTGGTGAGGAAGTGCGCCTCGGGGTTGTGGGGATTGGAGTACTGGTCGGGCTGGAAGGCGCCCGGGGTGTCCTCGACCAGCCGCCGGGCGACCGAGTAGTAGGAGTCGGGGTGGGCGGGGTCGACGGCGGTCGGGCAGACCACCACCTCCGCGCCGTAGGCGCGCAGCAGAGCGACCTTCTCGGCGGCGATCTTGTCGGGCATCGTGAAGATGCAGCGGTAGCCGCGCCGGGCGGCGACGATGGCCAGGCCGACCCCGGTGTTGCCCGACGTCGGTTCGACGATGGTCCCTCCCGGCCCGAGCCGTCCGTCCCGTTCGGCCGCGTCGATCATGGTGACCGCCGGCCGGTCCTTGACGCTGCCCCCCGGATTGAGGAACTCCAACTTGGCCAGCAGCTGGCCGGGAACGTCGCGCCCGATCCGGTCGAGCCGGACGAGGGGGGTGTTGCCGACGAGGTCCAACAGGGAGTCGGCCGACTCGATCGCCGGGCCCGGGTCGTGGATCGGCGTGACCTCGATGGCCGGATCGACGTCCACGGGTACGTCGCTCAGCACCTCGACGGGCAGACCGGCCTGGTGGAGTTGGTGGGCCACCCCGACCAGCCAGCCCCGGCCCTCGTCGTCGTCCGGCGCCACCAGGCCGACCGAGCGTGGGATGTGGGCGCGCAGGTCGGCGATGATCTCGGGGGGCAGGGGACCGGGCCCGACGTCCACCCGCCGGCGCGCCCGGGCGGACAGCCGGTCGGGGACGGCGGCGGCAGCGATCACGAGCAGGACGTCCATGGCACCTCTCCCATCATCGCGGCCAACCGGTCTTGCTGCACCGAGCCTACGGCCCGATCCATCACCGCCATCGCCTGCGTTGACGAGGGAGCGGCGGTGCGGCCCCGCAGTCCAGATGGAAGCCGTGGGGTGGACGTGGCGATCAGCTGTGCCGGAGTCCGATTCGATCCTCGAGGTCGTCGATCTGATCGGCCCCCTGGTCGGGTGGTCAGCATCCCCGACGACCGCGCCGCGACCCGAGGTGTCCACCTCTCACTCCACGGTGCCGGGCTTCACCTTGCTCGCCACCGTGCCCCACCTCGAGGAACGTGCCGCGTCCCATGGGTCGAGGCACGTTCCGCAGGGACAAGGTCCCGCTGCCGCCCGATTACGGGAGGGTGACTCCTAGGGCGGTCCTTCGCACCGCACGTCGGAACATACGAGGACCGGTCAGTAGGGCACGAACGTCATGCGGATGTGGTTGTCGTTGACGGAGAACCACGAGAGAGCCAATTGGCTGCTGGTGCTGTACTCGGGATGGACGACAGGCTGGCGACACAGGGCTGGAGGATTCGGGTCGCCCGGGTCCTCGCACCCTGTGAGGGTCGAGGAATAGTCAGTCGTCCAGTGGATCAGGTCGGTGGACCGGAGAACCGAGTACGGGCCATCGATGAAGGTCGAGACGACACCTACGTACGGACCCGCGCCGGCTGTTCCGATCTTCGCCTGGAAGTTGTCGATCGAGAGCTGCTCGATGGCGAGCCCGACCGTCCCCGGGAGCGGCTGCGCAGCCGGGGCCGACGTGGTCCACGAGTTCGTCGTGGCAGTTCCGTCCCACCAGCGGAAGCTCGCAGCGGAGGTGACCGACGATCCGGCGGGGACTTCAGCCAGGTACATGCCGTTTCCACTACCGGTTATTCCGTCGACCGAGCCGTTGGAGTTGGCTGCGAAGAAGTACAGGTTGCCCGAGGCGTCGTAGACCGGAGAGTTCAGGTTCAACCACGCAACGGGGTCTGAACTGCCGGTCGTCACGTGCCACAGCGGGGCGCACGTACTGGAGGAGAAGGTCTTCGTGCTGGAGTTGTACACGATGACGCCCCAACCACCCGACACGACGACGCCACTGGTGTTGACGCACGGCTCCGCGTACGAGATGACCACGTCCGGCGAGTTCGGAACATCCGCCATGCCGGACGGCCAGGCTTCGGGAGTTCCGCCCGTGCAGGTGGGATCGACAGCGGGGGGAGGAAGTTGACCAACGAGCCCGAGCCGTTCGTTCCGTCCACGAGCGACGTCGGGCTGGATCCGGGATTCGGAGTGGTATCCGTCGCATAGGTATCTCCTAGGGTGACGGCACCAGGTATCAGGTCCCAGGTCCCATGAAGCTCCGCCGTATCGCAGAACAGCCAGAGATCTGGCCCGGAGGGCAGCTGACGGCTCCAACCGCAGTCCCGCGAGATGGAGATTCCGGCCGTGGTCTGTTCCGTATTGGAGAGGACTCTTCCTCGGTACGGGTCGAAGCTGGCATCACCGAAGGCGAAGATGCCCCCGTCCGCACCGACCATCCAGTAGCCCTTCCCGTCGGGCGTGGCCGCCATCCCGACGATCGGCTTGGCCAGGGTCTGACCGCCCATGGACCCGTAGAACGTGGCATCCCCGAAGGCGAAGATGCCCCCGTCCGCACCGACCAGCCAGTAGCCCTTCCCATCGGGCGTGGCCGCCATCCCGACGATCGGCTTGGTAAGGGTCTGACCGCCCATGGACCCGTAGAACGTGGCATCCCCGAAGGCGAAGATGCCCCCGTCCGCACCGACCAGCCAGTAGCCGTGGCCGTCGGGCGTGGCCGCCATCCCGACGATCGGCTTGGCCAGGGTCTGACCGCCCATGGACCCGTGATATGCGGCATCCCCGAAGGCGAAGATGCCCCCGTCTGCACCGACCAGCCAGTAGCCCTTCGCATCCGGGGTGCCGGCGATCCCCACGATCGGTTTGGCCGGGGTGACCTTGAGGGAGACCAGAGAGCCGTACGAGACCGCACCCCCTTGATTGAACACATCTCCGTCCGTACCGGCCAACCAGTATCCCTTGGGATTGCTGGTCGTCAACTGGTCCGGTGCAGTGGTGGCGATGGCTGAAATCGGGGACGGGGGATCGGCGTAGTTCACTCCGCCGTAATAGACGGCGTCACCGTAGGTGGCCACTTCCCCTTCGTTCCCTACGACGTCGAAGCCACCACCATCTGTGGCCACGATCGCAACAGGTGATTCGCCGCCGCTCGTGAACCCGTTCACCGCGCCGGCCCTCGACGTGGCCACGGTCGAGATCGTCAACCCACAGAGGACGGTCAAGGCCATGATGATTGCCGAATACCGCCCCACACGATGGAACGTCATGGATGAATCCCCCTGGATGTCGAATGCACCGCCAGAACCGCCCGACGCGACCTGGTGATCATGGTTGTTGTCCCGTTGTCGGTGGTCCCGGCCGTCAGCTGGTGATGAGAGACCGATCAATGGTCCCAACCAGAACAAAGAGAAACAGCGGATCAATGGCTACGAAAATGCTCAGTCACTCCGGTCCCCACCCGGCAAATGTCCGCTGTCGACCCGAGTATGACGACGCAGGTTGGCCGAGTCAAGACCTCTGATGCGGAGACCGATCACAGTCCCAGGTCGAACCGCGGACCACCCCGGGAGATCGGCAAGGAATGGTGTTCGGTGACGCGAACCGGTGGCACCGGCGTGCCTTCTTTTTCATCTGGTCAGCCGCCGAGGGGATGACATCGAATTCGTTTCGTCTTGCCGGCTCGCAACCGCCCGCGTCCGCGTCCAGCAGGAGTTCTTCCTGGAGGATGGAGCGAACGTCAGTCACTTCCCGCTGCCGTACTCTGGTCTGTGGCCGACTTCCCCCACCCAGCTCTGACCGGCCTTCCGGTCGAAGACGTCATCGACGAGCTCCGCCACGCGCTCGCCGGGGACGGCGCCGCGGTCCTCCAGGCTGAACCGGGCGCAGGAAAGACGACGGTTGTACCCCTCCGGCTGTTGAGCGAGCCATGGATGGACGACGGTCGGATGCTCCTCCTCGAGCCTCGCCGGGTGGCGGCCCGCGCCGCTGCGGCGCGGATGGCGGCTCTTCTCGGCGAGCGTGTCGGGGAGACCATCGGGCTCTCGACGTGTGACGAACGCCGGGTCTCGAAGGCCACCCGGATCGAGGTGGTCACCGACGGCATCCTCACCCGACGCCTGCAGCGAGACCCCACGCTCGACGGCGTCGCCGTCGTCATCTTCGATGAGTTCCACGAGCGCCACCTCCAGGCCGATCTCGGGCTGGCCCTCACCCTCGACGTCCGCGACAGCCTCCGACCGGAGCTCCGGGTCCTCGTCATGTCGGCGACGCTCGACTCGGCGGCGGTCTCGCTCCTCCTCGGAGGTGCGCCAGTGGTGTCGAGCCGCGGCCGGTCGTTCCCGATCGACCTGCGGTGGATGCCGCGGCGCCCCGACGCCCGGTTGGAGCCCAGCGTCGTCGCAACGGTGCATCGTGCCCTCGAACGTGACCCAGGGGATGTCCTGGTCTTCCTTCCCGGGATCCGGGAGATCCGAGCCGTCGTCCAAGCCCTCACCGGTCTCGCCGGCATCGACGTTCTCCCGCTCCACGGCACGCTGTCGGCTGCGGGGCAGGATCAGGCGTTGCGCTCGGGTGCGCGTCGTCGGATCGTCGTGGCGACCGATATCGCGGAGTCGAGTGTGACCGTGGAGGGCGTCACCGTGGTGATCGACAGTGGTCTGGCCCGGCGACCCGCGTTCGACCCGGCGAGCGGCCTCAGCCGGGTGCGCACGATCACGACATCCCGGGCGTCGGCCGACCAGCGCGCCGGCCGCGCCGGTCGCACCGCGCCCGGCGTCGCCTACCGGCTGTGGTCCGAGTCCGAGCATCTGGGACGGCGGGCGTGGCCCGATCCCGAGATCGCGGGTGCGGACCTCGCGCCCCTGGCCCTCGAACTCGCCGCCTGGGGCGCGCCCGCCAAGGCGCTCCGGTGGCTCGACCCGCCGCCGCCGGGAGCGCTCGCGGTGGCGGCCTCCCTCCTGGCCGAGCTCGGCGCACTCGCCGACGGGCGCCCGACGGATCTCGGGCGTCGGATGCTCGAGCTCCCCCTTCACCCGAGACTCGCCCGGATGCTGATCGAGGCACCGGCCGGCGGCCGCCGAGCCGCCTCGCTCCTCGCGGCGATGCTCTCGGAACGGGACATCGCCCGGCGCGGTGGGGGGAACTCCCCCGTGAGCGTGGACGCCGCGGAGCGCCTCGCCGCGCTCACCGGCGACGGGCCGGGTGCGCTCGCGCTCGACGGGAGCGCCGTCGCCACGGTGCGTCGCCGAGCCGAGGAGCTGCTCCGACGGGCCAGGTTGTCGGCGGGGAGCAGTGTGGCGGTCGATCCCGGTCCTCTGCTCGCTCTCGCCTACCCCGACCGGATCGCGCAGTCGCGCGGCGGTGCCCGCTACCGCTTGCGCCACGGCGCCGGAGCGACGCTCCCCGAGCACGATCCCCTGACCGGTGTCGGGTGGCTCGTAGCGGCCGAGATCGAGGGAGCCGACCGTGTCGCCCATGCCGAAGGCCGGATCCGTCTCGCCGCCGCGCTCGACCGGGAGGACGTCGAATCGATCGGTGGGGCAGCGATCGCCACCCATGTCCGGGTTGCGTGGGACGACGGGATCGACGATCTGCGGGCGACGACCGAACGCGCCCTCGACGCGCTCGTCCTCGGTGCCGTGCGAACCGCCGCACCGCCAGGGCCGGAGACCACCGCGGTGCTCGTCGCCCACGCGGTTTCGGCCGGCCTGGCGCCCCTCGGGTGGTCGAGCGCTGCGCGGGTCCTCCAGGCACGCGCCGGGTGGGCACGCGCCGCATTCGGTGAGGCGTGGCCGGCCTGCTCCGACGATGCGCTCGTGGCCGACGTCGACGCGTGGCTCGTCCCGCTACTCGGACGGGCGACCGGGCGAGCGGACCTCGAGCGCATCGACATGGCCGGCGTCATCCGCTCGCGCCTCGGTGGCCTGGTCGCGGACCTCGACCGACTCGTGCCGAAGACGGTCCTCCTGGCCAGCGGCAAGAGCGTCCCGGTCACCTACGACGGGGAGCGTCCCCGGATCGCGGTGCGCGCCCAGGACCTGTACGGCACCTCTGTTCACCCCACCATCGCGAAGGGTCGGATCCCGGTCACGGTCGAGGTGCTCTCGCCCGCCGGACGGCCGATCCAGATCACCGGCGACCTCCCGGGGTTCTGGAACGGGAGCTGGGCGGTGGTCCGCCGGGAGATGGCGACGCGCTATCCGCGCCACCACTGGCCCGACGATCCGGCAGGTGCGGCCCCTGGACGGCGTCCCCGTCCGCGTCGCTGATCAGTTCCACCGGCGCGTTGTGGGGTGGTGGTGTCACCACCCTGGAGGTGACCGTGTCGAGGCCGGCTGATCCCGATGCCGAAGTCGAACCGGGTGGCGGATCAGCCCGACTCAGGTGGCGATGCAATAGCGTGTGGCCGGACCGTTGAGGCGTGCCCATGGTCGTGGCGAACTCGCCGGCCTCGCAGGCAGGCTGAACGGTTCAGACCAAAGGATTGCTCGTTGACATCGAACGCAGTGGACACTGCCAAATCCGAGGAACCGGACTCCCCGATTCAGGACGATCACCCGTCGCGGAGGTCGCTTCTGCCGCTTGCGGCTTGGGCGGCCGCCATCTTTCTCCTCACCCGGCTGCTCTGCTTCGCGGCGCTGGCAGTGGGAGCGCATCACAAGGGCAAGTCGTTCAGCGCCACCCTCTCGGTCTTCGATGGGGGTTATTACCGTCAGATCGCCACCCATTGGTATCCGCACACGCTGGCTCCGAACCTTCACAACACCCTGTCACCATCGCCGCTCGGGTTCTTTCCCCTCTATCCGTCAGCCATCGGCCTGCTGCATCTCATCGGTATACCGATCACCGCCGGCGCGGTGTTGATCAACCTCGTAGCGGGGACGGGGGCCGCGGTCCTGATCGTCATCACTGTCTCCGAGTGGTCAACGGCGAGGGTCGCGCTCTTCACGTCCGCCCTCTGGGCCGTCTACCCCCTCGCGGTGGTTCTGTCGATCACCTACACGGAAGCCCTGTTCACCTTCCTCTCCGCGTGGGCACTGCTCGCCCTGACGCGTGAGCAATGGTGGCTTGCTGGTAGCTGCGTCGCACTTGCGTGCCTCACCCGACCCACCGGTGTGGTACTCGTTGTCGTCTGCATCGGGGTCGGGATTTCCAATCGCCAAGTCCGGGCGCTAGGGGTGGCTCTCGCCGGAGCCGTTGCACTGTTCGGTTGGATGACGTACCTGGCGATCTTGACTGGAAATACGACTGCCTGGTTCGTTACGGAACGGCGGGGATGGCACTCCTACTTCGACGGGGGTGCGAGCAGTGCGACGCGGGCGATCCACTACCTCGTACATCCGGGGCAGCGGCCGGCGGCCACCCTGGACGGCATCATGCTGATCGCTGTCGTGGCTCTCATCGTGGCCGGCTGGTGGCAACCGATTCCGAGACGATACTGGGCATATGCGGTCCTGGTATTCGTGTTGGCGGCCGGTACCCGCAACACGTTCAGTGCCATCCCGCGTTACATGCTTCCGGCCTTCCCGATTCTTGTTCCCATAGCCGCGATCATCGCGCGTTTGCCACGGTTCCTTGCGTGGTCGGCAGTGGGCGCTGCGGCACTGGTCATGGCCCTGCTCGGTATCTATGTCACGTTGTACAGCACCTATTCCCCTTGACCGCCCGCCGTCCGGTGGGCCGTGCGGGTCTCGATCCCGCCCCCTGGCCGGGCGTTGGACTCACGGTGTGGTCACGAGGCCGGTTACCCCGTGCCGTCAAGCCCTTGCGACCTCCGCTCGGTCGGTGTGGACGGCCCGCCGTCCGGAGGTCGACAGCGAGCGAGCGGTGTCGGGAGCACGGTCGCCGAGGTGGTCTGAGGATGCCCACGACATCATCGGGACATTCCAATGCTCCGGGATGTCCGTCGACCTTTAACGCCTAGTTCGTGGCACTCGCTTTCAAGTTCCCGCCCTATCAGGAGGCCGCGCAGGACCGACTGGTTACGACGTTCTATTGCCACACTTTTGTGTTCCCAAAGGGACCACTTTCGTGGGAGACTCACTTGGTATGCACCTCGGCAATCTTGGGGGCGCTGAAGGAGCGGGTTCGAGATGCCTGGACACCCAGTGCTGAGTTCGAGTTCAGTCATGTCGAAGGCAGGTGCACGCGTGCTGGGCGCGGTGTGTGCGTTGTTGTTTGTCTTTGGGGGAGTCGCGAGCACGGTTGTCGCTCCGTCGGTGGCGGCTGCGGCCCAGGAACCTTGGACTCCTGGCCAGGCGCCTCTCCCAACGGCCCCTCTTCCGGATGGTGGTACGGCACAGTCCATGATGCTCAATTCGACGTCCTGTTCGTCCTCGTCGTTTTGTGTGGCGGCCGGATGGGTCAGCGATGGAAACGACGCCGATGGTTACCTTCCGAAGTTTCCGTTCGTGGAGACGTATTCAGGTGGGTCCTGGACGCCGTCGGTGCTTCCCCTGCCACCTGATGCCGACACCGACAACTATGCCCTCGTGCAGTCGGTGTCCTGTGCGGCCGACGGCTCGTGTGCTGCGGTCGGTGTCTACAGTGCCTCCGATGCGAGCGCCGACTCCGACTATCAAACCGGACTGCTGGAGCAACTGGCGGGAGGCATCTGGACGGCAACCGCAGCCCCGGTACCAGATGGTCCCTACTCCGGGCTTGTGAACATCTATTCGGTATCGTGCAGCGATGCAGTGACGTGCGTAGGCGTCGGAGGGTACTCCGACTTCACGGATAACCAACAGTACGGAGTCATCTACACCTTGGAGTCGGGGACGTGGCAGATGCAGACCATCGCCGAACCCTCCAACTATGCCCCTGGCACGTACCTTTCCCTGACCGGGGTATCGTGCCCCGACGACGGTGACTGTGTGGCGGTGGGCTCGTATCAGTTCGCCCAAGACGGGCAGGCCTTCGACGGCCTCATCATCACGCTGGCGTCGGGGATCTGGAATGAATCTGTGGCGCCGCCGCCCGTGGGTCTCCAGGGCGAAGTTGAGGAACTGAACGCCGTGGATTGCCCCGAGCTGGGGTCGTGCCTGGCTGGGGGGTTCGTCGGGGATGATCCGGTACTGCTGCAACTGGCGTCGGGGTCGTGGAGTACCACGGTGGCCCCGGAGCCTCCGGATGGCGGTTCGGTCGGCGAGATCAACGGCGTGTACTGCCCGGCTGTCGGCGCATGCGTTGCCACGGGGGCCAGCTGGGACCCTGGGGGCAACGAGGGTGGAATGATTCTCACCCAATCTGACGGAACCTGGTCGGCCGAAGATGCTCCTCTGCCCCAGCCAACGGGGTCCTCGAGGGAGCACCTTGTCGGAGACCGCGTGCGCAACACTGCCGACGACTCGTCAGTGTCATCGACTCTTGCTGGCGTAGCCTGCGGCGCTGACGGTTTCTGCGCCGCGGCCGGAAGCGTGGGAAGTGGTGGCTTGGTCGAGACGGCCACATTACGTGGGTTGCCATCGGTCACCGGAGTATCTCCGGCGCAAGGACCGGTCGCTGGCGGCACCACGGTGGAGGTTTCGGGAACCAACTTCGGCTCCGACAGCGTGGTGTCCTTCGGAGGCCAAGCCGCAGCGACGACTGTCGTGAGCTCGACCGAGCTCGAAGCGACAGCACCAGCCGCAGCGGTGGCTGAATCGGTGGATATCACTGTCGCCACCGGAGGCTTGGCGTCACGCGCCATCCCGGTGGACGACTACTTCTACGACACCGACGGGGTCGCCCCCAGAATCGTCAGCCCGAACAGCACCACGTGCATCTCGGGCACGGCCTGCAGTTTCACGGTGGATGTCGATGGCGACCCGACACCGACGCTGAGCGAGGTCGGCACCCTGCCTGACGGCCTGACCTTCAACGACAACGGGAACGGTACGGCGAACCTGGCTGGCACGACACCTTCATCTGCGGCGGGCAGCTACACGATCACCATCGTCGCTACCAGCGGCCTCTGGGCGCCCGCAATCCAGATATTCACGATCAATGTCGGTCCGTTCGCGGTCACCAATACCTCATTGCCAACTGGCGTCATTTGGACCAAGGCAACAAAAGTCAAGTACTCCACCCAACTGACTGCCGGCGCGGGACTACCTCCCTACAAGTGGACTCTCGTGCGGGGATCCGGCACCCTGCCCCCAGGACTCACCCTCAAGAGCACCGGGGTGATATCAGGTAAAGCCACCGCTTCGGGCACCTACACCTTCACGGTCGAAGCAACCGACGCCAAGTCCGGAAAACCGCCAAAGAGACAGACGGCTGAAGCCACCCTCACCATCACGATCTCATAAACCATCAGAGGGGTTGCATGTCGCGAGGTGAGCTCGACAGACGACCCGGGTGTCGTCAACGGCGGCCGGCTGGGAGCGTGGATCAGACGTGAACCCTTCCTTCACTGTCAGGACCCTCCAGGGTTCCCGGGGCGGTCGAGTGGCGTAATGGGGCTCTTCGGAATTCAGCGGGGTGTGACCGTGTCGAGCAGGTCCCAGTTGGGCTTGCCGGCGTAGAGCAGTGAGCGGATCCGGTAGTTCCGGAAGGACGTGAAGCCGAAGGCGGCGCGCTTCACGCGCTTGATGAGGTTGTTGACCGCCTCGGTCGGTCCGTTGCTGACGTGGGCGAGATGCCAGGCGGCGATCTGGTGCCGCCAGCGGATGAGCGTCCGGCCGAGCGAGCGGGCCTCGATCGGGTAGTCGGCGTCCTGGAGGTCGTGGCCGAGCTGGGTCACCCACTCGAGGGCGACCTCGGCATCGGCGTGAGCGTAGGACTCGCGGACCGCCTCCTTCGCCGCCCAGCAGGTGGCGACGTCACCGTTCAGATCGCCGGCGCGGAGCAGTCCGGTCAGCTTCTCCGTGCCCGAGTCATCGAGCCGCTCCTTCGCCTTGGTCAACAGGCGCCGGCACCGGTAGAGGGGATCGGACTTCCGTCCCCGGTGGCCGAGCGTCTCGTTCTGCACCCGACGCCGGCACTCGTCGAGCTTGGTGTTGGCGAGCTTGGTGACGTGGAAGGGGTCGGCCACCAGGGTGGCGTTCGGCACCATGACCTCGAACACGTGGCGGTAGGGGCCGGACAGGTCGAGGGTGCCGAACTCGATGCGGTCCCGGAAGTCCCGACCTCGTTCGGCCAGCCAGCCCATGGGCTCGGGACTGCCACGACCAGGGACGACGTCAAGCAGCTGTCCGGCCCGGACGTCGACCAGCTGGGTCGAGAAGTGTCGGTGGTGGAACGGTCCGATCCGGACCATGAGCACCTCGTCGAGGCCGAGGGCCGTGACCTCACCGATGCGGTCGACGTCGGCCTCGAGCAACGCCTCCCCGTAGTCTATGACCGTCCGGTTCACCGTGTGCCAGTCGCACCCGAACTCGCCGGCCACCTCGTTCACGCTCCTGGCGTGCTTGCCGACCTGGCGGGTCGCCCACCGGGCGGACCGGGAGGTGAGGAGCTGTCGGGGACCGGCGATCCGATCGTCCTCCTCGGTCCAGCTCCCCGTGGCGCAGTCCTCGTCCGGGCACATCCACCGGCGCTTGCGCCACACCAGCCGGGCAGGCCGTCCCTGGAGCGGCAGGTCGACGAGCTCGACTCGGGGTCGATCCTTCACCTGGGCGGGCACGCCGCACGACGGACAGCCCATCGATCGAGCGACGGTCTCGACGTGAATCTTGCCGATCCCACCCGGTCCGTCCTCGACGCCAAGGAACGTGATGTCGGGAAGTCCGATCATCCACACCAGCGCGCGCGTAGGGTCAGTCTCCACGGGGGTCCTCCATCTTCGGTCTTCGAACAACCAAAGACTGGTGGACCCCCGCTACGCGCCCGCGGATCCGACTACGAGACCCCGCTCAGATCCGAAGTGCCCATAAACCTACCGAGCACAATTCGACCATTCCGCCAGCGAATGGAGCTGTCATGCAAGCCATCACCGTTCAAGACCGCGATGCCGGCGTCGGTGGGCTCAGCCGTTACCACGACAAGGATCAGGCGTTACCGTGTCCAAGATCAGCCCTTATTGATCCGTCAAGGATGAGGCGTGGTCTTACGCTGAACTG